>JBHELY010000042.1:264-25131 GCA_046262815.1 Chthoniobacterales bacterium | reverse complement strand
GACCCAGGCCGACGCCTTCGGTGCTGCGCGAAGGGTCGGCGCGATAGAAGCGATCGAATACGCGCGGCAAATGTTCGGGGGCAATCCCGTTGCCAGTGTCTTTCACTGAGACCTTGGACTCCGCGATCGAAATAGTGATCGATCCGCCGGCCGGCGTGTGGTGAATGGCGTTCTCGACAAGGTTGTTTACCGCGCGGCTAAACAACATTTCGTCGGCCCTGAACATGCCTTCGCCCTCGCAACGAATCGTCAATCTCTGCTCCTCGGCAATCAGCTCATGGAACGCCGCGATTTTCTCGATTGCGGCGCGGCCATTGAAGGAACTGCGTTGAAGATGTCCTTCGGCGCCTTCGGTCCGCGCGAGGAAAAGCAGATTGTCGACAATGTGGCCTAGGTGCTGACACTCGGCGATCGTCGATTCAATCACTTCACGGTATTCTTCGGCGGAACGCGAGCGGGTGAGCGCAACCTCGGCTTCGCCGCGAATGTTGCCGATGGGCGTCCGAAGCTCGTGCGCGATGTCGGCGGAGAACTGCGACAGCCTGACGAACGAATCTTCGAGTCGCGCCAGCATATCGTCGAACGCGACCGCGAGCGGCTGAAGTTCCCGCGGCCAGCCGACGGCGGTGACGCGCTCGTGGAGTTGCTTTGGGCCGACGCGTTTTAGCGCGCGCGTCATCTTCCCAAGCGGTCGCAGGCCGCGTTTCGTCACGCTCCATGCAATGATCGCGGACGCCGCGACGGCAAGCGCGAGCACCGCAACGAGCAGCATCGCGAATTGTTTCATGAAGCGCTCGTCGGCCGTCCGGTCCTGCGCGACCTGAATCGTAAAACGTTCGGTCGCGGTTCGCTGCTCGCTCGTTATGAGCGAAAACAAACGGCCTTCGCTGTGAAAGTCTTTCGGCTTTTTCGCGTCGGCAAAAACGGAAGTCGGCAAGAGCGCGGTCATTCCGGGCGTCTCCGCGGTGACGCGCTTGGCTGAATCGAGAATGCGCACCCAATAGGCGGCGCGTTCGCCGGCGCGGACGCTTTTCAATTCCTCGGTGACGACATTGAATCCGCCCGCCGCGCTCAAATCGGCCCGGACCGCGGCGACCTTGTCGGCCAGGACTTCGTTGTCTTCCTCGAAAGCGTGCTGAACGACGATCCAGTAAAGCGCGCCGAGCCCGCATGAGAGGAGGAATGCGGCCGCGAGGGTGAAGAGCAGGACGAGCTGCGACGCGATCGAGCGCGGTTCAGCCGGCTTTGAGGACATAGCCAGCGCCGCGCACAGTGTGGATGAGTTTCGGCTGGAACGGATCGTCCACCTTGGCGCGCAATCGCCGCACCATCACGTCCACCACGTTCGTGTTCGTGGCGAAATTAATGTCCCAGACGTGGCTCGCAATTTCCGCACGCGAAACCACCTGGCCGGCCGAACGCACGAGATGGGTCAGGAGCAGAAATTCCTTCGCGGTCAGATTCAACGGCGCGCCGGCGCGGGTGGCCTTGTGCCGGCGGGTGTCGATTTCCAGGTCGCGAATACGCAACATTTCCTGGCGCTGATTCGGCGCGCGTCGCAGCAGGGAATGGACGCGGGCCATGAGCTCGGAAAACGCGAACGGCTTCACCAGATAATCGTCGGCGCCCAGTTCCAGACCTTTCACGCGATCGCGCACGCTATCGCGCGCGGTGAGAAAAAGAATCGGCGTCCGCATCCCGCTCTTCCGCAATTCGGTCACGACCGCCCAGCCGTCCTTGTTCGGCAACATCACGTCGACGATGAGAAGATCGAACTTTTTCGTGCGCGCTAATTCGAGGCCGCTCTCGCCATCGTGCGCGATCTCAACCGCGAGCCCGTCCTCGCGCAGCCCTTTCGCTAAAAAGCCGGCCGTCTTCTTTTTGTCCTCGATCAGCAGGATGCGCATCCGGGTTCAATTATAGGGCCTGCCCGGCTTCACTCAATAACCCTTCCAAATTGCTTCGCGTGCATCCACTCTCGCGCCGAGACTTGGGGATGCGGGCGCTGACGCGGCGGCGAACAATCGCGGTTCTCATCGGACTTTTCGTCATCGCAGCGGCCGGAACTGTCGTCCTCCTGAATCCACGGCTGACTCGTTACGTGGAGAGCGACGCGTTTCGGGCTGAGCTCGAAAAACAGACTGCCAAAGGATTGCATTTTCCCGCCGGAAAATATTCTCCGATCCGGCGGACCGGATTCTTGTCCGCGGCCAGCGACGGATTCCAAGCGCGAAATGGCCGCAAGGCGTTGACGGCGATCGACGCGCGTGGAATCGCGGCCCACTTCAATCCACTCGGTATCTTTCTGCGTCGCTGGCAACTGGACGAAGTGGGCATCGCCGGAGGCGAGGTGGCCATTCAGGTTTACGAACCAACGCCGGAGCCGTCGCCGAGCAAACCGTGGTATCACATCTTTCTCCCCGACCGGGTCTATCTTGCCAAAGTCTGGTCCGAGCCGGCCGACGTAACCTGGCGGTTCCGCAACGAGAAAGGCGGCTTCTTCGGCACCCATTTATTGATCACGCCTCACGGCCGCGATTTCGAATATCAGGCGACCGGCGGCATGATGAAGGGCGCCCTCATTCCCGATCTGCGGTTGCGGCGCACGCATTTGCTGATCACCAAGACGATGCTCACGCTCTACGAGCTCGATGTCGCGCCCGCTTCGCAAAGCGATGGATTTATCCGCGCGAAAGGCACTGCCGGAACGCGCGAGGACAAGAGCGTGGATTTCAAGTTGAAGTTCGAGAAGCTGCTGCTGCGCGAATGGCTGCCGGCAAGCTGGCGTGATCACTTCAGTGGCGGCGCCGCGGGCGACGTCCATTGGACTGGATCACAACCGAAACTCGAAACGTCGCGGGTCCACGCCTCGCTCCAAATCGGCGACGGCCGCGTAAGACGCCTGCCGTTTCTTCAAACGCTCAGTAGCATCACCGGAAAGAAATCGATCGAAGAACTGAACTTGAGCGAATGCTCGGCCGAGCTCGATTGGAATAATCCCAGTGTCGAAATCAAGAACATCGCGATCGAAGACAAAGGGAAATTCCGAATCGAAGGTTCGATTTCAATTCGCGAGAAGTCGTTGGGCGGCGCCGTCCGGCTTGGCCTTGCCCGTGAATATTTGGAGTGGTTGCCGCACGCCGAAGAAGTTTTTTCCACTGAGAAGGACGGATATCTTTGGACGACGGTGCATCTGTCCGGAACGACTGAGCAACCGGAGCAGGACCTCAGCCCGCGAATCATCGAGTCGCTGAAAGAATCGCCCGGCGCATTTCTCCAGCTGGTCATTCGCCAGTTCGGAGATTGGTTGAAGGAGACCTTCGGCGATTGACCCAATTCCGGATCCCAGCAAGGCGGATGGCGGAAGTGGCGTGACCTCGCCGTGATTTCGTCTATCGTCCGCTCGCGCAAATGCCGCGGAATAACGAGCTCCACAAAATTCTGCTGATTGGCTCGGGCCCGATCGTGATCGGGCAGGGCTGCGAGTTCGACTATTCCGGCGTCCAGGCCTGCAAGGCGTTGCGCGAGGAAGGCTACCAGGTCGTGCTGGTGAATTCGAACCCGGCCACGATCATGACCGACCCGGAATTTGCCGACCGGACGTACGTCGAACCGATCACGCCGGAAGTTGTCGAAGCGATCCTCGCGCGGGAAAAACCGGACGCGATCCTGCCGACGATGGGCGGGCAGACGGCGCTCAATGTTGCCATGGAGTTGAATCGCAACGGCGCGCTCGTGAGGCACAACGTGAAACTCATCGGCGCGAATGCGCAGGCGATCGCGAAAGGCGAGGACCGGCAGCTCTTCAAGGAAGCGATGCTGCGGATCGGGCTGGATGTGCCGCGCTCGGGTGTTGCGCATTCGATCGCCGACGCGAACCAGATCGCGGACACAATCGACAAGTTTCCGCTCATCATTCGCCCGGCGTTCACGCTCGGCGGTTCCGGCGGCGGGATCGCCTACAATCGCGTCGAGCTGGAGGAAATCGTCGAGCGCGGTCTCGCCCTGTCGCCGGTGACCGAAGTGCTCATCGAGGAATCGCTCGTCGGCTGGAAGGAATTCGAGATGGAGGTAATGCGCGATTGCGCGGACAACTGCGTCGTCATCTGCTCGATCGAAAATTTCGACGCGATGGGCGTGCACACCGGGGACTCGATCACGGTTGCGCCCGCCCAGACGCTGACCGACAAGGAATACCAGATGATGCGCGACGCTTCGTTCGAAGTGATCCGCGAAATCGGCGTCGAGACTGGCGGCTCGAACATCCAGTTCGCCGTGAACCCGGACAACGGCCGGATGGTTGTGATCGAAATGAATCCGCGCGTCTCGCGTTCGAGCGCGCTTGCCTCGAAGGCGACCGGATTCCCGATCGCGAAGATCGCCGCAAAGTTGGCAGTTGGTTACACGCTCGACGAAATCCGGAACGACATCACTCGCGAAACCCCGGCCAGCTTCGAGCCGACGATTGATTACTGCGTCGTCAAGGTTCCGCGCTTCACCTTCGAAAAATTTCCGCAGGCGGATCCGACATTAACGACGCAGATGAAAAGCGTCGGCGAAGCGATGGCGATCGGGCGGACGTTCAAAGAGGCGCTTCAGAAAGCGCTACGGTCGCTCGAGATCAAACGCTTCGGTCTCTGCGGCGACGGCAACGACAAGCGACTCGAACCCGAAGCGCTTCGCCTCAAGCTCGCGATCCCCAATGCCGAGCGCGTCTTCCATCTCGCCCAGGCATTTCAGGACGGCATGTCGATCGACGAAGTCTTCGAGCTCACGAAGATCGACCGATGGTTCCTGCACAACGTCCGGCAGATCGTGGCGGAACAAAAACAATTGGCGAAACTCGAGCGCCGCCGCGCGAAAAAGCTCGGTTTCTCCGATCGGCAGTTGTCGATCACGAACGGAAAGTCCGAGTCCACGGTCCGGGCGGATCGCAAAGCAGCCGGCGTGATTCCGACCTACCGGCTGGTCGACACGTGCGCGGCGGAGTTCGAAGCGTTCACGCCGTACTATTACTCGACCTACGGGACGGAGAACGAGATGCGGCGGACCGACCGGCCCAAGATCATGATCCTCGGCGGCGGACCGAACCGGATCGGGCAGGGGATCGAGTTCGATTACTGTTGCGTCCATGCGGCCTTCGCGCTCCGCGAGATCGGGTTCGAAACCATCATGGTGAACTCGAATCCGGAAACGGTTTCGACGGATTACGACACGAGCGACAAACTTTATTTCGAACCGCTCACGCTCGAGGACGTGCTCAATATATACGAGCAGGAATTGCCCGAGGGCGTGATCGTCCAATTCGGCGGGCAAACGCCGCTCAATCTCGCGGAAGGATTGAAGGCGGCCGGGGTGCCGATCATTGGAACGCAGCCGGAGAGCATCGAGATGGCGGAAGACCGGAAGCTCTTTGCCGCGATGCTCGACAAACTTGGACTGCGGCAGACGCCGAGCGGCTCCGCCGTCAGCCCCGATGAAGCGGTCGCAATCGCGGACCGGATCGGTTATCCAGTGCTCGTTAGGCCATCATTCGTTTTGGGCGGACGCGCCATGGAACTGGTTTATAACGCCGACGATCTCCGCCGTTACATGCAGAGCGCGATCGAAGTCAGTTCCGATCGCCCGGTCCTGGTCGATCGTTTCCTCGAGGACGCGATCGAAGTGGACGTCGACTGCATCGCGGATGGCGAGACGAGCGTGATCGGCGCGATCATGGAGCACATCGAGCAGGCTGGCATTCACAGCGGCGACAGCGCCTGCGTCATCCCGACCTTCTCGCTCTCGTCGAAAGTGCTCGAACAAATCCGGACCGCGACCAAAGCCATGGCGCGAGAGCTGAAAGTGCGCGGCCTGATGAACGTCCAGTTCGCGGTGAAGGGCGAGGAAGTTTATGTGCTCGAAGTGAATCCGCGCGCGTCGCGAACGGTGCCGTTCGTGAGCAAGGCGATTGGAGTTCCGCTGGCGAAGCTGGCTGCGAAAGTGATGACCGGCAAGACACTAGCCGAGCTCGGTTTCACCAAAGAAATTATCCCGACGCATTTTTCCGTGAAGGAGGCGGTCTTCCCATTTCTGCGTTATCAGGGTCACGACATCGCGCTTGGTCCGGAAATGAAATCGACCGGCGAAGTCATGGGGATCGATGCCGATCTCGGCCTGGCCTACGCGAAATCGCAGATGGCCGCGCCGCCGCCGCTCCCGAAGTCGGGCAACGTCTTTATCAGTGTGAAGGACAGCGACAAGCCGGCCGTGATTCCGCTCGCGCGAGAATTTGTCGAGATCGGTTTCCAGATCATCGCCACCAGCGGGACATGGGCAGCGTTGCACGAGGCCGGAATTCCGGTCACGAAAGTATATAAGATTCGCGAAGGCCGCCCGAACGTGCTCGATCTCGTGACCAACGGCGACATCCACTTCATCATTAATACGCCGAGCGGCAAAATTCCGCGTGAAGACGAAGTCCGGATCCGGAATGCATCGCTCGCGAAAAAAATTCCGATCATGACCACGATCCGCGCCGGACAGGCGAGCGCGAACGGGATCCGTTCCTTGCAGCGCAGCCAGGTCCACGTGAAGACGCTCCAGGAATATCATGGCAAATGACGAATGACGAATGACGAATGACGAAGCCAGAATCGGTTGAAGGTTCGAGGTTGAACGGTAGGGTCAAGGCCATGAAACAAATGTTGCTTTGCTGCGTGCTCGGGTTGGCGTTCGTCGCCGCGCCGGGGCGAGGCGAGGAGAAAAAGGAAGAAAAGAAAGATACCGCCGCCATGAGTGAACAAAAAGAAGTCGCAGTGATTAAGACCAGCGAAGGCGAAATGGTGGCCGAATTCTGGCCGGACGTGGCGCCGAAGACGGTCGAAAATTTCAAGAAGCTGGCGAAATCCGGTTTTTACGACGGCACCGCGTTCCACCGCGTGATCAAGGGCTTCATGATCCAAGGCGGCGATCCACTGACGAAAGACGAGAGCAAGCAATCGCGCTGGGGCACGGGCGATCCCGGCTACAAGATCGACGCCGAGTTCAATAAGAAATCGCACACGAAGGGCGTGCTTTCGATGGCGCGCTCGCAGGATCCGAATTCCGCCGGCAGCCAGTTCTTCATCTGTCACGGCAACCCGACGTTTCTCGACGGGCAATACACCGCCTTTGGAAAGCTGATCAAAGGTGAGGACGTGCTCGACAAGATTGCGACGACGAAAACGCTGCCCGGCGATCGGCCCGAGAAGCGGATAAACGTCGAGAGCATCAAGATCGTCCCGGCGGATTCGGTGAAGTGACGAAAACGAAGATCGCGCTCGTCCAGATGCAGTGCGGGACCGACCCGGCTGCAAATCTGGCGAAAGCGATCGCGCGGATTCGCGACGCGGCGAAAGACGGCGGGCAGATTGTTTGCCTGCCGGAATTATTTCGCTCGCAATACTTCTGCCAGAGCGAAGACCACGCCTACTTCGCGCTCGCGGAGGAAATTCCCGGCCCCACCACATCGGAGCTGGAAAAAGTCGCGCGCGAATGTGGCGTCGTCATTGTCGCGTCGCTCTTTGAGAAACGCGCGGCCGGCGTTTACCACAACACCGCCGCGATCATCGACGCCGACGGCCAATACCTCGGGAAGTATCGCAAGATGCATATCCCCGACGATCCTTCGTACTACGAGAAATTTTATTTCGCGCCGGGCGATCTTGGGTTCCAGGCGTGGCCGACGACGCACGGGAAAATCGGCGTCTGCGTTTGCTGGGACCAATGGTACCCGGAATCGGCGCGGCTCACGGCGCTTCGCGGCGCCCAGATTTTATTTTATCCGACAGCGATCGGTTGGCATCCGCGCGAAAAAGAAAAATACGGCGCGGCCCAGTATTCCGCGTGGGAAACAATGCAACGCAGTCATGCGATCGCGAACGGATGCTACGTCGCCGCGATCAATCGTGTCGGTCATGAAGCGCCGGCGGGCGGCGAGGGGATCGAGTTTTGGGGACAAAGCTTCATGGTCGCGCCGAGCGGCGAGATTATTGTGAAAGGGAGCGCCGATCGCGAAGAAATCGTCTCAGCCGAAATCGATTGGGATCGCGTCGACGTTACCCGGACGCATTGGCCATTCCTGCGCGATCGACGCGTCGATGCCTACAGCGGGATCGAACAACGGCTCATCGATTAATTATTTTCATTTCGCGAGCGGTGGCCGTACGGTTGCCGCCATGAAAACATTAATCATTTCGCTGGGGATGGTGTGCGCTCTGGCGTTGGTGGCGCACGGGCAGGATGTGACGAACGCGACCTGCAAATTGGAAGCGAAGTCCGGCAGTCAGGTCACGGGTACGGTGACGTTCATGAAAATGGGCGATGAGGTTCACGTCGTTGCCGACATCACTGGATTGAAGCCGGGCAAACATGGGTTCCATATTCATGAAAAAGGAGATTGCTCCGCGCCTGATGCCGCTTCGGCCGGCGCCCATTTCAATCCGACGCAGCATAAGCATGGCGGCCCGATGACGACGGAGCGGCACGAGGGCGATCTCGGGAACATTGAGACCGATGCTTCCGGCAAAACGCATTTCGATTGGAAAGGGAAGCTGAGTTTGAGCGGTGCGAATTCGATCATCGGTAAATCGGTCGTTGTTCACGAGAAAGAGGACGACCTCAAAACTGATCCGTCGGGTAACTCGGGCGCACGTGTTGCCTGCGGGGCGATCGAGGCGGCGAAATAAATTCACCACTGTGATTAAGAATCCCCGCCGGAATCGGCGGTCATAGACCGCCGCTACAGGAATGCAGTTACTGACGCTCACCGAAATTCGCCGTCATGCCCAGAACGGGGCGGCCGTGGAGGCGCGCGTTCATGTCCAGGTGGAAGGCGTGACCGCGAAAGTGACGCGGGAACAAAAGCCGTACTGCGAGTTGAACCTCGCCGACGCGTGCGATCGGATGACGCTGCGCGTCTGGAGCGATCATCCGGAATTTCGCGCCTGCGGTTCGCTGAAGGGTTCCGATTTCATCGAGCTAAGCGGCGAGTTTGTGCAGCACCAGCAATTCGGACTGGATGCGCGGAACTGGAAGGTGCGGCACCTGAACGGAGAGGAGCGTTCGGAGTTGTTGCAAGGCCCGCCGGAATTGCGCGCGAAGCAGGCCGCGGACTTGGAATATATCGTCGAACGGACGCGCGCGCTCGAAGATCCGCGACTGCGTGCTCTCGGTGAAGCGTTCATCGCCGAGCATGGCGAACGTTTTCGCCGCACCGCCGGCGCGCGTTCGTACCATCACGCGCGGCGCGGCGGTCTCGTCGAGCACGTCGCCCAGATGATGCGAATGGCGCTGGTGATCGCGCCGCTTTATCCGCAGCTCAATCTCGATCTGCTCATCGCCGGCGTTCTTTTCCACGATGCTGGAAAGCTTTGGGAAAATCATTTGCCCGAGACGGGATTTACGATGGGCTACGACGAGCGCGGCGAATTGATGGGGCATATTTCGATTGGACTCGAGCTGGTGAATTCGCTCTGGCGAAAATTGCAGACGGAAGAAAATGTCCGCGCCTGGAGTAATTGCACGCCGTCTTCGGAAGACGTCCGGATGCATCTGCTCCATCTGATTGGCGCGCATCACGGCGAACCACAGTTCGGTTCGCCGGTCAGTCCCAAGACGCCGGAAGCGATGGCGCTCAACTACATCGATAACCTCGATGCCCGGATGGAAATGTTCGCCGCCGGTTATCTCGTCGCGAAGCCGATCGCCGACCGGATCTTCGATCGCGTCCGGCCGTTGCCCGGGAATTTGGTTAAGCCGCTCGAGAAATATCAGGCGACCAGTTCGAACGGCCCGCCGCCGTTGCCGAAAACGAACGAGACCGGGACGCTTTTGTAGAATGTCTGTAGCTCTTCTGTAGCCGCTTCGCTGTGCGAAGCGTTTGTTGAATCGCTGCCTGCTACGGCGCTTCGCACAGCGAAGCGGCTACAGAAGACGTCTCCGCGCTTCGGCGAGATATTCTTCGTCGATCTCGAAACCGATGAAGTTTTTCACGTCGCAACGTTTCGCGGCGACAGCGGAGTTTCCGATCCCGAGAAACGGATCGAGCATCGTTTCGACGCGCGAAATTCCGTGGAGCTTGAGGCACCATTCCGCCAATTGCACCGGGAAGGTTGCCGGATGCGGCCGCTCCTTCGCGCGACGCTGAATTGTTTCGTAGGGGACGAACCACGTATTGCCGCGGCAGCGCCGATCTTTTCCTTTCGTGTGACTCCACCGCGCGATGTTGCTCTTGTCGGCGTAAGGAACGCCAAGCGCGAGCCGGTCGATCGGCGTTCGGCCTTCCGGCGTGAGATGAAAGACGTATTCGTGGCAATCGTTCAGGTAACGCGGCGAGCTGATCGGTTTGAAATGGCCGCGTGAAGTCGTTAGGCCGTTGTCATCGTCGATCGAGATCGCCTTGATCCAGTGGATCGTGTTTTGAAGAACGAATAAATCGCGGAGCCGAAGGACCAGTTCGTGGGGCAATAATGGATTGGAGGGCGAGGCACCCACATTCAGGAAGAGCGAGCCAGCGGCTTTTAACACGCGTCGCATTTCGGCCGCCCACTTTTCGCACCAATCAAGGTAATCACCTCGCTCCTCTCGATCGGAATAACGGCTGTAGGCGATGCCAAGGTTGTAGGGTGGTGACGTGACCACCAGATCGATCGATTGGTCGTCGAGTTCCTTCATTCCTTCAACGCAATCGGCGAGCCGCAAATCAAACGCAGTCACGATTGAGATTTAGGCAGAACGAATGTTGGTACAAGCGAGAAAAGCGTTAGGGTTTGAACAATGTCCGATAAGCTCTCCAAGTTGAAAATCGCAGATCGCGAATTCACGTCGCGGCTGCTCGTCGGGACGGGGAAATTCGGGTCGAACGAATTGATGCGCGATGCGCTCATCGCGAGCGGAACAGAGATCGTGACGGTCGCGCTGCGGCGTGCAGATCTTTCCGGCAAACATGACGCCTTCGCCAACATTCTCGATTTCATCGATCCGAAGCGGTTCCTCCTTTTGCCAAACACGAGCGGAGCGCGGAACGCGGCGGAAGCGGTGCGGTTGGCGCGGCTCGCGGTCGCGGCTGGTTTGCCGAACTGGGTGAAGCTCGAGATTCATCCCGACGCGCGTTATCTGCTGCCTGATCCGGTCGAGACGCTGGCCGCGGCGGAAATTCTGGTGAAGGACGGATTCGTCGTTCTGCCCTACATCAATGCCGATCCGGTCCTGGCGAAGCGATTGCAGGACGTGGGCACCGCGACCGTGATGCCGCTCGGTTCGCCGATCGGGAGCAATCGCGGGATCGAAACGCGGGCGCAGATCGAGATCATTATCGAACAGGCAACGGTGCCGGTCGTAGTTGATGCCGGGTTGGGCGCGCCCAGCCAGGCCGCCGAAGCGATGGAGATGGGGGCGGATGCCGTATTGGTGAACACCGCGATCGCCATTGCCTCGGACCCGAGCCGAATGGCGCACGCGTTTCGGAAAGCAGTCGAAGCCGGCCGGGAAGCGCGCGAGATTGGTTTGGCCGAAGCGCGTTCGAGCGCGTCAGCTACCAGTCCGCTGACTGGGTTTTTTTCCGACGCGTGATTCTTCTGTAGCCGTCGCCCTGTGGGCGACGCGGGAGAACATTCACAGCCGTACTCACGCTTCGCATAGCGAAGCGGCTACAGAAGCCGCGGCTACAGTGGCCGAAAGCTAACCGCCGCGTCGTTGTAGAATTCGATCTGCCTTCCGCCCACGCGGCGAACGACGCGCCAGCCGTGTTGTCGCGTCATATCGCGCAACTCTTCATCCGACAACGCGCGGATAACCCTCAGCTCCGACGGATGCGTTACGAAACACTCTGGCCTGATCGCGAGCGTGCGCTCGATCTTCGCTATGACGGCGGGCAGCTGATCGTCCACGACGTCAATCTCACACAAAGTACAAAGGTCACAAAGTTTGGCGCGCCGGAGGCCCTGAGCTAGGTTCCGGGCCGATGTTTTCCGAGACGATTATTTTACGCGGCCACATCATCGACTCGCTTATTCTGCCGAAGGTGCTCGACCAGATCCTTACTCAGGGGGGCGATTTCAAGATCGGCGAGATCAAGATCGGGCAAAATCGGGTCGATCAAAGTTTCGCCCAAATCGAGGTCTCGGCGCCGACCCACGAGTTGCTCGACGACATCGTCCTGCGGCTGCGCCAGCACGGCGCCGAAGTCGTGGAAAAGAAGGACGTACAGCTCACGCCGGCTCCGGCCGACGGTGTATTCCCGAACGATTTCTACGTCACTACAAATCAGCAAACGCTCATCACCTTCGACGGGACCGAGATCGAAGTGCATCCGGCCTTGATGGATTGCGCGATCGTCGTGGATCGCGAAGCGCAGCGAGCGACTGCGAAGAAATTTCACGAAGTCCGGCGCGGGATGGAAATCGTCGTCGGCCATCAGGGGATCAAGGTCGTGCCGGTGCAACGATCCACGGCGCGGACGGACGTTTTCGAATTCATGTCCACCAACATCTCGCTCGAGAAACCGAAGAGCGGGATCATTCGCGAAATGGCCACCGAGTTGCAACGAGCCCGAACCGAAGGCGGCAAGATCCTCGTCGTTGCCGGGCCAGCGCTAATCCACAGCGGCGCGGTGCCGCATCTGGAAAAATTGATCGAGCTCGGATTTGTCGATTTGCTCTTCGGCGGGAACGCCCTGGCGCTGCACGACATCGAGAACGCGCTTTTCGGTACGTCGCTCGGCATCAATCTGGAAAAAGGTTCGCTGGCGGAGCGGGGTCACGAAAATCAAATGCGCGCTCTGAACATCATCCGCGAAGCCGGCGGCATCTCGCGCGCGGTCGAAGATGGAACGCTCAAGAGTGGAATCATGGCCGCGTGTGTGCGGCACGGCGTGGAATTCGTTCTGGCTGGTTCCATTCGCGACGATGGCCCATTGCCGGAAGTCATCACCGACACGCTCGAAGCCCAGGACGCGATGCGGGAAAAAATCACCGGCGTAACGACCGCCCTGATGATGGGAACGATGTTGCATTCGATGGCGGTCGCGAACCTGTTACCGGCCAAGGTGAAAACCCTCTGCGTTGACGTGAATCCGGCTGCGGTCAGTAAACTCACTGAGCGCGGCTCGTTTCAATCGCTCGGCCTGGTCTCAGACCTCGAGCCGTTCCTCCGCGAGTTAACCGTCACGCTGGCGCGCTGATTTTCGTATGCGCCAGCTGCTTCTTTGCCCGCCCGATTACTATGGCATCGAGTACGAGATCAATCCGTGGATGAGCCGCGCCCGCGGCGCCGACGTGCCGATCGCCCAGGCGCAGTGGAAAGGGCTTTTCGAAAAACTCTCGAGCCTCGATTGCAAGATCGAGCTGATTCCCCCGCGGCCGAAATTGCCCGACATGGTTTTCACCGCTAATGCCGGCTTGACGATCGGTCGCCGTTTTATCCCGAGTAATTTCCGGCACGAAGAACGCGCCGGCGAAGCGCCGCATTTCGCGCGCTGGATGGAAGAGCACGGCTACGAAGTCGTCTGGCTGTCGAAGGATCTCTATTTCGAGGGCGAAGGTGACGCCCTCTTCGGCGGCGACGTTCTTTTCTGCGGCTATAAATTTCGGTCCGATATCAATTCGCATCGCGCCGTCGCGGACCTGCTCGGCTGTCTCGTCATTTCGGTTGAGCTGGTCGATCCGCGCTTTTACCACATCGATACCTGTTTCTGTCCGTTGCCCGACGGCGGCGCGTTCTGGTTTCCAAAGGCATTCGATCAATACGGCCAGCGTGCGATTCGCGAACACCTCCGCGACCTGATCGACGTCGCCGAAGAAGAAGCCGTCCACTTTTCCTGCAACGCTGTCGTCCTCGGCCGCGACATCGTTTTGCCCGAAGGCGCGCCGAAACTCGTCGCGACGCTGAACGACCGCGGCTACACCTGCCATCCGCTGCCGATGAGCGAATTCCTCAAGGCCGGCGGCGCCTGCAAGTGTCTGACGATGTTTATGCCGCAGCGAGATCTTCTGTAGCCGCTTCGCTGTGAAGCGCTGGAGCTCGATTTGATGTTCGCGCTTCGCACAGCGAAGCGGCTACAGAAGACGCTTCTTCGCCAGCGCCGATTCGATCTTCCCCAGGGGCATGCAATTCATCACGTCCTCTTTCGTCAGCCAGCCTTTGCGCGCGGCGCCGACGCCAAACCACAAATCCTGGAGCCGCTCCACGCCATGCGCATCCGGATTGATCACGCACTTCACTCCTTTTTCTTTCGCGAGCGGCCACCAACGCCAGTCGAGGTCGAGTCGTTTCGGCGCCGCGTTGAGCTCGATCCAGGTTCCGGTTTCGCCGGCGGCCTCGATGATGGCAGGAATGTCGACGGCGTACGGATCGCGTCTCAGCAGCAGCCGGCCGGTCGGATGAGCCAGCATCGTCACGTGGGGATTTTGCATCGCGCGAATGATCCGCTTCGTCATCTCTGCTTCCGACAGCGTGAACGCGGAGTGGATTGAGGCAACGACGTAATCGAGAGCCGCGAGAATTTCGTCGGGAAAATCGAGAGAACCGTCACGGAGAATGTCGCACTCGACTCCAGCGAAGAGGCGAAAATTTTCAAAGTCGCGATTCAGTTTCTTGATCGTCGCGACCTGAACTTTGAGCCGCGCTTCGTCGAGCCCGCGGGCCTGGATCGAGCTTCGGCTGTGATCGGCGATCCCGAGATATTGCAAGCCGAGTTCCTGCGCCGCGGCCGCCATTTCTTCGAGCGAATTACGACCGTCGCTCGCTTTGGTGTGACAATGAAATGTTCCGCGGAGGTTCTCCGTTTCGATCAGGCGCGGTAGTTTTCCCGCCGAGGCGGCCTCGAATTCGCCTGAATTTTCGCGCAGCTCCGGCGGAATGTAATCGAGATCGAGCGCGCGATAGAGATCGGCTTCCTCGCGAATGGCCGGGATCTTTTGCGGCGTCCTCTTTTGTTTTGCCGCCGGATCGACGGTTGCTTCGCCGAGCCGGTACTCGTTTAACGTCCACCCGCGTTGCAATGCGCGATTCCGGACGACGACGTTGTGCTCCTTGCTCCCGGTAAAATAATTGAGCGCAAACGGATACTCCGCCGCGGTGACGACGCGGAGATCGCATTGAATTCCCGAGCGCAGGCGCACGCTCGATTTCGTCGGCCCGTGCGCGATGACCGATTCGACCAGCGGATGCTGAACGAACAGCGCCGAGATTTCCGCCGGCGCTTTGGTGGCGACGATAAAATCGAGATCGCGCACGATTTCTTTCCGCCGCCGGTAACTTCCGGCGATGCAAACGTGAAGTGCTTCCGAATGCGCTCGCAGATCGTCCTGCAACCGCTCCGCTTCCGCCGCGATCTTCCCGAGCTGGAATTTCCCCTCGTATTTCTGGCGCTCGTCGATCGCGCGGCAAAGTTTTTCCTGGGTCGTTTTGCCGAATCCCGGCAGCTCCGCGACCCGGCCGGCGACGCACGCTTCGTGAAGCTGCGCGATGGAACTGACCTGCAATTTCTCGTGCAGCGCCTTGATCTTTTTCGCGCCGAGGCCGGGCAGCGAAAACAATTCGAGAATGTCCGCCGGAAATTCCGCGCGCAGGTCATCGAAGAATTTCAGCGATCCGGTCTCGACCAGTTCTTTGATCTTTGCCGCGATCGCTTTCCCAATGCCCGGGATTTTCTCCAGGACTTCTTCGTTGCCGAGATCGGCAATGGTGCCGCCCCAGGTTTCGAGCGAACGCGCCGCGTTGACGTAAGCGCGAATTTTGAATGGATTTTCATCCTTCAGTTCGAGCAGCGTCGCGATCTTTTCGAGCACGTCCGCGATCGTCGCTTTGTCCATCGGCTTCATTCTTAGCTTGAAATTGATCGCCGTCGATTTGGCGAAGAGCTCACACAACGGACACAAAGGAACACAACGGAAAATTTATCCTTTGTGCACCTTTGTGCCCTTTGTGTGAGGCTTTCTTACATCCGTCCGCGCCGCTTGTAGAATTTGTAGCGGGCAATGATCGAATCGACGTACTTGCGGGTCCCGGGGAAATCGATGTTGTCGAGAAACGTTTTCGCGGCGACGGCTTTCGTATCGTCGCCGCCGGCCCAGCGGAGGGCGCGGCTCCCGCCGGCGTTATATTCCGCGAGCGCGAATGGCATCGGGTTCGCCTGGTTTTGCCAATGCTCAATCGCGCGATGCAGATACCACGTTCCCGCTTCCAGGTTCGTTTTTGGATCGAACAATTCTTCAATCCGAAAGTTTTCTGCCTTCGTTTCCCGCGCCCATTCCGTCGCGGCTTTCTCGCTCACCTGCATGAGGCCGCGTTCGCCGGCGGTGCCGAACTTCTGCGCATCGAATCGGCTCTCGCGCCAGACTACCGCTTTCACCAGCATCGGATCGACCTGATGCTCGGCCGCGACGGTGCGAATGAGCGCGTCATGCTGTTGGAACCGGGCCGGGCTGATCCATTCGTAGACCGTATAGAGCGGATCGCCGGAGCGCATCGACAGATAAAGCAACCCGGCGGCTCCGGCGAGAAGCAGGCAGATGATCAGCTTGAAAAAAAATCGGGCCATGTCACGGCGGCTCGTGCTCGAAAAAGTTTCGTGGGAAAGTAGTCGATCACCAGCAGGAGCACGATGACGATTCTAAACCGATGAGCAAGCCCTCCTACGCCCGCGTTGTCATCGATCGTTCGATCCATCGCGAGCTGGATTATTTGATCCCCGAATTGCTGGCGGAAAAAACCGCGATCGGTTCGCGGGTGCGGGTGCCGTTTCGGGAAAGATCCGCGCTGGCCACCGTGGTCGCCATTCTCGAGCAATCCGATGCGAAAGGGATCCGGCCGATTGAAGCGCTGGTGGGCGATCGGCCCGTGCTCAGTTTGAAACTGATCGAACTGGCGCGCTGGATGAGCGCCTATTACTGCTGCCCGATCGAAACCGTGATGCGGAGCCTGTTGCCGCAGGTGATCCGGCGCGCGGAAGTCGGTTGGAAGAAACAACTCTTTGTCACCGCGGCGAAAGAAATCGCGCCGGAAGAAATCGAGAAGCTGCGCCGGCGGGCGCCGAAACAGGCGGAATTACTCGAAGCGGTTTCGAAATTGCAAAAACCAATCGCGGCGGCGGAACTGTTGCGGCAAACCTCGCTCGATAATCAAACGCTCCGCGCGCTGGAGAAACGCGGGTTCGTTATTTTGCGCGAACAAGCGGTCGCGCGCGATCCGCACGCGGATGAGGAATTCATCGCTTCGAGCGACCTCACGCTGAACGAGGAACAGACCGCCGCCCTGGCTGCGATCCAGGAAGCGCTCGCGACCCCTGAAAATGCCAAGCCGCTCGTGCTTCACGGCGTCACCGGCAGCGGGAAAACCGAAATTTATTTACAGGCGATCCACGAAGCCCTTGCGCGCGGCAAGACGGCCATCGTCCTCGTCCCGGAAATTTCGCTCACGCCGCAAACGGTTGAGCGCTTCAAGAGCCGATTCGCTGAGACGCAGGAAATGGTCGCGGTGCTGCACAGTCATTTGTCGGAAGGCGAGCGGCACGACGAATGGCACAAGATTCACGCCGGCCGCGCCCGCATCGTGGTGGGCGCGCGAAGCGCGGTCTTCGCGCCGCTCGAAAATCTTGGGCTGATCGTCGTGGATGAGGAACACGAGACTTCCTATAAACAGGAAGACGCGCCGCGGTATCACGCCCGCGATGTTGCGGTGGTGCGCGCGAAACTCGAAGGCTGCACGGTTTTGCTCGGCACGGCTACGCCGTCGCTCGAAAGTTATCACAACGCGATGCAGGGAAAATATCGACTGCTCAAGCTCACCCAGCGTGTCGACAACTGCCAGATGCCGTTGATGCGGATCGTCGATTTGCGCCAGGAACGGCGAAAAGAAAAAGTCGCCGCGATTCTCTCGGAGAAATTGCGCGCGGCGATTACCAGCCGGCTCGAGAAACGCGAGCAGACAATCCTGTTCCTAAACCGTCGTGGATTTTCAACTTCGCTTCTCTGCAGTAACTGCGGTGAAGCGCGCGATTGCCCGAACTGCAGCGTCGCGCTTACTTTTCATCGTGGCGCCGCGCGCCTGACCTGCCATTTGTGCGGGCACACCGCGGCGGTTCCGAAGAAATGTCCGGCCTGTTCGCAGGATGCGCTGATTTATTCCGGGTTCGGGACCGAGAAGGTGGAAGCGAATGTCGCTCAGCTTTTTCCCGACGCGACCGTGCGCCGAATGGACGCCGATTCGATGACGCGCAAAGACGCGTATCGCGAAACGCTTCATGCTTTTCGCGCCGGGAAGATCGACATCCTCGTCGGCACCCAGATGATCGCGAAGGGCCTGCATTTTCCCAACGTCACGCTGGTCGGGATCATCAACGCCGATCTGGCGCTTCACATGCCGGATTTCCGCGCGGGCGAACGCACCTTCCAATTGCTCACCCAGGTCGCCGGACGCGCCGGCCGCGGCGAAACGCCCGGCGAAGTTTTTGTCCAGACCTACACGCCGTTTAGTCCATCGATCCAGTTCGCGCGGCATCACGACTTCGCCGGTTACTTCGAACAGGAATTGGAATTTCGGGAGCGCTGCGATTTCCCGCCGTTCAAACACGTGATCTTGATCACCGTCCGCTCGGCTCACGAAGGTCGCGCGAAATTGTCCGCCGAAACCATCGCGCGCCGATTGAAAGAAGCCTTGCCGCCGGAATTCATCCTGAACGCACCCGCGCCCGCGCCGCTGGAAAAATTACAGGGCCAATTCCGCTTCCACATTCTGATGCGCGGCGAAGCCATCATGCGCCTGAGCCGGCTCGTTCGCGAAACGCTCGACAAACTTCCGCTGCCCGAAGACGTCGTCGCGGCGGTGGACGTGGATCCTTATCAGTTGTTGTAGCCCCGCCGTTCTCGCGCTTCGCACAGCGAAGCGGCTACAGAAGACTAGATGCGATCGATTGTGATGATTTCGCCAGCATAGGGCCAGTCATCCGGGTCCGTCACCAAGCCGGCTCGCACTGGATTGTCGCGCACGTATTCCCATTTCTGCGCGTAGCTTTCTTCGTTCCGCAGAACATGATCGAAAAATCTTCGCTGCCAGATCTTCTGTAGCCGTCGCCCTGTGGGCGACGCCGCGACGAGCACCGCTTTCTCCAAGCACTGTTTCAACATTCCCGTCCAACGACCGAGCTCGAAATTGTTCGGTCCGCACACAAACAGGTGAATGTGATCGGGCATGATAACGTAGCGGCCGACAGCGATGCCGTGTTCGTCGTAGCCTCGTCGAGAGAAACACACGAATGCGTCGTGGACCGAATCGGTCGCAAGCAGTGGCCTTCGGCGATACGTACAGGCCGTCACAAAGAAAACGGGATTACTTGGAAACAGCCGATGAAGAGGAGGAGGAACTCGGGGAAATTTGGTCATGGGAGGGACAGACCAGCATGGCCAAAGGTGGATTAGGTAGCAACGCTGCTCTCGCGCTTCGCGTAGCGAAGCGGCTACAGAAGATGATCTTCCCGCTGGAGTATTTCGGTATTTGATCTAACTCTAGCACCCTCATGAGCTTGCTGAGAGCGATCGTCGTTGTCGCGACTGCTGCGATTGTCCTGGCTGGCTGCCGGAGAAACGCGGCGACGGGCGGCGCTTCGAACAAGATCCGGGTCGGCTACATCGGGCTGACCTGCGAGGCGCCGATCTTTTCGGCGGTCGAGAATGGATTTTTCAAGGAGGAAGGACTCGAGGTCGAGCTGGTGAAATGCGAGTGGGCGAATTACAAGGACGTGCTCGCCTTGGGCGGATTCGACATCACGCATCACCTGGTAATGTATTTTCTGAAACCGATCGAACAGGGCTTGGATGTGAAGTTCACGGCTGGAATTCACAAGGGTTGTCTGCGCGTCCAGTCGTCGACTAAGGGAAATATTCGCACTGTCCAAGACCTGCGTGGAAAACGGATCGGCGTGCCGGGCATGGGAACGCCGCCATTTATTTTCGCGAACCGTGTGCTCGGGGCGAACGGAATCGATGCGAGCAAGGACGTGAGCTGGCGCGTGTTTCCGGCGGGCGAATTGGGTCTGGCGCTCGACAAGGGCGAAGTGGACGCAGTCGCGGATGCCGAGCCGATCGGCAGCCTGCTCTTGGCCGACGGAAAAGTGCGCAACGTCGCGGACCAGGCGGCGGACATGCCTTACAAGGACGAGTACTGCTGCGCGGTCATCGTTAATGGAAAATATCTCGCCGCGCACCCGAAAGAATCAGCGGCGGCAACGCGCGCGCTTTTGAAAGGCGCGAAGTGGGTCGAGACGAACCCGGCAGCCGCGGCGCGGTTGTCCGTCGAAAAAAAATATCTTGCGTCGAATCCGGAGTTGAACACGGTCGCGATCTCGCATCTGCGTTATGTCCCGAGCGTCTCCGGTGCGGATAACGCAGTTAAATCGGCGGCCCAAGAAATGAAAATCGCGGGAATGCTGAGCCCGACCACGGACGTGTCGGCCCTGGCGAAGAAAGCGTTCGTGCATCTCGAGGGCGTGACGGACGAATGGATTAACAGTCTGCCGGTCGAGAAAGTGGCGGGCGGCCAGATTCCTCCGGACCAGGACATCCGGCTTTACGCGGAGTTGATTCTCGGCGACCGGGAAGACTCATGTTGCAAGAAGCCAGTCGTCGCGGCCCAGAAATAAATTCGGCGAGAACGGACGCGACGCTGGGCGATGTCGCGGCGGAACGGGAAACGAAGCGGTGGCGGACCTGGCTGCCGGTTCCGGTGGCGAACCTCATTTGCCTGGCGGTGCACTGGTTCGTGTCGAAGACCGAGGCGCCCGCTGAAACGCGTTCGTATTTTGTGTTTCTCTGGAACTTCCTCGCGGTCTCGCTTCTCCTTGCGATCGCGCAGTTGTGGCTGCCGGCGTTGAGACGTCGCATGCGGCAGGCGGGACCGATTTTCGCCGCCGCGCTCCTGGGGTTGTGCGCGTGGGAATTGATCACGACCGGCTTCCGGTTGCTGCCGCTGCCGTATTTCCCGAGCCCGGCTGGAGTTTTCCAAAGTCTGATCAACGATCGCGCGCTGCTCTTCGACAGCACGTGGCATTCGCTGGTCCTGTTGCTCGGCGGTTATGCGCTCGGCGTGATCACGGGATTGATCAGCGGCATCTGCATTGGCTGGTCGACGCCGGTGCGGTACTGGGGAATGCCGATCTTGAAAGTGGTCGGGCCAATTCCCGCGACCGCATGGATTCCTCTCGCGATGGTCGTCTCGCCTTCCGCAGTTTTTTCCGCAGCGTCGCTGATCGGGCTCGCGGTTTGGTTTCCCGTCACGATGCTGACGGCGTCCGGCATCTCGAACACGCGCGCCTCCTATCTCGACGTCGCGCGCACGCTCGGCGCGGGCCGCCGCTATCTGATCTTTCGCGTCGCGATCCCGGCGGCGCTCCCCAGCATTTTCATCGGTCTGTTCATGGGACTGGGCGCGTCGTTCCTCACCCTCGTCGTCGCCGAAACCGTCGGCGTGAAATCGGGTCTCGGCTGGTACGTGAGCTGGGCCCAGGGCTGGGCCGAATACGGGAAGGTTTTTGCCGCGCTCGTCATCATGGCCGCGTTTTTTTCGACGATCATGACCGTGCTTTTCAAAGTGCGCGATCGCGTTCTGGTCTGGCAAAAGGGAGTCATCAAATGGTAGCGGCGGTCGCGAACGAAGCCTCGGCGTTTCAAGTGCGCGAGGTCTCGAAGAGTTTTCCGTGGCCCGAAGATCCAGCGGCGCACCGGCTCGCGCTCGATTCCGTTTCACTTTCCATCGCGGCCGGCGAACTGGCGTCGCTGGTTGGGCCGAGCGGATGCGGGAAATCGACGTTGTTGCGCTTGATCGCCGGGCTCGATACGCCGGACTCCGGCGAGCTGGTGGTCGGCGCGGAGTTAATTACCGAACCGAACGCCGAACGCGGTCTCGTCTTCCAGGACCCGAATTTGTTTCCGTGGTTGACCGTGCGCCGAAACATCGAGGCTGGTCTCGTCGCGCGCCATGTTCTCCACGAGAAACGCCACGAAGTGGACGAATTCATGCGGCTTGTCGGTCTGGAAAGTTTTGCGGACGCCTATCCACATCATCTTTCCGGCGGCATGGCGCAGCGCGTGGCGCTCGCTCGCGCCCTGATCAATCACCCGAAAGTTCTCTTGCTCGACGAACCGCTCGGCGCGCTCGATGCCTTCACCCGCATGCGGATGCAGGACGAAGTTCTCCGACTCTGGCAGGCGCGGCGAACCACAATGCTGCTCGTTACCCACGACATCGACGAAGCGATTTACATGAGCGATCGCATCGTGATCATGACACAACGGCCGGGCCGGATAGAACGAATCATTCCCGTGAATCTTTCTCGTCCGCGCGATCGGAGCAGCAGTGAGTTCCTCCAACTGCGAAGCGAGATTCTGGAGCTGCTTCATTTCGCCGGCGCGGGGAGCGAGAGTCGCGGTTAAAAAACTTCCACCCGCCCCGGGCCGCTGCGTATCATCGCGCTCTGCGCCATGGACGAAACCGAGGGCAAGTTAACGTCGGGTGAGCCGCTGAGCGTCGAGCAATTGCTGGAGTATTTGCC
Source organism: Chthoniobacterales bacterium (assembly GCA_046262815.1). GTDB lineage: Bacteria > Verrucomicrobiota > Verrucomicrobiia > Chthoniobacterales > UBA10450 > AV80. The sequence continues at coordinate 2,567 of JBHELY010000042.1, read as the reverse complement.
GGCGCTGAAAGAAGTCCCCGGCGCGCAGCTCGAAAAATATGCGAAAGGCGCGGCGGCTCTCCATCGCTACCGACAGGGTCAGACCGTTTGCGTCGAAGGCGAGTTCGGATCGACGGCGTATTACATCGTCTCCGGCACAGTCGATATTTCGATTCAAAATCCGCTGGCCCATCTGCGCACGCGTCCGGCGGCCGGTTTGTTCGGGCGCAGCATGGCGCGGATGAAAAGTTTTTTGCTCAACGACGGCCAGGACAAGCGGGCCGAAGCGCATGAACGCAAGTTCATCGGGATCGACGCGAACGTCGATTTGCCCATGACCAAACCGATCGCCGAGCTCGGCCCGGGCGAACTCTTCGGCGAAATGACGTGCCGCACATTCCAGCCGCGTTCGGCCACGGTCATCGCGCGCGAGCCATGCGTGATGGTCGAGATGCTGCGCGTGATCCTCGACATGCTGGTCGGGACGCGCCAGATCTCGGAAGCGTCGAAGTCGATGTCGAAGGCGCTCAAGGCGCCGACCTTCAAAGGCACGTCGTTCAAGGCGCAGCTCGACGAAAAATATCGGCAGCGCTCGCTCGAGACGCATCTACGCAGTGTGCCGCTCTTCGCCAGCGTCGGCGACGAGTTCCTGAAGTACCTGAAAGAAAAAGTCGAGCTGGTCTCCTACAACCAGAATGACGTGATCTGCAAGGAAGGCGAAGAAGCGGACGCGTTTTATTTGATTCGTTCCGGCATGGTGCGCGTCTCGCAGGCGATGCCCGGCGGCGAAATGGTCCGGACGTATCTGAGTCGCGGCGAGTATTTCGGCGAAATAGGATTGCTCCGCTCGATCAAACGGATCGCGACCTGCGCCGCTCTCGATGCGGTGGATGTCGTGAAAGTTCCCGGAGCCGAATTTAACCTGATGCTGGAAAAATTTCCCGGCGTACGTGCGCAGCTCGATCCCGTGGCCGACGCGCGCATGGCGGCTACGCGCAGCCGCGTGGCTCCGCCCGGCCTGCGGCTCGACGATTATCTGAACCAGGGTCTGTTCGAAGCGCAGAACCTTTTGCTGATCGATCTCGACAACTGCACGCGTTGCGATGCGTGCGTCCAGGCTTGCGCGAAAGCGCACGATGGAGTTTCCCGCCTGCTCCGCGACGGCCTCCGCTACGATCATTTTCTCGTCGCGACAGCGTGCCGTTCCTGCCGCGATCCGCTTTGCATGACGCAGTGCCCGGTCGGTTCGATCCGGCGGAAGGAAAACCTCGAGATCATCATCGAGGATTGGTGCATCGGCTGCGGGAAATGCGCGGAGCTTTGTCCTTACGGCAATATCAACATGCATCCGCTCGAGGTGACGAAGGAAGTTCGCACCGAAGTGAAATCGCCGAACCCGAACATTCCGCCGACGGTGAAGATCGAAAAGAAAAAGTCGACGACCTACAAGGCGAACACCTGCGATCTCTGCACGCAGTTATCGGTGCCAAGCTGCGTCTATGCCTGCCCGCACGATGCCGCGAAGCGCGTCGATCCACAGCGCTTCTTCGGCGACGCCCTCGAAATGCAAAACCGGCTCTTCGACGACGAATGGACGCCGGCGCGCCGTTACGAAACCCATCACACTCACTGATGTGAGAAATCCCAAGCTCACTAGCGTGAGAAATCCTAAATCCCAAGGAAGAGAAAACCGTGTCACGGACTGATCATATTTGGAATTTGGTTATTGGGATTTGTTTGGGATTTGGGATTTGGGATTTGGGATTTTGACGCATGCGGATCAACAACTGGAAACATATCCCTTGGATCGTCTTTGTTGTTCTCGCGACTGCTGCCGCATGCGTTCTTTACACGGGCAATTTTTATCCGGCGTCGCTGCCATCCTGGCTCCGGCTGCCGCGTTCGCTGATCCAGACGCCGACTGAACATCACACTGTCGGCGGCACGCCGCTCGGACTTTGGTTCGGCTCGATCTCGCTCGCGATTTTTGTTTTCGCGATCCTGCTCAGTCTGCGAAAAAAAATTCCGCTCTGGCGCGTCGGCACGGTGCAGCGCTGGCTTCGCGCCCACATCTGGCTCACGATCCTCACGATCCCGCTCGTGATTCTCCACAGCGGTTTCCGGCTCGGCGGACCGATGACGACGTTTCTGATGGTGCTCTATGCCATCGTGATGGTGAGCGGATTTTACGGACTCTTCCTTCAACACGTCATGCCGCGCTTGATGAAGGAACGGTTGCCGGCCGAGACGGTCTTCGAGCAAATCCCGCACATCCGTTCGCAGCTCGCCGTCGCCGCGGAAAAGATGCGCGACTCATTTAAACC
>JBHELY010000042.1:0-254 GCA_046262815.1 Chthoniobacterales bacterium | reverse complement strand
CCGAAAAAACCGGATGCAGCTGCGCCTGCTCCCAGCGCCGCCAAGATCGCAGCTGCTCCCGCGCCAGTAATGGCTTCAACGAAAGGCGAACTGAGCACGCCCGTCGCTCGCGCGAAATCAGCAACTGGTTCCGCGCCGACAGCGGCACCTGTGCTAGCAGCAGCACTACCGGCCGACGCGGAATCGAAACCGCCGCCATCCGTTCCGAACGCAGCGATGACACCAGCTTCGCCGCAACCCGAAACGATTGGGAC
>JBHELY010000041.1:0-25553 GCA_046262815.1 Chthoniobacterales bacterium | reverse complement strand
CAATATCCCGGCGGGCTTCCGAACACCGACACTTACGTGAAACTTATCGACGCTCTCGTCGCGCGGCTCAGCGCGGCGCTTAAATAATATGTTTGAAATTATGTTCTGGCCGAGCGCGGCGTGCATTCTTTTGCCGTGGCTCCTGGTTTATCTCGGGCTCCACGTCGTCCAACGCGGCATCATCTTTATCGACATCGCCATGGCGCAGATGGCGTCGCTCGGCATCTGCGTCGGCGTGCTGCTCGGCTATGAACCGGAGAGTCCGCTCTCCTACGCGATGGGTCTGGCCGTCACGCTCCTCGGCGCCGCGATTTTTTCCGTCAGCGCCAAGCGCGCGAGCCAGGTGCCGCAGGAAGCGATCATCGGCATCGCTTACGTCGTCGCCGCGGCCGCCGCGATTCTCCTCCTCAGCCGTTCCGCGCACGGGAACGAAGAAATTCGGAACATGCTCGTCGGCGACATCACCGTCGTGAGCGCCGCCGAAGTTTGGAAATGCTTCGCCGTCTTTGTCGTGGTGGGCATCGTCCATTTCATTTTCCGGAAGAACTTCGTGCTCGTTTCTTTTCAACGGGAAGAAGCGTATCGGCGCGGCTGGCGCGTGCGTTGGTGGGACTTTTTCTTTTACGCCACCTTCGGCGTCGTGGTGACGATCTTCGTCCGCGTCGCCGGCGTCCTGCTGGTTTTCAGTTATCTGATCGTGCCCGCTGTTTGTGCCGTGATCGTCGTGCGGCGGATTTCGGTTCGTCTCCTGCTCGGCTGGGCCATTTCACTCGTCGGCGGAATCGCGGGACTCTTCATTTCCTATTGGGGCGATTTTCCTTCCGGCGCTGCGATCGTGTGCACGTTCGGGGCGCTGTTGATCCTGGCGGCCCTGGTTGCCTTGTTGCGTCCGAGAAAAACGCAAGGAGCGGCGCTGTCTACACCGCCGTCTGGATAATCGGGCGGCGCGAAGCGCAATGTCGAGCGCTTAAATTGAATTCCAAAGCATGATGGCCGCCATCAGTGCCATTCCCAGATCTTCGATCAGCGCGACGGTTGAAAGTGGGACATGTAGGACCGTGCCCATACATGCGCACTCGATGTCGAGTCCTTTGAAGAGCGCGCGCAAGACTCCGATTGAGCCGAAGAGCAGCACGATAATCGTCGCGACGTAAATCAGCTTCGGTTGCCAATGAGAGAGATAACCCAGGCCGAGACCCAGTTCGATGAATGGATAAACGTATGCGTAAGGCCGAACCGGCTTCGCTAGCAGGTCATACATTTGGAATCCATCGGCGAAGCCTTCCATGTCGAAGAACTTGAACATGGAAAAGACGACGAGGAAAAAACCCATGAAATCGTGCATCCAATTCATCCAATTCCAGCCGCCCGCAGCGAACGCTTTTGCGCACGCGGAAAGCAGCGTTAGCGCGACGATCACGATCAATGGGATGTAATCCAGCCAGCGCGATCCGCGTCCCGCTTGTCGTTGATGAACTTCCGTTGTCATTATTTGGTCTTATTGCGATTCGACCAACGGATCGCGCGGATGCGCCATCGCGAACCGCTTTTCGTTAATACCATCAGTTCGACGCCTACGCTGTCGATCTTGCGACCGTTGACCGTTCCGGTTGTTTGACTCTTCGCTGTCGCCCAGGCCGCGTTGCCTTGCTGCTCGATCTTCATTTCGGAACGCTCGCTGGTTGTTGATTTCGCAAAGGCAATGTCTTCCGCCAGATGCTCGCGTGCGTATTCTTCACGTGTCTGCACTTCGCCACCTTCGAGGATGAGCGCGTCTGATGCGAGAAGCGACAGGGCGGCCGTTCGATCGCCTTGCCCGAGCGCGCGATGGAACTGTTCAATCGCCGCACCGATTTCTGCTGCGTCCGGTGCGTTGCTTTGGGCAGTCAAAACGCGCGGCGTTAACAGCAACGCAGCAAACACGAAGCCGCACGACGCTTGTTGAAGTGACACTCTCATTTGCATTAACCGTGATGATGACCGGATTCCGCGGGCCGGGCGTTCGGAAGTTCAATTCCGTCGCGTCGCAAATCTTCTGACGCAGCGACGGTCGCGACTGTGCCCGGCGGATGTTGATACCAGCCTGGATCATCGTAATTCGTCAGACCTTCGCGAACTTTGAGGACAGTCATGAGACCACTCATGTCGATGACGTCGAAAGGTCCTTTTGCCCCTGTCATCGGCAGGCTGTTCCGCGGCATTTTCATTCCCATCGTTGCCATGTCGCCCATGCCGTTTGTGCCCATCGTCATGTAGCCGGGGAGCAGGCTGGCGCGGATTTTCTCATCGAGCTTGCCCGGCTCGACGCCGATCATGTTTGGGAACTTGTCGCCCATCTGCGTCATGACGTGATGAGTCATGTGGCAATGCATCGGCCAATCGCCCAGTGCATCGGCTACGAAGTCGAACGTGCGCGATTGACCGACACCAACTAGCACGGTGGTTTCTACCTGCTGCGCCGATTCCGGTATTTGTCCGCCGTCCGTTTCGGTTACGCGAAAGTTATAACCGTGGAGGTGAATGGGATGATGATCCATCACCGCCACGCTGCCAATCCGGATGCGAACTTTGTCGCCCAGCTTCGCAACCATGGGCGCCGTGGCAGGAAAAATTTTCGCGTTGAAGGTGAAGACGTTAAAATCCGTCATCTCGTTCGGATTCGGCCGATACGTGCCGGTGTCGAGCCGCCACTCACTGAGCATGAAGGCAAAATCGCGATCAGGCCGCTTGTCCCGCGGCAGGCGCGGATGAATGACGAACATGCCCATCGTGCCCAGCGCCATCTGTGTCATCTCGTCGTGATGCGAGTGATACATGTGGGTTCCGTGCTGACGCAGTGTGAACTCGTAGCGGAACGTTTCGCCCGGCTGAATGTTCTTCTGCGTTAATCCACCGACGCCATCCATCCCATTCGGGAGCAGAATGCCGTGCCAGTGAAGGCTGCTCGCCGCGGGCAAGTTGTTCGTGACGTATATGCGAACGCGATCGCCTTCCGCTGCTTCGATTGTCGGTCCGTGCACGCGGCCGTTGAACCCCCAGCACTTCGCTCGCATTCCCGGCGCGAACTCATGTTCGACTTCCTCCTGCACAAGGTGATAAACCTTCACGCCGTCAACGATCTTCCACGGCAGCGAGACGTTGTTAGGTGTGATCACCGGGTTGTAATCGCGACCGGCCTCCGCAGGCGGAAGCGTCGGCTTCGGATCGACATCGTGAGTAGTTAGAGCGCTCGTCTCGCGCGGTTTGTTAGGGTCCCGCGTCTGCACTGCCGTTTGCGCCGACACTCTGTGCAAAAGCGTCGCGCTGCCCGCGAGCGCGCCCGCACTCGTTAGAAATTTGCGTCGCGTGATCATAATTTTTTCAGTTTCGTTTTCATCTGATCGATCTCCCGCTGCTGGCCGGAGATGATCTCCTGACAAAGCTGTTTGAGTTCGGGGTCGGTAATCGACGCCTGCTCGCACATCAGGATCGCGCCCGCGTGATGCGGGATCATCGATTTAAGAAACTGCCGGTCAGCGATGCCGATCTGGCGTCTGATTCCGAACCAAAAGAGGACAAAGAGAACAAGCGTCGCGGCGGAAATTAGCGCATTCCATTTCCTGTTTGGATACATGCCGCTCATCAGAATGATCTCGATCAGCACCATCGGAGCCGCCATTAAGCCAGCCATGTAGAACTGATTTAGACTGGTGAACACGTTTCCGAAAACATTCACCATCGAATACATGAGGATGTACATCGCGATGAACGACAGCACCGCCATCGCGGCCAAACGGAGATAAGGTGTCTTGTGCACGTTAATGTGGATTAGCCGATTCCTTTGCGTCTCTCTGCAACGAGATAAACTGTCCGGTGAAGCTGCCGCCGACGGCCTTTTCCAATTCCGCGCGTGCGACCCAGTATTCTTTTAACGCCTCGACGTACTCAGTGCCGGTCTTCACTTCCTCCTGCTTGGCTTGCAGCAGTTGAAAGGGCGTGACCTGCATCGCGTTGTACTCCAACTGCGATTCTTCGGTCACACGGGTGCGCGTTGGCAGCGCGGTGGATTTGATGTATTCGGCCTGGCGGCGGGCCAAAATCATTTGATCCCGAGCGCTCCGCACGTCGGAACGAATCTCGGCTGCGAGCGCGAGATAACGCTGCTGCGCCTGTCGCAATTTCGCGCCCCCGCGTGCGACCGCCACCTGCCCTTGATCGAATATCGGCAGCGGCACATTCACGCTCGGGCCGACTGAATATTCGCCGCTCGATTCGCGTTCGTAGTGTGCGCCGATTTCACCGCGCTCGCCGATGATCGCGTTCACACGCAGCAATCCGGCTCCGCGCGCGATGGCAACGTAATCCTGCCGCGAGGCAGCGAGATCGAGGCGTTGTTGAATCGCTCGTGATTCCAGCTCGCTGATCGCAATATCGTTGCCGGGCAGCTCCGGCAACTTTGCTGCAACACTCCAGTTGGTTTGCGCGCCAAAAACCCCCATCAACTTGCTGAGCCTTTCGCGGCTTTTCGCCGCTTCGATTTGCGCTTTCGCGCGCGCGATCTTGGAATCGCCATGCGATGCCTGTTCGTTGGCGAGATCGAGGTTCTTGAGGTTGCCAGCCTGATTCAGCTTCAGCGCAGTCTCAGCGGAACGCGCCGTTGCTTCGGCCACAGTATTCCGCATATCGACCAACTGCTGATCACCTTGATGTTCGTAAAACGCAGTTCGGATATCTGCTGCAAGATTCAGCACTTCTTGGCCGACGCGGAGCTTCGCGGCTTCGAATTGCGCTCCCGCGATGCGTTTGCGGACCGGCAGCAACAGCAGGTCGATGAACTCTTTCAGGATGTCCATCTCCATCGCCTTACCTGGAAAGCGCCGCTCGAAAGTGAACACAGGGTTTTTAAGCAGGCCTGCTTCGACGAGATCGGCCTGCGCGATGCCGAGTTCCTCGTAGGTCGCCTGCAGATTTCGGTTGTTCAGCAGACCAGTTTGCACCGCCGATCCAGCGGTTAATGGACGCTGCAACAAAGACGCGACCGCGGCCTGTGCCTGCGCGTCTTCTGGTCCTCCGCGAGTCCACTGCACGCGCTTGCCGGTGCGCAGGTGAACTGTATTCGCGAGATCTGCGAACGCAGGATTTGGATCGACATGCGCACAGCCGGCCAGCGCGATGGCGGCCAGAAGGCCAATCGCTTTTCTAGCGATGCTCATGCTTAGCTTCTTTCTTCACCAGGGTCATGCCGCAGATCGGGCAATTGCCTGGCTTATCCGAGCGCACCTGCGGATGCATGGGGCAGGTGTAAACCACCGCGCCGGTTTTTAATTGTTCTTCTTTCTGTTTCAACGCATCCGCCGTCTTGTGCATTTCCTTGTCGGTTTGTTTCATCTGCTGATCGAGCGCTTGCTTTTGCGCGGCAGCATCCATCGGCGAAGCGGACGGCATTGGCGTATTGTTATGTTGCATCTGTCCATGCTCCATGCCCGGCATCTTCGACAGGTCGTGCTCCATCTTTTGCGAGCTTTCAGCCTGCGCTTGTGTTCCGCTGAGCTGTTTCTCGATCGCAAGCGTCGTCTCATCCTTCACGAGGAGATTGCGCGGCAACTTGGCCGAGCCACGCACTTGCGGATCAGCCGCAGTGTTTGGCGCGAGCGGCGGCGGCTCCGTCACGCAGCCGCTGACGAACGCAACCGCCGCCGCAAAAATTGGCAACCTAATGCGGATGCTCATCGTGTTTGTGTTCCGACGCTGAGGGCGACGGACTTCCGGCCGGCGAGGCGCCCGGCGAGGGTGACGGGTTCGCTGCGCCTGTCGCTTCCAACTGTTTTCGACTGGCCTCGAGTTGCTTCTGGCTCGCTTCCAATTGCAGCCGACTGGCTTCGAGTTGTTTCTGCTCTGCTTCGCTCGGCGACCCGCTCGGCTGCGGCGATGCGCCTGGTTGCGCCTGCATCTGCTGATGCTCGCCGTGCTCCATCGGTTGCTGCCCCGGTGATTGCATCTGTTTGTGCTCGCCGTGCTCCATCGGACTCGCCATTTCGGCTGGTTTCTGCGTGGTCGGCGCCGTGCCTTGTTCGGTCGCATCTTTGTGCTCGTGCATCTCGGCGCCATGCTCGTGTTCCTTGCGCGGCGGCGGCGGCGGCTCGAATCGGAACTCTTTATGCCGGATGTGTCCGCCCGCGTACGAAATCCAGCCACCAATCCCGAGCGTAGCCGCACCGAAGGCGAGTGTCGCAATTGCGAGCGGCCCCGCGCTGCGCGGCCACTTGTATGGCAACAGAATTCCAGCCGCTGCTAGTGCGGCGAGAAAATAGAACGCATAGATCAGTTGCTCGCCCCGCGCCATGTGTTCATCCAGCCATTGCTCGCCGGCGGGGTCGGACATGGACTTGATCCCGTCGTATGCGGCCTGGCCATACGACAGGACAGGCCACGCAGACATACCGCTGATGATGATGACGATCAGTGCCACGATCACTGCCGCTCGGCTTCGAAACACGATTGCCAGCGCGAGGGCGAGTACTGCGATCGACAGCCCGTAAACCGGTAGCGGGTTGAGGAGCACATGCATGTACTCCGGGTCGCGCAGATGTTGAAAGAAGACAGACATATAGTTGGTCGCGCGGAGCGGCGGCTCAACACCGCTCCGCGCGGTTAGCTAACCAGCCATCTTGCGGCATTCCTCCGCACAATTGCGGCACGCTTCGGCGCAATGTTTGCAATGCTCCGCATCGTGTTTGGCGCATTCCGCCTCGCACGCATCGCAGATCTCCGCGCAGATCGCGCAAAGGCGTTCCGCGAAGTCGCTGCCGCGCGACATGAACCGCGACGCCAAGGAGCAGATGTCCCCGCAGTCGCGGTCGAGCGCGATGCAGCGCCCCATCCTTTTCATATCCTGCTCGCGCAGGCACTCGGCCGCGCAATGTTCACACGCCGTCGCGCATGCGTTACACGCGTCAATGCACGTCTGATATTTCTGGTGTGGCATGGTTGTTCCTTTCCTTTGTTAGGCTGGACCGAACCAGGATTGCGCCCAGCCTTTCATCTCTTTGATCTCTTTTTGCTGATCCTGCGCCATCTTGCTCGCTAGCTCTTTCAACTCGGGATGCGTGGCCTTTTTCTCCGCCTGTTCGGCCATCTCGACGGCGGCGTGATGATGCTGTGGCATCATCTGCAAGAACGCCTTGTCGAAGTCGGCGTCATGTTTTCCGCTCAACATCGACATGTGCATTTTCATCTCTTTATCGGCGGCTTCGTTCGCGATTTCTTTCGGAGCCGCGTTGAACCAGCTCTTTAGCCAACCGGTCATTTTGTCGATCTCCTCCTGTTGAGCTGCGATCATCTTGGTCGCGAATCCCTGCAGCTCGGTCCGCTTTGTGTGATCGCTGGCAAGCTTCGCCATCTCGATCCCGCTGCGATGATGTTGGATCATCTGCTGCAAGAAGGCTTGCTCGAGCTCCGCGCCTGTGAGTTTTTCGAGTGCGGCGTTCATGGGATCGACCTTTCCGTTAGGATCATGCGCGTAAGCTCCGGTTGTCGTTAGGGTCAACGCCGCGATGAGCGACGCAATGTGTCTGATCTTTGTCTTCATGTTTTGTTATTTCTGAATCTCGCCGCAGCCCACCATGTCTTTTCCGCCATAGGGATTGGCTCTTGTGGTTGATGTTTGGACCCAATCTTTTTTCAACATTGGGCAGCGATAGATGTGGTAACCGGTCTGCCCAGCCGCCAACTGTTTTGCCTTCGTGCTAAGTTTCTCAAAGGCGGTCCGCGCGTCTTTCAGCGAACTGCTTTTGGATAACTCAGCGCCTTCATTTCCTAGATCAGCCGCTGCTACTTTCGCTGCGCTGAGATCGTCGGCAGCAAGCGCGGTATGGGCTTTCTCGTAGCCGGCGAGAAACTGTTTGTCTTTGTCGGACAGGTTTGCCGTTTCGGCCGCAGAGGCGCTCACGAGCGCGACGCAAACGCCGATCAGCGTAACTAAATAATGTGTGATTCTAAGTTTCTTCATTTCTGTATGTGTCTGTTGTTGAGATTTGGTGAACGGATAGCGCGTTACGGCGCTCCCGAGCTGAACGCTGGTTGGGCGACAATTCTGCGCCACGGCAGCAGCGTGATTAGCAAACGACCGCGAAACTTCCTGCGAGCAGGACGCGATTCGTTAGCTCAAAGAGAGAGGAGGAGCGTGAGCGAGAAGACTCCGCTGAAGAACAGATTCAGCAAACGAATTCGTTCCCGGCGGTCCAGTATCCCATTCAAAAACGGAAACGCACGTAGGTTCATTTTGGGGGGGAAGAAGCGCAACTACATATGTGTGCGTGAGGAATGCCTCCGTATCGTGCGCAGCGATGCTCTTCGAAAGCGTCAGCAATGTCGCGCGCAGGACTTTGCAGCATTCGGTGCCGCTATTTCGACCGTCCTTGGCCGGCGCGTTCTTGCCCGGCATCGCCCCGTGACAGCTGGGCATCTGCATTTTCGCGGCGCCATGTATGGCAGCAGGCGCGCAGTGATTCGAAATGGCAAACCAAGCAGCAGCGCCGATCAGCGCGACTGGAAGACGGACCAGGCGATTGCGCAACAGGTTCATCGAGGCATCAGATTAGTCGCACGGCAGGTCGGAATGTTCAACTTTCGCGTGCGCCCGCAGACGAAAAGCCGCCTCACCATCGGCGCTTCGATCTGACCGAACGAAACCGCAAAGAGAATCGGCGTGCGAAGGCGGACAGCGCGGGCGTCCGAGCCAGTACTGGGTGTACCGGGAGCCAAACTGACGTCTCAAGGCCGCTTCCTCAAGAGGTAGCCAAAATGCACAACTCAAAATATACGCCGCGGTAAGCGCTAGAGCCGCGCCCGATTTTCCCACCAGTGCGATACCGGCCAACAAGAGGCCCCAGGCGAGACTTTGAGGATGGCGCATGAAATGATACACGCCGCTCGTGGTTAGCGTTCGCGTTTCCAAGCCCCACGTTTTGCGGAAAGAATGAAATTGGAACCGCGCTACGAGATAGAGTGCTGCGCCAATCGTCAGCAATATTGCGCCAATCGTTTCGCTGACGGACGGATTGATTGGCAATTGCCATGCGCCCTTCCAGGAAGTAACGACCACGAAAATTGCGAGCGCGGTATAACCGAAGAGGTTCGCCGCGAAACTCAGGCTGGAAATAGAGGAGTGACCCGATAACTCGGTCCGTGCTCGAGTGAATGCGAGTGCGCTCGGGCCAAGGAACAAAACCAAGCCAGCTGCGAACAGAGCGGTATCTCTCACATGCCTTCCCCAGAAAGAAGTTGTCTATTGTAGCACACGCTCATCCGCCCAACGCTCGCCGAATCCCGCTGGTCCCGTGAAGTCGCATCACACCATTTTGGTTAACCGATAATCGGGCGACATTGCGGCTTCGCGTTCATCGGCGTTTGTAAACCGCCGCTCCTTGAGGCTAGGGTTCACTCCGGATGCATTCATTCCATTACCACAGCGGCGAACTGTTTTGCGAAGACGTCGCGCTGGGCCGCGCCGCGGAGGAATTCGGCACGCCGCTCTACGTTTATAGCGCCGGGACCATTCTCGATCATTACCGGCGCCTCGATGCCGCGCTCGCCCCGCTCGATCACCTGATCTGTTACGCGGTCAAGGCAAACTCGAACGGCGCGATCCTGAAACTGCTCGCCGAAGCTGGTGCGGCCTTCGATATCGTCTCCGGCGGCGAACTGTTCCGCGTGCTCAGAGCGGGCGGCACGGCCGACAAGTGCACTTTCGCGGGCGTCGGCAAATCGCGCGAAGAAATTGAATACGCTCTCGATGAAGGCGTTTTCAGTTTCAACGTCGAGAGCGAAGCGGAATTGGAATGGATCGATCGCATCGCGCGCGACAAGGGCGTGCGTGCGCCGATCGCGCTCCGAGTCAACCCGGATGTCGACGCCAGTACGCATCGCTACATCTCGACCGGGCGCAGCGAAAACAAATTCGGCATCGCGCTTCATCGCGTCGCCGCGGTTTATGAAAAGGCGGCGCAGTTCGCGAACATCCGCATCCGCGGGATCCAAATGCACATCGGCTCGCAGATCACCGCGGCCGCGCCCTTCGCGGAAGCAATCGCGAAAGTCGTGCCGCTCATCGGCGAAATAAAACAACGGCACCCGCTCGAGTTCTTCAGCATCGGCGGCGGGATGGGAATCATTTACCGGCGCGCGCTGGAAAGCGGCTCGGGACAATGGTGGCACGAGCACGGCGGCGAAGAATCCGCGTTTAGCGTGGCCGATTACGCGAAGGCGATTGTGCCGCCGCTGCGCGAACTTGGTTTGCGCGTGCTCTTGGAGCCGGGCCGGTTTCTGCTGGGCAACGGCGGCGTGCTCCTGACGCGGGTGCGTTACCTCAAGCAAACCGAGAACAAGAAATTTGTGATCGTCGATGCCGGGATGAACGACCTGATTCGCCCCGCGCTTTACCAAAGCTATCACGAGATCGTCCCGGTCCGTGAAGCAGTGTCGGCCGACAGCGAGTCCATGGATGTCGTTGGCCCCGTCTGCGAGAGCGGCGATTTTTTCGCGCAGGACCGCGAGCTGCCGCCGCTGAAAGAAGGCGATCTCCTCGCACTCATGAGCGCCGGCGCCTACGGATTCGTGATGGCGTCGAATTACAATTCGCGTCCGCTCCCGGCTGAGGTGCTGGTGAATGGCGACCGCTCTTCGCTCATCCGCCGCCGCCAGACGATGGATGATCTTGTTCGCGAAGAATGCTGATTCCGATCGTAATTACGAAGGAAAATGACCCCGCCCGAGTTGCAACAAACCCCATTTCAGCATAAATACTGCTCCCGAGATTTCGCCATGAAACGACTGCTCCCGCTCCTCATTTTGCTGGCCCTTTTTGTGGCCCGCCAGGCTCCCGCCGCCGCTCCGACGAACGGCGAACACGTTCTCCTCGTCGGCGGCCCTTCCCTGATGATGTGGGAAAAATACAAGCTCCAGCCGCACGATCATTGGTGGGCCAATTTCATCCGCGCCGCCCGCATTCGGACCGAGCAAATCCGCAACACCGCCGGCCCGGACGCGAAGATCACCTGGCTCGTTTACCGGCCCGGTTACAAGGATCGCGGCGTCCAGGAAAAACAGGACCTGTTTAGCTTCATCGACTCTGTCCGCGAAAAGTTCGACCTAAAGCTCGTTTATTTCGACAAGGGCAACGAAGTCATCAACTACCTCAACACCGGCCAACCCCGCGACAGCTTCAAGGTCGTCGACTTCGAATACTTCGGCCATTCCAACGCGAAGTGCTTCATGTTCGATTACAGCAGTAACATCGAGAGCGCCTGCAAATCCTGGTTGCACGAAGATGAGCTGCGCCAGATCAGTAGCCGCGATTTTGCCCGGGGCGCGTTCGCGAAGAGCTGGGGCTGCCACACCGGCGAAAGCATGTCGAAAAAGTTTTACGCTGCGACCGGCGTCCCGATGTGGGGCGTGATCGGCAAGACCCAGTACATGATGGACGAGTTGCCCGTCACCGTCGGCCAAAACGGAATAGCCCCGAAGTGGGTCTCGCGCTGACGCGCGCGAAGAGAGGTCAGAGATCGGAAGTCAGAGATCAGATCTCTGTTTTCTTCGCTGACCTCCGATTTCCGACTTCCGACTTCTGATTTCCATTGACCGGTTCCGCCGCGATTCGGTAGTTTTCGAATCGTGAAAGCACTCTTCGCTTCCCTCCTCTGTTTCGTCCTCACCGCGTCGCAGACTTTCGCACTAAAAGGCGGGCCTCCGTACCCTGTCGGCACAAACATCATCGGATCCTACGCGGGCGTCATGCAGGGCGTATTTGATCCCACTAATCCCCGATCGTCTAATACACTCGGAATTTTCTCGCTGGGAATACCGCAAACCGGTCTCGCAACTGGGAGTGTCGCTCTCTTCACCGGAGAGCGCACTTTCGTCGGGACCATTCAAGGAATCGGCGACCCAAATAAAGCGACGCTGCGAGCGACGTTGCAGGCAATCCCGGTTGTCACTGGCGGGGGTCAGACAGTCACCACCCTAAACTTTCACGCGGATGGGACAGTGAATGCGAGTATTAAGACCGTGCGAAGCGCGTTCAACACGGTGGCGAACACGCGGCTCGTGGGAACGGCGAGTATCACAACGACGAACAGGAATGATTCTCCTCCCACTCAAACGATTTCCAGTTTTGTGGTGGACGGCTTCAAACAATCGAATACCCCGCCGACCGGCACCGGCGGTTAGCGCGGGCACCGCCGCGATTCGTGACTTCGCAGTTGAGTCGTCGTCGCGGCTATACTCTCCTCGAATTAGCCATCGTGGTTGCGATCGTTGCGATCCTTGCGATCCTTGCCGTCCCGCTCATTTCAAGCCTGCGGGCGCGCGCGCAACGGGTGCAATGCACGACCAATCTGCGAAATCTTTACCTGAGCGCCGAGCTTTTCCTTCAACAGAATGGCAGCTGGCCGCAAATCTCGCGATCGGCTTCCGGAGGCGATTCGGAGCAATATGCCAAAGCGTGGATTGATGCTCTGACGCCGTTCGGTCCCT
Source organism: Chthoniobacterales bacterium (assembly GCA_046262815.1). Taxonomy (GTDB): domain Bacteria; phylum Verrucomicrobiota; class Verrucomicrobiia; order Chthoniobacterales; family UBA10450; genus AV80. The sequence goes on along the minus strand of JBHELY010000041.1, from coordinate 13,043 downwards.
CAGCGAAAACTTGGATCTGCCCAACAATGCAGGGACTGCTGGAAAACCCGGATTACCTGGCTCCCGAAAATATGCGCATCGATTACATCCCGATGCCTTTCGACGATAAACCAAACACGCCCCACCAATGGCCGCGCCAGCCTTGGTTCATCGAAACTGGTAATGTCCACGGCAACGGCAACCTGCTCATCTTCACCGATGGGAGCATCAGCGATCTCAACACGGTGATGCAAAGCGCCGGCTCCGGCCAGTAAATTGGAAACGCGATAAACGGAAAAACTTTCTCTTGCATGCCGGTCCTTCATCTGACAAGGTTCGCGCCCTTAATCGGCGAAGCGATCGTGCACGCGTTCCCTGTCTTCCTATGAATCGATACTGCAAATTTGCCGTTCTCTTGGTCGCGACCTGGCTGCCGGCCGTGGCTGCTCTCGCCGGCCCCAATACTGTCCAGTTCGATCCGACCGATTACGCGGTCAACGAGAGCGCCGGCACGGTGACCCTCAATGTCACCGCGCATCGACTCGGTGATTCAAGCGAGCCGATTTCGGTCACATACACGACACGCGACGACACCGCGACCGCCGGTCAGGATTATACCTTTAAGACCGGAACAGTGTCCTTCGGCCCGGGCGAGACTTTCAAGCAGATCCAAATCCAGATACTCAACGATACCCTCCTCGAGAATGCGGAACGATTTTTCGTCGATCTGAGCGCGCCGTCAGGCGCGACGCTTAATACAGATCCAGCAAAGGACACGGCCACAGTGTCGATTGCGGATGACGATTCCGGGGCGAGCACGTTCCAATTCAGCAGTGCGACTTACTCGGTGAACGAAGCAGACGGTTCTGTTTCCGTCACTGTCGTCAGGTCCGGTGGGCTCCAGCTCACCGCAAGCGTAAATTATGCGACGAGCAACGGCACGGCCCAGTCTGGTAGCGATTATACCGCTGCTTCCGGAACGCTCACGTTCAACCCGGGCGACACGTCGAAGACAATTCCGATTGGAATCACGGACGATACCGTGGTCGAAGACAGCGAGAATTTCTCCATCACGCTTTCATCGCCAAGTTTTGGCTCGACGCTCGGAACTCCGTCCACTGCGACAGTCACAATCGCGGACAATGATAGCGGATCGACGATTCAATTCAGTCCGGTCGTTTACACCGTCAACGAAGCCGCCGGTCAGGTCATTCTCACCGTTACAGCGAGTCGTCTCGGAAATCCGAATACGCTAATCACGGTGGATTTCGCGACGCGGAATGGGAGCGCGACAGCCGGGCAAGATTACGTCGGCACAAACGGCAGCATCACTTTCGGCGCCGGTGAAACGCAAAAGCAGATCCCGATCTCGATCATCAACGACAATTTTTTGGAGAACGCGGAAAACTTTTTTGTCGATCTGAGCAATCCGCAGAACGCGAGTTTGAAAAGCGACGGATCGAACAGCGCGACGGTTAACATCGCTGACGATGATTCGGGAACGAGCACGATCCAATTCAGCTCCGCCACCTATTCCGTGAATGAGAGTGCGGGCTCGGTTGCGGTGACGGTCGTCCGTTCCGGCGGCGTGCAACTGGTTGTAAGCGCCAGCTACAGCACGACGAACGGTACCGCCCAGGCGCCTTCCGATTACACGGCCTCTTCCGGCACTGTCACTTTCGCTTCAGGGGAAACGCAAAAGACGATCGTCATTCCGATCAACGAGGATCCCTTAGTCGAAGGCGACGAAACTTTCAACGTCACGCTTTCAAACCCGTCCAACGGCGCGACATTAGGCAATCCGAGCAGCGCGTCGGCGACAATCATCGACGACGACGGTGGATCGACAATTCAATTCAGTCCTAAGACTTACTTTGTAAACGAAGCTGCCGGTCAGGTCATCCTCACCGTCACCGCGAATCGTCTCGGCGATCCGAACACGCCGATCAGTGTAGACTTCGCGACGCGTGATGGAAGCGCGACGGCTGGGCAGGACTACAATGCCGCGTCAGGCACCATCACTTTTGGGAGCGGCGAAACGCAAAAGCAGATCGCTATCGGAATCGTTAACGACAATTTCCTCGAGAATGCAGAAAGCTTTTTTGTCGATCTAAGCAATCCGCAGGGTGCCAGCTTTAAGACTGATGGGTCGGCAACGGCAACCGTCACTATTTCTGACGACGATTCCGGAACGAGCACGATTCAATTTACCTCGCCGACGTACTCTGTGAACGAGAACGCCGGATCGGTCTCTGTCACAGTAGTTCGCTCAGGTGGCGTGCAGCTCGCCGTGAGCGCAGATTACGCCACCAGTAACGGTACCGCCCAAGCCCCCTCCGATTATACCGCAACTTCGGGCACGTTGACGTTTGCTTCCGGCGAAACGCAGAAGACGATCAATGTGCCGATCAACGACGACGCGTTGGTCGAAGGTAACGAAACTTTCAATGTCACACTGTCCAATCCGTCGGCAGGTGCAACACTCGGCAGCCCGAGCAACGCAACTGTCACCATTCTCGACAACGATGGTGGTGGAAACACCGTCCAATTCAATCCGACGACCTATAGCGCGAAAGAAACGCCGGGGAACAGCACGGTTACATTGTCGGTAACCGCCACCCGTTTCGGCGATCCGAACACGACAATCTTTGCGGACTACGCCACGAGCAACGGAACGGCGACCGCGGGACAGGACTACGTCGCTACGAGCGGGACGGTCGTTTTTTCACCGGGAGAAACACAGAAGTTCATCACGGTCACGATTCTCGACGATAACCTGATTGAGAATGCTGAGAACTTTTTTGTCACGCTGACGAGCGCAACGAATGCGAGCATTAACGGAGGGCAGGCGACGGTCACCATTTCCGACGACGATTCGCCCACGGCTACGATCGGGTTCAGCCGAAGTTCCTACGATGTCGATGAAGGCGCCGGTTTCGTGACCCTCACAGTGACGCGTTCGGGCGGACTCAGTTTTGCCGCGACGGTTCATTACGAAACAAGCGATCAATCGGCGAAAGCAGGCACAAATTATGTAGCGAGCAGCGGCAATCTCGTTTTCGCGCCGGGCGAAACCTCGAAGAACATCAACATATCGATCATCGACGAAGGGAACGCCGATCCGACTCTCACCTTTCTCGTTACGCTGAGCGATCCGAACGGCACCGGCTTTGTCGGCGGCCAGAGCACGGCTACGGTAAATATTCTCGATAACGACGCGAACACGTTTCGGTTCGCTTCCGCAAATTACACAGTCAACGAAGGCGCGGGTTCGGTGACCCTGACGGTTGACGTTGTCCGCTCAGGCGACCCGGCGCAGACCATTTCGGTCGACTATGTCACCGTCGACGGCAGCGCGCAGGCCGGCAGCAAATACACGCGCACCTCCGGACGGCTGACTTTCGGCGCGAATGTGACTTCGCAAACGATCACGGTCCCGATCATCGATGAGCCGTTCATCGAGGGAACGACGGACTTCAGCGTGGTGCTTTCAAATGCGCTGCCCTCTAAAACAGAGAACGGCAATGCCGCTTCCCGTCTCGGATCGCCGAGCTCGGCGACGGTTTCGATCATCGATAACGACGCGCGCACCTTCCAGTTTTCGCCGACAAACTACACCATCCCTAATTCCCGCGGCTCGGTGAACATCACCGTCAGTTTTTCGCGCGCGTTCGATCCGAACGGCACTTTCACCGTCGACTATTCCACCATGGATGTTTCGGCGCTCGCGGGGCGCGATTATACGCCCGCTTCCGGCACGCTGACGTTCGCGCCGAACGAAACGACCAAGACAATAACGGTCCAGATTACGCCGCAACCTTCCGGGCAGCCGACGCGACAATTCAAGGTGGTTCTTTCGAATCCGAGCGCGGGATCTGCGCTCGGCCAAAACTCAGTCGCAACCGTCACCATCACGAATCCGGATTTTTCGACGAAGCTCTTTAACATCTCGACGCGTGGTCCGGTCCAAATGGGGAACGACGTCATGATCGCGGGATTCATCGTGCAAGGCGGCCCGGACAAAAGCCTGGTCCTGCGCGGAATCGGACCGTCGCTGACGCAATTCGGCGTGCCGAGCGCGATCGCCGACCCGACGCTGACGTTGGTCGATGCGAACGGGACGCAGTTAGCTTCCAATGACGATTACACTTCCAATTCGGGTGCCGATCAACAAACGCTCGCGAACAACGGCCTGACTCCGGGTGATTCTAGGGAATCCGCGATCGTGGCGACGATCGCGCCGGGCGCTTACACCGCGATCCTGCGCGGAAAATCGAACGGCGTCGGGCTCATCGAAGTTTACGACATCAGCAACGACTTGAGCACGGAGCTCGCGAACATTTCTACGCGCGGCAAAGTGGAGATGGGGGACAATGGCGCGATGATTGCAGGCTTCATCGTCGCGGCGCCGCAAAATCAGCCGGGGACGGTTCAGCGGGTCGCGATCAGGGCCATCGGGCCGAGCTTGAAGAATTTTGGGGTCAGCGATGCGTTGCTCGATCCGACGCTCGATATTTATCGCGGGTCGCAGCTGATTTTGTCGAACGACAATTGGAAGACGAATTCGCAAACGAACCAGCAGATCCTGCAATCGAATGGGCTGGCGCCGAGCAACGACAAGGAATCGGCCGTCGTCATGGATCTCGATCCGGGAAGTTACTCGGCCGTGGTGCGCGGCAAAGGCAACACGATCGGCGTGGGACTGGTCGAGGTTTACAATCTTACGCAGTAACAGACGCGAAGATTCTTCTGTAACCGCTTCGCTGTGCGAAGCGTGAGAGCAAACATGGCGGCGGCAACCCGGCGTCGCCCACATGGCGACGGCTAGAGGCCTTCGACAATTTCGCGGAGTAATCCGGGGCCGCGATAGACGTAGCCGGTGTAGACCTGGATCAATTGCGCGCCGGCTTGCAGTTTTTCGCGGGCACTGGCGGCATCGGAGATTCCACCGGAGGCGATGATGGGAATTTGGGAGCACGCGCGAATGGCGCGGACGAACTCGGTCGATTTTTCGCGGAGAGGGCGGCCGCTCAGGCCGCCGGTTTGATCGAGCGATTTAGGGATCGCGGAATGATCGAGGGTCGTGTTCGCGGCGATAATTCCAGCGATACCGTTTTGCTCGGAGGTTGCGACGATCGGTTCGAGATCGGTCGGAGAAAGATCGGGCGCGATTTTTAGCAGGATCGGTTTGCGAGCGCGTTCGTTTTCCCGGCGAATTGCACCAAGCAATTGTTCGAGCGCGTCGTGCTCCTGGAGAGAGCGAAGACCTGGAGTATTCGGCGAGCTGACGTTGAGCACGACGTAATCCGAGAGCGGCGCGAGAAGACGGAACGAATATAGATAATCGTCCACCGCTTGTTCGATCGGCGTGACTTTGGATTTGCCGAGGTTGATGCCGACGGGGATCGCGGGCCACCGACCACTCTCGCGCAAGGCGCTCAGTCGCGCGGCCACAACGTCGGCGCCGTCGTTGTTAAAACCGAGGCGATTGATGAGGGCTTGTTGTTCGGGATAACGGAAAATGCGCGGCTTCGGATTCCCGGGCTGCGGTTTTGCCGTGACGGTGCCGACTTCGACAAAGCCGAAGCCAAGCGCGGCCCAGGCTGGAATCGCGATGCCGTTCTTGTCGAAGCCCGCGGCGAGTCCGACGGGATTCGGGAACGTGAGCCCGAAAACCGTCGTCGGTTTCCGCGAGGGCTGGAAACGCTCGAGCCGGCGGAGCGCCGCCGGCCAATTGGAGGCGGCGCGCAGATTGCGGATCGCGAGATTGTGCGCGGCTTCCGGCGAGAGCGAAAACAACAGCGGCCTAACGAGACGTTGGTAGATCGCATCGAGATTCATTTCATTTCCCGATGCAGAACTGGGCGAAGAGCGCGTCCCGGATTTCTTCGGCGTTGGCGGCGCCCGTGATTTCGTCGAGAGCGCGCAACGCTGCGCGCAAATCGACGGCGACATACTCGGGCGCGAGCGCGGATTCCATCGTGCCGGCGGCGAGGTCGCAGGAAGCAAGAGCGCGCCGCAGACAATCGCGATGACGCGCGTTGATGGCGACGCCGCTCTCCGGCCGCAACTGTCTCTCCGAAATTTTCGCGAGGATCGCTTCTTCCAAGCCGCGGAGACCGTCAGCGGAAAGACAGCAAATGCGCAAGGCGTCGACGTTTTGCCAGTCGGCATGTTCCGCGAGATCGCTCTTATTGAGAAGGACGAGACGCGGTTGCTCAGTCGAGTTTTCGGTGAAGTTCGCCGGGCGCGGGACGCTCCGGTCGAGCACATAAAGAAGAAGGTCTGCGCCGGCGAGCGATTTCGATGTGCGCGCCATTCCTTCGCGTTCGATCTCGTCGGCCGACTCGCGCAGCCCCGCGGTGTCGAGCAGACGGACGGGAATGCCGCGCAGGTTTATCACTTCTTCGATCGTATCGCGGGTGGTCCCGGGCTTTTCGCTGACGATGGCGCGTTCATAACCGAGGAGCCGATTGAGCAGGCTCGATTTCCCGGCATTGGTAGGTCCGTAAATCACCACGCGCAGGCCTTCGCGCAAAATACGTCCCTGATCCGCGGTCGCCAGGAGCGCTCGTATTTGTTCACGAACGGAATCGAGCCGTTGCCGAAGCTGCGCGCCTTCATCCGGTGCGATGCCTTCCTCGGGAAAATCGATGGCTGCCTCAAGATGCGCGAGAAGGTTGACTACTTCCGATCGGATCTCGCCGACTTTTTCACCGAGCCGGCCTTCGAGTTGTTCGTGCGCGGAACGCAACGCGAGATCGGTCCGGGCGCGGATCAAATCCATCACGGCTTCGGCCTGGGTCAGGTCCAGCTTGCCGTTGAGAAAAGCGCGCTCAGTGAATTCGCCCGGACGCGCGGCCCGGGCGCCGGCGGCGAGACATGCCGTGAGGACTTGCGCGGTAACGAGAATGCCACCGTGGCAACTAATCTCGACAAGATCTTCGCCGGTGTAACTCGCCGGCGCGCGATGGACGCTGAGCATCGCCTGATCGATCACGCGCTCGCCCTCAACGATTTCGCCGAGGCGCTGCGTGTGCGACAGAAAATCCGAGGGCTTTTCGTTGCCGCGGAAAATTTCGTCGGCAACGGCGATCGCTTCCTCACCCGAGACGCGCACGATGGCGATTGCGCCTTCCCCGAGCGGAGTGGAAATGGCGGCTATTGTTTCGCCAGAATTTCCTTCAAGGCTGCGATGCATCGCCGGTTTTGTTCCATTGTGCCGACCGAAATCCGGACCCAGGCGGCGAGATTGTAACCTTTTAGCGCGCGCACGATGATCCGCCGCTCGAGCAAAGCGCGGAAGATTTTCGCGCCGTCGCCGACATTCACGAGCACGAAATTCGCGACGCTCGGAACGATGCGAAGCCCTAGCGCGGCAAATTCCTTTTGCAGATAATCGCGCCCTTCGTCGGTGATCCGTTTCGTTTCGCGCACATGTGCGTCATCCCCCAGGCCGGCCAGCGCGGCGGCCTGGGCAAGTCCACTGACGTTGAACGGCTGCCGGGTCTTGTGCAGCACCTGGATCAATTCCGCGGGCGCGATTCCATAGCCGACGCGTAAGCTGGCGAGCCCCTGGATTTTCGAAAATGTGCGGAGCGTGACGACGTTCCGGCCGACGCGAATAAAACGCAGCGTATCCGGCGGGTCGTCCAGGTATTCGTAATACGCTTCGTCGAATACGATCACGATGTTCGGTGGGACGCGCTCGATGAAGCGGTCGAGCTGATCCTGCGTGGCGAGCGTGCCCGTCGGATTGTTTGGATTCGCGATAAAGATTAATCGCGTTTTCGGAGTGATGGCGGCCGCGATCCCGTCGAGATCGTGGTGAAAATCTGGGCTGGGCACTTCGATCGTGCGCGCGCCGAAGACTGCGGCCACGAGTTTGTAAACGACGAAGGCATGCTCGGAGGTGACGATCTCATCCCCGCGATCGAGAAAAGCGTGGCCCAGGAACTCGATGATTTCGTTCGAGCCGGCGCCGAGAATGAGCTGATTGCGGTCGACACCAAGTTTCGCGGCGAGTGCTTCCCGCAAATAAAAACCGCCACCGTCCGGATAGAGATTCGCGGATGTGAGCGCCGCTCGCATGGCAGTGAGCGCCTTCAGCGACGGGCCGAGCGGGTTCTCGTTCGAAGCGAGCTTGATGATTTCGCCAGGCTGGGCGCCGAGCTCGCGCGCGGTTTCCTCGATCGGTTTCCCCGGTTCGTAAACAGGAAGATCGCGCAATTGTGGGTTGGCCAGGTCCCAGATCGACGACATGCGGCGCAATGTTAGCTGGAAAACGACGAGAGGTCGAACCGCAGACGGCGGATTGTAAACCGCGGCTCCTTGGAGGAACCTTGCGCGTTATGAACAGCTTCCAGTTTCTCGCCGAGAGCCACGTGTTTGGGATTTTGATTCACCCATGGAAAATCGTCGGGTTAACCGGCACGCTCGTTTTCGGGCTCCGCTTCGTCATTCAATGGATCGCGTCGGAACGCGCGCGGAAAAGCGTGATTCCTTTCGGATTTTGGGAATGCAGCGCGATCGGGAGCCTGCTGATGCTGAGTTATTTTGCGATCTACCAGCGCGATTCCGTGGGCGTTTTGAGCACGGCGATGCCGTTGCCGATCTACTTGCGAAATCTTTATTTCCGTTACACGCACCGCGAGCCCCAACATCCCGGCAACGCGCCGCGGCCGCCGCAATAAGCCGCGCTTTACGATGCCGGTTCCGCCGCCTAAAATGGGCGCTTCCATGATCCCGGGCGATCAGATCATTTATCTCGATAACAACGCGACGACCCAGCTCGATCCGGCGGTGATCGAGGAGATGCTGCCGTTCCTGAAGGATTATTTCGGCAACCCATCGAGCGGCTATGTGTTTGGGCGGCAGGTGCGACAGGCGGTCGATCTCGCACGAGAACGCGTCGGGGCGTTGCTGGGCTGCGAGCCCGGGGAAATCGTGTTTACCAGTTGCGGTACGGAATCGAATAACGCCGCCGTAAACTCGGCCCTCCAACTCGATCCGAATCGTCGCCACGTCGTGACCACGGCGGTCGAACACAGTGCCACCCGAGTTCATTGCGAAACCGTGGCCAAACGCGGTTGCTCGTTGACGGTTATCGGCGTCGATGGCGACGGGAACCTGGACCTGGACGAACTGGAGCGCGCGATCACGCCGCAAACCGCCCTCGTCACCGTGATGTGGGCGAACAACGAGACCGGTGTCCTGTTTCCAGTGGAAAAAATCGCGGAGATCGCGCGCCGGAAACGAGTGCTGTTCCACACGGATGCGATCCAAACCGTGGGAAAAATTCCGATCCGTCTCGCGGACATGACGCTGAACTCGCTCGCTCTTTCCGCGCACAAATTGCATGGGCCGAAAGGCGTGGGCGCGCTTTACGTGAACAAGCGCTCGGCGTTCAAGCCGCTGTTGATCGGCGGAAGCCAGGAGAAGAATCGCCGCGCCGGAACGGAGAATGTGGCGTCGATCGTTGCGCTGGGAAAAGCGGCCGAATGCGCCGCCACCGCGCTCGCAGAAGAGAACAACCGAGTGCGCGCGATGCGGGACCGCTTTGAATCCGGCGTGTTCGAACGCGTGCCGGAGACGTTCGTAAACGGCGATCGGATCGCGCGGTTGCCGAACACGTCGAACCTTTCTTTCGCCGGCATCGAATCGGACGCTGCGCTGGTGATGTTCGATCGGCACCGGCTCTGTTGTTCCGCCGGTTCTGCGTGCCGCACCGGATCGCTGGAGACCTCGCATGTGCTGCGGGCCATGAACGTGCCACCCGAACGGGCACGCGCCAGCATGCGTTTTTCATTCGGTCGGTTCAATACTGAAGCAGATGTCGACAAGGCGCTCGAGATTATTCCCGCGACGATTTCGAAACTGCGCGCGATGTCGCCTGCCAGCGCAGCGCGAGAGCCAGCTTCCGTTTAGGGCTGCGATTGGCGGCGCGCCTTTGCCCGTCGGTGCCCAAACACTGCCAGGCCAACAGCGAGCAGACAACTGAGCGCCGAAGCGACGGCGGGATTGATCTCAGGAACCGGCGTAAACGAAACGTCGCCGATCGCGATATCCTGATACCGCGGCGCGCCGGCGGTGTTGCCGAAACTGAAAAACACGTCAGTGATCAACGTCGCGCCAAAGCTGATTGTTGCATTACCGTTGGCTGAATTGTTCGGTGACCCGGCGTTGCCGGTCAGCTCCTGCAAGAGACCGCTGCCGGTGAGCGTAACCGTGGATCCCACATTGGTGATCGTCGGAGCGACGTGGGTGCCGTCTGCGGCGACGCCGTAAATGTTACTGATCACATCGGCGTTCGTAGTGATGTCGATATCGAAAAGCGTGAAGGAGACATTCGTGGCTCCCGGGGTATTCAGTGCCCCATTGCCGCCACTGAAACTAATTTGGACTGTGCACGCGCTCTTCGTGTGGAGGTTAGCGGCAAGCATCAAGGAATTTTGCGCCGGGGAGAGGCCCCCGGTAAGCGTCTGGTTATCGACGGGAGCCTGTGAACCCGAAGTTGGATCAGTCGCCCAGATATTGGCCTGCTGCGATGTGATCTGAACAGTGATGTCGTTCACCGCGTCGCCATTAAGATCGTAGGAATTAACCAAGTCTCCAGGCGCCCACGCCGCAGTGTCCCAGTCCAAAACCAACGCGCGGGCCGGACTCGCTGCGCTCAGTGAAAAAAGGGCGGCAGCTGCGGCAATTACCAGGATACGGCGGGGACAAATACTCATTTATAATTTCCATAAAGCTGCTTCCGGGCCAGCCTTGGAAAAATTCCGGCAAATCGCTCCAATGGCGCTTATTAGGGGCTTAAGTGATGAAGCCCGTCGCCTGTGAGAAACGGTTGAACGACGGCGTTCGGATCAGGCCAGGCTCGCCCGCAATTCGCTAACTGCTCCGACTAACTCCCCGGCTTTGCCCGGTTTATCGATCACTCGATCCACCTGAAGCTCGGCATAACGCTGCCGGTCCTCTGCACTAAGCGCATTCGCGAAAACGATGATCTTCCCGGCGAAGCCGGCGGAGCGCGCCTGTTCTACCACTCCGAAACCGTCAAGGCGCGGCATGCGGGTATCGGTCACGATCAGCTGAAAATAATCCGGATCTTCTTCCACCCGCGAGACGGCGGCGCGGCCGTCGGTCGCCACTTCGACGTGATGACCGGCGGACTGCAGGGTCTTCGACAGCATATCGAGCACGAGCACGTTATCGTCCGCGCAAAGCACGCGAAGCGGCTGTTGGGGTTCGATCATCGGAAAGTTTTTTTCTTTCGAACCACCGAGCCAACCCCGAGGCTCGAAGTGCGTTTCGGGGGATTATGCTCGACCGCGACGCTTCCGCAATGCGTTTGTCGCGATCAACAGCGCTAGGACGGCTCCGATGGGCAACAGCGTATTCATTTCCGGAACCGGTGCCACGTCAGCGCGCACTGCGATCGGCAAGACATCATCGGTAATCGCCATGACCGAATAATAATTGAACTGGCCAAAATTTTGAATGTTGACCCATTGATTATCCACGCTGCTCCCGTAAAGCGTCGAGACTTGCGTCCCGAGGGTTCCAAGCGTGTTGGATCCAAAGATCACGAAGGTTTCACCGGGCTGAATGCTACCGACACTGATCTGGCCATGAAACATCCCTGCAGCCAGGGCTGCCGTGAAATCAAACTGAATAAAATTCATATTCGCCTGGAGCTCGTTGTTCGACGTATTCACGAGACCGAGGCCCATTTCAACTGCGCCACCAATCGGCGCCTGGTTCTTGTAAAAAAGATCGTGGGCAGTTCCGATACCGGAATGATTATCAAACCCATAAGCCGTGATCGAAAAACCCGAGCTGGTGTAGGTGTGGCTGCTACCGCCTACCGGCGCGTTCTGACCGTTTGGATTCAAATCCCACACGACAGTGGCTTGTGCCGGGGCGGTGAGAGCCAGTAAAACAAGGGCGCCAAGCGCGCCGACGATTTGGCGAGAATGATTGGTGAACATATTAACCTCCGTATTTGCCGATTGCTTCGCCGTCAGGTATGCGCCCGGCCGCATAATTGTGTCAATAAAATTTTTCCGCGTCGGGAGGGGGAATTGGGCCCCCGAAAAGAGAAATCGTGCGATCGTTCGCGCGCTCTGTTAGGTTGATCCGAGAAAAGAAAAAACTCCACGGTGGAACGCACGAAAGCCCGCATTCTTCACGTTGACGATCATCAGGACACGCGCCTGATGATGGCCGCGCTCTTGCAGGACTGTGGCTACGGCGTTCTCACGGCGGGAAGCGTGGCCGAAGGCCTCGAACTGGCGCGAGAAATCAATTTCGACCTCTACATTCTCGACGTGCGGTTGCCGGATGGCACCGGCGTCGAGCTTTGCCAGAAACTGCGGGCTTTCAATTCGAAAATCCCCATCCTTTATTATTCGGCTTATGGCGACGAGGCCGATCATCAAGATGCGCTGCGAACCTGCGGCGATGCCTACCTGAAGAAGCCAGTTTGCATCGCCGACATTCAGGAAACAATCGCCCGGCTCCTGGCCACGGCGCAGGAAACCGAATAGCGCGCACTCTTCCTGGAGACACCCTTGCGGTTCAATCAAATCTCCGACAGATCGCGACGTGTCCGTCGGTCCGGGAGGGGGTTATTTTTGAGCGACCGTAGTCGGCGAATCCTTCTCGACCCAGTGCCAGGAGAGAATGCTGGAGCGAAACGCCCGTTGCAATGCCTCGAAATCCGCCTTGCGCGCGGTGAGTTTGAAAGTGAGTTGCGCGTCCGATAGATTCACGTAGAGGGTGCTGCGAAGAAAGGTTTCTCCCAAAGTCTGGTAGCTGATGGTAACCGCGTAAACGTCCCCGCGCTCAAGGCGGACCGGATTCAATTCCTCATTGAGCAAAGTGACGTTCAGAGCCCCTGGCGGTGCGGCGTGAAGCGATTGCTCTCTCAAAGCGGCGAAAAGTTTTTCATCAAAAGGTTGCGGCTTGGAAATGTCCGCGACCTGAATGGAGGCATCGGCTCTCACCGAATTCGGCGGTACTAACAGAAGGCTGGTTCCTTCGCCCCGATAACCCCATTGGCG
>JBHELY010000040.1:0-25599 GCA_046262815.1 Chthoniobacterales bacterium | reverse complement strand
TTCACGCCATACACGCCCACGATCGCGAGTGCCAGCGCCAGGCCCCCGAAAACCGAGAACAAGGTGGCGCCGGTCCGAATAATCCATATCTCCATGTTCCTTTCGAGATGCTGCGGGAAAGTTTTCAACGACAGGACCGGCAGCGTTGGATCGGTCTCACGCACTGCCCGGCGAATCACGTCCGCCATCTCGGGGATCGTTGTCTTGTTCAACGAAGAAAACTGGACAAAGAAAAACACGTTGTCCTGAAAGCCGCGCGCAAACGGCAAGTAGACGGCGCCGCGCGGGCGTTTCTCAAAAACGCTGCCTCGCACGTTGGCGGCGATCCCCACCACTTCCACCGGCTCTTCTTCCTTGATGTTCGTCTTGCCGCCCCGCCCAATTCCCATCGAGTTTCCGCCATCATCGCGTTTCGCTCGCGGCGCCGTGTCCAACGCGAATTGAATCCGCTGCCCGAGCGCGTCGCCGTCCGGCCAAAGTTTTTTCGCCAGCGCTTCATCGATAATCGCCACCGGCGGGCTGTTCGCCTGGGTTGTCTCCGAAAGGGTGAAAGTGCGCCCGCGCAAAATCGGTATTCCCATCGTGGCGAAATAATCCGCGCCGATGCTGTTGAAGCGCGAACTGAAGGCGACGCCTTCCGCGGCGGTCGCAGGCTTGTCATCTTTGCCGACATGCAGGCCCGCGCGCTGGATCGCGCGCGACAGCGAAACCATTCCAAATGGCGCGGTCGCCGAAATACTGACGTGTTGCACTCCGGGCAACGCGGCCAGTCGTTCGCTGAGCGTGCGGTAAAGCTGCTCGGCGCGTTGCGGGTTGAAACCGCCGAGGCTCGCATCCACTTCTAGCATCAGATCGTTCTCCACGTGCAGACCGGTCTCGAGCCAGGCCGCCTTGTTCGCGCCGCGAATGAAGAGCGCCGCCGCCGTGAGAAGCGCGAGGGAAAAGGCGATCTGGACCACGACGAGCGGATTGCGCGGCAGAAAACGCCAGCGCCGTCGCACGACATCATCGCCCGCGTGTTCCTTCAGGTCGCCAATGACGCTGTTGCGCGACAATTTCAACGCCGGTCCGAGCGCGAACGCGACCGTGCCTAACAAGCAAAATAAAAACGTGACCGTGAGCGTCGGGAGGTTCGGGCCGGCGTTCCAAACGAGATCCAATCGGTCCGGCGTCACTCACGCCGCAACAAGTTCGCGACAAGCTCGAGCAATCCACTTTCCCGCACGACCTCGATCCGAATTTCTCGCAAGCGTTGATCGGCATGACGAATTCTTCCCTCACCCTGACCGCGGCCGGCGATGACAGCAATGACAGCGCGACCAACCCGTCGTTCTTCACCCTCCATTGGGACAACTCGAATGGCACGCCGTTGCAGCAAGTCACGATCGATTTGACCCACACCGCGCTGGTTTTCGATCAGCGCTCCGATATCGGTTTCCCATTTACCGTCGGGCAAAACTCCGGCGGCGTGAGTGTGACCTCGACGCTCTCCGCCGACATGCGAGTGCTGACCCTGGATTTCGGGAACACATTCACGCCGGGCAAAACGATTGCGTTCGGCATCGACCGCGATTTTGTCGGGATCAGCGCGGCCGGGAATTCCGCGGATGACCTTGGTGGCGCGAGCGTGGTGGCGATCGCCGATCCGAACGCGCCGCTCTTTACCGCCTTCAACAATCAAATAGGTCACGGATTCACCCCCGGTGACGGCTTTGGTTTGATCGATGCGAAACGTGCCGTTGAAACAATTGTCGGTCCCCAGCCCACTTTCAACGGTATCTCGGCGAACGTTTCCACGCGCGGGAACGTCGGCACCGGTGATGACGTCCTTATCGGCGGCCTGATCGTCGATGGCAGCGCGGCGAAGAACATCATCACACGCGCGCTCGGCCCATCGATTCCCGTCACCGGCCGGCTTCTCGATCCGACGCTGGAGCTGCACGATCAAAACGGCGGCCTCATCGCGAGTAACGACAACTGGCAGGACAATCCGACGCAGGCTTCGCAAATCCAGGCGAGCGGACTTCCGCCGAACGATCCGCGCGAAAGTGCGATCGTGAAAATACTGGCCGCGGGCAGTTACACGGCGATCGTGCGCGGCGCGAATTCCGCGACCGGCATCGGCCTGGTGGAAGTTTACGATCTCGATCCGGAGCCGGCGGCGTCCCGTCTCGCGAACATCGCCACCCGCAGCCTCGTTCAAATTGACGACAACGTGATGATCGCCGGGTTCATTTTGCAGCAGGGAACTTCGCAGGTCGTTGTCCGCGCCATCGGCCCTTCGGTGTTTGCGCCGCCGCCAGCTTCTCCGAGCGCGCTCGGCGATCCGACGCTGGAGTTGCGCGATAGCCAGGGCAGCCTGCTCATGTTCGATGACAACTGGCAGGAAGATAATTTCCAGGCCGTGCAACTATCCACTGTTGGATTGGCCCCGGCTTCACCTGTCGAAAGCGCTCTGGTCACAACGCTGCCTTCCGGCAATTATACCGCGATCGTCCGCGGCGCTCACGGCACGACTGGCAACGCGGTAGTCGAAGTCTACAACGTGCACTGATTCGGAAGCCGCTCGCAGGCTTTGCGAATTGACATTGGACCAGCGACCCAAGCACCATCGTTCAGCGCGATGAATTACACCGCTTCCGTCAGCGATTACTTCAAGAGTCCGAAGTGGATGATGAACACGCTTCTGGCAGGCGTCTGCGTTTTCATTCCGTTCGTCGGGCCGATTGTCATCAAGGGCTGGCTGCTCACCGGTTTTTGGGGACGGGACGACGAACGGCCGGAGGCGTTCCCGGATTTTGATTTCAACAACTTCGGCAAATACCTCGAGCGCGGGCTCTGGCCGTTCCTGGTTAGCCTGGTGAGCGGTCTGGTTTTGGGGATGGTGCTGTGCGTCGTCATCGTGCCGGTCGTCATGCTGGTCTCGCTCCTGGCTCCGCACGATCATAGCTCGGCCAGCGGTTGCGCCGGTTTTTTTCTGTTCGTCGTAATGATGGTTTTCTATCTGACGCTCGTCGTCGTCCTGATGGTGGTGCTGACTCCCCTCATCTTGCGGGCGTCGCTTACCCAGGAATTCGGAGCCGCCTTCAATCTCCCGTTCATCAAGAGATTCATCAGCCTGATGTGGAAGGAGACCATCATCGCTTCCGTGTTCATGTTTGCGGCGAGCCTGGTTCTTGCCGCCGTCGGCGCGATCATTTTTTGCATCGGAACCTATTTCTCGATGGTGCCGGCGTATTACTGCATGGTGCATTTGCAGAAACAACTCTACCGGCTGTATCTGAGCCGCGGCGGCGAGCCGGTGCCGGTGAGCGCGAAACTGCGCGACGACCTCGCGCCGGCGACCCTGTAGCCGTCGCCCTGTGGGCGACGCGGGAATCAACTAAGACCACATCGTAAACGTTCGAGCGTCCGACAGGGACGCTGCTACAGAAGAGCTATTTGGCTTTCGCCTGCGCGATTGCCTTGTCGAGAAGCTCGTGCGCCTTGTCCGCGCCGGACTCGAAGTCCCAAATGTCTTTGTCCAGAAGATATTGGGCAGGCGTGGCGAAGTTGACGTTCTGCACGTTCGTGATGCGCGATTGCAGAGTAACGATCCCGGCCAGCGAGCCGCCGCGGCAAAGGATCAACGGCCCGCCGCTGTTACCGGGGCTGACCGGCGTTGAAGTTCGGATAAGCGTCTCTTCTTTTACCTTGTCGAAACGCGAGATAATTCCGGCAGTAATGCTGAGGCCTTCGCCGAGCGCGTTGCCGATCGCGATGCACGCTTCACCTTCCTTGATTGCTTCCAGCGGCCGAATCGGAAATTGGTTCGGCGTCCATTTCCCTTCCAGCCTCACGAGGAGCAGCGCGAGATCGACGTCGTTCTTTGCCTTCGCCACCACTTCGACATCGGCAAAATCTTTCTCGTGCGAAAAGCGGACGCCGCACTTGTAATCGCCCGTCATATTTTCGCCCGGATCAACGACGTGCCAGTTCGTGGCCACGAGGCCATATTCGCTGTCGTTATACAACAGGACCCCGGTGCCGCTCGCGCCGTTTTCCTTTTTGAACCCGGAGCGCCTCTCTTTCCAGGTCGTGCGCACTTCCAGGACCGACGATTTATAAATGTCGCGCAATTCGTCCGCACTAAAGACGCGATCGTGCGAGACGGAGAGCTGCTGCTGCTGCGTCACGACCGGCTGTTGCGGGCTCGGTTCGAGCGTCGGCGTCGTTACAAGCGGTTTCGGCGACGTGAGCCAATACGTGACCGAGCCGGCCAGAAAGAGAAAGCATGCTGCCACAAACGGCAGGCCCGAGCGCAACCGTTCGCGTTTGAAGGTCGTGTTGACGTAACGAATCTGCGGGTAAGCGGAGAACGCGATCCAGGCGATCAAATACGCGGCCCAGATGATCCAGACGAGACGATCGCGCGAATAAAAGAGCAGTGCGATCACGACGAACCCGAGCCAGAACCACGGCGCTGCGACCATCGCCCGCCGGCGGCGATTCATTCGCAGCCAGTTCCTCCAGATGAGGAAACCGCCAAATGCCGGCGTGAGCAGAATGCTTCCGAAGATCGCCATGTACGGGCTCCAGATCGTTTCGCCTTCCGGCGGCTGGGGCGCTGACGGTTGAACGGCCGCCGGCGTCGACGAGGGAATCATCGTGGGCAAAGGCGGCGGCCCAGCAGCGGGTATCGGCATCGATGGTAGCGGCGGCGGGGTCGCGCGCGAGGCAGCGGGCTTTGCTTCCCCGTTCGTCACCGGTTGCTTGATTTCGGATGGACTTACCGCGGCCGGTTCTGGTTTCGCAGACGGAAGGGCGGCCAGAAATTCTGAGATCGGTTTCCAGGCGGACTTCGCTTCGTCCCACGCGAGATCGGTCGCGCTCAGGCTGCCGTCCGCGAGCTTGTCGCGAATGGCGGATTCGGAAAAACGCCCGGCATATTGACCATTGCGATGAACCCAGATCTCCATGCCGCCCTATCTAGCCAAGGCAGCAGGTTCGGTGCAACGAAATACGGGAATGCCGCGATGGCGGCACTAAATCATGTTCACTGCACCGCATCCGACGCTGTAGCCGCGGCGCTCTGTCGCCGCGCCGACGTGCTAAATCATGTTCACTGCACCGCAATTCGGGCAGGTGTAGGCCTCTTTTTCGCTCGGCGGACCCAACGGCCGCGCCAGATATTTGTGGCAGCTCCAGCACTTGATCCAAAACGGACTGTTTCGGCCGCTCGCTTCATCGCTCACAAGCTCGAGCTTCCCGATCTTGTCCGCCGGGATTTCGCGGTCGGGCTTTTTACCATCGATCTCCTTCGGTTGTGCCATTGAATTGAGTCCTTCTAATTCAGCGTGCGTTGCCGGTAAATCGAAATCGCATTTTCAATCCGGGATGCATACTCTGATTTTTTCACGATGAAGACGGAACCCGCGCGAACTATTGCAGAACTCAAGGAACTTCGGGAACTGACCGGCGACGAGAACGGCGCTCAGCGCGTCGCCTTCACCGAAACATGGGCAACAGCGAGAAAATGGCTCCGCGAAAAGCTTTCATTTTGTCCGGATGTTCGGACCGACGAGGCCGGAAATCTGTGGGCGACGTTGCGCGGCGAATCTCCCAAGGCGCTCCTCATCGGCGGCCACATCGATTCCGTTCCGAACGGCGGCTGGCTCGACGGCTGTCTCAACACGCTGGCAGCCGTCGAAATTCTTCGGCGGATCAACGCGCAATACAATGGACGTCCGCCGATCACGGTCCGCCTCGTCGATTGGGCCGATGAAGAAGGCGCGCGCTTCGGGAAAAGCTTGTTCGGTTCGTCCGCCAGCTCCGGCCATCTCGACATGGATGAAGCACGCGCGCTCAAGGACAAACAAGGAATCGCGCTCCCCGCCGCGCTCGCAGAACACGGGATCGATTTCGAAAAAGTAAGAGATTGCGGAAAGGAATTGGAGAACGCAGCCGCCTATCTCGAACTGCACATCGAGCAGGGACCGGTGCTGCTCGATCTCGATCTTCCGCTTGGAACCGTTCTTGGAACGTTCGGCGTCGAACGTCACGCGATCACCTTCCACGGACAGGCCGCCCATTCCGGCAGCACCCCGATGAACCGGCGGAAAGATGCCTTTCTGGCCGCTGGCAAAATGTCTTCGGAGATTTACCAAATCACGGACCGTAATGGTGGGGTCTGCACGATCGGCTCATGCACCACCAAGCCCGGCATCGTCACCAGCGTTGTGGAAGAATGCCAGATCACGCTCGATCAACGTCATCTCGACGCCGCCACTCTGGCGCGGATGCTGGCCGAAGCTCAGCAGGCCAGTGAACGTTTCGCGAAGGAAGGAAACGTCACCGTTTCCTGGGAACGCCTCTGGCAAATCGAACCAATCCTTTTCAATCCCGATCTGATCAGTCTCTGCGATGCAGCCGTTTCCGAAACCGGCGCGAAACCGCATCGCCTCCCCTCCGGCCCGCTCCACGACGCCGCCGAAGTCGCCCGCGCCGGCGTCCCCACCATCATGATGTTCGTCCAAAGCCTCCACGGCATCAGCCACAACAAAATCGAGGACACGAAAGAAGAACATCTCGCGATGGCCGTGACCGCGTTCGATGCGCTCGCTGACAAGGCTACCAAGTGGATCGCTTCACCTTGATTTGGGCTTTGATCGTATTGAGCTCGATGTGGCCGCAGCGGGAATTCCGTTTCACCTGCTGTTGCGCCGAGAAGTGGTCAAGGCTCGCGCGTCGTTGAGGCGCAAAGTTTGGTTAGTGGGTCACGAGACGACGAGCGGCCACAATTTAGACAGCTTCCTGATTAAAGAGACTCTGATTACTTCGGCAGCGCTGGCGACGGCAGCCGTTGGCGCGACGTCGAGCGCGAAGTATGCGAGCGAATGCGCGTCGGTAAGAATTTGTTTGGTGATCGCGAGGCGGTTCGGACTCACGTCCGATCCAGTGTCGAATTCGAAAACATAAATCCATGCTGGCGACGCTAACTCACCAGTTGGTTGTGAGAGCTCGATGCGCGATGACGCAGGAACTTCCGGGCCAATCGCCGGAGGCAGTTGTGGCCGCGGCTTTCGCAATAAGAAGGAACCATCCTCTGCCGGCGTTAGGGACGGCGCACCTAAGTGCCGCTGCCAGCTAAGCCAAACCGACTCAGAGATCGCGAGTACGCAACCCGCGCACGCCTTGTCGAGTCCCATCTGAAACTTAAACGCCATCTGATAGAACGTGCGTTTGAATACGTTTGCGATGTTTGGGCCCTCCATGTTATCTGAGAGCCACTGGTGGTTCCGAGAAACCTCCGCCGGAAACCCAATATCATGCAGGCGAAGCGCGTCTGTTAGGTTCTGCACGGCGTGCCGGTAGGTTCCGTGGAAGTCCATCGTTTGCACTTCGAGGATTCCGTATTGGCCGATGTGCAGTTCGTCGCCTTCTTGTTTGATCTCCACCAATGTGATGTCGAAGGCCAACTCAGGTGAGCGGTCAGTTCTCGGCAGCGAGATTTCACCCCCAAGCTTATCTTGAAAGAAGACGAAGGCGCGTTGGTCTGATTTCAGCGCGCCTTTAATGCCGGCTCGAACCTCTGTCTTCTCCAGGCTTGGTGCCGAAGCGATCAAGACCGTCATGCCCGGTGCAACATCGAACAATCGGCGCGCCGCCGCTTCGAGCAGGTCTGGTTGTACGGCCCGATACGGGCACACAAGCCAGTCATCCTGCCGCGTCGCGGTGATGGTGCTGATGCTGCACACGCCTTTCGATGTTTCCGCTTTGATGCATTCGCGGAATTCGCCCGTCGATGCACTGAGAAAAGGGCATCTTCGCTCCCGCTGAACAGCAACCATCGCTGGCGCATCGGAGACGGCGGGGAAGATGCGGTAGCCGAACCATTCGCTGATGTAGTTGCCGCCTTTCGGCGTCTTCTTCGTGCCTTGGCTGCTCGGTTCGTCACTGCGCCGTGTGGCCATTCGCTTTCACCCGGTTGAGGCTTTTCTTTGCGTTGAGCGCGTAGTCGGTTACGAGGTCGCAACCCCAACCGCGTCTTCCATTGGCGACAGCGACGGCAAGGGTGCGACCGGTTCCGCAGAATGGATCAATTACGAGTCCACCGACTGGAGACGACGAAAGGATACGAGGCTCGATGAGCTTTGTTGGAAAGGTCGCCGTGTGGTCATCCTGGCCCGCGCTAACATTGCAGGTGACAACGTCGTTCTCGGCCGATTCAACAGCTTCCAAATCGTAGTAGTACCTCGCTCTTCCTTCTTTCGGGCGCTTCACGAAGTGGAAGAAATGCTCATGCGAAAGGCGAAGCCGGTCCTTCTCCGGTCGGGGCGGGATGTTAGGCTTATACCAGATGAGATCGTTGCGCAAAATCCATCGGCGGTCTTGCATCGCAATTGCGAAGCGAGCCGGTATCATAAGGAGCTGCTTTTCCTGACGGTAACCTCCCATTGGCGTCCTGCGGCGCATGCGAACTTCGTCCGCCAAACCCTGTCGGCCGTTTTCGCGAATGCTCGCCCACCTGGCGAAATACGTATCGCCAAGATTGATCCAAACGCTCCCTTCATCCTTCAGCACATTTTTCGTCAGGTCGAAGATCTCAACCAAATGCGCGACATACCACTCGGGGAGTGGCTCCAATCCCAAAATGCCCCCGTGCTGGCGATACCATTGGTAACTTGGGATTGGCTCACTGCTGCCCTGTGACTTCCATTCATCGAGAATTTGCCAATCGTGCTCCATCCCGTACGAACGCTGGCCCCAATACGGCGGGCTCGTGAGAACAAGGTCAGCGACCCTGTGCGGCAATGTACTTAGAAAATCATAGGCGTCGGCATGAACCAAGTAGTGCTGGGCTTCGCTGAGCGGCGGTGGCGGTGCCTCCTCGCGACACCGTGCCGTTACGGTTTCAGAGTTTGTGCGCCGCCGCTTACGTGATGGAGCTTTCAAAACGTTACAAGAAGATGCGCCGTACCTTTCAAAAACGAAAGCTCGATGTCAGCGGGCGCGTCCCAAAAGAGAGAAGGACGATGCAGATGGATCGAGCGCTCCGCCTCGATGATAAGTTTCGGGCGATGCGGCGATTTCGAAACATCGCGCGGCGGAACGCGCGATTCACCTAGGCGCGACCTGATTCCACCCGCGAGAGCGGGATGAATTCGCTTTCGTGGAGGACGATGCGCTTCGTGCCGCGCAGAAGCTTCCACCATTCCCAGGCGCTGCCGGCGGCGATGAGGAAGACGAGCGCGACGAACGCGAAGGCGACGAAGGCGTCGAAACGCCAGATCGCGGCCTGGCGAACCATCTCGGCGGCTTTGGTTGGATCGGTCAGCGTCGCGGCGGTTCGATTAAGCGAATCGGCGCCGCTGAGAAAACCGAGCTTCGGATCAGCCGAAAAGATTTTCAGGTACGCGGCGCTGAAGGTGACGGCGACCATGAAGCACAACGGCGCAAGCGTGACGGAGATGTAGCGGGCTTTGCCCATCTTGATGAGCACAGTGGTGCCGAGACAGAGCGCGATCACAGCGAGGAGTTGGTTCGCGAGACCGAAGAGCGGCCAGAGACTGTTGATGCCGCCGAGCGGATCGATCACGCCCTGATACAGGAACCAGCCCCAGGCGGCGACGAGCAGAACGCTGGTGAAAAGATTCGCGGTCCACGAGCGCGTGTTGCCGAGCGGCTTCCATAAATTGCCAAGCAAATCCTGAAGCAAAAATCGGCCGACGCGCGTCCCGGCGTCGAGGGTCGTGAGAATAAAGAGCGCTTCGAACATGATGGCGAAATGGTACCAGAGCGCGAGAGCGGTCGGGTTCGACGTCACGCGCGAGAACATGTGCGCCATGCCGACGGCGAACGTCGGCGCTCCCCCAGCGCGATTGAACATCGTTTTCTCACCGAGATCTGTCGCCAATTTTTCCATGCCCGCTTCGGTCACCGGAAAACCGGCCGCGGAAATTTTGGCCACGACTTCGGTCGGCGCGCCTTTCGTGTTGATGGCGAAATATTCGCCGGGCTGAAGCACGCAAGCGGCGATCATGGCCATGAGCGCGACCATCATCTCGGTGATCATGGCGCCGTAACCGATGTCGCGAATCCGCGATTCGCGCGCGATCATTTTGCAGGTGGTGCCGGAGGAGATGAGAGAATGGAACCCGGAGACGGCGCCGCACGCGATCGTGATGCAAACAAATGGAAAGACCGGACCGGCGAACACCGGGCCGGTGCCATCGATGAAGCGCGAGAGCGACGGCATGAGCAAGACCGGGCGCAACAAAACCACGGCGAGCGCGAGTGCGGCGACGGTGCCGAGTTTCAGAAACGTGCTGAGATAATCGCGCGGCGTAAGGAGCAGCCAGACCGGCAGGATCGACGCGGCCAGGCCGTAAATCATCACCGCCCAGGCGAGCCATTTCGCGTCCTGGCGAAACCAGTGTTCGAGCGTCGGATAGTTCGCCAGAAATTGTCCGCCCCAGACCGCGAAAGCGAGTCCGGCCACGCCAAACACCGAGACCCATCCCACGCTGATTCTTCCCGTGCGCAATCCGATTCCCATCAGCACTGCGACCGGAATCGTCGTCGCGATCGTGAACACGCCCCACGGGCTTTGCGCCAGGGCCTGGACGACGACGAGCGCCAGCACCGCCATGATCATGATCATAATGAGAAGGACTCCTACCAGCGCGAGCGCACCGACGCCGCGTCCGATTTCCTCTTTCACCATTTGCCCAAGCGTTTTTCCGCCGCGGCGCACGGAACTAAACAGGACGATCATGTCGTGCACGCCGCCGCCGAGCGTCGCGCCGATCAAGATCCAAAGCGTGCCCGGGAGAAATCCAAATTGCGCGGCGAGCACCGGACCAACCAGCGGTCCCGGACCCGCAATGGCAGCGAAGTGATGGCCGAACACCATCCAGCGATTCGTGGGAACGAAATCCTTTCCATCCTCTTTCGCCACCGCCGGAGTCGCGCGCTCGTTATTGAGGACGAGAACTTTTGTCGCCAGCCATTTGCTGTAGAACCGATAGCTGACCGCGAACGTGCAGAGGCCCGCGGTGACGATCCAAAGCGCGCTCACCTGTTCGCCGCGCGACAACGCGAGGACAGCGAGGGCTAAAAGACCCAGCAGGCTGACCGCTATCCAAAGCAATTTTTTCCAGATGCTCATGATTTGAATCAGGCGCGCGCTGATGAGATTCTAGGCGAGACCAACGTTATCTGACAACTCGGGAGGGACGCCGTCCCGCAACCGCGGGATCCGTCCTGGTTCACCCATGCAGTTATCTCACAAAGTAAAAAAGATCCTGAGCGGCGACGCCTACACGAGCGCGCGCCGGCACGTCCGGCAATGGCTCATCGGCCGCGCCCCGTTGCGCTTCGACGCGGCGAAAATCACCGCAACGATTGACCGCGAAAAGTTCCAGGAAATTTACGATCGCTACGGGATGGAGAATCCGGGCGACGAATGGCCGAAATACCTCGACATCCAAACCTGGATGGAGATCAACCTGCGCCGCGTCCGCGATCTCGGACTCGATCTCGGCGGCCGGAAGAGCGTCCTCGATATCGGCTGCGGCACTGGATACTTCCTCTATATCTGCCAATACCTCGGCCACGACGTTCTCGGGATGGACCTCGACGAGACGCACGGCTTCACCGAAATGGTCGACCTGCTCGGCGTGAAGCGCGTCATCTGGCGGATCGAAGCTTACCAGCCGTTGCCCGATCTCGGCCGGAAGTTCGACGTGATCACGGCCCACATGATCTGTTTCAACGGACACAAGAGCGACAAGCTGTGGAAAATTTCGGAGTGGGAATATTTCCTCGACGACCTGGCCGCGAATCAGCTCGTCCCCGGCGGCCAGGTTTGTCTCGAATTAAATCGCGAGTACGACGATTCG
Organism: Chthoniobacterales bacterium; assembly: GCA_046262815.1. Lineage (GTDB taxonomy): Bacteria > Verrucomicrobiota > Verrucomicrobiia > Chthoniobacterales > UBA10450 > AV80. Next base: position 13,717 of record JBHELY010000040.1, on the reverse strand, counting down.
CTCTACACGCCGGAGCTGAAGGCCTACTTCGAAGCGCGCGGCGCGGACATTCACACTCAGCGAGTCCACTTCAATCCATTGCTGCCCGCGCCTGCCGCAGTTGCGACAGCTGCTCGGTAAAATCCGATTTCCGCTTCCGGTGTTCCTCGACGACGGCGGCCGGTGCGCGCTCGACGAACGACGCGTTTGAAAGCTTCGCGTCGACCGTCCGCAGCTCGCCTTCGAGGCGCGCGATCTCTTTATCGAGGCGTTCTCGCTCCGCGGCTTTGTCTGCCGTCGCGATGATCAGAAACAATTCGCCGACCGGGGTGACCGCGACTGGAACACCGGCCTCGGCCTGGAACTTCGGATCGAGTTTCAGTTCGTCGGCATTCAGCAGGCGCGAAATCGTTGGGATTTCCCCCCGGTCAATGGGCGCTGACGGGCGAAGAACGAAACTCGCTTTTTTGTTGGACGGAACGCGCGATTCAGCGCGGAGATTGCGTCCCGATCGGACCACGTCGTAAACCGCTCGAACCTTTTCGACGCCGCCGGGATCGACATTGAATGACCTCGGCAACGATTGATACTGGATCGTCTCGGAACCAAAACCGAAAACTGCCCACAGCTCCTCCGTAATGTGCGGCATGAACGGATGCAGCAGGCGAAGAAATCCCGAGAGGACAAAGTCCATCACGGCGAGCACAGATTTTTTGCGGGCTTCGTCCTCGGCAAAAATATCGGTCTTGGCCGCTTCGACGAACCAGTCGCAGTAATCGCCCCAGAAAAAATCGTAGAGGCGCTGTGCGACTTCGTTGAACTTGTATTCGCGATACGCGTCTTCGACGGCGACCAGCAACTCGTTGAACCGCGCCAGCACTTCGACCGAATAGATGGAGAGCGTCTGCTCATCGATCTGAGGCTTCGCTTCGCTCGCGCCATGCATTTGGCGGAAGCGGGCGGCGTTCCAAAGTTTCGTCGCGAAATTTCGTCCTTCCTCGATCTGCTTTTCGTCGAATGCGATGTCCTGGCCGATCGGCGCGATCCTCATCAGGCCGAAGCGCAATCCGTCGGCGCCGTATTTCCCAATCAAGTCGAGCGGGTCAGGCGAGTTGCCTAACGACTTCGACATTTTGCGGCCCTGCTTATCGCGAATCAATCCCGTCAGGAACACGTCGCGGAACGGGATGTTGTCCTCGACCCGTTCAGATTTGCCCGGTTTGAATTCCAACCCGGCGATGATCATGCGCGCAACCCAGAAAAAGATGATGTCGGGTCCCGTAACGAGTGCGGAGGTCGGATAGAATTTCCGCCGCGTTTCTTCGTCCATCGTCTCGTAGGCCCAAAGCCAGGAGGAGAACCAGGTATCGAGCGTATCAGGATCCTGCTGCCAATCGGACCCCGGCGATTCAAGTTGAACGACCGTTTCCTCGCCGCGATACCACGCCGGTATTCGGTGTCCCCACCAGATTTGCCGGCTTATGCACCAGTCCCGAATGTTCTCCAGCCATTGCGCGTAAACTTTCTCCCAGTGTCGGGGAAAGAACCGAATCAGATGATCGCGCACCACATCGAGCGCTTCCTGCGTTTTCGGATAACGCAGAAACCATTGTTCGCTCAAACGCGGCTCGATCGGCACTTCGCTGCGCTGACTGAACCCGACGTTGTTCTCGTGCGGCTCTTCTTTCGCGAGGAGGCTCGTCTGCGCCAATAATTCGGCGGCCTTTCCTCGCGCTTCAAAACGATCCAGACCGTCCAGCTCCGGAACGGCGGGACAGTTGATCCGTCCATCCGGATGCAAAACGTCGATGACCGGCAGCGAATGCCGGACGCCAATCTCGAAGTCGAGAGTGTCGTGCGCGGGCGTGACTTTCAGAACGCCGGTCCCGAATTTCGGATCGATCGCGGCATCGCCGACGACCGGAAGTTTTTCGCGCGCGAGCGGTCGCCAGACTTGTTTGCCGATCAAGTCGCGATACCGCGGATCGTCGGGATGCACTGCGACCCCGGTATCGGCCATGATCGTTTCCGGACGGGTCGTCGCGACTTCGAGGTAGCGGCCCGGTTCGTCGACGATTTCGTAACGAACATAGTAAAGCTTCCCCTTCTGCGGCCGCGCGATGACTTCCTCGTCGGAAAGCGCGGTCTGCGCCGCCGGATCCCAATTGATCATCCGCCGCCCGCGATAGACGTAGCCTTCGCGATAAAGATCGATGAAAACGTTCTCGACCGCGCGGACGTAAGCGTCGTCGAACGTGTAACGCTGGCGCGACCAATCGCACGAGCAACCCAGCCGTTTTAGTTGCTTGATGATGATCCCGCCGTGTTTCTCGGTCCATTCGACGACGCGCCGGATAAATTCTTCCCGGCCGAAATCCTGCCGCGTTTTGTTTTCCGTCTGCCGCAGATTTTTCTCAACCGCGGTCTGCGTTCCAACGCCGGCGTGATCGGTTCCGGGCAGCCAGAGCACTTCGAACCCCTGCATGCGCGCGCGCCGCGCGAGGATGTCCTGGATCGTGTTATTGAGAACGTGGCCGAGGGTCAGAATGCCGGTGACGTTCGGCGGCGGAATAACGATCGAATACGCAGGCTTCGTCGAATGCGCGTCCGCGCGGAAATAGCCGGCCTCTTCCCAGCGCGCGTACCATTTCGGTTCCACTGCGTTCGGATCATAGGTTTTCGGCAGCTCGGCCATCGCGAGGAATGATGCGGGCGCGCGCGTCGATTGCAAATGGTAGGGTCATCGCGCTGCGATAACCGCGAACGGCGCAGCGACGGACGGCGCAGCGCGCCGTCCCTACCACGTTGGCCGCTTGAACAACGAACGAAGAACGATTACGAGCAGGGCAAGAGTATGAGCACGAGAAAGAGCAAGAGCCGGCGTCGGATTATCATCGCGGCGCTTTGCCTCGTCTTGCTCGCCATCGCCGCGCCCGCCGAAGACTGGCACGTCGTGCGGCCTAACAATCGTCCTTACGTCAGCTTCGCAAACGTCGCGCAGTTTTATCAGTTCCCCGAATACACTCGCGTGAGCCGCACCGTTTCGCTTCGGAGCGAACGCCGGACGATCCGCGCCCAGGCCGGGACGAGCGAGCTCTCCATTAACGGCGTCCGGTTCTGGACGCATTTCCCGCTCCTGAATGGCACGGATGAAGACCTGATCTCCGTGATGGACGTGAGCAAAATCATCGAGCCGGTCCTGCGGCCAAGCCGGATCCAGAATGCGGAGAAGATCGATACCGTTGTCCTCGATCCCGGGCACGGGGGTTTCGACAACGGCGCGTCGAGCAGCTGGGGCAGCGAGAAAAATCTCACGCTCGACGTGGCCCTGGTCGCGCGGCGCGAGTTGATCCGCGCCGGTTACCGCGTGGAAATGACGCGCGCCACCGACACCTACGTTTCCCTCGAGCAACGGGTGAACATTGCGAACCGTTTCCCGCACGCCGTCTTCGTCAGCATTCATTTCAATTCTTCGGCCGGCGGCGTGGGCGTGGAAAGTTTCGCGCTCGCGCCCGAAGGCGTGCCGTCAAACATGTCGAGCGAACATCACTTCTCGGCGGCGGATGTCGCGCGCCACGCCGGCAACGTGCAGGACGAACACAACATCGCGTTGACCGCGGCGATTCACGCGACGGTTTTGTCACGGTTGGCGGCGTTCGATCGCGGAGTGAAACACGCGCGCTTTCATGTCCTGCGCGACGTGAAAATTCCCGCGGTCCTGGTCGAGGGCGGATTCATCAGCAATCCATCGGAAGGCCAGCGGATCGCGACCAGTTATTACCGGCAACGCCTCGGCGCGGCCATCGCTCAAGGGATTCAGAATTACAACGCCGCGGTGAATTATCGGACGCAGGGCGCGAACTTCGCCGTCGCGAAAGTTAATCTGCCGCTGCACACTCATTCCATCACCGAGCCGCTGGACGCCGAAAATCATTCGCCGTCCGTTTCGATCAATGGCGGAAACTAGTGTGACGGCGCGACCGATTGGCGTCTTCGATTCCGGCATCGGCGGGCTGACGGTTGTCGCTGCCTTACGGGCGCTCTTGCCTAACGAGTCGATCTTCTATTTGGGCGATACCGCACGGGTGCCGTACGGCGGCAAGAGTGCGGCCACGGTCCAACGTTACAGCCTCGAGATTGCCGCAATGTTGCTCGAGGAAAACGCGAAGACCGTCGTGGTCGCGTGCAACACCGCGTCTGCCCTCGCCTTGCCGCGCCTGGAAGAAACTCTGCCGGTTACTGTCACCGGGGTCATTTTTCCCGGCGCACGCGCCGCGATCGCGAAGAGTCGGAGCGGACATATCGGAGTGATCGGCACCCGGGCAACGATCGCGAGCGGCGCCTACGAACGCGCCTTGCGATCACTCAATTCCGACGTGCGCGTGACCGCGCGCGCCTGTCCGCTGCTCGTGCCGTTGATCGAGGAAGGTTGGTTGGAGAGTTCAATCACCGACGAAATTATTCTGCAATATCTCGCGCCACTGATGAACGATGGCGTCGATACGCTGGTGCTCGGTTGCACCCATTATCCGCTTTTGCGAAACGCCATCGCGCGATTGGTCGGCGACAAAATCGCCCTCGTGGATTCGGCGCAAAACTGCGCGCTGGCCGTCCGTGATCTCTTGGAGCGCGAAAATCTTTCCGCCTCGGAATCGAGCGCCGCAAAACTCCAGGTGGCTTTGACCGATCCGCCGGACGCCTTCCTGCGCGTCGCGCGCGAAGCATTACAGCTCGACGTGGGCGAGGTGCAGGTGCGGACGCTGTAGCCGCCTCGCTCTGTCGAGGCGTCCTCGGCGCGGCGACAGAGCGCCGCGGCTACAGCTTCGCCACGACCAAGTCGTACGAGTGGTCGATCATCTTCCGGACCTCCCCATCCGGAATCACGCCATCGAGCACGACGGTGTTCCAATGCTTCTTGTTCATGTGATACCCGGGCCCGACCTGCTCGTAGCGGTCGCGCAATTCGAGAGCAAGATCGGGATCGCATTTCAGATTCACCCGCGGCGGAACTTCATCGAGCGCAAGGAGCGCGAACATTTTCTTTTTCACTTTGAACACGATGTTGTCGGGCCCAAACGGAGTTCCCTCGGTCGCCGACTTTTTGCCCAGACAGTAGGCGCGAAAACTTTCGGCGTTCATTTCGCTTCGTTAGCGATGCGGATCAATTCGAGGGCCGTTTGAACATCCGCTTCGCCGCGAATCCAAAAACTGATCCAGCCGGAATTCGGAAACACGTGATGCGGCAAGGCCCCGCCGCTTGCGACCAAGCGCTCGCGATTCGCCCTCCCGACAAAGCAATCGAGCAAACCGTTGCCGTGAACGTGGCCCGATTCCCGGCCGCGAAAGAAAAACCCAATACCGCCCAACCGATGGATGCCGACGCGCATGCCAGGCCATTCGCGCACTGTCGATTCGATCGCGCTGATGGCGCGCAGCCGCTTTGGGTAAAACACTCCCGTGGCGCCGAGTAGGATCGCGTCGAAAATCTGCGGCGCGCCGGGAATTCGCGCGAGCCATTTCAATCGCCGGACAGCGAAGGAGAAAACTACGTGCCGTTTTTCTCGACCGGCGCGAGATCCGCGACCGACGGGCCGTTCAGCACTTTCCCGAGCGAGTCGAAGCGAGAGCCGTGGCAGGGGCAATCCCAGGTCGTTTCGTTTCGGTTCCAATGCACGATGCATTTCAAGTGGGGGCAAACCGCCGTCATCTCATGCAGTTCGCCTTTTTCATCACGATACACCGCGATCTTCTTCACGCCTCGCCGAATCACCGCGCCTTCGCCCGGTTTCAAATCATCGGGCGAAGAAGCGTCGCCGCCGGTGAAGTAATCGACGAATTGCGCGGCGACGTTAATGTTTTCTTTCGCGAAATCCGGCGTCGCCCGCAGGGTAATACGCGACGGATCGTAGAGCTTCGCCCACGCATGATCGCCGCGACGGATCAGCTCCGGAATGAGCATCCCGGCAATCGCGCCGTGCGTCATGCCGTTCCCGGAATCGCCGGTCACGATGTAAACGTTGTCTTCGTCCGCGGGATTCCTGCCGATGTAACCCATGCCATCGACCGGTTCCATCACCTGCCCCGACCATTGGAATGCAATCTCGCCCGCGTTCGGCCAACGGACCCGCGCCCACTCTTCCAGACGCTGGAAACGCTGTTCGAAATCGTCCGCCTGTCCGGTCTTATGATCTTCGCCGCCGACGATCAGAATCTCGTTACCCTCGCTGTCGCCCTTCGCCACGCGAACATAATGATACGCCACCGGACCGAATCCCGTTTCCATTCCCGCGCGTTCGGCCGTGTCCCAGAAGAGCGCATGAGCGACATCGTTCCGCTTCACCTGCAATCCGATCACGTAAGTCGTGTAAGGCGCCTGTTTCGTGTGAATGACGTAGCGGTCGTTGATCGGTGTGTTGCTCGCCACAACGATCGCTTTCGCTGTGACGGTGAGCTTGTTCGCCGTGGTCACATGCGCGTTTGATCCGCCAATGGCTTCTTCGACCCGCGTGCCGGTGAAAATCCTGCCGCCGTGCCGCCCGATCGCATCGGCCAGACCCTGCAAATATTTCAGCGGATGAATCTGGCCCTGGCGCGGAAACTTGATCGCGCGATGGGTGTCGAACGCTTCGATGGGCGCATTCTTCACCCATCCCACGTCGAGACCCGCCCGCTGGCAGGCCTCGAACTCCTTTTCCAAATTTTTTACTGACTCGTTAGGCGGCTCGAAGAGATAACCATCCACCCGCTCGAAATCGCAGTCGATCTTCTCTCTCTGGGCGACGGTTTCGATCCAATCGATCGCGGCGCTGTGACTTTGCGCGGCCATCTGCGCGCCATCTTCGCCGTGATATTTCTCGAGATCGTAATAGCGATCGTCCAGCGCGTTGACCAGATGGGCCGTCGTCCGCCCGGTCATCCCGCGTCCGATCGCACCGTCGTCGATCACAATTACGTCGTGCCCCCGGCGGCTTAACTCGTAGGCGATCGACATCCCAGCGATGCCCGCGCCGACGATGCAGACGTCGCAGCCAGTGTTCTCGCGCAGCGGATGCAGCTCCGGTTCTTGTGCCGTCGCTTCCCAAAAGGAGAGGTTCGCGCCGGCCCGTTCTTCCTGATGAATAGCCATAAATTATCTCCGCAGAAATCCAGAGATAATTACGAAACTCGCGCCCCTGGCAGTTGTAACAAATTTGCCCGACAGACTTTTCATTTGGTAACGATGAACATGATGGCCATTGTCAGCGCCAGGATTGCCGCGAGGAGCGTCATGGCCGCGCCGCGATGTTCGTTCAGCCACCATTGGGCGCTCCATTTTTTCGCACGCGCGTCGAAATCGCCATGGGCCCCGTGATCTCCGGCGACCGGCTCCCACAAATTGTTTGGCCGGTTCGGATCTTCGGCTCCATCATATTGCTGCGATTCGTAACCGCTCCGCGCCAGGATTCGATCGAGCAAACCGGGTACGATCTTATTGGCAAGGATCGCTTTCACTGACGGCCACCCGACCCAAAATTCACGGCGGGGATTGTGCGCCGCGAAGTAAATTGCTTCCGCCGCAACCTCGGGCTGAAAGATTGGCGGGACCGGTTGGGCTTTGCGCGGCAGACGGCTCTTTACCCAGCCAAACTGTGGCGTGTTCAGCGCGGGCAGCTGCACCATCGTCACGCGCACGTTGCTTTTGTCGTGAATCAACTCGCAACGCAGCGATTCAGTAAAACCTTCCAGGGCGTGCTTGGCTCCGCAGTAAGCGGATTGCAACGGAATCGCGCGATAAGCGAGAGCGGAGCCGACCTGGACAATTACCCCGCGATCGCGTGCTGACATTCGTTTCAACGCCGCCAGCGTGCCATAAACCGCGCCGAGATACGTCACTTCGGTCACACGCCGAAATTCTTCCGGCGTCATTTCTTTGATCGGCGAAAAGACTGACGCCATCGCGTTGTTAATCCAGATGTCAATCGAGCCCAGCTCATTTTCAATTTGCGCAGCGGCTGCTTCAATTTTTTCGGCGTCGACCACATCGACGATGTGAACGACCGCTCTACCCCCGAGTGCTTCGACCTCTCGCCGCGCCCCTTCCAAACCCTCGGCGCCGCGGGCAAGCAACGCGATCTGGCTACCCTCCTTTGCGAACCGCTGCGCCGTCGCGCGGCCAATGCCGGCGGACGCGCCGGTAATAACTACGACTTCGCTCGCGCCCTTCATCGTTTGATGCAATGTCAACTTCGAGCGTGGTTGAGCAAGAACAACCCAGGATCCAGGATTACGGCATTATCGGGAACGGGCGCTCCGCCGCTCTTGTCTCGCGTTATGGCGCGATCGATTGGCTTTGCTGGCCCCGATTCGATAGCACCTCGATCTTCGCGGCGATTCTCGATCCAAATGTCGGCGGATCGTGGAGGATTCGGCCCGCCGGCCGGGCGGAAATCACAAGAAGTTATCTCGATGATACGAACATTCTCGAAACGCGGTTTACAACGGCCGCAGCCACAATCGTCCTTACGGACTTCATGCCGGTTGCCTCGGAAGAAGAAAAACGCAAAATGCTTTGGCCGGAACATGAAATCGTCCGGCAGCTGCATTCCCAACGGGGCGAAACAGAAATCCAATTCGATTTCGTTCCACGACCTGATTACGGGCGCGCGCAAATTGCCATCAAAGATCGCGGATCGCTCGGCCTTCAGTTGGATATCGGCCGACACTTTCTTGCCCTGCGGAGCGAAGTAAAATTAAGCGTGGAGCGCGATCGCGCCCATGCGCTCATCAAGATCAAAGCGGGCGAAACGATCTCGTTCTCGCTTGTCTACGCGACCGAGGCTCCGGCCGTGATTCCGCCACTCGACGACTTGGTGGCGCAAAAACTTCAGCTCACGACCAATTGGTGGCGCCGCTGGGTTTCGCAAGCAAACTACGACGGACCAAATCACCGCGCCGTGATGCGGAGCGCGCTGGTGCTCAAACTTCTTTCCTTCGCGCCGTCGGGCGCGATCGTCGCCGCGCTCACCACATCATTGCCAGAGCGGATCGGGGGAGATCGCAATTGGGATTATCGCTTTGCCTGGTTGCGTGACGCTGCCTTCACCGTCCGCGCCCTTTTCGGTCTGGGATACAAAGACGACGCCGAAGCCTTTGTAAACTGGCTCCTGCACGCCACGCGACTGACCCGCCCGAAGTTGCGCGTTTTGTACGATGTCTACGGAGAGCGCCCCGAGGAGGAGCGCACTCTCCACCATTTGCGGGGTTACGCCGGTTCCCGACCGGTGCGAATCGGAAATGCCGCGAGCGAACAAAACCAACTCGATGTCTACGGCGAAGTCGTCGAGGCCGTCGCCCATTTCTTCGGGAACGAGCGAAAGCTCGATCGCCAGATGCAGCAAATGCTGCGGGAGTGCGGCGAATTTGTCTGCGACCATTGGCGCGAAGCCGACCACGGCATGTGGGAATACCGCGATCAGCCACGGCCTTACACCCATTCACGCTTGATGTCCTGGGTCGCACTCGATCGTTTGCTGCAAATGCACGCGCGCGGCCAGCTTCATGGCATCGATCGGAGCAGGATGGGAAAAACGCGCAGTGAGATTCGACGCGAAATCGAGGAGCGCGCCTGGAATTCAACCCTCGAATCGTACACCCAGACTTGCGGCGGCGATGGCGTTGACGCCAACGCGCTTTTTCTGGCCCTTCACGATTTCGAAGACGCGAACTCCGAACGCATGCAGAAAACCCACCGCCGGATTCGCGAAAAACTTCAGCCGCGTTCGGGTCTGCTTTACCGCGACGAACGGAGCATTCAGAAAGGCGAAGGCGCCTTTGCGCTCTGCGGATTTTGGGACGTCGATTTTCTCGCGCGTTGTGGGAGGCACGATGAAGCCCGACGCGTCTTCGAAGCGGCGCTCTCCCATGCCAACGATCTCGATCTTTTCGCCGAAGAGATCGATCCGGAAACGGGTGACGCGCTGGGAAATTTTCCGCAGGCCTTCACGCATCTCGGGGTGATTAATGCGGCGCTCTCGCTGCGTGACAGCGAAAGAAGCGGCCGTAGAGTGGAGGGCGAATGAATTGGAGCAGTTGGTTCGTTTGGGGATTCGCAAGCACAATCGTGCTTACTTCCATCGTCGCGGTCAGTCACGGATTCGGCATCACCCGAATGAACATCCCGTACCTGCTGGGAACCATGCTTACGCCCGATCGCGACCGCGCGAAATTCATCGGCATCATCCTGCATTTTGCGAACGGCTGGATTTTTTCGCTGATCTACGTCGCGGCCTTTCAAGTCACCGGAAAAGCGACGTGGTGGTTCGGCGCGCTGATTGGAGTTGTCCAAGCCATCTTCGTTCTGGCTGTCGCCCTCCCGGCGTTGCCCGCCCTGCATCCGCGGGTGGCCAGCGAGCAATATGGGCCGACCGTCGCCCGCCAACTTGAGCCGCCGGGCTTTCTCGGATTGCACTACGGCATTCGCACGCCAATCTCGGTCGTCGTCGCGCACGTAATCTTTGGCGCGATCCTTGGCGGATTTTACGTCGTGAAATGACCCGACCTCGTTCAGCGTTTAATGCAACCGGCCCGCGCGGCATCGGCGAAGATTTAATGCACCTCTGACGGAGGTCCCATCATGCAAATCACCGTTGTCCGAAGCGAATTCCCGAACAAATCAAGACAGAGAAAGGATAGAAATGGCGACATCACCAGCAAGCTTTAAGGGTCATCCATCGCATCCGATGTTGGTCGCGCTGCCAATCGGGCTTTGGATTTTCTCGCTCGTCAGCGACATTATTTTCAAGATGGGTTGGGGCGGCGCCGTTTGGAGCGAGGTTGCTTTCTACACCATCGCGGGCGGAACGGTCGGCGCCCTCATCGCAGCGCTTCCGGGTTTCGTCGACCTGACCAGCATCACCAATCCAAAAACGAAATCAATCGCGCTCTGGCACATGTTCATCAACCTGCTCGCGGTCGCGACATTTGCGTGTGACTTCTGGCTGCGGACGAAGCGACCACCGGGAGATAATCTCCCGATCGTGTTGTCGGTCGTCGGTATTATTCTCATAACCATTTCGGGTTGGTTGGGCGGCGAGCTGGTTTACGTTCGCGGAATGGCGGTTCGAGAGCCGCCGGATTCAAGCATCTGAACCAGCTCGAGCAGCTCAAGAAGTTCACGAAGATCGTCGCGGACACGGGCGATTTTGAGTCGATGCGCGCTTATGCGCCGCAGGATGCGACCACGAATCCGAGTCTGATTTATGCCGCGACGCAAAAGCAGCAATACGCGCATTTGCTGGACGAAGTGATCGCCGATCGAAAACGCTCCGGCCTCACCGGCGCAGCGCAAATCGACGACATCATCGCGCGGCTTCTGGTGAAATTCGGCTGCGAGATGCTGGAGATCATTCCGGGACGCGTCTCCACCGAAACCGACGCGCGCTTTTCCTTTGATGTCGAAGGATCGATCGAAAAAGCGCGACAGTTGATCAGGCTTTACGAAAAGCAACACATCCCGCGTGAACGTGTGCTCATCAAAATTGCTTCGACCTGGGAGGGTCTGAATGCCGCCGAGCAACTGCAGAAGGAAGGGATTCGCTGCAATCTGACGCTTCTCTTCTCGCTGCCCCAAGCCGTCCGCGCCGCCGAAGCAAAGGTGCAACTGATCTCGCCGTTCGTCGGCCGGATTTACGACTGGTTCAAAAAAGAAAATAAACGCGATTATACCGGCGCCGAGGATCCGGGCGTGCAATCGGTCTGCGAAATTTACACTTACTACAAGAAGTTCGGCTACGAGACGGAAGTGATGGGCGCGAGCTTTCGCAACACGGGGCAGATTCTGGAATTGGCCGGCTGCGATGCGCTGACCATCAGTCCCGACTTGATGAAGGAATTGTCCGAGTCCGACGAACCTGTGGAGCGCAAACTTGATCCCGCGAAAGCGAAGGACGCGCAGGTCGAAAAGCTGGAGCTGGATGAGAAAAAATTCCGTTATCTTCTAAACGATAACGCGATGGCGACCGAAAAGACCGCCGAAGGCATCCGCAAGTTCGCCGCCGATATTGTTAAACTCGAGAAGGTCGTTGCGAGCAAGATCGGCTAATCGAATTCGGCGAGCTCATCGACGTCAACGCGACAGAACGCTAAAGATCGGAGATTTTCGACGATCAGTCGTCCGTCTATCGCGGGCGATCGCGAAGATCATCCGGTAGATAATGGATCTTCTTCTCAGGAATGTCGCGGAAAGCCCATTTGTAACGAGCACCAGGATCGTCCGAGATGTTTCTGATGTAGATCGCATCGATTTCTCGGGGGAATTCGCGGGCCAAATCGCCATAACATTCCGGGTCGGACTCTCCCGAATCCCCAATCAAGACAAAATGATGGGCGCGCGAATTGTTAATGATCGGATAAATCGCCCTGGTTTTGTAGTCGTGTGGCGCCGGAGGGAAAGGGCCTCCCTTACGCAACACAATGGGCCCCATTGGAAATTCCCACTTCTTGATTGAGCGCTTGAGGCGTGGCTCATAGCAACACGGGCCGGCTGAAACATAAATGATAGTTGTCGCCCGCAGACTGCTCCATTTCTCTTTGTAGAGCCGCGCCATGTCGTTGACGCGATGCCACGAATGCAATCCGTCGAAAATAATCGCCGGGTTCGGGATATGAGTCCTACCGAGCTTAACGTGAGTGTCTTTGATCGTATCGTCGATGTCGGAAATCACGGTGACCCCGTGTCCGCGGAGCGGCCTAAAAGATTCGACATCGGGACATGTCCCGCGGTAGCTCGCGCAAGAACTACTGAGCAAGGCCAGCGTGAGATAAAGGGAGGCGCGCATTCCAGGGCACCCGATCGTGTTCTGCCTAACGAATCTTTACGAGGAGAATCTCAAGCAGATCGGTGATTTTCACCCGTTCCTGCTTCATCGAATCGCGTTGGCGGAGAGTGACCGTGTCGCGCAACGCCGGATCTTTTTCGCCGAGCGTTTCGAAATCGACGGTGACGCCAAAGGGCGTTCCCGCTTCATCCTGACGTCGATAACGCCGGCCGATCGCCCCAGTCTCGTCGTAGAAAACATTCATGTGCGGCCGGAGCAAGCCGACGATCTCGCGCGCCTTTGCCACCAGCTGTTCGTTGTTCTTGAGCAAGGGGAACACGCCCACTTTCACCGGCGCGATCCGCGGATGGAACCGCATCACGATCCGCGTCTCAACTTTGCCCTTTTCATCCGTGACCGTCTCCTCGTCGTAAGCGTTGCAGAGCAGTGCGAGGACTGTCCGATCCACGCCCGCGCTCGGCTCGACTACGTGCGGAATGAAACGCTGTTTGGTTTCCTCGTCGAAATAATCGAGCGGCTTGCCGCTGGCTTCTTGGTGCTGCTTGAGATCGTAGTCGGTCCGATACGCGACGCCTTCCAGCTCCTGCCGGCCGAAGGGAAAATCGTATTCGATGTCGTAGGTGCCCTCGTGATCAGCAACTACCTCCAGGGCCCGCTTCATCCACGCATCGAGCGGATGGTCGAACGGCTGCTCCTGCTCGCGAAGGCGGGCGACGAGGGCTTTCTCGAGCCGGAGGAGATCGACGTCGAGCCGTTCCTCGAGGACGTCTTCATGCGCTGGTCGGAGGTGGCGCCGCGCGCATGGCTGCTCGGCCGGCTCGTCGCCGGCACCGTGCGCGCCGACCGCGAGAGCCTCAGGATCGCGCTCGACGCCTTGCTCGAGAACGCCGTCAGGTACACCGGGCCGGCGGACTCGATCGAGC
>JBHELY010000039.1:0-25830 GCA_046262815.1 Chthoniobacterales bacterium | reverse complement strand
CGCAATGCCCGCGCATTCGCCACGGCAGCGAACGCATTCCGCGCAGGATCAGCCAGGAATCGAAAGGTGAGGGGACACCGCCACAGGTCGTCTGGATTTCGCGGACGCGCGCAAAAAAATCCGTCGAATTCTTTGCGATGATTGCGCCGCCCGTCACGTCGGAATGGCCACCGAGATATTTCGTGGTCGAATGCATGACCAAATCGCATCCTAAATCGAGCGGCCGTTGCACGATTGGCGCCCAGGTGTTGTCGCACGCGCAAATCGCGCCCGCCGCCTGCGCGAGTTCGGCGACGGCGGCGATGTCGGTAATCTTCAGGAGCGGATTCGACGGCGTCTCGATCCAGACAAGTTTCGTCGTCGAACGGATCGCGCTCTTCACGTCCTCGAGTTTCGTCATGTCGACGAAGCTGACTTCGAGGCCCCAGCGCATGTAAATCTCGCGGAGCAATTTCGTCATGCCGTGATACACGTCCGTCGGCGCGACCACGTGATCGCCGGTGCCGAGCGCCTGGAGCACAGCACTCGAAGCCGCGAGGCCCGAAGCGAAGGCCGCCGCCTCTGTTCCGCCTTCCAGTGCGGCAAGCGCAACTTCCAGCGCCTGCCGATTTGGATTCGCGCTCCGCCCATAAATATATCCGTGCGGATAATTCCCTTCCGCATCGCGCTCGAACGTGGTGGAGAGATGAATGGGCGCGGCGACCGCGCCGGTGCCTTCGTCGACCGCATGCCCCGCGTGCACGGCCAGCGTGTCAATTCTCATCAGCGCGTATCTTGCACCGCGCGTCTGTCATCGCTAATTAAATTTGACGCCCCCGCCCGTCGCGCTCAAATAGCACCTGAATTTCTCGCCGGGGCATTCTACCTTCCGGCTTCGCTTTTATGAGCAGCATCTACGACGACGAAGTTTTTAAAATGGCCTGCGACCAGTTCGAGGTCATCGCCGATTACCTCCAGATCGATAAGAACGACCGCGATCGGCTGATGCTCCCGAAGCGCTCGATGGCCGTGACGCTGCCAGTCCACATGGATGACGGCGGCACCCAGACTTTCCAGGGCTATCGCGTCCAACATCACCTGACGCTCGGTCCCACCAAAGGCGGCACGCGGTTCGCGCCGAATCTTTCCATGGGCGAAACCGCTGCGCTTGCGATGTGGATGAGCTGGAAATGCGCGCTCTCGAATTTGCCCTACGGCGGAGCGAAAGGCGGCGTCGCCTGCGATCCGCACAAACTTTCGCGGACAGAACTCGAAGCCGTCTCGCGCCGTTACATGCAGGAGATGATCCCGTTCGTCGGTCCGCACACCGACATCATGGGCCCGGACATGGGCACCAATGAGCAGGTCATGGCGTGGTTCATGGACACGTACTCCGTGTACCAGGGCTATTGCGTGAACGAAATCGTGACCGGCAAACCGGTCTCGATCGGTGGCACGGAAGGGCGGCGCGAGGCGACCGGACGTGGCGTTGTTTATCTGATCGAGCGTGCGATGGACATGCTGAAGATGGATCCGGAAAAGAGCACCGCGATTGTGCAGGGATTTGGAAACGTCGGCTCCGTTGCGGCGTTATCGCTGGCGCTCAAGACCGGCGTGAAAGTCGTCGGGCTCAGCGATGCGACGGTGGCGCTCTACAATCCGAATGGGATCGATGTCGCGAAAGCTGAACAACACGTCATCAAGAAAGGCAACCTGCGCGCGTTCGACGAAGCCGATCGCGTCGATCCGAATGAATTGCTCACCATGTCCTGTGACGTATTGGTTCCGTCCGCCGTCGATCGCGTCATTCACCGCGGCAATGCCGCGAAACTAAAATGCCGGATTCTCGCCGAGGGCGCCAACGGACCGACTACGCCGGAGGCCGATCTCATTCTGAACCAGCGCTGGGACGAGCTCTTCGTCATTCCAGACATTCTCTGCAACGCCGGCGGTGTGATCGTTTCCTACTTCGAGTGGGTCCAGGGTCTCCAGGCCTTCATGTGGTCGGAAACCGAAGTGACCGACAAACTTTTCCGCATCCTCGAGCATTCCTTCTCGCAGGTCATCAAGCGCGCGAAGGCGCACAAGGTCTCGCATCGCACTGCCGCGATGGCTATCGGCGTCGAGCGGGTGATGAAAGCCAAACACGCCCGCGGCTTGTTCCCGTAATTTTGTAGCGGCGGTCCCGCATTGCGGGACCACCGATGTGATCAGCGATGAGCTTTTCGCGGCGCGAAGAACAGCGGGGCGAACGGCTTCTCGATGTTCTCACCGACGAAACGAACGGAGCCCATCTCGTCGTTTCGCGGCTCGGCGCGGAGCTGATCAGCGTCGCGCGGCGAAATTCGTCCGCCGACTGGATCGGTTTCCTGAATCGCGACAACGAAATCGCCAAGCCCGAGAAAGGCTGGGCGAACCACGCCACCGTGATGGGGTACTATCTGCATCGGATCAAGAACGAGCGCTCGCTCTATCGCGGCCAGGAAATCCGCGGCGGGACCCACAGTTTTCTTCGCGGCAAAATCTGGCATTCCGTTGAATCAAGTCGTGACAACGAACTTGTCTATCGCATCACGCCGGACGATTTCTCCGCGACAGAATATCCACTGAAAGTTTCGCTCGACCTGACCTATCGGATGGAAGATGAGCGCATCGTGGTGGCATTCCGGTTCAAGAACGACGAGCCCGAATTGACGGCGCACGTCGGCTTCGGTTTGCATCCCGGGTTTGCCGCGACTTCGTTCGACTCGTTCCGCTTCGAAATGCCGTCCGGCCTTTACCGCCGCCATTTCTCGCCAGAGAATTATTTGAGCGGCGAGACGAAGGACATTCAGTTCGCCGGCGGCGAAATGCCGTTCGAACGCGCAAAACTACCGGGCTCTTACATTCTTGAATTCATCGATGTCCCGAACCGCGTGTTCACCTTTTCCGATCCACCCAGCGAACGAACCGTTGTCATGGACCTGACCGGTGTCCCGTACCTGACGCTTTGGTCGGACGGCGGCGCCTTTCTTTGCGTCGAACCATGCTGGGGCCTCACTGATCATCACGAACAACGCGCTTTCGAGAACAAAGAAGGCATTCAGAAAATTCCGGTGGGCGGAGAACTCGCTGCCCATTTCAGTTTCGAGCCGCGGCTGGGAGGAGCCGGCTGACGACTTCGAGTTCGCCGCCGCGCAGGCCCACCGCTTCGAGCAGCCGATGCAAGTCGGCAAGAAATGAAGAGGCGCGGATTTCACAATCGCGGCCTCGTGGACGTCGCGGAAGGCGAGCATGTCGTCGAAGCGATCCTCTCGCCAATCTTCGTAGCCGCACCGGCCGCGGAACCGCGCGGGGTTCCTGAATGTCCCAAAGAGCATGTCCCAGATCGGCAGGTCCGCAAAGTTATTGGTGTGATGATGGAACTGGTGATGAACGCGGTGTGATTCCGGCCGCTGGAAAACGTAACCGAGCCATCGCGGCGTTTTGATATTCCAGTGATAGAAAAATTCTCCGACCGCGATGAGCAACGTGTAATAGCCCGCGGTCCGAATATCGCAGCCGAAGAGCGTGTAAACGATCAGGCTGCTGACGATGGAGTTGAGCCAGATCTCCACCGGGTGCTTGTAGAAACTCGTCAGGATTTCGAGCCGGCGCGCCGAATGGTGAATCTGGTGCAGGGTCCGCCAAAGAAATTGCGATTCGTGGCGATACCGATGCCACCAGTAGAAGACGAAGGTCGAGAACGTGTAGACGACCAGGGCCGAGGCCCAGACTGGTAGATAGTAACGCAGGTGAAAGAGCGATGCGCCATCCAACCAGCGGTTCCAAGTCGCGCCGGCAAGCACGGTGATTCCAAGTTGAATGGCGTTGATCAAGAGGACCCGCGGCCACCACGCCCGGACGCGGGGCAGTTCCATGGCCGGCCAGAACCTCTCCGCGATGATGCATCCGGCGGCGATTGCAAAGATTAGAATTATCATGCGACCAGCGTAAACGAGCGAGCGGCAATTGCGTTAATCGATAAATCTTGCGATAAACATCGATTAAAACGATGATTTCGAAATGAACATTCATCATCTCGAATTGTTCCATCACGTGGCCTCGCACGGCGGAATCAGCGCGGCGACTCGGAAGATGCCCTACGGCATCCAGCAGCCGGCGATCAGCGGTCAGATTTCGCAGCTCGAGAGAACGCTCGGCTTGAAACTGTTTCAACGTCGCCCCTTCTCCCTCACGCCGGCGGGACGAGAGCTGTTTTCGTTTGCCGAACCATTTTTTGGACGGCTGCACGAAGTGCCGGACCGGCTCCGCGGCGAAGAGAGCGCGTTACTGCGCCTGGCCGCGCCGGCGACGATCCTGCGAAATCACTTGCCGGCCCTGCTCCAGCATCACAAGCGAAAGTATCCGGCGTTGCGCTTGCAGCTTCATGATGCCAATCAAGCCACGGCCGAAGCGCTTCTTCGGAAGGGCAGGATCGATCTGGCTGTCACCGAGCTCGAGGGTAAGCCGGCGACGGGCATCAATTCCGCAGTTCTGTTCAGGCTTTCGCTGGTCCTGATCGTGCCACGCGCATGCAAGATGAAAGCGGCGGCGGAGTTTTGGCGAAATGGAAAGCCCGCAGAAACACTTATCTCCCTGCCGGGCGAGGAGGTGATGGTGAAGCAGTTCCACGCGCGCCTTGCGCGGTGGGGCGTGAACTGGCCGACAGGCGTGGAGGTAAGCGCCATGGATTTGATTCCGATCTACGTGTCGCTTGGATTCGGTGTCGGGCTTTCCCTCGCCATCCCCGGCGCCAAACTTGGAAAAGGATTGCGGGCTCTACCGCTTCCAAAATTCCCTCCGCTGGTGATCGCCGTTCTTTGGCAGAAAAATCTGAGCAGGTCGAATGCGGCCTTCCTGGCAGAGATCCGGAAACGCGCTGCGGCGATCGCGATCCGAAGCTCCGATTAAAGTGCGGCGAAAGCGCGATCCAAAACCTCGAGCAAGAAATCCGCGTCGGCTTTCGTAATGTTCATCGGCGGCGAGAAGCGGATCGTCTGTCCTTGCAAACCGCCTTTGCCTAACAAAAGGCCCATGTCCTTGCAGCGCTCCAGAACTTCGGCGCATTCCGCCTTGGCCGGTTCTTTCGTCGCGCGATTTTTCACGAGCTCGATGCCGAGGAGCAGACCTTTCCCCCGCACATCGCCAATCAGATTGTGCTTCTCCTTCAACCGATTCAATCCGCCTAACAAGTGGTTGCCGATGTTCAACGCGTTCTCCTGCAACTTCTCGCGATCGATCACTTCGAGCACGGCCATGCCTTGCGCGCACACAACCGGGTTTCCCCCAAACGTGTTGAAATGGATCCGTTGCGAGAGCGCCTGCGCGATCTTGGCCGTGGTCACGACCGCGCCCAGGGGCGCTCCATTCCCGATTCCCTTCGCCATACAAACAATGTCGGGCATCACGCCTTGCGTTTCAAAACCCCAGTAATGCGAGCCGCATCTGCCGAAGCCGGCTTGCACTTCATCCGCAATGCAGACGCCGCCCGCCGCGCGGACATGTTCGTAAGCGTGCTTGAGATATCCATCCGGAAAAACCACGCAGCCACCGACGCCCTGGATGGATTCCGCGATGAAACCGGCGATCTGCCCCGGTGTTGCGTAATCGATCAGGCTCTTCACGTCCGCCGCGTACTTTCGGCCGGCATCGGCATCGTCGCGTCCCCAGTAGCCGCGAAACGGATCGGGCGTGATCGCGTGATGAACTCCGAAGCTATGGGGCGTATTAAACTTCCAGGTATGATGCGCCGTCAGTCCCATGCCCGAGGCGTTCCCGCCGTGATACGCGTTGCGCAACGCGATCATGTCGTAGTTGCCGGTGTAGGCGCGCGCGAGGAGCAGCGCGAGATCGTTCGCTTCCGAACCTGAGTTCACGAAATAGCAAACCTTGAGGTCGCCCGGCATCTTCGCCGCCAGCTTCTCGGCGTACTGCGCGATGTTCGGATGCAAATAAATCGTCGTCGAATGCTGAAGTGTGTGGTTCTGACGGTCCGCCGCTTCGACCACCTTCGGATGGCAATGCCCGACGCTGATCGTGACGATCCCGCCAAGCGCGTCCAGATATCGCCGGCCGTTCTCGTCCCAGACGTATTGCATTTTCCCTTCCACAAGCATGATTGGCTTTTTGTAGTAGATAAAAATTGCCGGGTTCAGGAACTCGCGGCGCAAGCGCAGGACTTCATCGGCGGACGGTCCGTTGTATTTGGCAGGTTGATGATCGAATGGCGGGAGCTCAGGCGTGTTCATAGGTTTTTAAATCCAATCCGACGCAACGCGATGTAGAGGCAGAACGCAATCGCGAATCCAACAAACCACGCGTAGCTGTACAACGTGACGAAAAATGCCGGGACACTTCCGGCATCGACGATTTTCACCGTCACGAGAAAACCGGGAAGGTTCGGGAGGATCGCGAGCAGGAGCGAGATCAGTGCGACGACGCTGAAGCCGCGGGTGTAACAGTGCTCGGAATCGTGCCGATAAAGCGCGTTCAGATTCAGATGCCGGCGGCGGAGCACGAAATAATCGGCGATCATGATTCCGCCGATGGGGCCGAGCAGCGCGCTATAGCCGACGAGCCAGGTGAAGATGTAGCCCGACGGATCGGCCACGAGTTTCCACGGCATCATGAGCACGCCGATGATCCCGGTCATCAGCCCGCCGGTGCGGAAGGAGATTTTGTTCGGCGCCAAATGCGAGAAATCGTTCGCGGGGCTGACGACATTCGCAGCGATGTTGGTGGCGAGCGTTGCGAGACAAAGGGCGAACATCGCGACGACGAGCACGACCGGGTTGGTAAATTTCGTCAGAACATCGACGGGATCCCAGATTGTCTGGCCGTAGATGATCGTCGTTGCCGAAGTAACCGCGACACCGATGAACGAATAAAGCGCCATGGTTAGCGGAAGTCCGAGCGCCTGGCCGACGACTTGATCGCGCTGTGTGCGCGCGTAACGCGAGAAATCCGGAATGTTGAGCGAGAGCGTTGCCCAAAAACCGATCATGCCAGTCAGGCCTGGGACAAAAAACGACCAGAATTGTCCGGCCTTTGACTGACCGGGATCGAATGCGGATGGCTGGGCGAGGATCGGCCCGAAACCGCCAGCGTTTCGATATGCCCACCAAAGAAGCAACAAGCCAAGCGCGATCAATAGCGGCGCCTTGATGTTCAACAGAAACCGGATCGACTCGATGCCTTTGTAGACGACAAACATGTTGATCGCCCAGAAAAAGAGGAAACAGACGAACTCGGCCAGCGTGATTCCGAGAAACGCCGGCGCTCCTGGAGTCGTTAGGCCGGGAAAGAAGACGCCGAGAATTTTGTAGATCGCCGCGCCGCCGATCCACGTCTGAATCCCGAACCAGCCGCACGCCACGAACGCACGCATGAGCGCGGGAACGTTCGCGCCGCGGGTTCCGAACGAGGCGCGGCAGAAAACCGGGAACGGAATTCCGTAACGCGTCCCGGCGTGCGCGTTCAAAATCATCGGGACAACGACGATGAGGTTGCCGAGGAAAATCGTGAGGATCGCCTGCGACCAGTTCATCCCGCCGCCGATGAGCGACGAAGCCAGCATGTAAGTCGGGATGCAGGCCGACATCGAAATCCAGAGCGCCGCGAAACTGCCGACTCGCCAGGTGCGGCGCGCCTTCGGGACCGGCGCGAGATCTTTGTTGTAGAGCGTCGAATGTTCGATCTCGATCGAGACTTCGACGTCGGGCGCGTCTCCAATCGTGCTCGTGCTCGTGCTCGTGCTCATGCTCGTGATCGTAATCGAATTGTCTTTTGAAAATCGAGCGCGAGCACGATTATGAAATCAGAAAAGGGCCGGCTCGCGTTGCAGCATTTTCCCCCGGCCAATTGTCCCGACGAATTTCCCGTCGCGCACCGCCACTTCGCCACGCACGGTGACCAGGTCGGGCCGCCCTTCGATTTCCCAGCCTTCAAACGCGCTGTAATCGACATTCATCTGCTGCGTCTTCGCGGAAATTTTTCCGCGATACTCGGGATCGTAAATAACCAGGTCCGCGTCCGCGCCGATCTGGATGGCGCCTTTGCGCGGGAACAATCCGAAAGTCTTTGCGGCGTTCGTGCTCGCGACGTTAACGAACCTGTGCAGGTCGAGCTTCCCGGTCTTTACGCCGTGCGTGTAAAGAAGGTTCACTCGATCTTCGAGTGACGGAATTCCGTTGGGAATCCTGGTGAAATCATCGCGGCCCATTGGTTTTTGGGTTTTGAAATCGAACGGCGCGTGATCGGTCGCCACGGTTTGAATTTCGCCGCTCGCTAATCCATTCCAGAGCACTGGCTGATTGCTCTTATCACGAAGCGGTGGCGACATCACAAACTTCGCGCCTTCGAATTCCGGCCGGGCCGCATCATCCTTATCGAGCACCAAATATTGAATCAGCGTCTCGATCGAAACGTTCACGCCACGGTGCCGCGCCCGGAGCGCTTCGCGCAAAGCTTCGTCGCAACTGAGATGCACGATGTAAACATGCGCGCCGGTCAGCTCCGCGAACGTCATCAGATGGTGGACACCTTCTGCTTCCACGATCGGCGGCCGGCTTTCATGATGTTGCTCCGGTCCGGTCAAACCGGCCGCGAGCAATTCCTTCTGCCGCTCCGCCACCAGCGTTTCGTTCTCACAATGCGCCGTGACGATGACGCCCAGCTCCTTCGCCAGCTTCAGCGTGTGATACAGCTCCGCGTCATCGATTCCGAACGCGCCTTTGTAAGCGAGAAAGATTTTGAACGAGCTGATTCCTGCCGCGACGATCTCGCGCAGCATTTTCGCGTTCTCTTCATCGAACCGCGTCACCCCCATGTGAAACGTGTAGTCACACGCCGACTTGTCCGCGGCCTGTTCCTGCCAGCTGCGAAAACCTTCCGCGGCGCTCATGTCGCGCGACGGACAAACCATCTCGATGATCGTCGTCGTGCCGCCGACTAGCGCAGCTTTACTCGCCGTCTCATAAGTGTCCTTCGAGAACGTCCCCATGAACGGCAGATAAATGTGGACATGCGGATCGATGAACCCGGGAAAAACGTATTTCCCGCTCGCATTGATCACCTCCGTGTCGGCCGGCGCGTCGACGTTGCGATCTATATGTGTGATTCGCTCGTGCTCGCAGTAGATGTCCGCGATGTAGTGCTCGGTCCCGGTAACGATCTCGCCTTGCTTTATGAGCAAACTCATAAAGAAGCTCCAAATTCCAAGCTCCAAGCTCCAGAGAAGCTCCAAACATCGAAGCTCCAAGAGTCGCCTCGCGGATTTGGTGCTTGGTGCTTGATGTTTCTCTGGTGCTTGGAGCTTGGTGCTTGGTGCTTCATTGGCAGCGCGTCATTTTTTCCACACATCGCCCACTCCGTCCCCAAACCACCGCGTCGTCACGACCTTCTGCTGGGTGTAAAACTGCACGCCTTCTTTTCCTTGGATGTGGAGATCGCCGTAGAACGATTCGTCCCAGCCGGTGAAGGGGAACATCGCCATCGTGGCGGGGACGCCAACGTTGATGCCGACCATGCCGGCTTTGACCCGATGCTTGAATTCACGCGCGGCTTTGCCGGAATGAGTGAAAATCGCGGCGCCGTTGCCGTAGGCTGATTTGTTCGTCGCTTCGATGGCGTGATCCAGGTCGTCCATTCGCATCACATTCAGAACGGGACCGAAAACTTCTTCACGTGCGATGGTCATTTCGTCGCGGACTTGGTCGACGATTGTCGCGCCCATGAAGAAACCATTCGGCGCGGCATCGATCCTCGCGCCGCGACCGTCGCAAATTACTTTCGCGCCTTCCTTCTCGCCGCTGGCCACCAGACTCGCGACCTTATCACGATGCTGGGCGGTGATGACGGGACCCATGTCGGGTTGCATTTCGACGTCCGTCGGGCCCACCCGAATGGAACGAGCGGCTTGGACGAGCGACGGCAAAACGTGATCGGCGGCGGCGCCCACGGTGATTGCAGTTGATCCGGCCATACAGCGTTCGCCGGCACAACCGAAAGCTGCGGTCGACAACGCTTCGACCGTTCTCGAAATGTCGGCGTCCGGCATCACGACGATGTAGTTCTTCGCACCGCCGTTCGCTTGCACCCGTTTCCCGTGGCGGGTGCCAGTTTCGAAAATGTATTTCGCGACGGGCGACGAGCCGACGAAAGAAATCGCTTTCACTTTGGGATGGGTGAGCAGCGCATCCACGCATTCGCGGCCGCCATGGACGAGATTTAAAACGCCTTTCGGCAGTCCCGCCTTTTCCAGCAGCTCGATAATGAGCACGACCGTGAGCGGAACTTTTTCGCTCGGCTTCAGCACGAACGTATTCCCGCAGGCGACGGCGAGTGGGAACATCCACATCGGCACCATTGCTGGAAAATTGAACGGCGTGATGCCGACGCAGACGCCGAGCGGCTGAAGAAGCGTCTCGCAATCGACACTGCGCGCCAGGTTCTCCAGCGTGTCGCCCATGAGCAGTGTCGGCACGCCGCAGGCGTATTCGATGTTCTCGATCCCGCGATAAGCACTGCCGCGCGCTTCGGCCAGCGTCTTGCCGTGCTCGCGCGTTATGCTCTGACAAATGCGATCAAAATTTTCCTCAACGAGTTGCCGATAACGGAAAAAGATGCGCGCGCGTTCCACCGGCGGTGTTTCCCGCCACGCCGGAAATGCCGCCGCGGCGGACTCGACCGCTTCGTTCACTATGTCCGCGCCGCACATCGGCACTTCCGCGATAACTTCGCCGCGCGACGGGTTGTAGACGGGAGAGGTGCCGTTAGCGGTTTGTTGTCGCCATTCGCCGTTGATGAAAGTGGGACAGGGAATCATGGGAAAGCTCCAAGCTCCAAGCTCCAAGCTCCAGAGAAGCTCCAAGCATCAAGCTCCAAAGACGCGCCTCGTTTCATTGTCGAAACATGCTAGCGAAAATTAGATGCAGCTCCTTAGCTTCGCGGTAGAGCGTCCGCGCCTGTTCGGCCAGCGCTGGCTCAGCTGCTGCGATCAAACGAAGGAAATATTTCGTTTCTTTCGCTTCCTTCACGCATCGGCCGATCGTATTTCGAAAATCTTTTTTGGAAACGCGCTCGTTTGTTTCGCAATAGTTGGCCCCAATGCTGGTGCCACATCCGACAAGCTGTCCTACCAATCGATCATTCGCCGGAGTTCGCGGAATTTTCTTGGTCAACTGAATAATGGCTTCTCCGAACCGCGCCGTCCTCTCTTCCAGATCGAATGCATGCCTCGGCGCGCCGTTGCCGTTCGGCTCTTCGAACACACGCGTTCCCGAAATCCCGCGATTTGGAGCTTGGGACTTGGAGCTTCTCTGGAGCTTGGAGCTTGGAGCTTGGAGCTTCATCCAATTGGGATTTGGGATTTCATTAGCCTCTGGCTAATGCATCCGATTGCTTCACAAAATCATCGCCGCTCCATTCGCCGTCGGCGCGCACCATTTTTTTCGCGGCGGCTTCTTCGGCGGCGGCTTTGTCTTTCGCTTTTCGCTCCGTTTGCATCCGGACCAGCTCGCGATGGGTCGTGAAATAATCGAGGCTCTTGCCCTTGAAGTCATCGAGCGTCTCGAACTTGTGTTTCTCCATGAACGCGAGCAGTTCGTCACACATACGCTTCACCGAATCGTAGCCGAACTTCATCACGCCGGTGCAAACTTGCGTCGTGTCCGCGCCGAGGAGGATGAACTGCGCGGCGTCTTCGCCGCTCTCTATTCCGCCCAGGCCCGACAAACTGCGCCCGGGAAATTCGCTCCGGATCATCGTCGCGATTTCCATCACCATGCGCAGCGCAATCGGCCGCACCGCTTTGCCGGAATAACCGCCGGGTGTGGTGAATCCTTCGACCGTTGGCTCCGGCCGCAGCGTTTCGAGATTCACGCTCATTATGCTGCGGATCGTGTTGATCGCGCTCACGCCCTGGCACCCGCCGCGAAAGGCGGCCCGGCTCGGCTCCACGATCCGCGTCACGTTCGGCGTCATTTTCGCCCAGATCGGTTTCGTCGCGGCCGACATCACCCATCCGACGACTTCCTCAACGATGTCGGGATTCTCGCCCATGGCCGCGCCCATTTTTCGTTCGGGCAATCCATGCGGGCAGGAAAAATTCAGCTCGAACGAATCGACCCCGGCGGCTTCACAACGCTGCACGATCTCGATCCAGGCATCGTGACTGTATTCCTCCATGATGGAGGCAATCAGGATGCCGTCGGGATGCATGTCCTTGCACTTCTTGAATTCGTCCAGCCAGATGTTGAACGGCCGGTCGCTGATCAGCTCGATGTTTTCCCAGCCGATGACGTCCTTCTTGTCGTTTCCGTGAAACTTCGCGTAACGCGGCGCGACGTTGACGACCTTCGACGAATCGAGGCTCACCGTTTTCGCGATGACCGCGCCCCAGCCTTCGCGAAACGCGCGCGTGATTACGTTCAAGTTCGTTCCCGGCGGGCCAGATCCGATCACGAATGGGTTCGGCAATTTCAGGCCGTCGACGGTAGTGGCGAGTGTAGGCATGGCTCCTCCTGTTTTGAGAAGCGTCCTGTTTAACCATTTTTGTTCTAGAATTCGACAGAATTTTTCTGGCGCACGAACCGCACCGCGCCTAGATCGCAACTACGGTGACCCAACAGTATTTTCGTATCTTCCGGTGGCACGTGCTGCGGTATCTGCGGCGGCATCCGCTTCTGGGGTTGCTCAACATTCTAAGCGTTGCGCTCGGAGTGTCGGTTTACCTGGCGACGCAGATTGCCAATCAAAGCGCGAATCGCGCGTTCGCCGCGAGCGTGGACCTCGTCGCCGGAAAAGCGGAACTAGAAATAACCGCCCCGACGGGGCGCTTGCCGGAGACGGTTTTGCCGCAGGTTGCGCGCGTGGCTGGAGTCTCCGCCGCAACGCCGATGGTGGAAGGTTTTGTTTCGTTGCCGGATTTTCCTCGCGATTACCTGGAGATTCTCGGCATCGACGTGTTCACGAACGCGCCGTTCCGGACATTCGACCCATCGAACTTCGACGCGAGCGAGTTCGACATCGAGCGCTGGCTCGGTCCACCGGGCGCGATCGCCGTCTCGGAAGAATTCGTCAACCAACATCATCTCAAACAAGGCGACACGATTCGGGCGCGAGTCAACGGCGTAGATCGCCAATTGCAAATCGGTTTCCTTCTTCGCAAAGACGAATCGTTCGATCCGCATTTTGCCGCGATGGACATCGGTTGGGCCCAGGAACTTTTTGGCCGCCGCGGCGACCTCAGCGTGATCCAGTTGAAGCTGTCGGACTCGCGGCAGCGAGACGCGGTCATCGCGCGGCTGCGCGACATTCTTCCGAAAGATGTCCGCGTCGTGCCCCCGGCGCGGCGGACCGAGGAAGTCGACAAGATGCTCGGGGGATTTCAGCTCAACCTCACCATGATGAGCCTCGTCTCGTTGCTCGTCGGGATGTTTCTAATTTACAACACGGTTTCGGCGTCGGTCGTTCGGCGACAGCACGAGATTGGCATTCTGCGTTCGTTAGGCGGGACTCGAAACGAAATTCGCAGCCTCTTTCTCGCGGAGGCCGTCGTTCTCGGTGCGATTGGTTCGGTTCTCGGTTTAATCGGCGGTACGGTTCTCGCGCACGTCCTCGTTCGCGCGGTGTCGGCGACGATCTCGTCGCTCTACGTCCTGGTAAATGTCCGCGATCTCTCGCTTCAGCCGTCGGCATTTATTCTGGCATGGATCATCGGCATCGGGTCGGTAATTGCGTCCGCGTTCTTCCCTGCGCACGCGGCCGCAATGCAACAGCCGGTCGACGCGCTCCATGGCGGAACGCGATTGGAGCGCTCGGTAAATCCGTCGCTCGCCTGGCTGTTCAGTGGATTGCTTTCTATTTTTGCAGCGGCGATCTTTTCCTACCTGTCGCTGTCGGGAGGTCCGCGCTGGCTCAGCTTCGGCGGCGCGCTTTTTGTTCTCGCGGGGTTCTCGTTCCTTGTTCCGCGCGTCATGTTTCATTTCAGTCGCACCGCTGGAAATTTGCTTCGCCGTCTTCGGCTCCGGCGACGGAAACCACAGATCGAAGTTGAACTGGCCGCCACGAATTTGTCGCGCGGTTTGCTCCGCAATTCCGTTACCGTCGCGGCGCTGGCCGTCGCCGTGGCCATGACCGTCGGCGTGACTGTAATGGTTTTTTCGTTCCGGAAAACCGTCGAGGCCTGGATCAACGACACCTTGCTCGCCGATCTTTTTGTCACCTCGGCCGGCAATGAAGCGGGTGGCAACGCCTTCTTTCCAGCGGATGCGTTTGAGTTTCTTGCGAAACATCCAGCGGTCGAGGTCGCTGATACTTTTCGTGAGATCGAACTGCCAATGGGCGACTCGGAAATAACCCTCGCGGTGATTCGCGGCGCGAGACGGCGTTTTCAATTTCTCGCCGGCGATCGAACCGAGCTGATGCGTCGGTTCCACGCTGAGCCGTGCGTTTTCGTGTCGGAAAGTTTCGCCCGCCGCCACCGCGTCGCACAAAACGACACGCTCGATCTGATGACGCCTGACGGTCCGCGCGCCTTCCCGATTGCCGCGGTTTTTTACGACTACACGCGCGACCAGGGCATTGTTTACATGAGCACGGAAAACTTTACTCACTTCTGGCGCGACGACCGCATCCACAGCGTTGCGCTCTATTTGAAAGAGGGACATCGCGCGGACGAAGTGACAAAAGCATTATGGGCCCGATTCCGGCCCGATCGACACTTCACGGTTTTCTCGAATCAATCATTGCGCCGCCGCGTTTTCGAAATCTTCGACCAAACCTTCGCCGTCACGCACGTTCTGCTCGCGATCTCGATGTTTGTTGCGATCACGGGCATTTTCCTGTCCCTCACCATTTTGATTACCGAACGTCAACGCGAGCTGGCGATCTTGCGCGCGATCGGCGCGAGTGCCGGTCAAATCCGAAAGCTACTCCTTTCCGAGACCGCGATGCTGGGCGCATTGGCCGCGCTCGTCGGAGTCGTGTCCGGAATCTGTCTCGCCCTGGTCTTAACCGGTGTGATCAATCGCGCGTTTTTTGGTTGGACCATCCAACTCGCTTTTCCATGGGGGACGCTGTTGTTGACGCCGATTTGGATTCTGGCCGCGGCAATTATTGCCGGCGTGATCCCGGCGTGGCGCGCCAGCCGGATGGCACTCGCCGACAATCTTCGCGACGAATGAAGATTCGCGTTGATGGTCGATCTCGAGCGGCCCACAGGGCCGCTGCTACAGGATTTGCGATCATCGCGTGCACAGCTTTCGCGGCCGATTGGAAAATCGCCGAACCGGGATGGTGCTACGAATTTCCGCGCGATCACCACGCCCATCGCGAATTCAAAACCGAGTGGTGGTATTTCACGGGGAACCTTTTTGATAACGAAGGCCGCCGTTTCGGATACGAGCTCACCTTCTTTCGGCACGGAATTCAGCCGGCGGCCGCGCGCGATCCGAACGCCTCTCGGTTCATCGTCGACGACCTGAAGTTCGCGCACTTCGCCATCACGGATGTCGCCGGCCGAAAATTTCAATTCGACCAGAAGACAAGCCGTGGCGCATTTGGCGAAGCCGGGTTTGACGATGGCAATCGGATCGCGTGGATCGAGAACTGGAATCTCACCGCAACCGGCGACGACGGTTTCGATATCGCGGCGTTGAGTGATTTTGGATCCGTCCGCCTTCATCTGCGCGCCACCAAGTCGCCGGTCGTCCACGGGGAAAATGGCGTGAGTGTGAAGGCGGTAGGGGGATCCAGCGCTTCCCATTATTATTCCAATCCGCGTCTCGAAACATCGGGTGAACTCGTCGTGAACGGCAACGCGCATCAGGTCCGCGGCGAGACCTGGTTCGATCACGAGTGGTCCAGCAGCCAGCTCGGCAAAGGCGAGGTGGGCTGGGATTGGCTTTGTCTGCAGTTCGACGACGGCGCGGCGCTAATGCTTTACCGAATGCGACTGGCGAACGGCGGTGTGGAACCGAGTTCGAGCGGAACGTGGATCGCGCCAGACGCCACCGCGACACATCTCCGCGCGTCGGATTTTCAACTGACGCCGAGCGCGTTTTGGAAAAGCACCGCGACCGGCGCGCAGTATCCGATCGGCTGGCGAATTGTGCTGCCGGGTCAGCGAGCCGAATTCACGATCAGCGCGGCGATGGAAGATCAGGAGCTGAAAGTTGGCGCGATCACGTATTGGGAAGGCGCGATCGACGCGACTGGAACGCGCGAGGCCAAGCCGATCAAAGGTCGGGGCTATCTGGAGCTAACTGGCTACGCCGGCACTCTCGGCGAGCTTCGCCGATGAAAATTACGCCTGGGTGTGGCGAGCGTAATGGACTTCCACGCCCTTGGGCAGAAGCCGTTTCCGTCCACGCTGACGCCGGCGCGCCAGGGTTGCCCGGCCGCCTTTCGTGCTCATCCGCGCGCGAAAACCGTGCTGGTTTTTACGAGTGCGCTTTGAGCGTTGAAGAGTGCGTTTCATGACGTTTTCCGTTGAGGAGCGCCTACACTACGGGTGACCATCGCCTTGTCAATGCGCGGCCTTTATGGAATAACCAGTCGCCACCATGAGCGAAGTCGTTATTGAGCCGGCGGTGTTCGAAGATTTGGACGAGCTGTCGAATCTTCTCGGCGAGCTTTTCAGCGAAGAAAAGGACTTCCGGCCGGACAAACAAAAACAGCTCCAAGGGCTTCGTCTCATCTTCGAGGAACCGAATCGTGGCCGTGTTTTCGTGCTGCGTCGCGACCGGACCATCGTCGCCATGATCAATCTTCTGTTCACGATCAGCACGGCCGAAGGCGGTTTCGTAATTTTGCTCGAAGACCTCGTCGTCCACGATTCGTTCCGCGGCCACGGCTACGGCTCGCGACTGCTCGAATACGCGATCGATTTCGCCAAGCAGAAAAAATTTCTCCGGATCACGCTGCTGACCGATCGGCCCGAGCTGCGGTCCCAAAATTTCTTCAAGCGCCACGGCTTCTTCGAATCGCACATGCTGCCGATGCGTTTGTTGATTTCGAAGGACACGCCGTCGGCAACAACGCTGTAAAACCGCAGGATTTCCCGCGGGACCGGCTGTAGTTTCGGGCCGCATGGGCGGCACGATTCGGCTCTTCAAGTTCAGCGGCATCACGGTTTACCTGCATTTTTCCTGGTTCCTCATCGCGGCCTACGAGTTTTCGCGGCGCACGGGGGTTTACACTTCAATGGTTTGGGCGGCGTTCGAATACCTCGCGCTCTTCGCGATTGTTTTGCTTCATGAGTTCGGCCACGCACTCGCCTGCCGGCAAACCGGCGGAGTCGCGGATCGCATCGTTCTCTGGCCGCTGGGCGGCATCGCGTTCGTCAATCCGCCGCGACGTCCCGGCGCCATGCTCTGGAGCATCGCGGCCGGTCCATTAGTGAACGTGATCCTGCTCCCGATTCTTTCGATCGCGCTCACACTTTCCCGGATTGGTATCGATGAGCCGAACGATTTTGGTCTCTTCCTCTATCACGTCTGGTGGATCAATCTCGGTCTTTTGATTTTTAACATCCTGCCGGTCTATCCGCTCGATGGCGGCCAGATCCTGCGCGCGCTTCTGTGGTTTCCGCTCGGCGAAATTCGCAGCCTGCAAATCGCCAGCGTGATCGGCCTCGTGGGCAGCATCGGCCTCGCCGGACTCATGCTCCTGATCGGAACGCCGATTTTTTGGACGGCAATCATGTCGCTGTTCCTGATCAGCCGCGCCATTGCGGGCTGGCAATACGCGAAAGCGCTCGTCCAGGAAGAAGCAGCGGCTCGGGCGGCGCCGCTGGTGCCGACAATTCCGGAATCGGAACGGCCTTCGGCGCCGCGCTGATTTGCCCTACCACAAACTACTTTGCCTTCTTGGAGTACGTAAACCAGGATGCCATCTCAGTGGTGACCCGGAGCTTCATCTCCGCCCGGAAACCGATCTCATCGGTTGCTTTGGCGACATCTTTCGCCGAGCTCGGCGGCATCTCCGATTTCGCGTAGCGTTCCAACTCCGCGATCCGCGCGGCGTCGGAGAAGAAGGTAAACAGTCCGGGCGCATAATGGTTCGCACCAAGCGCGTCGGTCTTCGCGAGCAGTTGTTTCATGTGCGCCTTCGCGAAGGTCCACGCGAGGTCCGGACGCTCGCTTTCCCGGGCAACTCTGGCGACGAGATAAGTGGCGCGGCTAGTGGGCAATTCGTCGCCCAATGAAATCTCCATGGTTCGCGCCGCCAGCTTGGGATCGACGCTCGACGCGAGCCCATTGTAGTAATTATTTTTTTCTTCGAGGCTCGTCGTCTTCAGCCCCAGCTCGTGGAGCTTGTTCCAAGTCGCTTCGTCTGCGTAACGTCCGATCACCTCCAGGACCGCCGGCCGCAAATCCGGGGCGAGCGATTTCGGATCGGCCAGATATTTCTGAAAGCGCTCCCGGCAACCGGCCACAATCTCTTTGTCGTTTAAATCCCCGAGCGCCTTTATCAGGCTCCCACGCAACAACGCGATCTTCACCGGCTCGGCGCTCTTCGGTTCCCAACCGACCTCGTCGAAACTCGGCCGCAGGATCGAACGCGCGTACTTTTGGAAGTCCGCGCGCTTCGGTTCGCCAGCGAGCAGGCGGTTGATGAAATCGAACACGAGCATGATCTGCTCGCGCTCCGCCAGTTCGGTTTTCGTCGGCAACTTTTCGACGAGACTGAGATAAAGTGACATCGGCGCGCGATTTGCCTGCACCAATGCCCACGCGTCTGTCATCAAATTGACGCGATCGGGCACGCTCAGTTTCGGCAAGTCCGCGAGAAGCAATTTCCACGATGCGTCGTCGTATTGGCCCCGATAATTTCCCGCGCCCTCGACATTCAGTTTGATCGCGTGCTCGCCGGAAACGACTGGCAATTCCATCGACTTCGAAGTCATCAACACGCTCGCCGCCGGTTCCCCCGGGACCTCGTAGGTGAGGGGAATTTTCCATTCGAATCCCGGCGCATTGTCGAAATGAACGGTAAACCGTTCCTGGGTGAGCGTGATCTTGCCAGCGGCATCGCGTGCCACTTTAACCACCGGAAAGCCCGGCTGCTCGGTCCACGCGGCGGCGATTTCGGCCACTGGTTTGCCGGACGCTTCCGCGAGCGCGTTCCACAAATCCGCGGTGGTCGCGTTCGAAAGCTTGTGCGCGGCGATGTATTTCCGGATCCCATCGCGGAAAACATCTTCGCCGAGGAAACTCTCGATCATTCGGATGAACGACATTCCTTTTCGATAAGTGATGTCGTCGAACGCGCTGTTCGCTTCCGCTTCGGTCTTGACCGGGTGCTGGATCGGATGCGTGGTCGAGCGCGCGTCGCCTTCCATCGCCGCTTCCTTGCCCAGTCCGGAACGACGCAACGGATCACGCGACACGTTTTTCCCCAGCCAGACTTCCCAATCCGGATTGAATTTTGCCGTGACCTTCGTTCCCATCCACGAAGCGAACCCTTCGTTGAGCCAGAGATTGTCCCACCACCCCATCGTGACCAGATCGCCAAACCACATGTGGGCCATCTCGTGCGCGATCACCTCGTAGGTGCCCTGCTTCTTGCTGGCCGATGAATTCGCCGGATCGACGAGCAACCCCGATTCGAAATAGACGATCCCGCCCCAGTTCTCCATCGCGCCGCCGAACCCGCCCGGCACCGCGATGTGATCGAGTTTCGGTAACGGAAACGGCTCGCCAAAGTAGTCGTTGTAATAATCCAGAATTTGCTGCGAGCTTTCGAGGGCGTAGCGGCCCATCTCTGCTTTGCCCTTTGTCGCCACGACCCGGTGCGTTACGTCGCCCTTCTTCGTTTGAATGGCGTCCAGCTCGCCCGCGCAAAACACATTGAGATAGCTCGCCATCGGCGGCGTGGCCGCGAACCGGACCTCTTTTGTTCCGCCGGCCTTCTTCTCTTCCTCGATCGGCATGTTGGAAACCGCCGTGAAATTTTCCGGAACGACGGCGGTTAACTGAAAGCGGGCCCGAAAACTCGGCTCGTCCCAGCAAGGAAACATCCGTCGCGCGTCCGTCGCCTCGAACTGGGTGCCCAGCATTGTTTTCTTCGTTCCGGTTCCCTGTTCCTGATAGGTCGCGTAATAAAGTCCGACTCCGCGCTGGTTGATTATCCCGGTGAATTCGAGAGCGAGCTCGTGTTTTCCGGCTGCGAGCTCAGTCGCGATCGTCATCGTCTCTTCCTTCTCGTCCGATTTGATGGCGGACGCGGGTACGGCCTTCCCATCGATCGTCGCCTTAATGATTTTGATGTCGGCCGAGTTGAGCACGATCTGCTTCACCGCTTCGCGCGCATTCACCTTGATCGTTTCCGATCCCGAGAACGTTTTCTTTTCAACGTCAGGCGTGATCCGGACTGAATACTCTTCCGGCACAACATTCTTCGGGAGCTTCCCGGGCGTGCCGGCGAAATCGAACGGTTTCTCGGCGGTTAAGGTCGTGGCGGTCATGACAAAGAGTGCGAACAAAAGATTGCGCATCCGCTACTAAACAACGCGTCGCAGCTGAAACAAGGAGGGGCGCGTTCCAAACCGCCCTCTGTTTTCGGTCGGCGGTTCGTAAACCGCCGCTTCTTGATGCTTACCTACTGCACTACCAGCAAGAGCAGCAATTGCCCGTCACCCACTTGGGGGCCCTTGACGATGATCGGGCGTCCCTTGCTCAACTTCGCTTCCCACTCCAGGAGAAGATTGCTCTCCTGAAACAGCTTCAGATTTACGCGGTAACCTGCTTTGTCATTTCCTTCCTTGGAATCGACGTGGAGCGAAAAATATTTGCTCTGGGCCAGCCAATCCTCCGAGCCCGTCACGAGAATTTTCCGCGATTGGCCGATGACTTTGTACTGGTTGTAACCGAACCAATCCTTGAGCGTTTCCTCCAAGTAGGTCAGCTCAGGCGAAGGTGGCTCGGGTTTCGCGGCATTGTTTGCGATCACCAGGCCGCTCCAGACGGTCTCGGCGCCCCGCGCTTCGACGCCGCTGAAAATCAGCGCCAGCCAAAGGCCAAGCAGCAGAACGGAGCGCCGTTGCATAACTGGAAATTATTTTGAGGCGTACTCGGACGGCAATGCCTGTAATCCTT
The DNA here is from genome assembly GCA_046262815.1 of Chthoniobacterales bacterium. GTDB lineage: Bacteria > Verrucomicrobiota > Verrucomicrobiia > Chthoniobacterales > UBA10450 > AV80. The sequence continues at coordinate 4,729 of JBHELY010000039.1, read as the reverse complement.
CGGTCCAGAGAACGGTCACCTTGTCGTCCTTCGATTCAAACATCGTGATCGTCGCGTTCGGGCTCACCACCGGATCGACCCGCGCGTTCAGGATTTGCGAAAGATACTGCGACTGGTCGGCCGCGGGTTTTTCGCGCAGCACGAAAAACGTGACGCCGCTGAAAATCGCAAGCGCGGTGGCGCCGACCCAGACGAGACGTCCGATCGGCCACCACACTCGACCGCCATCGGCACTCTGACTTGTGGGAACAGCCGTATCGCTGGCGATCTTTTCTCGTAATTGATGACTGAAGAATTCCTCATTTCCCATCGCCGGACAAGGAAGATGCTCCTTTAAGAACGCGCCGAGCTTTTGGGTCTCGCGTTTCTCGGCTTCGGCCGCGGCCAGGTCCGGCAGCGACGCTTCAAATTCCGCCAGATCGTGGCCGGTCAGCTCGCCGTCGATCCACGCCGTCCATTTTTCTTCAAACGTTTTCATAGAGGTCCCTCAGGAGGTTTTGCAGTTTTTTGCGGGCGTAAAAAAGTCGTGACATCACGGTTCCGATGGAACATCCGAGTGCCTCGGCGATCTCGTGGTATTGCATGTCCTCGGTTTCCTTCATCAAAATCACCGCGCGATGTTCCGGTGAAAGCTGCTCGATGGCGGCGTCGATCCGCGCCCGGATTTCCTGCCGCTCCATCCGCTGATGCGGGAGCGCATCGGCCTTCGGCACCGTTCGCGAAGCTGGATCGATTTCCTTCAACTGGACCGCGTCGTCGAACTCGGCTCCGCTGCCTTTCACCTGTTTTTTCCGCAACCAATCGATGGTGACGTTGGTTACGATCCGGTAGATCCAGGTGTAAAACGACGACTGGCCGCGGAATCGCCCGATCGATTTCCACGCCTTGAGGAACGAATCCTGGGCGAGGTCCCAGGCGTCCTGCTCGTTGTGCACCATGTTGTAAATCATTCCAAAAATCCTTGTCCGGTAGCGGGTCACCAACTCGTCGAATGCCGCGGAATCACCCTTCTGGCATCGCTTCACCAGATCGAGTTCCGGGACATCGGCCTGAGCCGGAGTCGCTTCCGTATGCATATTTGGACGGAAAAGCGGCTAATTCATTCAACCCGGCCCTAGAGAGAGCCGTAGCGCCGGAGCCATTCGCCGCGATATTGCCCCATGAGGGAGATAATCCCGTCGCGGACTTCGAAAAGGCGCTGTTGAAGAACGGAATGTTGCTGGGGCGTGATCAGCTTCTCGGACAGGAGCTGGGCGCCGGCTTCCATCGACACCGTGATCGCCTTTAGCGCCCGCTTCAGATACGCGATCGTCATTCCGATCTCGTCTACGTCATCATCGCTGAGGGCCGCGGCGAGTTTGGCGCTGGCCAACGCCGAATGCGTCGCCAGTTTCACCGCGGCAGGCTCGTTCTGGAGCGCCGCATGGTCGTCGAAGAGTTGATCGATCCAGACCGTTAACGCGAACGCCGCGCGGTAAAGCGTGTGGTCTTCGAACCCGTCGGTGAAATTTGCCGGTTCCTGTTCCGCGCTGCCGCCGTCGCGCGAATTCGATTCCTCGGCGAGCATCTCTTCCACTTCATCGTTCCAGGAATCGCCTTCCTCCTCGTTGAGCAATTGGGTCCAGCCCATCTCGCGCGCGATGATCTGGTCGCGTTGCGGATGGTCGAGATACTTCTCGAGCAGCTCCATGTATTTCTCCGTCTTATGGTCCTGCTGCTGGAGAAAACGCTCCCACTCGTATTCATCCCAGACCCGATCGGGCTCTGGCTCGTAGGCGGACATATGTCTGTTTTAGGCCAGAGTCCGCACCCGCGCAAAAATTTTTCAGCGGCTACAGCGTTGTAGCCACGGCGGCGCGGTGTTGGCGTGTGCCTCCACGCAGCACCATCGCCAGGGCGTAAAACCCAATCACCAGCCAGAGCAGAGCGTGATAACCATACAGCATGCTCAAATATTCCAGCATGCCGCCGGTCATGATGCCGAGCAGGTTGGAGGCAAAGGCGACGTCGGCCGTTTCGGTGTCGCGAAACGAGTTGGAGAAAATCACGTTCGCCAGAAAGACCGGTGCGAACGTCAGCACGCTGGCCACGAGATAACGTGCGAACGCATTCGCGAACAAGAGCGTCTCCGGCCTAACGACCAGATTCAGCCCGAGCATCCCAAAAAGGAGCAGGTAGAAGATCCAGATCCGCCGGACGCGGAACCGCACGTTGACCCGCACCGCAATCAGAACGCTCGCGAGAATGGCGAAGAAGACAAGCGAGTTGACGATCCAGGTGCTGCCGAAGAGGAGCGCGAACACGATCAGCGCTTTCACTTCCAGAAGCGCGAAGGCTGCGCCGAGGAAGAACATATGCCAGTCGAAGCGTCGCAGCACGCTCCGCGGTGCGATCAGCCAGATTCCGGCGAGCGAAATCGCTGCGACCAGAGCGAGCCCGCGCAAATAGAGCCCGGGAAAAGATGGGCGCGGCAAATAGACAAAAGGCCAGTCATCCGTCGCCGGCCGAATGGAGGTCATGCCCATCAACCCTTCGCCCGTCACGCGCAAACGAGTTGCGCCTACCGTCGTCTCTTCGCGATACGGATTCGCGTTGGCTGCCGATGAAGTGGCGAGCCGCGGGCCGTTGATGATGACCGCGCCCCGTCCTTGTCCGCCATACGTGGAGACAAACGAATCGCGGCCGAACGTGCGGCTCACCATTCCGGCCAGTTTTTCGATCAGCCACGGTTCACGGTAATAATTGTAGAGGACCAGGACACCGTCCGAGGTGAGCGCGGCCTTTGCGGCATTCAGCGAATCCTGCGTGAAGAGAAAACTCTCGAGTCGCAGGTTCGCGATGCTCGACGTGAGGGTGAGCGAATCCGGCAACGCGAAGATGATGAGATCGTATTTCTCTTTCGTGTTTCGGAGAAAGACGCGGCCGTCATTGTTCACCAGTTTTACTCGCGGATCGGAATACGGCCGGTCCGGATGCAGTTCGGCCCCGAGTTTCTGAATAACAGGATCGATCTCGACAGCGGTGATGTCTTTCACGCCGTAAGCGAGCGCGGTCGCAGTATCCGATCCTGTGCCCGCCCCGAGAATCAGTGCGTGCTGGAATTTCGCGTCGGGAAACAGTTCATAAACGCGGCGATAAAACGGCTCCTTCGATTGCCACGGGATCATGCTCTGGTGGCCGATGCTGTTGACATCCAGCTCGTAGCCACTCGGCTGTGCGGGTGTGAGCGTGATCTTGTAATACGGCGACCAATAGGTGTTGCGCTGGAGGAAGAGCGCGATCGCCGCCGCGGCGACGAGCGTGACGGCTGTAACAAAGAAGTCGCGTCGTCGGCCTAACGACAGGACCAGTAGACCGAGCGCGCCAAACCACACGACCGGCGGCAGGGAAAAAAGCCCGATCAGAAAAAACGCCGCCGTCCCCGCGAGACTTCCCAAAATATCGAACGTGTAAGCCGTCAGCGGCTCCGTCTTGGTGAAGAGCAACCCGAGCGAGCGGGCGAGGGGAATGAACGCCGCCGCGACGAAGACGAAGATCAACGGCAGGAGGATGAAACTTTCCGCGCGCTTCACCCCCGTCGTGCCCGAGCCGAAGTAGAGCACGTCGGTGCTCGAGATATTGAGCTCGAACCGATTCAGCGCCACGACGACCGCGAGCGCGAGCAGGAGAAATGAAAACGGCGGAAACCGGAACTTCGCTCGGCGCGCCGCCAGAATTCCCAATCCCATCCCGAGAAACGACGCCAGCAGGATAAAATTCGTGAAGTAACTGAGATACCGGACGTAAGCCGGGATCCAACGGATGCAAAGCAGCTCGAAAAACAGCAGCGTGAACGACACCAAAAAAATCCGCGTTCGCGCACCCGTGATCCAGGGCTGTCGTGCGTTGTTGTCCGTCATTCGCGCCACTCGTCCTGCATCTTGACGGCTTTAAGCCGTCAAGATTTTTTGGGCCTCAAATCGGCCTTCTCCTCCGCCGACAGAAATGCCGTCTCCAGGGCGTTGATCTGCGCCTGGTGAATCTGCTCGCGGGTTAGCCCCGCGCCCGGCGCGGCGACTTCGTATTCGTGGCGAAGATCGATCGCGCTAATGCCGGGATCGTCGGTGTTGATGGAACAAACGAGACCGCATGCGAGCATGTCGCGCAACGGATGACTATCCAGATCGGCCACGGTACTGGTGTGAACGTTACTCGTCAGGTTCGCTTCGATCGGCACCCGTTTTTCCGCGAGATAATCGGCCAGCTTCGCATCTTCCAACGCACGCACTCCGTGCCCGATCCGTTCCGCGCCCAGAAGCTGGATCGCGTCCCAGACGCTTTGCGGTCCGCCCGCTTCACCCGCGTGAACCGTGATCCGCCAGCCGGCGTCGCGGCCTTTCTTGAAATGTTCCACAAAGAGCGGCGCCGGGAAATTCGCTTCATCGCCCGCCAGATCGAGCGCGACGAATTGACGTCGATCATCCTGTGGCCGCGACGCCGTCCGCGATTCCGGCCACCGTGCCTTCGATCACTTCCGCCATGTCGAGCTGATGCGGTTCCGCCATGAAATACGGGCTGAACCGCAGCTCCAGGTAATCGATCCCTTCCCGTTTCGCGTCCTCCACATTCTCGCGTGCCATGCGCCGGCACGCGTCGCCGTTCACGAGCATTCGAGTCATCCAAAGCATTTTCGCGATGAACGCCATTAAACCCGGCTGCGGTTCGATCACCTGCACATGCGGCCTGATTT
>JBHELY010000038.1:0-26896 GCA_046262815.1 Chthoniobacterales bacterium | reverse complement strand
CGATTCAGCACCAGTACCTGACTGTTTAGGAGCGTATGCACCTTGGGATAAATTGCGGCGACGGTATCACCCGCACTTTTTCCTGTCAACGCGGGCCGCTCTAGGTGGAGCACGGTCAATGCCTTGGCTCTTCCCGATCACTTCCGCAGACGCAACAGCGCTTCGATCATTTCCGGGCTGCGAACACGCATCTCCCGCCGGTGTAGGACGGCAACTTTCGATAGAACCCGTGAGCCCGCGGCCGTCAGGGCTACGTAGACATGCCGTCGATCACTCACGCCATGGGCCCGGCAAACGAACTCGAGATTCTCCAGCTTATCGATGAGACTGACGGCGGTGTGGTGTTTAACCTGGAGCCGTTCGCTCAGCTCGGTCACGGTCAAGCCCGAGGGGCCGGAGAATGCCTTTAAAGCGAGGAGCGCTTCGTATTGTTCCGAAGTCAAGTCGGCTTCGGCCGCGAGAGCGCGTTTGCTGAAGTTGAGAAACTTCCGCATGGCGTAACGGAAACTGGCCAGCGCTTCGTAGTCTTCGGGGAGCAATTGGGGCGTGGTCACGGCAGCACAATTACCGAAAGGTCATTTTCCTGCCCAGCCAAAAAAAATAGGGCCGGCGCATCGGAAAATAACTTATCGATGATCGATATGTCTGGCATGACCACTGCTTTATTTCCCGGCACAATGAAAATGAATCTCAAATCGCGTCGGACCGGCTTCACTCTGGTCGAAATTATGATCGTCGTGGCCATCATCGCCCTTTTGGCCGCCATTGCCGTGCCCGGCTTCCTCCGCGCCCGCAAACGCTCGCAGGCCAGCCGCATTATCAACGACCTTCGCCTGATTGACTCGGCCGTTGACCAATACGCGATCGAAACCAGCAAGAAGAGCGGCGACCCGGTTGCCGTCACGGACTGGACCAATTACCTGAAGAAGGACACGAATCTTTACACCACCGGCAAGGACATCCTCGGAGCCGACTACGGTCAGCAAACCGTCGACATGCTTCCGCAGGTCCCTTCCTCGAGCAAAACGGCGCTTTCCGACGTGACCGACGCCACGTTCTGGTCTCCCTACAACTAAGAGCAACGCTCCGTAATTTACGCGAATTCACGAAGGCAGGCGCAAGCCTGCCTTCAGTGTTTTCAGGGGGACCCCCTATCGCCGGCGATCTTTTGGTTTTACGAAATCCCCTGGGGCCCGCTTCACGTCTTCCGGCGCGGCGCCGGCGGAATTGCCGAGCCCCTGTTCCTCGGCCGGCAGAAACGGTTTAAAGCGGTTTTTGTCGATCGCCTTCATGAATGCTTCGTGCGGTGAGACGGCGCGTTTCTCCAGCAGCGCGTAGATTGCGTCGTCCATGAATTGCATTCCCTGCCCTTTCCCGGCCACAATCACGTCCTGCAATTTTTGAGTCGCACCTTCGCGAATAATCGCGGACACGGCCGGACTCGCGATCAGGATTTCGTTCACCGCCAGGCGCCCCGACCCGTCCGCCTTCTTCAGGAGCAACTGCGCGAGCACGCCGCGGAGTGAATTCGCCAGCATCGTCCGCGCTTGCGCCTGTTTGTTCGCAGGAAAAACGTCCACCATGCGGTCGATCGTTTTCCGCGCGTTATTCGTGTGGAGGGTTCCGAACACGAGCAAGCCGGTTTCCGCTGCGGTGAGCGCCAGCGCGATCGTTTCCAGGTCGCGCATTTCCCCTACCAGCACGATGTCCGAGTCTTCACGAAGCGCCGCTTTCAATCCGTCGGGGAACGAAATGCAATCCACCGGAACTTCGCGCTGGGTGATAATGCTGCGCTTGTTGCCGTGCACGAACTCGATTGGTTCTTCGACCGTCACGATGTGCCGGGAAAAGTTCTCGTTAATGTAATCGATCAATGCCGCGAGCGTCGTCGATTTTCCTGAACCGGTGGGGCCTGTAACGAGGACCAGGCCGCCACGCAAATGCCCGAATTGTTTTACCACCGGCGGAATCCCGAGCTGGTCGAGCGTCGCGATTTTCGTCGGAATCAAACGAAAAACTGCGCCGTAGCCGTTCGTTTGCTTGAGGAAATTGCAGCGGAACCGCGACCGCTCATCCATCTCGTAGGCGAAATCGAGGTCGCCGCGTTCTTCGAAAAGCTCCCAGCTTTGCGCTCCGCAAATCTCACTCAACATTCCCGCGGCTTCGTCCCGGGTCACCGGTTCGTCGCGGATCGGCATGACATCACCGTGGCGCCGCATCTTCGGCGGTTGTCCTTCGCCTATGTGCAGGTCGGAACCGCCTTGATCGACGATGACCGAAAGGAATTGGTCGATGTAGGCCATGTCCTTATCCTTTGAGCCGCGCTTCGGCTTCTTCGGCGGTGATCGATCCCTGATCGCGCAGCGCCGTTAATGCATCGCCCATCAACTGCATTCCCTGCTTCTTCCCGGTCTGGATAATGCCCGGCAACATGTAGGTTTTCGATTCGCGAATGACGTTGGCGACTGCCGGCGTGTTCGTGAGGGTTTCAAGCGCAAGCATCCGGCCTTTGCCATCGGCGCGTGGGACAAGCTGCTGACTGATAATTCCGCGGAGCGATTCGCTCACCATGATTCGGATTTGTTCCTGTTGATCGACTGGAAAAACGTCGAGAAGCCGGTCGAGGGTCCGCGAAGCATTTCCGGTGTGCAGCGTTCCCAAAACCAGATGGCCGGTCTCGGCCGCCGTGATGGCGAGCGAGATCGTTTCCAAATCGCGCATCTCGCCGACCATGATGACGTCGGGATCTTCGCGGAGCGCGCCGCGCAAGGCCGCACTGAATGAGCGCGTGTGGGTGTGCACTTCGCGCTGCGTGATGTGGCAGCCTTTCGGCTCGAAAATGTATTCGATCGGGTCTTCGAGCGTGATGATGTGTTCGCGCCGCTCGATGTTCACCTGCTCGACGAGAGCGGCCAGCGTCGTCGATTTTCCGCTGCCGACGGAGCCGGTCACGAGGATCAGACCGTTCTGGTAACGCGTCAGTAGTTTCAAACTTTCTGGCAACCCAAGTTCATCCATTGTCCGGACCCGCGTGTTGATGATTCGAAACACCAGATCGATCCCGAGCCGCTGGCGGACGACACTGGTCCGAAAGCGCCCGAACGAGTTCGCGTAGGCGAAGTCCGCGTCGCCGCGTTCGTTGAGCTGGATTTTCTGCGCGTCGGTCAGGAATTTTTCAGCGAGCGCCGCGGTTTCGTCGCTGGTCAATTTCGCCGCGTCCGGCCAGATCGGCTGGAGAATTCCATGCAACCGCCAGATCGGCGGCGCGGTAACGCCAAGATGAACGTCGGAAGCGCCCGCCTCCTGACCGATCGCCAGGTAGTCATCGACGTGACCGAGTCTGCCTGCGCCGTTCGCGCCGGATGCTTTCACGCCGCGCTGCGCCGTTTCATGCGCGCGCCGATGAGCACACCTGCCCCGCTGAGGATCGGGTTCACGAAATGCAACCAGAGGGGCGTCACCGCGAGGCTCATGGCGTCCAACATTCCCACTTCGCCCGCCCGCGTATTCGGCGCATCGGGGTTATTACGGCGCAGCGCCGAGAAGCATTGAATCATGGCGAGGACAAAAACGATGAGCGCGAAAACCTGACAGGCGCGCCAGCTCTTGCTGATCGCCGCGCACAGGAAACCCGCAAACATCGAAACGAGGAAACCGATCGCGAGCGTGAGCGCGATCCAGAGCATCGAGACCTCATAACTATCCGGCTGGAAAACGCGCTCGACGCCAAGCGCAAAGTAGAGGCAGGTAAAAATCGCCATGAAGATGGCGAACATGGCGACGTAACTGACGATGATCGCGAGAATGGATTTCAGCATTGGAGTGGGTGGTTAAGAGTCGGGCGAGAATAGCGACCTCGCCGCGGCGGAAGCGACTCAAAATTTCATCCACGGAAGCGAATCAAGATCGACGTTGCCGCCGGTCAGAATGATTCCGACGCGCTTCGATCGGCAATCCACCCTGCCCTCGGTCACCGCGCCGTACGGAATCGCGCCCGACGGTTCCACGACAATTTTCATCGTCTCCCAGATTGCGCGCATCGCCGCGACGATGCTCTCATCACTAACCGTGACGACATCGTCGACGTAGCGTTGGATTAGGGCAAAATTCGGGGCGCCGAGATCAGTCCGCAGTCCATCAGCAATGGTATTTTTCTTTTCCTGGTTAACGAGCCGATGCTCGTGGAAGGATTGCGCGGCATCATCCGCGCCCGCCGGTTCCGTCGCGATGACCTTGATCGCTGGCCGCAAACTTTTTGCAGCAACGGCGGTGCCGGAAAGCACGCCGCCGCCGCCCACCGGACAAAGAATCAGATCGAGATCGGGCACATCCTCCAGCAATTCGATCGCGAGAGTTCCCTGCCCGGCCATCACGTTTTCGTTTTCGAACGGATGAATCATTGTCGCGCCGGTCTCCGCGATCACGCGCGCGCATGCTTCCTCGCGCGCTCGCTGATTCGGTTCGCAGAAAACAATTTGGCCACCGTAACCTTCGACCGCGCGCACCTTCACCGTCGACGAATTCGACGGCATCACGATGTGAGCCGCGATGCCGCGCAGTTTCGCCGCGCGCGAAAGAGCCGCCGCGTGGTTCCCCGACGAATGCGTGGCCACACCGCGCCGCGCTGTTTCGTCATCAAGTGCAAAAACCGCATTCGTCGCACCCCGCGCTTTGAACGCGCCCACCTTCTGGAAGTTTTCACACTTGAAAAACAACGACGCGCTGCTGGCCGCATCGAGCCGTTCGCTCGTGAGAACGGGCGTACGATGGATGTACGGACGAATCCGATCGTGCGCGCGGCGGATGGAATCGAGATCGAGCATCGTCAGGAAGCTGCGCTATTCTCCGTGCCCAGAAGATTTCCAACCGTCATCCGTTGCTCCACGGGTCCCAGTTCGGAGATGAAGTTGCGAAAACGCTCCGAGAAAACATCGCTGCGCCGCGTCAGATAAAATCGAATGCCTGGGCAGGCAATGTAATGGTGCAAGAGGTCGCGCCAACCGGCCCAAAGCTGAGTATCGAGCAGACCGTACACGTAATGGTAATGAATCGTCTCGAGCGCTTTCAGGAATTGATGGGCCGCGTGGAAAAAGCGCGCTTGCTCATCGGGCGATAGCGCCTCGAGATTCTCCAACCCGGTCCGCCAGATACGTGCCAGCTCCGCGTTTTCCATGAATGGCTTTGTCACATCCCGCAACGCCGCCGCCGCCGCGTCCATCGCCGCCACTCGAGCTACTCGAGTGCTGCTCCGTAGTTGCACCGCCAGATAGAGAACGGAAACCACGACCGCGATTGAGCCCACCAACTGCGATACGGCGCTAATCGCATCCCAATTCATGGCGTCGAACCTAAAGGAGTGACTCACGCTTTTCACTCGCTAAATTAGCCCGCGGTAATGGATCCCTACGCGAAACCCAACGAGAAAAAGGTCGGGGCGAACCGGCCCAAAATTTCGCATTTGCCGAGCGAGCTGGAGACGCGCACGCGTCAAGAGCGGCAAGCCGAGAAGCAAGCCGTTGCTGCGGAACGGCGAGCGATCAAGAAGGCCGCCCGCCGAAATTTGAAGCGCGAGTTGGACGAAGAATTGCAAGAATCTGACTGATTTCAGGGCTCGTGGCGGCTTGCATCCTGCTCTCTTCAGGAGCCGCCATGAACAGCTTTTCCCACAGCCAAATTCTCTCCGACAGCATCATCGATAGTCGCCGCCTGATCACCGGCCTAAGGCACGCGCTCGATGTAAATTACGCGCGCGTCCTGAGCGCGGCGAGAGAACAGTGGGAACGCTGCTTCGAAGGCAACGATCCGAGCGACGCGTGCGTGCATGTGCGAATCACCGCTGGGAAACCATCGGCGGGCGTGATCAAGAAGCCGGCAGGGTCGCTCCTTTACGCAACGCGCCGGCTGACCGCGTAGGTTCACGGCGCGCGGTTGTATTTCTTCAATAATTCGCGCACCTGATCGTGGGGAAGCGCTTCGACGCGATGATCGTCGCGGCCAACCATCGTCAGATTGTCGACCAGCGCGTTGACCACCGCTTCTTCAGTCGCCTGAACCACCGCGTCGAAGATTGGATCGAGCCGATCGTTCGGCACCGTTTCGACTGAGCGCGTGAGTTTGTCCGGATTCGACGCTTCGGGATTTGCTGTCGAAAACGCCAGGAACAGATCGCCGGAACCGTTTCCGGAAACTGTTCCAGTCCGCGCGAGTCCGAGCGAAACGCGCCGCGCCAGCCGCTTCAACTGGTGAGGCAACAGCGGCGCATCGGTCGCCACCACCGCGATGCACGAACCGTTTTCCTTTGGATAAACTGAGCCCGGAATTTCCTTTCCGATCGGCACACCGGCAATCGTGAGATGATTGCGCCGGCCGAAATTTGCCTGCACGAGAACACCGACGGTGAAGGTTCGCGGCGCAGCGTCCTTCTTTTCTTTCATCTCGACCTTGCGCGACGCCGTCCCGGTTCCGCCTTTGAATTCATAACAAACCATCCCGGTTCCGCCGCCGACGCTTCCCTCGTCGATTGCGCCGCCGTGCGCGGTGTTGAGCGCGTTGAAGACGTGCTCAGGCTTTACGTGAAAGCCGTTCACGTCGTTCAGCCAGCCGTCCCATGTTTCGGCCGCGACCGGCAAGCTCCAGTAAAAGCCGCCGGGATCCGCGCCGCCCTTCTTCACTCGCCACTCGATGATCGCGTCGCGCACGACGCCGACACTATGGGTGTTTGTGATTCCGATCGGGCCTTCCAAAAATCCGCCCTCTTCGATCCACGCCGTGCCGGTCATCTCGCCGTTTCCGTTCAGACTGAAAACGCCGGCGTAAACCGGATCGTCTTTCTTGCCGCGCGGGAGGATGGCGGTAACACCGGTGCGAACCGGCCCTTTACCAACTTCGAGTTTCCCTTCGCCACTGATGAGCGTCGTGTAACCGACCTCAACGCCGGCGACGTCGGTGATCGCATTGAGTTCTCCCGGCGTTCCGTCGAATGGAATGCCAAGCGCTCTCGCGCGCACGTGCTGCGTCGGCGGTGGGGAAGTTTGCGGCTCGCGGGCGAAGAGGGGCGTAAACAGCAAGGCGAGCGCGAGAACGGAAAGACGTGGCGAGATGATTTTCATAGCGAAGCGGCAAACGTCGAACGCCCAACGCCCAACGTCCAATGCCGAATCAAGACTGATTTTCGGTTTTCTGTTTTCGCGGGCGATTGAAGCGGATTAGATTCGCGGCGTGAGCTATCAGGTTTTCGCGCGAAAATATCGTCCGCAGACGTTCGACGATCTCGTGGGACAAACCCACGTCACGCGGACGTTGAAAAACGCGGTCGAACAGAACCGGCTCGCTCACGCCTATCTCTTTGTTGGCCCGCGCGGGATCGGGAAAACTTCGACGGCGCGGATTCTGGCGAAGGCGCTCAATTGTGTGAATGGTCCGACCACCACGCCATGCGGCGTTTGCGATAGCTGCAAGGAAATCGCCGGCGGCAACAGTCTCGACGTGCTCGAGATTGACGGCGCGAGCAACAACGGCGTTGAACAGGTGCGCGAGCTGCGGGACAACGTTCGTTACGCGCCAAGCAAAGGGCGTTTCAAAATCTACATCATCGACGAAGTGCACATGCTGACTTCGGCCGCCTTCAATGCGCTCCTCAAGACGCTCGAAGAACCGCCGGCCCACGTGAAGTTCATCTTCGCCACGACTGAGCCGCAGAAAGTGCTGCCGACGATCCTGAGCCGCTGCCAGCGTTTCGATCTTCATCGCATCCCGGCGAATCTGATCGCGCAACATCTCCAGTTCATCGCCGGCAAGGAAAAGATCGCGCTCGATCCGCCGGCGGCGCACGCGATCGCCAAAGGCGCCGATGGCGGATTGCGCGACGCCGAGTCGATGCTCGATCAACTGGTCGCGTTTTGCGGCGATAAGATTGAGGAGCCGGATGTGCTGAACGTCTTCGGCTTCACGAGCGAGCAAACCGTGGCACAGTTCACCGAGGACATTCTGCGCGGCGATACGCCGGCCGCGCTCGAGCTGCTCCATGCCGAGGCCGACAACGGCAAGGACATGATGAAACTCATGTCCGACTTGATTTCGTATCTGCGCGATTTGCTCGTCGGCAAAGTAAAACCCGAAGCGCTCGCCGAAGATCTCAATCCCGATCTGCAAAAATCTCTCGAAACGCAGGCCGGTTTGATCGAGACCGATCGGCTGCTTGAATTGATCGATCAATTCGCCGCCGCCGAAGGCAGAATGAAATGGGCGCCGAACAAGCGGCTTCATTTCGAGGTCGCTGTGATCAAGGCGATCCAGACCCTGAATCAGGTGACGCTGAATGAAGTGATCCAAAACCTCGCTGCGTTGCGAGATGAAAAGGAGCCGGCAGAACGAGCTGCCGTAGAATCGCAACGACCGCCCGCGAAAGCTGCCGTGGAAAGAGCCGCCGAATCGCAGGCGAAATCCGCCACGGTGAAGGAGGAAGCGATCGATCCGAAAGATGCGTGGCGGAAAACCGTGGAGAAAGTGCGGGCGACGCGGCGATTGATCGCGGGATGGGTCGAAGCCGGAACGGCGCTCGGCGTCGAAGGCCGTTTTCTGATGGTCGGGTTTCCGCCCGAACAAAAAGCGGCGATGGAATCGCTCTCCATTCCGAAGACGCGCGATTACATCGACGCAGTTCTGAAGGAAGTGAGCGGTCAGGATTGGAAAATAAAGTTTGTGGTGAAGGAAGGACTTCCGGACTTCGCGCCGGCAGAAACGGCCGCGCCGAGAAAGACGGAAACGCCGGCGACATTCAAAGACGATCCGCTGATCCGCGAAGCGCTGGAAATTTTCAAAGGCGAAATTAAAACCGCGAGCGATTGACTGACCGACTATGAACATCAATAAGTTGATGAAGCAGGCCCAGAAGATGCAGGAGCAAATGGCCAAGACGCAGGCCGAGCTCGAAGACAAAACGGTCGAGGTCCAGGCCGCGGGCGGAAAAGTGATAGTCGTCGCGAACGGTTCCGGCGACGTCGTTTCAATCAAGATCGCGAAGGAGATCGTCGATCCGGAAGATGTGGAGTTTCTCGAGGAGGCGGTGCTGAGCGGCGTGAAGGAGGCGATTGCGCAAGGCAAGGATCTGGCTCAATCCGAGATGACGAAGATTACGGGCGGACTTGGGCTGGGTGGATTAGGACTGTAGCCGCCTCGCTCTGTCGAGGCGCTTCGTCACGCGGCGACAGAGCGCCGCGGCTACAGCGCGCGAACTTGGGCTTTATGCTTTTCGAAAACACAAATCTCGCGAATGCCAAACTGCTCCATTTTTTCCGCGAGTCGTTCGTAGTTCTCGCCGAGTTGGACGTGTGAATGTGCGTCCGACGCAGTCGTGAACGGAATTCCCTTCTCAATCGCGAGCCGGATGATCTCGTCGGAGGGGTAAAGTTCGTTCACCGGTTTGCGCCAGCCGGCGGTTGAGAGCTCGATGGCGAGACCGCGCGCTGCGATCAGGTCGAGCGTTTCGGAAATCAGGTCGCGGATGGGCGATGTTGGCCGGTGGCCGTGGATCTTGATCAGGTCCAAATGCGACAGGCAATCGACCAGTCCAGTCGAGGCGATCGCGCGGATGCGGCGAAAATAATCGGCGTATATGTCGTCGATCTCGCGTCCGAGAAATTGTTCAGCGCCGGCCGGGACGCTATCGAACATCTGGTCGGGGCGTTCGAGGTAATGGACTGAGCCAAGAACGAAATCGAGCCGGTCCCAGTTCTTCTCTACCCATGCGCGCCCGGCAGCCGACGTTTCCGGATCGTTATCCAACTCGATCCCGGCGCGGATTTTCACGTCAGGATTGGCCGCGCGCAATTTCTCCAGCTCGTCAAAATCGACGCCGGCGTGATAACGATCGTGATCTGTGAACGCAATATCGCTCAATGCTCGTTCGCGCGCACTGTCGATCCACGGCTGAAGCAATGGCTGCGTGTACGGTTGGACGCGATGGCCCTGCGGATGGCTGTGGTAGTCGGAGAAAAGTTGAGAGTTAATAGTTCAGAGTTGAGAGCCGTCTTCCGTTTCTCTCAACTCTCAACTAACCACTCTCAACTTTTCTTCACGGCGCGGTCATGAACTTCTGCCGGATGCGCAGCTCGGGATATTGCGGGAAGAAAACTTCGCAGATGAAAACTTTGTTCGGCGACAGGTCGCGCGTCGCTATGGTCGCCGGATAATCGATGTGCTCCGACGGATTGATGAGAACGGTGCCGGGTTTGTCTTCAAAGGCGTGGTTATCCGACCAAATCGTGAGGATGGCTTCAGTCGAATTGCGCAGATAAATTTCGAACCGTTGCTCGCTGGGAAAATCGAGAACGACCCCGCGCTTGGCGACGTTCTTGAGCGAAAGGTTCACCTGGAGCTGGCGCACTTCGGATAATTTCACCGGCTCAGGCGAGAGCTTCAATTCCAAGAGGAGACCGCGGAGCCGCGCGTCCTTGTAATTCGGCACGGGATTCGACGACGAAAAAGGATGGAGCAGCCGGCTGAACCATCCGCGTTTTTCGGGCGACGCCGTCGGTTCCTGCGCGGAAAGACGAGCCGTCATCGTGAAAATCACGAGGGCAAAAGCAAGGTACCGACTCATGAGCGGCTAATCAGCAAACGTTGCAAATCCTGTCAAACCCTTTATCAATCGGCCATGAAAAGCGTTGCGGTTGCTGTTTTTTTGGCGCTGACGGTCGCGACCTGCGGTTTGGCGAAAACGCATTCGACGTTCCGGGTCCACGTCGAAGCCAACCCGAGCGATGGCCCGGCGTTCTCCACGAAGCTGCGGCTCTTCGGGCGCGACGTGACGATCGAGAAAGTGCCGACGCTGTCGGAAAACGACGTGACCGCGCTGCGAACTTATCGCGCGGCCGACGGAACCCACGGCGCCTTGTTTCAGTTGAACGAGCATGGCCGGCTGGCGTTGGATTCGTTAAGCATCGAGCGGCGGGGTGGCTCTCTTTTTGTTTTCATCAATGGACGGCCGGCCGCCGAACTTCAGATCGACCGGCGCGTTTCCGACGGGAAAATTTACATCGCGTCCGGGCTGAGCGCGAACGACATCGAGTTGCTGAAAAAGGATTGGCCGGCGCGAAAGTAACATGCGAGCCGCCTTGCTCCTTAGCTTGATCGCGGCCGCATCGAGTCGCGCCGAGCCGCTCAATCTTGCTTTGCCGACGGACAACGACGCGCTGCTCCGCGGCGATGGCCCGGCCTTTTACCAATACATCGAGCGCGATTATCACGGCGAAAAATCGACGCCCTGGGAAGGCGGCCGTTACGGTTTCGTCCGTAATCCGGTCGAAACGTCCGTTGGAATTATCTACACGCGCCTGCACGAAGGGATGGACATCAAACCGCTTCAGCGCGACGCCAGCGGCGAACCGCTCGATGCCGTTCGCGCGATTGCGCCCGGCGTGGTCGTGCACGCGAGCTCGGTGGCCGGTTATTCGAACTACGGCCGCTACGTGGTGGTCGAGCATCGGTTCGATGGCTGCAAATATTACAGCGTTTACGGCCATCTCAGCTCGATCGCGGTGCGCCCCGGCCAACATGTCCAGCAACGCGATCAGCTCGGCGTCATGGGCCACACCGGGGAAGGATTGAACCAGGCGCGTGCGCATGTGCACCTGGAGTTGAACCTGATGCTGAGCCGGCAATTCGAAGCGTGGCACGCGGCCTCTTTCAAAAACGATCCGAACCATCACGGGCTTTACAATGGGCTGAACCTGGTGGGGATCGACATCGCGCGGCTCTATCTCGCGCTCCAGAAACGGCCGGACCTTACGATCCCCGAATTTCTCGCACAAGAAGAGACGCTTTACCGGGTGCTGGTGCCCGCCTCGCGCAATTTCGATCTCGCAAAATTTTATCCGTGGATGGCTCGCGATAAAAGTGACGGCGAACCTGCGAGCTGGGAGGTTTCGTTCAATCGTGCCGGGGTGCCGCTGAAAATTCAGCCGAATGCGAAAGCGATTTTGGAGCCGGAGTTATCGTACCTCAAGCCGAGTGGAGTGGACGGCAGCGTCCTGACGATGGAACGAATCGCCGGTCGCGGAGCGAACGCGCACCTGACGGAGAAGGGCAAGCAGTTCATGCGGCTGCTGGCGTTTCCCTAGGTAGGGACGCCGCGCCGCGACGTCCGAATCTTCCGCTGCCTCGCGGAACCGCGGCGCGGCGTCCCTACCCCGCTTCCCACCGCAACGAGAATGTTCTATGCTCTAAAGACAAGCGAATGAGCAACATCTCCCGCCGAAAATTCCTCGGACTTGGCGCGCTGGCATTGCCGGCGGTGCTGGGTGCGGATTCGGCGGCGTTCGAAACGACGGCTTTGCGCGTAACGAAGCTACCGCATGGTCCGGGCAATTGTCGCTTTGTTCATTTCAGCGACTTTCATTACAAAGGCGATGCCGATTACGCGGCGGAAGTTGTGCGCAGCATCAACGATCTCGCGCCGGACTTCGTTTGTTTCACCGGCGATCTTGTTGAAGAAGCGCGCTTCGCCCCAGAAGCGTTCGGGTTCATCCGCCAGATCACCGCGCCAGTTTACGGCTCGCCTGGAAATCACGATTACCAAAGCGGCGTGGCGCGCGCCGATTTCACAGCAGCGTTCGGCGCGACCGGCGGCGCCTGGCTGGCCGACGACTCTACGCTACTCGCCGAACACAATCTGGAACTCGTCGGTCTCGGTCGCCGCGGCGTTCGCGCCTTTAAGGAACCGCGCGCCGAGCGGCAAATTCTTCTGCTCCATTATCCGCAGGTCGCCAATGGCGTCGGCCGCCGCTTCGATTTGATCCTGGCCGGACATTCGCACGGCGGACAAGTCCGGCTGCCGTTCTTCGGTGCCTTAGTTTTGCCAAAAGGCGTCGGCCGTTATGAACACGGCTTCTACGAAACGCCTTTTGGTCCGCTCTACGTCAATGCCGGCATCGGCACTTATCGCATTCCGTTCCGGTGGAATTGCCCGCCGGAGCTGACGCTGGTTACGATCTAGAATTTGTAGGGCGTCAGTGTCAGACGCCTTTTCAAAGAATGGCGTTTCCCAGAAACGCCCTACAATTTCAGCAGGACGTCGGGACGCGTTGCGCGAGGGCGACGGCATGCGGGATCGCGCCGACGACGAAGCCCAGGCATTCCACCGCGCCGGAAGGTTTGCCAGGAAGCGCGATGACCAGCGCGCGTTCCACGATGGCGGCAAGACTGCGCGAGAGAATTCCGTTCGGCGTGATCTTTATCGACTCGCGCCGCATCGTTTCGCCGAAGCCAGGAATCTCGACGCGCATGATCGCGCGGATCGCTTCAGGCGTGACATCGCGAACAGACACGCCGGTCCCGCCAGTGAGAAGCACGAGTCCGCATCCCTGATCGGAAAAGGAGCGGATCGTTTCCTGGATTCGCGGGACGTCGTCGGGCACTATCGCTTCACTCAACACCTGCCAGCCATATTTCTCCGCCGCTTCCTTGAGGAATGGTCCGCCGAGGTCTTCATATTCACCGGTAGTTGCACGATCCGAAACGGTGATGATGCCAACGGTGATTTGCATTTAAGTCTTCGTCTTCTTGATCAGCCGCACGTCACCGAGCACCATCTGTTTGTCGACGGCTTTGCACATGTCGTAGATGGTGAGCAGCGCCACGGTCACGCCGGTGAGCGCTTCCATTTCGACCCCGGTTTGCGCAACGGTCCGCGCGGTGCAGTTAATGGTCGCCGCGTTTTTCGACAACTCGATGTCGATCTTCACTTCGCTGAGCGGGATTGTGTGACAGAGCGGAATCAGGTGCGCGGTTCGTTTGGCTGCCTGGATGCCGGCTAGTCGCGCGGTAGCAATGACATCGCCTTTCGCGATCTCGTTCTGCCGAATCAGCGTCACCGTTTCTTTCGTCAAGGTGATCCGCCCCTCCGCCACCGCAGTGCGCGTGCTCATTGGTTTTGCCGACACATCGACCATTTGCGCGCGTCCGTCGGCGGCGATATGCGTCAGCCGTTTCACCCGCCAATCGCGACCATCATCCGGCCGGGCTGATAGCTTTCGCGGAAATCGTGCTGCTCCGGTTTTCGTTCGACAACGTCGAGGAAAAACTGCCGCAGCTCGGCGTCGCTCGCGCCCGCCCGCAGCACTTTCATGATGTCGAATTCGAGATAACTGCCGAGACAGGGCCGGAGTTTTCCGTCGCATGTGAGGCGAAGTTTGTTGCAGCTCTCGCAGAAATGCAGGTTCGTCATCGCGCCGATAAAACCGAGACGCTGATTGCGGCCCGCGACCTTGTAATAAGTCGAGGGGCCGTTCGTGCGAAAGGTCGGTTCCGGAATGAGCGCGCCGAAATGCGCCTCGATGTTTCGTCGCGCTTCGGCAATCGGGAGAAAATTAGTTTCGTCGAGAACATCGCTGTGACTCACCGGCATGAGCTCGATGAAGCGCAGGATAAGATTCCGTTCGGCGGCGAATTCCACGAGTGGGACCAATTGATCTTCGTTGCGGCCGCGCATCAGGACGCAGTTCAGTTTGATCAACGGAAACTGCGCGGCGATCGCGGCTTCGATACCATCCAGAACTTGCGGTAGAAAATCGCGGCCCGTCGTTTGCGCGTAGGCTTCTCGGTCCAGGGTATCGAGCGAAATGTTGACCGAATTTACGCCCGCCGCTCGAAGCGCGGCCGCCATGGTTTCTTCTGTAGCCGCTTCGCTGTGCGAAGCGTGAGAGAAAACATTCGATGCCGATCCTGCGTCGCCCACAGGGCGACGGCTACAGCGTGCGAGCAACGTTCCATTGGTCGAGATGCCGACGTCGTTGAGGCCGGGAATCGCAGGCAAACGCTGAAAGAATCCGAGCACATCACGACGCGTGAGCGGTTCGCCGCCAGTGATCCGCACTTTGGAAACGCCGAGCTCCGCCGCGATGCGAATGAGGCGCAGCGTCTCCTCGTAAGTCAGCACGTCCTCGCGGGCGAGCCACTCCTGCAATTCGTGCGGCATGCAGTAGGTGCAACGCTCGTTGCAACGGTCCGTGATCGAAACGCGCAGATAGGAAATGCGGTGGCCGTATCGATCTTCCATTCGAGGCACAAGGTTACGGTCGTGTTACCATTGAATCAAGATGGTCCGATTGACTCAACCACCGTCCCTCGTATCTTTTCGAACATGAAGCGTCAAATTTTTCTTCGGGCGCTGACTCTTTGTCTTTGCGCCACCGCATTCGTTCTCACCGGTTGTGCGACTCCCGAGCAGCGGATCTCGGATCATCCGGAAATTTTCCAAACCTTGTCGCCGCGCGATCAGGAATTGGTGAAGGCCGGGAAGATTCGCGAAGGCATGTCGATGGACGCGGTCTGGGTCGCCTGGGGAACTCCGGATCAGAAAGCGACCGGAGTAGCGCGCGGGAAACCGGTCGAGACTTGGATTTACAATGACTATTATTACGCGAACTCGCCTTATCCGTATCCGTACGGGCCGTTCGGCTACGGCGGATATTTCGGCGGTGGCGTGGTTTTCCATCGGCACGGCCACCATCGTTTCGCAGTCATCGGCGATCCATTTTTCGATCCATTCTTTTATTCCTACATTCCGCCGCGGGTATCGTATCCGTCGAAGACGGTGACGTTCTCCGGCGGTCGGGTGGTTTCGATCCAGGTCATGACGCAGCCGCGCTACTAAGCGCGCCCCGGCGAGCGGACTTGTTGTTCCCCGGCGGAAACGCCATCTTTGCGCGATGGCTTACGCATCTTTCCGCCAATTCATCGAGGCGCTTGATCAGGCTGGCGAATTGACGCGCGTTTCAGTCCCGGTCGAGACGGACCTGGTGATCAGCGAATGGGCGAACCGTGAAATGAAATCGCCCGATGGCGGGAAAGCGTTGCTCTTCGAGCAGCCGACGATCGACGGTCGACCCTCGCAATTTCCAGTGGCGATCAACACGATGGGTTCGCGTCGTCGGATGGCGATGGCGCTGAGGCTCGACAGTATCGACGATCTCGCGCAGGAAATTCAGCTGATCCTGAAAGCGAAACCTCCGACGGATCTGCGCGAAGGCTGGAGCCTCCTCAAACAAGGAGTTAACTTACTGCATGCGCGGCCGAAGCATGCGAAGGACGGACCATGTCAGGAAATCGTCCACCAGTTTGAGGAAATCCCAAACTCCAAATCCCAGGCTCCAATTTCCAGCGGCTCTCAACTCTCAACTCTCAACTCTCAACCATTCTCTCTTCGCGACCTGCCGACTCTGAAATGCTGGCCGAAGGATGGCGGGCGATTCATCACGCTGCCGAACGTCCATACGCGCGATCCGGAAACGGGGGCGCGCAATGTCGGGATGTACCGGATGCAGGTTTACGATGACCTAACGAGTGGAATGCATTGGCAGGTGCACAAGGTCGGTGCGCGGCACGGGAAACGTTATTACGAACGCGGTGAGCGAATGCCGGTGGCGGTGTGTCTCGGCGGCGATCCGGCTTACACGTTCGCGGCGACGGCGCCGTTGCCGGATGGTTTGGATGAAATTCTTTTCGCGGGATTCATTCGCAAAAAATCGGTCGAGCTTGTGCCGTGCAAGACGATCGATCTAGAAGTGCCGGCGGACGTGGACTTCGTTCTGGAAGGTTATGTCCAGCCCGGCGAGATGCGGCCCGAGGGACCGTTTGGGGATCACACCGGGTTCTACACCGCGGTAGAGGATTACCCGGTCTTTCATCTTACCGCGATCACGCATCGGCGCGATCCGGTTTACCCGACGACGATCGTCGGCATTCCACCGATGGAAGATTTTTATATGGGCGACGCGAGCGTCCGGATTTTTTTGCCCGTCTTCAAAATGAATTTCCCCGAACTCGTGGATATGACGTTGCCGCCCGAAGGCGTGTTTCACAATCTCGTGTTCGTGAGCATTCGGAAGCAATATCCGTATCAGGCTTTCAAGGTGATGCACGGACTCTGGGGCATGGGCCAGATGATGTTCAGCAAATACATCGTGGTCGTGGATGAGGACTGCGACGTCCACAACACGAGCGAAGTCCTGTTCCGCTTGTGCGCCAATACCGATCCGGAACGCGACAGCACCATCATTCGGAATCCGAGCGATTCGCTCGATCACGCGCCGACCTCGCAAAATATCGGATCGCATATGGGTTTCGATGCGACCCGGAAATTGCCGGGCGAGAATTATCATCGCACCTGGCCGGAACTGCTGAAGATGACCGACGAAGCGCAGGCGATCGTCGATCGGTTGCGAAAGCGGTAGGGCAAGACGCGGTCGAGCCCGCCGGAGAAACACGCCAAACCGCGACGGCTCGACGGCGTCTCGCCCTACCGACTATGGCTTGCGAAAGTAGCCGCCACCGATTTCGTCTTCGACGAGGCCGCCGTGCGGGACGTGGCGCAAATTGTAAACGCGATGCGGCGGGTATGGGCTCACGTAAAAGCCGGGCGTTTCAGTCGGACGCGCGAAGGGGAAACCGCCGCGCGGCGGTGGGCCGTAGCGAACGGCGTTCGCTTCATCAATGGACGCGCCGATGATCGCGCCGGTGTTCGCGCCGATCAATGCGCCGATTGCGGCGCCCTCGACGCTATGATGACGCGATGTCAGACCACCAAGAACCGCGCCGGTCGCCGCGCCCCAACCCGCACCCTGGCCGGTTGCAGTTTCGCACGATGTAAAGGCGACCGCGATGAACAAGGCTACCGCGATAATTGGCAAAAGATTCTTCCTCATGATGTCCGCTGAAATTTGTTCGAGATAAATTCTGACGACGATTTAGCGCTTCGCATTCAAGCAAAGTCGAAGAAGTTGGCCTGCGACCCGGCCGCTCTTTTGAATCTTACTCAGCCTGTACTCCTTATCGAAAACGCGAAATCGATCTTTCTTCATGCGCCGCAGCAACGTGTGATACACCGAGGCCATGATTTCCGCGGCCACCATGGAGCGACGATCTTCCCGCGGCAGTAACGCCGCGGCCCGCGAGAAGAAGTCCTCCGCGCGGTCGCTCTCGAATTCCATCATGCGCACGAAAGCGTCGGTGTATTTGCGCTGGCGCAGGTCGATCTCGGGATAATCGAACCGCTCCAGATCTTCCTGCGGTAAATAAATCCGACCGCTACTCAGATCCTTGCCGACATCGCGGATGATATTTGTCATCTGCAAGGCTAACCCCAGTTGAACCGCATAGTCGCGGCAGGCGGCGTTGCGATATCCAAAAATCTCAATGCTCACCAAGCCAACGGCGCTCGCGACGCGATAACAATAGAGCCGCAAATCTTCGAAGGTCTGGTAGCGCACGTTGCCCACATCCATCTCCACGCCGTCGATGATTTCGTCGAGCATCGCGGGCGTGATGGCGTACTTCGCGTAAAGTCCGCGCACATCGCGAGCGAGAGCCGGCTCGTCAGGCGTGGACTCGCGAATCCATGTTCGCCACGCTCGAAGATCGGCGGCTTTTTGGCCGAATGTCGCTTCAGACGAATCGGCGATGTCGTCCACGACGCGGCAGAACGCGTAAAAGATGGTGATGTCGTTTCGACGTTCCCGGCCCAACGCGACGAAAGCGAGCGCGAGATTCGATTTACTGTCGCGCGTGATCTTGGCGGCGTTCACGGGCTAATATTGAATCTCGGATTGGATCCACGTCTCCTGGTTGATCCGGCGCGTCTCGCATTGCCGGAAAAGGCAGACCCACGACGCGAGCAGCCAGCCGGTCACCAATCCGCGCAGGCAAACGTAGATTATTTTCCAGGCAATCACCGCCACGGTGCGATCGGCAATCGCGGCCCGCACGATCGCGTCGAACGCAATCAGGAAAAAATAATGGAGCGCCGCGAGGAGCAGGAACCAGCCGAGCCGGAACAGATTCGTGCGGACAAATTCTTTGTGGGCCAGGAACGCGGCCCGCAGCGTCTCGTTATGCAAGACGAGCGAGACTTGCATCGAGCAAAAGGCGATGATGAGCGCGCACATGATGAAGCGTTCGCCCGGCAGATAATCGAGCACGTCCGGCACGTTCATGAAATAGGCGAGCAAAAGCGGCCCGCGGACAATCACCGTGCTCACCAGAACCACGATGCCGGCCCACTCGAGCACGTAACTGAACCGGCGCATGGCGAAACCGAACAGATCTTGTTCGCCAAAGCTCAGCCCTTTGATCCACGCCAGGCAAACCGTGATCAGGTAAACCTGGATGTAAACGCCGAAGAGATATTCGAAAATGAACGCCACTGCATCAACCGTTGCTGACATTCGCAGAAGTTTTGCCGCCGGCTCGGTTGTCCCCCACTCCGGCAATCGCCAGAACGCGATCGGTTTCATCAAAGTCGCGATCGCGCTGATTAGGAGCACGAGATAGATCAGGTATCCCCAAAAGCCGTAGCGTTTGCTGAGCGCGCGAACGAGCGCGCCGTGCAAACCGCGCCAGTTGATGATCAGGAGCACGGCCGCGATGATCGAGAGCGGATAGGTCGTCGTCGCGTTATCGAAAATTCCGGCAACGCCTTCCAGAGTTGGGAGCGGTACTTCTCGCCAAACCTCGACGAAAGCCGGCCATTCCCACGTGCTCGGAACGGTGACCTGGCTGAAATCCAGATCCGCCATCCCGTGGAGCGGCGTGAAGGTGACGAACTGAAAAACCGAGTAAGCGAAGCCGAGAAGCGCGAACGTTACCCAGATGCGTTTAAAACGCAGGATGCAACGCAGACCGTCCCGCAACGCGAGCCGGATCGGATTAAAAAAAAGGACGATGAGATACCCGAGGCAAAGTCCGAGCAGCGGATAGATGCGCGGAATGCTCGAGAGCATTGGCCTGGCCTAACGAATGATTCCCCAGTGCCAGGTGAACGGCCAGTAAACGAAGAGTCCGCGCCCGACCAGGTTCGGCTCCGGGACCGGACCCCAATAGCGGCTGTCGGAACTATGCTCGCTGTTATCGCCCATCGCGAAGTAACTGTGCTCCGGCACGGCAAAAGGCTTGGTCGGATCCTGATAAGTTCCCTGCGCCGTGTAGCCATGATAAGGCGGCTTCGCAGCCATGACGCGCTCGAATCCAAAACCCTCGGCCAATCGGCCGTTCTGGTAGAGAAGCGGCGGCT
The DNA here is from genome assembly GCA_046262815.1 of Chthoniobacterales bacterium. GTDB lineage: Bacteria > Verrucomicrobiota > Verrucomicrobiia > Chthoniobacterales > UBA10450 > AV80. The sequence continues at coordinate 6,831 of JBHELY010000038.1, read as the reverse complement.
GGACTTTCAAAGTGTCGCCCGGCAAACCGGCCAGACGTTTAATGTAAAAGGAATGTTCGCCGGTCACGCGGTCGGGCGCAATGCCGGCAATGTTGTCGGTCCGGAAAACGAAAACATCGCCGCGGTGCGGCCGGATAAAATTGTAACTGAACTTATCGACGAAAACCTGATCGCCGGTGTCGACCGCGCCCCGCGCAATAACCTGGCCTTTGTTATAGTGACTGCGTTTATCCACTCCGAAGTCGGCGGCCAGTGTCTCCGGCGAAGCGTAAACGAAACGGATGGGGGGCTGCTTCCGGAAGTAAATTTCGGAAAAGGTAAAAAAGAACGCGATCTTCTTCGGTCTGATCTCCGTGATCTCGTCCTCCTCCGCGGAGACGACGTTGATGTAGTTGCGGCCGAAGACGAAGAACTCAGCGATCTGGCGCAGGATGTTTGGCTTGGAACCGTCTGCCGGATAACTTTTCCAATACATGCCGTCGGCGCGTTTCTCGTATTGCGGCAGCTGATCGATCGGGATCTCCGCTTCGTTCGCCACGAAGGCGCGATGCCCGATGATCCCGTTCAGCGTCGGCTGCATCGAACCCGTCGGGATTTTGAAAGGCTGAAGGAAATAGGAACGAACCCCGATCGCGACGACGACCGCCACCAGAATCACTTCCACATTCTCGCGCCACGAAGCGTCCTTGGGCGCGGGCAAATATTTCGAGTAAAGGTCGTGGAGCCGATCGGTTTCCTCCTTGGCCTTCGCCTCGTCGCGGTCCTTTAAGCTCTGGCGCAACGCCTCGATCTGGAGCCGAAAATCACCGATGGTGTTGTCGCTCATCACGTCGCGCCGATAGCGCAACAATTTCTCCGCGTGCCGGATCATGAGATGCCCGTGCTTGACGTATTTCTTGGTGAACATGAGCTGGAAAATTACTGCGCCTTGAGCACTTCGATGAAGGCTTCCTGGGGGATGTTGATTTTGCCGATGCTCTTCATGCGCTTTTTGCCTTCTTTTTGTTTCTCGAGGAGTTTGCGTTTGCGGGTGATATCGCCGCCGTAGCATTTCGCGGTTACGTTTTTTCGCAACGCGGAAACACTCTCCCGCGCAATAATTTTTCCGCCGATCGCCGCCTGGATCGCGACCTGGTAGAGCTGGCGCGGGATGACTTCCTTTAACTTCGCGGCCAGCATGCGGCCGCGGCTTTCGGCGCGCTCGCGATGGACGATGGTGGAAAAGGCGTCAACCGGCTCGCCGTTCACGAGAAGATCGAGCTTCACCAGTTTCGCGGCGCGATAACCGGCGTGCTCGTAATCCATCGAGCCGTAACCGCGGGTGATGCTCTTAATCTTGTCGTTGAAGTCGACGAGGATTTCGTTCAGCGGCAACTCGCAGTGGAGCATAACGCGGCGAGTGTCGAGCGATTCGGTGTGGTCCATGTTTCCTCGCTTTTCCAGGATGAGCTGAAGGATGTCGCCGATGTTTTCGTTCGGGCAGAGAACGTAGGCTTTGACGATCGGCTCGCGGATTTCCTCGATGACGCTCGGGTCGGGCAGGTGCGCGGGATTATCGATGAGGAGTGTTTCGCCGCGAGTGGTGAGGATTTCGTAGATGACGCTGGGCGACGTCGCGATGATGTCCATGTCGTATTCGCGCCGGAGCCGTTCCTGGATGATTTCCATGTGAAGTAAACCGAGGAATCCGCAGCGGAAACCAAATCCGAGAGCGACCGAACTTTCCGGTTGGTAAACGAACGCGGAATCATTGAGCCGAAGTTTTCCGATGGCCGTCTTGAGGTGCTCGAAGTCGGCGGTGTTGATCGGGTAAATGCCGCTAAACACCATCGGATGGATTTCCTGAAAGCCGGGCAACGGCTTAGTCGCGGAATGGCGCGCATCGGTGATCGTGTCGCCGATTTTCATGTCGGCAGTCGATTTGATGTTCGCGATGAAGTAGCCGACGTCGCCGGCGTTCAACCGCTTCTGCACATACATCTTGGGGGTGAACACGCCCACTTCCTTGATCTCGTAGCGTGAATCGTTGCTCATCAGCTTGACCGCCTGCGCGTGTTCCATCTTGCCGGAAACAACGCGGACGTAACCGACCACGCCGCGATAAACGTCAAACACGGAATCGAAAACCAACGCGCGAAGAACTTCATCCTTCGGCTTCACTGGCGCCGGAATGCGCGCGACGATTCCCTCGAGGATGTCGTCGATCCCAATCCCCATCTTCGCGCTCGCATCGATCGCTTCCTCGGCGGGGATGGCCAGGATTTCTTCGAGTTGCCGGTGAACTGAAGGAACGTCGGCGTTTGGCAAATCGATCTTGTTGATCACCGGGATGATCGTCAGACCCTGTTTGTGGGCGAGATGCACGTTCGCCACGGTCTGCGCTTCCACTCCTTGGGCCGCGTCCACGATGAGGAGCGCGCCTTCGCACGCCGCGAGCGAACGCGAAACTTCATAGGCGAAATCGACGTGACCCGGCGTGTCGAGCAAGTTCAGCCGGTAAGTGTCGCCGGACTTGCTGGCGTATTGCATCGTGACCGGATGCGCCTTGATGGTGATGCCGCGCTCACGTTCGAGGTCCATTGAATCGAGGAGCTGATCCTGTTTATCACGTTCATGGATCGTGCCGGTGCGTTCGAGCAATCGATCCGAGAGCGTCGTCTTCCCGTGATCGATATGCGCGATGATGCAGAAATTCCGGGTCAGCTCGATCGACATAAAGCGGTGCACTATGGGGGCGCGCCCGGGGTGGGTCAATGAGCCGCGCCTTTCCTCTTTCTCGTGCTCCTGCTCTTGCTCGTGCTCGATTCGCTTCGTCACCAAGCGGCTAGAGAAGAATTGCCTTCTTCGCCGCACTGCTATCAAATCCTCACATGCCGAAGCTCACGATCCGGACCGAAGCCGGCGAATCCATTTCCCACGATCTCGTCGAGGAGACTTACACGATTGGCCGGTCACCGGACAATTCCATCCGGCTCGATGACACGTCCGTGTCTGGCCGGCACGCGGAACTGGCCGTGGTAGCGGAGAGTTGTTATCTCAAGGATCTCGGTTCGACGAATGGCACGCTGGTTAACGGCCAGGCCGTCACTGGCGTGCAATTGCGGGCCGGCGACAAAATCCGGTTCGGAAAAGTCGAAGCTTGTTTTGAATGCGAGCCCTCCAGGGCCGCGGAACCGTTGCCGCATCTTGAAAACGTCGCGACCCGCCCGACTGATTCGAGCGCGCGGCCGGCGGATTTCGCAAATGCTTCGCCGTTCCAAGGCCGAAAAACAAAAAAGGATCCGGCCCGTAACGCAGTTTTTGCCGCCGTCGCGGTGGCGCTTCTCGCTTTCTTCGTCAGCCTGATCGCGCTCGCGCTCATGAAAGCACCGGCCTTCTGAGTTGGGCGCTGCCCGGGTTTAAGCTCGACAACTCGACCGCGCCGAGCGCATTCTCGGGTCATACCCGAACCACAACGCCATATGAAATCTATTTCAAAAATTCTGGCCGGATCCGTGACGTGCGCCGCTCTTGTTTTGCCGTATCCCACCGCGATCGCCGCAGGCTCAAAAGAAGCGAAAGTCACTCAAATCATCCGCGAAGTGAAACTGGTCCCGGAAAACGCCGCGGCGCGCGACGCTGCGTTGAACGACAAAATTTCCGAAGATACCGGGGTGCGGACCGGGGGCGATTCGCGTTCGGAATTAACTTTCCCTGATCTCACCATCACGCGTCTGGGCGCGAACACGATTTTCAGTTTCAACAAATCCGGCCGCACCGCGAAGGTCGACACCGGCTCGATTCTGTTGCGCGTCCCGAAGGATTCTGGCGGCGGCACGATCCGCAGCAGCGCTGTGACCGTTGCGATAACCGGGACTACGGTGATTTTTGAAGGAAGCCGCGGCGGTCGGAGCAAGCTCTACAATTTGGAAGGCTCCTCGCGGGTCGCGCTGAAGAGTAAACCGAGTGATTGGCGAAAGGTCATGGGCGGTCAGATGCTCGATGTCCCAGCCGGCGCAACCACCCTGCCAATGCCGGTGAACTTTGATGTCAACCAACTCATGCGCACTCATCCGTTGATTACGGATTTCAAACCGCTGCCGAGCGCACCACTTATCATGGCGGTCGCCCAGCAACCCCCGCCTGCCGTCTACAACGGGCCTACCATTTCCGTCGGTCCGAATATTTTCCCGATACCGATCTACAATCCGCCGGGCCACCATCGCAATCCGCAACAGAATCCTACGGTTCCGCCGCGGCCGAACAGGAGTCCTCCTCCTACTCACCAGCCGCCAGGAACAACCAAACCGCCGGGGACCAATTCGCAGCCGACTCCGACTCCTCCTCCCGTCATAACCCGGACCAAACAGCCGACCTACACGCCAAAACCTTCGCCAACGCCGAACCGCGTTTTCAAGAAGAAACCGACTACTTCGTCAGGACCCAGATAGGTTCTGTTACTCCACTGCTGCGGGCGTGGCCCTTGCCGCCGGTGTAACGGAAGGAGTAGGCCGCGGCCGACGGTCTACGACCCTCGCGAATTGTCCCTTGTTCTCGTGCCACTGGTAAAAGGGATCCTCTAGCAGTGGTCCCCAAACCAGGCGGCCGCCGTAGCGCCAGTTATCGAGGATAATGCCCTGGTAAAAATTCTGTCCCTTGGCTGTGACAACAATGACATTGTGCTCCGAAGCCGTTCTCTCGAAGGACTCCGCCCAATGGAACTCGACCGTGTTCCAGTTTTGCGCGCTTAGTCGCCAAAGAAGACGTTCGGCAAACTGAAAACACAAACCGCCCTTACGCTGGCCGGTGTTCACCAGAAAGTTTTGCAGTCCGGGCGGCCAGACGACTCGCCACTCCTTCTTTAGGTCGCGGCCGGTCGTGTAGGCAATCTCGGCCACACGCCGTGCCTCATCCGGATCGATGTTTGGGCCGAGCGCCACGATCCGTGCTCGCAATACCGGATCATCGGCCGAGGTCGCAAACGTCGGATCTTTTTTCCGAGCGTAGGCGACCGACGACAGCGCCGCGACCATAACCACAACAACTGCGATCCGAAACCGGGACATACGCGGGCATACCTTAACCGGCTCTCGGATACGTCAAGCGACCAAGTCGCTTTTTCAGCGAGGTATTTTTGTTCGCGCCCGCCAATAGATAACCAGGCCCGCCCCAAGAAGCAGAACCGCGCCGCCGCCGAGTTTCAATTCGTGCAGCCAAACCTCGGCGGTTCCCGGCGGTGGAAACATCGCGACCACCATTGCAAAAAGCGTAATGCCGAAACCCGATGTGCCGGCCAGGAGCGTGCCGGCTCTCCCGCCGGGAACTACCAGCGTTTCATGATCGCGTTTCCAGCAATGAACTATGAAACACACAAACAGGTAGAGGTATGGCACAAAGTAAATCAGCAGAGACATGTCGATGAGGATGAGAAAAGCGGTCTCGACCGTGGTGCCTTTACCGAGAACGGAAAGGAGAAGAAAGAACACCGCAATTATTCCCTGGACGAGAATGGCCACGTGAGGAGTTCGCCAGCGCCGGTGAAGGCGGCTGAAGGCTTGCGGGAAATATCGATCCAGGCCGACAACGAACGCGACTCGCGACGACCCGACCAGCCACGCACCGACAGCGCCGATTCGCGCAACTGTCAGGAGCAAAGCTATGAAGGCGACAATCCACCAACCGTTTCGACCAGCGCCATTAGCGATCGCTTGGAGTGGGCCAGCCACCACATTGATCTGGTCGCGCGGGACAAGCCAAAGCATGGAGCACGTTCCGATGATGTAGACCAAAGCTACGATAGGTGCTGTTACGTAAATGGAGCGAGGCAGATTGCGCCCCGCGTCCTTGATCTCGCTGGCCATGGTCGAGGAGAGCTCGAGCCCGGCGAAAGCAAAAGCGATAGTAGCCCAAAGATTGAGCATTGGCAGGTTACCCAAGTCCGGTTTCAACTGCGCGAGATTTATAGTGTTAGCCGGAATGCCCGCAGTAACTCGATAAGCACCTAAAGCCACGAGAACTATCCCGGGAAGAAACACACTAAGACCGCCGATGTTTTGGAGCCACTTGCCCGTACCTATCCCAACTATGTTGAGACCTACAGCCACGACCAGGCCGATGACGGTGAAGGGCAACACGAAGGTCCAGTTACCGGCCAGCCCGCTCTCGCCCTTGCCAATAATGAAAGTAGCGGAAACGGCTGCTCCCAGGAGCAGCGTCGGATAATAAAGGACGTTATTGATCCAGTAACACCACCCACAAACAAAGCCGTTAAGTTCGCCCAGCTCCTTCCGCGTCCAGGAATAAATGCCTCCTTCGTCCGGCATGTCCGCCGCGAGCTGAATGACAGCTAGGCCTTGCGGAATAAAGAAGAGGACCGCTGCCAGAAGCCAGAGAGTAATCGAGCCAGGTCCGGCCTTCGCTCCGGTAGCAACCCAGGAAATGCCCAGAATCGCGACCAGATTAAACAAGACGAGATCGCGCAAACCAAGACCGCGCTTCAGCTGCGTTGAGCTATTTTCAGTCATTCGCTGTTTTACTGGATGCATCCATGGTGCTCGCCGTTAAGCTATCTAAACAAGTGAACCGATCGAAGACCAGCGCAGGATTGCTTATGTTCCGAAAGAAGGACGGATGTCTCCAGGTCCTTCTCGTTCATCCAGGCGGTCCTTTCTTTCGGAACAAGGACAATGGCGCCTGGACGATTCCGAAAGGCGAAGTGGTGGAAAACGAAGACCTGCTAACTCGCGCGCAGCTGGAATTCCGGGAAGAGATTGGGATCGATCCCGCCCTTTCGGATTGGATCGAGTTGGGAACAGTGAAGCAAAAAGGCGGCAAAACGGTGCATGCCTGGGC
>JBHELY010000037.1:0-27377 GCA_046262815.1 Chthoniobacterales bacterium | reverse complement strand
GATGCGGCCGGCCGCGCGGAACGTTGCGCCCTCGGCAAATTTTTCGCGCACTTCGCCGATCGTGCCGGAAGTTTCGAACGCTCGGCCGAACGGATTCGCTCCGCTTTCCTTGAGCGTCTCCATTTTTTCGCGCCGTAGCGCGATGAGTTGATTTTCGTCCTCCATCGTCCGCGCGAATTTAGAGCCCTGCTCTGAAATGAACAGTCTTTATGCAGCGCTGTAGCGCGCCCCGCTCTGTCGGGGCGCATTCTCGGCGCGGCGACTGAGCGCCGCGACTACAGCGCCATTACTAAATTGTTTGCAAAAAAAGCCGGGCTTAGGCCATACTCTCGCGCGTCTCAGCCGGGCGGACCGGCTCGCGGCGCGCTCGTTCCATGGATGTCGACCTGCCGCAGACCGCCTCGAAAATTGACGGCCCCCTCGTCAAACAGTTCTCGATTTTTTTGCCGAATAAAGTCGGTGCCATGATGGAAGTAGTGAAGCTGATTCACGCGAACAGCGCGCATGTGATCGCGATGAGCATTTCGGAATCGACCGACTCCGCCATCGCCCGGATCATGGTGAGCGATCCGGAATCGGTCGAGCAACTGTTCCGCGAGCACAACGTTGCCTACGGCGTCTGCTCGATGGTGGTGGTCGAGCTGCGCGAGGTCGCGACCCAGCTCGCGAAACTTCTTGCCGCGCTCCTAATGGCGGAGGTGAATGTTCATTTCACTTATCCCTTGCTCACTCATCCCCGCGGTTTCGCCGCCCTGGCGCTGCACGTCGACGATACCGAGTGCGCGTCGTCCGTTTTGCTCGGCGAGGGCTTCAAGCTGCTGAGCCAGACCGACATCTCGCGGTAAGCCTCTCGAGAACGAGCGATTAATTTGAACGCTTTTGCGCCGGGGCGAATCCAAGCTTAATTCCACGCAAGCCATGGACGGAGAAGAAGTAATTTCACCCACGCCGCCGCCGGACAAAATGTTCCGGATTGCGGTCTGGCTCGTCGCGATTTTCGGAATCGCCGAGCTGGGCGGCCTCGGTGTTTTTTACGCCGGTAAATGGCGCGCGGAATACGTGGCTGCGCATCCGAAACCGGTCGCGCCCGCGGCGACTCCGGCGCCAAGCGCTCCGGTCGTTGCGGCAAAGACGACACCCGCGCCGGCGGCCGCGCCGAGTGCGCCCACGGCGTCCACCCAAACCACGCCGAGCGCGGCTGCGCTATCCGTCGCGGAAAAATTACTGAAGGAAGCGACTGAGCTTCGCGACAAAGGCGACACCACGAACGCGCTCGCTCGTTTGCAGGACGCCGCCCAGCGCGATCCGAAAAACGCGAATGTGCTCGCGGAAATGGCAATGATTTACGAATCGATCCAGCTCTACGACCGCTCGAACGAGACCTGGAAAAAGATCCTCGAGATCGGGCCGTCCGCCGGACCGCTTTACGAATTAGCCGACATGAAATTGAAAACCGGCGTGACACCGCCGGCGCCGACGACCACCACGACCGGGCCCGGGCTCGCCGGCACTTCGCCACTCGACGCCGGCACGACCGGGAACGACGCCGATGGCATTCCGGACGGCTCGACCTTTGGCATCACAGAAGTGGCTGCGACCGATACGCCCGACCCGGATGCGGACACGAACATGAAATTGAAGATCAGCGTGAAAGCGCGGCCGAACACGCCGATCGATCACACGAAGGTCAAGATCCAGGTTTTCTTTTACGACACCGTCGACAACAAAGAGGTGGTGTTGACGGACGCGGACGTAAGCTACGAATGGCTCACGCCGCATCACGATTGGAAGGATACGAACCCGGAAATTCTCGCGGTGACTTATGTCCGCGCGAAGAACAAGACGTCGTCCGATGCTGCGCTCGCCGCGGCGGCTGCGTCGGTCACGCCACCCGGCTCGACGAAAAAGAAATCGTCCGCGAAACCGTTGACGCCTGACGTTTCGGCGGACGCCGGCCATCGGAAATATCTCGGCTACATCGTTCGCATCTATTACAACGAGCAATTGCAATCCGTCCGGGCTGACCCCACCAAGCTGCTGAATTTGTTCCCGCCGCCACTGACCGCGCCGCAGTGATGCAACTGCTCATCGTCCACGACGATGTTGAAGTGGGGGAACAATTGGCCGGAATGGTGGCGGACTATACCGAACACGCGTGCGACCTCGTGGCGAGCGATGCGGCCGCGCAGGAGTGGGCGCAAAAACATGCGGGTTGCGATCTTCTTCTCGCCCAGCTCGACGGCGCGGGCGTCGATGGACTGACTCTCGGCGGCACTCTGAGCGAAATTTTTCCCGGCCTCCAGGTTTTGTTTCTTCCTGGTTATCCCGCGAGCGAACAGCGGCTCGAGATCGGGCGGACGAAAGTTTTTCCCGAACCGATCGACGGCGAACGCTTACTGGAAGCGATTGAGACGGCTGCCGGCCCGGAACGCGGCGCGCCGGATTTGTTTCATGTGCTCGATGTTCTTCAGATGTGTTGCCTGAGTAAACGAAGCGGTGCGGTGCAGGTCGTGAAGGAAGGGCACAGCGGAATTGTTTATCTGGGTGACGGGAAAATCGTGCACGCCGAAGGCGCAACCACGCGCGGGACGCAGGCGCTGCTCGAGATCGCGGGCTGGGGCGATATCGAGTTTGCCTACGACGAATCGGTTCGCGCGGCGGAAACAATCCTGACGCCATGGGACGAAGCGCTCGTTCAGGCGGTCATTCAGCATCAGAAAGAAAAAGCAGGCGCGGAGAAACTGCCGGCATTCCAGCCAAGTTCCGAAGTCGAAGCAGTGCCCCCGCCAAAGAAGCGCGGATTTTTTAGGGCGCTTCGACGGAGTTAACGCGATGGCGCAATTGGTAGGGCGAGACTCTGTCGAGCCGAGCCCGCGTCCACCGCGGCTCGACAGAGTCTCGCCCTACCACTCAAGATCGTAATCTTTCCTCTCACATCCAGATGCGTTATCGTCGGTCCCCAATGAAGTTCGGCATCTCGCTCGCGGCATTTCTCTTCGGCGTCGCCGCCGCCCAGGCCCAGATCCAGGTGGAACTGAGTTTCAAGCGGGTTCAGTACATCGCCCACGAACCGATCCTTGCCACGGTCAGGATCGCGAACAATTCCGGACGCGACATCGATTTGCGGGACGACAGCGGCCAGCACTGGTTCGGCTTTGAAATCAACGCGGGCGAAGGCCGGCTGCTCGCGCCGCTCAGATCGGATTCCGGCGAGCCCGCGCTTCACGTCGAAACCGGCCAAACCGTTACGCGAAAAATCAATCTCACTTCGCTGTTTCCCGTGCACGACTTCGGGACCTATCACGTCCGCGCCAACGTTTTCTTCGCTGACTTGAACAAGTTCTTCTATTCGACAACGAAGGTCGTCCAGGTGAGCGACGCCCGCCCGATCTGGCAAAAGACCGTCGGGGTGCCTGACGGAATGCCGGGCGCGGGCGAAGCGCGGACTTACTCGCTCCTTTCGAACCGTTTTCTCGATCACACCTCGCTTTACGTGCGCGTCGAGAACCGAGATACCGGCCTCGTTTTCACGACCTACTCGTTAGGCCGGATCATCGCAAGCCAGGATCCCCAGGCCGAGATCGACCGCGCCAATCAGCTTCATGTTCTCCATTGCGCTTCACCGCGAAGTTGGGCTTATTCCCACGTGGGGTTGAATGGGGAACTGCTCGCGCACTCGACTTTTCTGGAAACAAAATCGCGGCCGCGTTTGCGACACACGATCGACGGCTCTATCGCCGTGAATGGTGGAATGCTCGATGTCCCTACCGCCGATGCGAAGCGCAATCCACCCCAGAAATTATCCGAACGGCCGCCGGCCCAGAGTGCGGACGACTAAGATTCGCCGCCGTTTTTCCTGATGAATCGTTACCGCCTTACCTTTTTCGCAATCGCAAGTCTCGTCGCGTTGACTGCGTCCGCCTTCGGCCAATCGCGCACGATCATTATCGATCCGGGACACGGCGGATATGACCGCGGCGGCGTCCCGGGCCAGCGGATCAGTGAGAAGGACAAGTGCCTCGATGTGGGGCTTCGTTTGCGACGGCTGCTCATGGCCAGCGGTTACCGCGTGATCATGACGCGTGACAGCGACGTCTTCATTCCGTTGCCCACTCGAGTGGCGATTGCGAACGTGCATCCCGGCGCGACGTTCGTCTCGATTCATTTCAATTGCGCGTCGCGCGCCGGCGCCAATGGCATCGAGACTTATTATTATCGGAGCGACAGCGCGAGTCTCGCACAAAGCATCCATCGCAACGTCGTCTCCAGCGCGCCGAGCGAGAATCGAGGAATTCGACGACGCGGTTTTTATGTCCTGCGGCGCACCTCTATTCCGTCGGTTCTGGTGGAATGCGGATTCTTGACGAACCCGACCGAAGGGAGTCTCGCGTTGAACGCCAATTATCGGGAGAAGCTTGCGGGACAGATCGCTCGCGGCATCCAACGGCAGCCGGCGCCGTCTCGACCGCTGACCGCGAGCTTGCGGAGCGTTTCGCTCGGCGGCGATTTCGTGCGCGTGCCGGCGGAAAGTTTCAGGCGGAGCCGGAAACGATCGTCGAAATCGGCGCGCTCTCATCGCAGCAGTAAGAGTAGCAAGAGCAAGAGCAGCACGAAGAAGAAGCACAAGAAAAGTTCGGAGGATTAATTGGAATCGCCGATCGTGAGCGCCGCGGCAATGCGCGCCTCGGAAGAGGCCGCGTTTGCCAGGGGCGTGGACGTCGAAGCGCTCCAGGATCGCGCCGGCGCTGGTGTCGCGGCGGCCGTCCAGCAATTTTTTCCGCGTCCCGGCCGGGCCGTTGTTTTCGTCGGCAAAGGACATAACGGCGGCGACGCGCTGGTTGCGGCCGCGCGACTAAAAGAAGCCGGCTGGGAAATTGATCTGCGATTGATTTTTCCCGAAGACGATCTCGCCGAACTGACGCGCAAGAAATTGGACCAATGTGGGAGGGGCCTCAGTGCCACCGCTGATTCACATTTAATTGTCCTCGACGGCCTTCTCGGTCTCGGCGCGAAACATTTGCTGCGCGAGCCGATCCGGACTGCGGCGCAGGAAATCAATCGGCTGCGCCGGGAAGAACATGCATTCGTTTTCGCCGTCGATCTGCCGACCGGACTCGATGGAGACACCGGCGAGCGCGATCCCGATTGCGTCGTCGCCGACTGCACGATCACAATCGGCAACGCAAAACACGGCTTGGTGATCGATGACGCGATCGATTTCGTCGGCCGGATCGAAATCGTCGCCCTCAGCGAGCTCGCGATTGCGCCGTCGCCGGCCAACGATTTCATGGCCTGCGCGGATTCACTTCGTGCGGCCTTGCCCCGCCGGAAATTCAACGCCTATAAAAATGAATTCGGCCGGATTGGGATTGTCGCCGGATCACCGGGATTCCTCGGTGCGGCACTGATGACCACCGAAGGCGCGTTACGCGGCGGCGCGGGACTCGTCGAGCTTTTTGTGCCGAAAGAAATTTATCCCATCGTCGCCGCGGCTGCGTCGGCGGAAGCGATGGTTAAACCAATTCGTTCTTATCGCGACCTGCTCGAGGAAAAAATAGATGTCTGGGCGCTGGGCCCCGGTTTGGGAAAAGCGGAAGCGAAAGATCTGCTCAAAGTTATCGAACGCGCGACTGCGCCGATGGTCCTGGACGCGGACGGCTTGAACATTGTCGCCGGCGAAGTGGAGATTTTGAAACGCTGCGCTGGTCCGCGTCTGGTTACGCCACATCCCGGTGAAATGAAGAGGTTATTCGATGCCGGAAAAATGTCGCGCGCCGGAACGGCTAAGAATTTCACGGAAACGTTTCCCGTCACGCTGCTCTATAAAGGTGCGCGCACTATCGTAGCCGAGCGCGAGCGGCCCCTGAGCTACAACTCCACCGGCAATCCGGGAATGGCGACTGGCGGAATGGGAGACGTGCTCACCGGTGTCTGTGCCGCATTGATTGGACAGGGTCTATCGCTTTACGACGCGGCCCGAGTCGGCGCGTGGGCCTGCGGTCGCGCGGCGGAAATCGCGATTTGCGAGAAAAGGGAGAGCGAGCAATCCGTTTTGCCGCGCGACGTTCTTACGAATTTAGGCGCCGCGTTTAAAGAGCTTCTGTAGCTGCTTCGCTGTGCGAAGCGTGTGATCGACTTCGATAGCCGAACGTTGCGTCGCCCACAGGGCGACGGCTACAGAAGATCAATGTCCCGCGAGCAATTTCTGAAAACGCGGATCGTTTCGGGCCGGGTCCCATTGCCAGCGCTTGCGAACATCGTTGTAAGTGATGCAGCAGTTCGTGTTGTCGATCGGGAAAGGCGAGGCGAGCGCATGTTCGAGGAGCGCCAGCGCAGAATCCACATCGCCGACGCGCACGTAAATCATCGCGAGAAAACCGTTCATCCAGGGCGCGACGACCGCGTCTTTCGTTTCCGGCTCGAGCTCGACGGCGCGGCGCCCTTCCCGAATCGCGTCCTCTTTCCGGCCCATGAAAGAATAAATGAGGCCGAGGTTCGCATGACGCAGGCCGGTCGCGGGCGCTTCTTTCATGGCCAATTCAAAGGCGGGTAGGGCGGCCGCGAATTGCGCCTGGGCTGTTGCCGCATCGCCGCGCGCGAGCGCCGTGCAACCGCGGAAGAAACTTTTCGGCATCGGCATTCCATCGGATTGAAAAACATCGAGCGCGTATGAGGACATGGCGCTATCGGCCGCAGCGTAATCGCGTTCGAGCATGGCGAGGTCCCAACGGGCCCGCGTTACGAGGCCCGACGGATCGATGCCCGATGGAATCTCGGCGAGCGTCACTTTCAGCGTGTCCGTCTTTCCATTGGCGTAGAAATCGATGTAGGCGCGCGTGATTTTGAAATTGGCCGAGTCAGGCGCGAGCGCGACGACGCGATCATACATCTGCCTGGACTGCGCCCAATCGTGGATGAATCCATAGGTGAACGCGATCTCGGAGGCGACGTTTGCATTCCCAGGATCGACCGCCTGGCTTTTCTTGAGCAGCTCCAGGTTCTCGTTCGATTTTCCCTGGCGGCGCCGAATCGCGGCGGAGACATAACCGATTTCGCTGTCGTTAGGCAACGCGGCCGCGGCCAGGCGTAGTTGTTCGAGCGCGGAGTCGTAGTTCGCTTCAACCCAATAATAGTAAAGACCCAGCGCGAGATGGCCTTCGCCGAGATCGGGTTTTAATTCGATCGCTTTCTCGGCGGTTTGTTTGATCCGCGTCTTCAGTTCTTCCGACGGAGCGAACCAATGATAAATTCGCGCCAGCGTGGCCGCGAGCCGCGCTCGTGCCAGCGCGAACGAAGGATCGTGCTGAAGCGCTTCGCTGTAGAGGCGCTCGGCCAGCTTAAAATCCTCGTAGAGCCGGTCCGGGTTCGATTCATAACCGCGCGCCTTGAGATAGAGAACATAGGCGTCTGGATTTTTCGTCGGCTTTGTTTCGACGAGACCTTTCTCTTCCGGACTCAGAGTGGCGCGCAGCTCCGTTGCGATCTCCGACGCCAGCTCGCCTTGCAGGCCTAACGAATCCGCCAGCGGACGGTCGTACCGTTTCGCCCAGATATGGCGGTCGTTTCGCGCATCGATCAGCTGGACGCTGACGACCACGCGGTTCCCGCCGCGGCGCACGCTTCCTTCGAGGATGTGTGCGACGCCGAGCGCCTGCGCGATCTGCGGCAGATTTTTTTTCGCGCCGCGATACGGCATTACCGAGGTGCGGCTGATGACTTTGAGATCATGGATCTTCGCGAGGCTGGTGAGGATGTCGTCCTGGATGCCGTCCGCGAAGAACGCGTTCTCTTTGTCGTCGCTAAAATTTTCGAACGGCAAGACCGCGATGCTCTTCTCGGGAATGTCCGCCGCGGCGGGGCTGGAGTAGTAGCGCTGGTAAATCAGGAACGCAACGGCGCAGACCAGGACAGCGATAATGGTGAGATTGAGCCGTTCTGTGACCGGACGCCGCGCGGCTTCGGTGGGTGCGACATCTTCTGTTCTCTTGAGTCCTTCAGGCGTCAGCTCGTAGGCCCAGGCCAGAACCATTGCGACGGGAAAACCGAGCAGAATCAGAGTGACCACGAGCCGCACGCACCAGTTTGGAATTTCGAGGACTGGAAAAATCTGGGCCGCAACCTGGATGATGAGCCATCCCACGACGGCGTAGGCAATGGCCACCCGATAGACATTGCGGCGGCGCAGTTCGCCGAAAAAATTTTGGAAGTTCATCGATCTCGGCGGGAATTAGTAACGGCACGCCAACTCATAGCCAGTCAAAAGCGTGCTATCTTCGCGGATGGCGTTTGAGCTCGAATCCAACTACAAACCACGCGGCGACCAGGCGCAGGCGATCGCGAAACTGTTGAAGTCGATCGAGGTTGGCAACCGCCACCAAACGCTGCTCGGCGTGACCGGATCGGGCAAGACATTCACGATGGCGAATGTGATCCGCGAGCTGGATCGGCCGGCGCTGATCATTTCGCACAACAAAACGCTGGCCGCGCAGCTTTACTCGGAGTTCAAGCAGTTCTTTCCGCGGAACGCTGTCGAATATTTCGTCAGCTATTTCGATTACTACCAGCCGGAAGCCTACATCCCGCGCTCCGACACCTACATCGAGAAGGACTCGTCGATTAACGAAGAGATCGAGCGGCTCCGGCTTTCGGCGACGAGCGCTTTGCTTTCGCGCCGCGACACTATCGTGGTCGCGAGCGTGTCGTGCATCTACGGCGTGACCTCGCCGGAAGATTATCTGCGGATGTTATTGACGGTAAAAAAAGGCCAGCAGATCACTCGCGAGGCCGTGCTCAGCCGGTTGGTCGACATGCTTTACGAGCGCAATGACATGAATTTTTCGCGGGGCAGATTTCGGGTGCGCGGCGATGTGGTCGAAGTCTATCCCGCGACCGCGGACGAGGAAGCGATCCGGCTGGAGTTTTTCGGCGACGAGATCGACGCGATCACGCGCTTCGATCCGCTGACCGGGCACGCGCGCCAATCGCTGAGCGTGATCACGTTTTATCCGGCAAAGCAATTCGTGACGCCGGCGGATAAATTGAATCGTGCCCTCGCCTCGATCCGGAACGAACTGGATCATCGGATCGTCGAGCTGGAATCGCAGGCGAAATTATTGGAAGCGCAACGGCTGAAGATGCGCACCGAGTACGACCTCGAAATGTTGCAGGAAATGGGGTTCTGCAACGGGATCGAAAATTATTCGCGCCATCTCTCCGGACGTATGCCGGGATCGAAGCCGTTCACGCTTCTCGATTTCTTCCCGAAGGATTTTCTGCTCGTCGTCGACGAGTCGCACGCCACGATCCCGCAGATCGGCGGAATGTACGAAGGCGATCGGTCGCGCAAGACGGTTCTCGTCGAATACGGGTTCCGATTGCCGAGCGCGCTCGATAATCGGCCGCTCAACTTCAAGGAGTTCATGGCCATTACGAACCAGATCGCGTACGTGAGCGCGACGCCGGCGGAGTTTGAGATCGCGAACAGCATCGTCGGGAACAAGGGATACTTTCCGCATCGACGGGAGAGAATTGGGGAGGACGAACCTGTACCATTTTTAGTGGCGGGAGAAAATATTGTAGGGCAAGCGCACCGCTTGCCGCGGCCAGGCATGGCAGGCGGTGCGCCTGCCCTACAACTTTCGCGAACAGATCAACCTGTCGATCAGTTTGATGTTCACACGCCGGGCGCGCCGCTGGTGGTCGAGCAGATTATTCGGCCGACGGGATTGCTCGATCCGAAGATCACGCTCAAGCCGTTGAAGAACCAGATCGATGAGACGATCGAGCTTTGCCGGCAACGGGTGGAGAAACAGGAGCGCGTCCTCGTTACGACGTTGACGAAACGAACGGCGGAAGATTTGTCGGATTACCTGCGCGATGTCGGATTGAAGGTGCGCTATCTGCATAGCGACATCGACACGATCGAGCGCGTCGAGATTTTGCGCGGACTGCGCGCGGCGGAGTTCGACATTTTGGTCGGGATCAATCTGCTCCGGGAAGGACTCGATCTTCCCGAAGTCTCGCTCGTCTGCATCCTGGACGCGGATAAGGAAGGATTTCTGAGGAGCCAGACTTCACTCATCCAGACCGCGGGCCGCGCCGCGCGCCACATCAACGGCGAAGTTGTTCTCTTCGCCGACACCGTGACGCAAAGCATGCAGGCGCTGATGTCGATTTCCGATTACCGGCGAACGAAACAGATGGAATACAACGAGAAACACGGGATCACGCCGCAAACGGTTCGGCGCGCGGTGCAGGAAAGCCTCCACACGATTTTGCGCGGCCGCGAAATTGCGGCGTCGGTGATCCAGGAAAGTGGCGGCGATTTCAATCTCACCGAGCTCTTACGCGAATTGGAAGAGGAAATGCAAACCGCGTCCGCGAATTTGGAATTCGAGCGCGCGGCCTTGTTGCGCGATCAAATCATGGAAGTGAAAAGCGGCACCGGCCTGACGAAGATCGAGCCAAAACGGAGACCGGTGAAATATTCGCGCAACAGCGGCCGGCGGCGTTCGCGCGTGTAAATCTCGCACGCGATTAGCTCTAATCCGCCAGTCGTGCGATTCCCTGTCACAGTCCTTTCTCTATTGTTGTCGCTGTCACTGACCGCCGCGGCGCTGGCGCAATCACCCACGCCCGGGCTGAGCGCGCTGCCCGAAGTGGAATTCTCGCGCCTCAGTCAGCGCGACCCGAACCCGCTCGGGCAAAAAGCGTTGGCCATTCGCCCGGAACAATGGAAGCACGCGGAGACCGAGCATTTCATTTATCATTTCGCCGACACGTTAATGGCGACGCCGATTTCGATAGAGGCGGAGTTCCATTATCGCGTCGTTGCGAAGGAGCTGGAGCGCGAGCAACCCGCGGGCGATACGAAATCGCACATCTACATTTTTCAAACGACGGCGGACTGGCAGCAATTCCAGGGCGCGGCCCGGCTCGAGCCTTGGACGGGCGGGATCCAGTCGCAGGGCAGCCTTTTCATTCAACGGAATCCTGGATTCAAAGCGGGCGGTAATCTGCTCGGGCACGAGATCGCGCATCTCGTCCTGCACCGCTATTATCCCGACGGAATTCCGTGCTGGCTGAACGAAGGATTTGCCCAGTTCGTTTCGAAAGGCGCCCGCGCCAGTTATATGCGCGCCCGCAATTACAACGCCCGCCCGCATTCGCGCGCGATTGATGAGGCGAAACTGATCCCGCTGGCCGATTTGATGGCGCTGACCTATCCGCCGAACGATCGTGTTGAAACGTTCTACGATGAATCGGAACGGCTGGTCCGTTTCCTCGCCGCGACCGATAAACCAAGCTTTCTTCTTTTGCTTGATGCGCTCGGGCGCCATCAGCCATTCGAAACGGCGCTGTTCCAAACTTTCGGAACCAAGTTCCTCACCGTCGCCGCGCTGGAAGAAAAATTTCGCGAATACGCGACGAACGAAGTCGGAACTCCTTTGACGAATTTGTAGGGCAGGCGCACCGCCTGCCAGTCGATCAATCTGCGGCGGCAAGCGACGCGCTTGCCCTACAACGGCAAGATCGCGAGAGTCGGTTCTGTGCCGAAGGCCAAAGCGAAAACTGCCGAATCTGAATCGCGAATCCACGCCATTGTCGGTTCCGACGAAAGCGAAGTGAAACGGGTGGCCGCGGAATTGGCGGCTAAACTCGCGCCGCCCGACGCTGGTGAATTCGGCGTCGAGGTGATCGACGCCTGCGCGGACAACGTCGAACAAGCGGTGGCAAGAATCCGCTCGGCGATCGAGGCGTTGCAAACGCTCCCGTTTTTTGGCGGCGCGAAACTGGTCTGGTTCAAGAACGCGAATTGTTTGGCGGACACCGTGATTGGCCGTTCCGCGGCGGTGCAGGGTGCGCTCGAGGAACTAGCGGAAGTTCTCGAACCCGGTCTTGCCCAGGACGTGACGTTCTTGATCAGCGCGACCGAGACGGACAAACGGCGGTCGTTCTACAAGACGCTCGCGAAACGCGCCGAAGTGCAGGTAATCGATCGGCTCGATTCGTCGCGCGCGGGTTGGGAAGAGGAAGCGACCGAGATTGTTCGAAAAAAAGCGAAGGCGAGAAAATTGCAGTTCGAGGACGACGCGCTTGATCTCTTCGTCCTGCTCACCGGCGGTGACACGCGGCAGATCGACAACGAACTGGAGAAGATCGATCTCCATCAGGGCCGCGAACGTGGCGTCTCGGTGGAGCAAGTGCGCGAGCTTGTTCCCCTCTCACGCGCCGGCGTAATTTTCGAATTGGGCAACGCGATGGCTGCTTGCGATCTCGAGCGCGCTTTGATGCTGGTAAAGCGGCTGCTTGATCAGGGCGAAACCGCGATCGGCATCCTGTTGGTCGCGATCCTGCCCACCGTTCGAAATCTTCTCCTCGCAAAAGATTTGATGGAACGCCATCGCGTTCCGCGTCCGCATGCGCCTTTCACTTTCATCTCCGCGTTAAACCGATTACCCGCCGGAGCGACAGAGCATTTGCCCAGAAAAAAAGATGGCACGATCAACGGCTACGCGTTGGGGATTGCAGCCCAGCAGGCGCACCGGTTCGAAACGAAGAAACTCATCGCCGGACTCGAGGCGTGTCTTGAAGCGAACGTCCGCCTCGTCAGCACGCAGCTCGATCACGAGCTGATTTTGACGGAGATCGTGGTGAAGCTGCTGGCTTGCTGATTACGCTTCGCCGACTTGCTTCCGCGCCATCGGTCCGATGTACGGAATGTCCCAGCGCACGCCGCTGAACGCTTTCACCATCGTAATGATCATCAGGACAAAGAGTCCGAGATGGATCAGATAGGAAAGGAAAATCCACAGCCCGGCGAAGAGCGGTCCCGCGACGGGGATCATCCAGAGGATTCCGTGCAAAATCCAGGACGCCAGGTTGAAGAGAAACCAGACGCCGCCAAAGATGATTGATTGCATCGCGTAGAAGCGGACGAATTGATCGTGCTTTTCGAGGATGTAAAAGACGAGCCCGCCGATGAGCGGGATGCAGGCAAGCGCGGCCGCGACGTTGGAAGGCAGCCCGGTAGTGGTGGTGTTTGCGGCCGGAGTCGGTGTCGGGTTGACTGGATCTGGCATGATTCATTTAGAGGAACGGCAACGCGTTTTGTCAAGGGAACTCGGGCGCCT
This sequence comes from Chthoniobacterales bacterium, assembly GCA_046262815.1. Classification (GTDB taxonomy): domain Bacteria; phylum Verrucomicrobiota; class Verrucomicrobiia; order Chthoniobacterales; family UBA10450; genus AV80. Next base: position 14,244 of record JBHELY010000037.1, on the reverse strand, counting down.
TTTCGCTTTCGTGCGAGGAATCGCGCCGGTACGATCGGATCGTGGTGAAACCAATCCGCGTTCGGGCCGGCGAAAAAACCTACGAAGTCATGGTCGGTTCGGGGCTTCTCGGCGAGACCGGCGCGCTGATCGGGGAAAAGCTGGCTGGCCGCGCTGGCGCGGTGATTTCCGATGACAACGTCGCATCGCGTTTTGCCGATGCAGTTCTGGCGAGCCTGAAGGCGAGTGGGCGCCAGCCGACATTGATCACGGTGCCGGCCGGCGAAGAATCGAAAACGATCGAGCGCGCGGGAATGATTTGCGAGAAAATGAGCGAAGCAGGTCTCGATCGCTCGTCGTTCGTCGTCGCGCTTGGTGGGGGAATGATTGGCGATCTCGCAGGGTTCGTCGCGGCGATCTACCATCGCGGAATTCCCTGCGTGCAGGTCCCGACGACCTTGCTCGCGCAGGTCGACAGCTCCATCGGCGGGAAGACGGCGGTGAACACAGCGGCCGGGAAAAATCTGATCGGCGCCTGGCACCAACCGGCGCTGGTGATTTCCGACGTCGATACCCTGGCGACTTTGCCGCCACGCGAATTTCGACAGGGCTTCGCGGAAATCATCAAACACGCGATCATCCGCGACGCGGAGATGTTCGAAATGATCCAGCGGTTCGATCGGACAGACCTGGCCGCGTTGATTCGCCGGAATGTTGAGATCAAGGCGGCAATTGTTGCCACCGACGAACGCGAGACGACCGGCGAACGCGCGTTATTGAATTTTGGGCACACGATCGGACACGCGATCGAGCGCGCTGGAGACTATCGGGATTTCCTTCACGGCGAAGCGGTCAGCCTCGGCATCGTCGCCGCGTGCGAGGTTTCTGTTCGGAAGGCCGGGCTGCCGGACGCCGAGCGAGAACGGATCGTGCGCACGCTGGAAAAGTTCGAGCTGGCGACGCGATTGCCAGCTGATTTCCCGAAAGAGGAAATTCGCAACGCGATCCGGTTCGATAAAAAATTCTCGCAGGGCGAAGTCCGCTTCGTCGTCAGTCCAAAGATCGGTTCGGCGCGATTGGTCGCCGACGTGACGATGACAGACATCGAAGCCGCGCTGGAAAAGATTTAGCGCGCCGCCCGATAATATTCGACGAGCCCATCGACGACGCCGTCGACATATTCGCGATAAATGCTCGGGCGCTCGATGCCGTTGACCACTCGCGTTCCGTCGTAATCGCCCGCCTGAATTCGCGCGAAGACATCGACGCTGTTCATGACGTAGGGCTCGAAGTAAACCACCGGGCATTCGTAGAGTCGGGTCGCGGCGAGATTGCGCGCGTAAACGTATCCGCTGGTGCCGACCTTCGTCACGATGTCCTTGGTGTATTCGTAAGGCGGCAGGCCGCTCTTCTTCGCCAGGGCGAGCGCGGCGACATCAGCGATCTTGATTTCTTCGTCGAAGTCGCGACTCAGCAATCGCCGCAGCATCTCGAAGCGGACGTCGTCGGATTCCAGTTCGGGCGGCAAATAAGATCCGTTCACGAGAAGATGGAGATGATTCTTGTCGGTCAACGTCGGGTTGCGCTCGTCGCCCCACGCTTCCGCATTGAAGTGCAGACAGAGCACAACATCGGGGCGCAGCTTGCTGTTCACGCGCCGGGCGCGCTCGCGAATTTCACTCGTACGATAAAACAGAATCTCGCTCTGCCAGCGGACACTCTGTTCCCTGAGCGGATCGTCGGGCCGCTCAAAATCTTCCGGCGGATTCTCGATTCCCTCGGCTTTGAGAACGGCGCGCGCCGTTTCCTTGAAATCATCCGGCCGATACGGCGTGACCGGTTCTGTTTTGTCGCGCACGAACGAAACGCGAGCACCGAGCGCGCGCAATTTCTCGCCGAGCATCTTCGCGACGAACAACGTCATCTCGCCTTCTTCGACCGGTGCGGCGTCGCCCGACTTGAACCAGCGCTCCTCCATCTTCGCCCACGCGCCGCCGATGTGGCCCGGATCGAGCGCGATCTTGAGTCCGGACAGCGGTCCGCGCTTCTTCGATTTCGGCAGCGACCGCGCCGGGTGCCACCATCGTGGGATGGCGGCGGCTTTTGCTTCCGACGCCGCGAACCGCAAGGTGAACCAGCTCTGCGCATCGCGGTCCGTCAAAATGCAGGCGACTTTCTCATCGACCCGGATCAATTCGTCGCTGATCCCGTGCGTGCAATAAACGCCGTGAAGCAACCGATCAAACTCATCGTGCGTGATGGTCTTTTGAAATTTCTGAAGCGATTTCCAGTTCGGCGGATCCGCCAGCGGATGGCTCAGATGGTCGGCGGCGCGAGCCGAAACACAGAGGAAGAGGGAGAGGAAGAGGGAGATTCGGCGGCGAGAGATCACAGGTTGGATTTCCGGCTGTTCAATACGATGCTCGCGCGATGCTGACGATTCTTTTTCTGGGCGACGTTGTCGGCGAGCCGGGCCGCAGCGCCGTGATCGCGAACCTCGCGCGTTTGAAAGAATCGCACGCCGTCGATTTCGTGGTGGTAAACGGAGAGAACGCCGCCGGCGGGCGCGGCATTACGCCCAAGATCACGATCGATCTGCTTCGCGCCGGCGTTTCCGTCATTACTACGGGCGACCACATCTGGGATCAGAAAGAAATTTTCCCCTTCATCGATACGGAACCGCGATTGTTGCGGCCCATCAATTATCCCGCCGGCGCGCCGGGACATGGCTCGATCGTTCTCGAGACCGCGAAAGGAAAAGTGGGCGTGATCAATGTCCAGATGCGAACGTTTATGCAACCGATCCTGGAGAATCCTTTTCCGGCGGTCGAGGCGGCGGTGGCAGCGATGAGGCAGGAGACGCCGATCATTTTCGTCGACGCGCATGGCGAAACGACTAGTGAAAAAATTGCGATCGGGCGTTTTCTCGACGGGAAAGCATCGGCCGTTCTCGGCACGCACACTCACGTCCAGACGGCCGATGAACAAATTTTTCCGGGCGGAACCGCATTCCTTTGCGACGCGGGAATGTGCGGGCCGGCGAATTCAATCCTCGGCCGCGCGGTCGAACCAATCGTGAACCGATTCATTTCAAATTTACCCGCGCTTTTTCCAGTCGCGAGAGGCGACGTCCGCTTGTGCGGCGCCGTGGTTTCGATCGACGAAACAACCGGGCGTGCGTTGAGCATCACACGGATCAACGAATTGATCGCCGAACCGCCGCCGCCGACTTCCAGTTAGCCGATTTACTTCTCGGCCTCAGTGCCGTTGTCCGGCGCGCTTTTCGGCTCTTCGTCCACCGAGAGGGAAAACCGCCGTTTCCGTCGCGCGGCGGGCAAAGGTGACAACGTCATCGTCACGTTGCGTCCCGCGATCTTCGGTTCCATTTCCACCTGCGACATGCCCGCAAGATCGTCCCGCACTTTCTCCATCAACTGCATCCCGAATTCCTGGTGCGCCATTTCGCGGCCGCGAAATTGCAGTTGCACCCGGACCTTGTTGCCCCGGTCGAGAAACTCTTCGCCGTGCCGGATCTTCGTAAAGTAATCGTGGTCGTCGATGTTGACCCGAAACTTGATCTCTTTCAGTTTCGTCCCGGCCGTCTTCTTGTCTTTTTCCTGCTTGGAAATGTCGTAACGGAATTTTCCGAAGTCGACGATTTTGCAGACGGGCGGGTTCGCCGTCGGCGCGACTTCCACCAGATCCAACCCGAGATTTTGAGCTTTGCGCAACGCGTCAGACAATTTCATGACGCCCAGTTGCTCGCCGGTCGATCCAAGGATGACCCGCACTTCGCGGGCGCGAATTCGACCGTTTACACGAATTTGTTGTTGCAGATTAAATCAAAGCTCCTGGCCGGCACCGCGGGAAGTGAACCGTAGCGCCGTAATTATTTGCCGCATCTTTTCCGGGGCCATGGCTGACTCCGGACACTTCGGCCTCATCGCGCTTGCGGTCGCGCGACGACGAGCCCGCTTCTTTTCGCGAGCCGACTGGAAGTAGTAGGCAACAATTGTGCGGTAGCAAGGTGAATCTGCCGGGTTCTTCTGTAGCCGCTTCGCTGTGCGAAGCGCGAGAGCATGCGTCGTTTCGTTACCGATTCGACGCCGCCCACAGGGCGGCGGCTACAGAAGAGCCGACTTCATATCGGCGGCACCTCGCCGAAATGCGCGGCGTGCGATGCATAGGCGGCGAGATCGTCGAGCATCGCTTCGATGGTCGCTGCGATCGGTTCCAGTTTGGCGAAGCCGGAAAAAATCGCGCGGTCGCCGATCTCGCTATCGACAACGAAGGTCGGGCGCTGCGTCACCTGGAGCGCGTGAAATTCCGCGGTGCTTTTCCGGGCGCGCTCTTCGATCTCGGGAGAACGCGCGCGCTCCAGCAATTTCGCCTTTTCCAGGCCGCTCGCTTTCGCGCCAATTTCCGCTGCCAGATTCCAATCGTTCGTACGCTGGCCCTCGCGTTCCGTCGCGTTGGCCAGCGCCATCCGGACGCGATCGTCGGTTACGCCAAGATCGCGCGCTGCTTCGGCGATCAGATTCGGCGGGAGACATTCCTGGAGATTCGGCTCGAACCAGCCCGGCTTGAGCATGAACGGTGAGCGCATCATCATCCCGCTCCGACGATAAAACCATTCCGCTTGCTCGATCGATTTCGGAAAACCGGACGCATCCATCAGCGCGATTTTCCATTCGAAATCGACCCGATCGCCGTAACGCTTCTTCAATTCCTCCCAGGCCGGCTGCGCCCAGAAACACCAGGAGGAAATCACGTCGAGATAAATGGTGACTTTGAGTTTCATCGGCTTTTGATGTACGAGAGCCGGCCGACGTTCGCAAAGCGAAATGCCGAATGACAAATGACGAATGAAGAAGCAATGACGAAGCCCCCAACGAGACGGCGTCAATTCGTCATTCGATCATTCATTCGACATTCTTCATTCGGATTTCGTCATTTCACACCGTGATCGATCTCAATCACATTCTGCTTTTCATCGCGTGCATTTCGCCGCTGGTCATGCTGGCCCAAACGCTACGGCGCGGTGGATTGTACCGCGCCTGGCGGCTCGCCTCTTTCGCGGTCTTGCTCGTGACCGGCATCGCGTGGCTAATCAATCCGGACATTGCAGGTTTCGTCGGCGGGGGCGCGTGGCTCGCCCTGTTTCTCGTGCCGGCCGTCGGCATTCGAAAAATTTCCGAGCTGGCAATTCAACAGCGCTATGCGACGGCGCGGCGGCTCAGTCGCCCGCTTCGCTATCTTCATCCGTCTTCGGCGTTGCGGCTCCAGGCGGAGTTGTTCCGCGCGCTAGAACTTGCCCAAGCCGGCGATTTTTCCTCGGCCATCGCCATTCTCGGCCCGCTCCAAAATGATGAGACGAATGTCGGCCGCCAGGCGATCGCGGAATCGTTTCGTTTGCGGGGCGAATGGGGGAATCTCGTCGGTTGGATTCGGAACGAAGTGCCGGCCGCGATCCGGCGCAGCGATTTCGCGTTGATGCCGCTCTATCTCCGCGCTCTCGGCGAATGCGAGATGCGCGATGAACTCGTCCTGGAATTCGGAACGATGCTCGCCGTTGCGTCGCCCTCGCACCAGCCGGCGTGGAGTTACTACGCCAGTGTCCGAACGGTCCTCGCTTTTTGCGGCCGCCTTAGCGCGCGCGCGGATACCTCGGCCGTCCGACGGCTACCGCCCGAGGTGCGCGAATTTTGGATTGCCACGGATGAAATCGCATCCGGAAAAATTTCATCGGCGCGGTCGCGACTCGAACAGCTCCAAGGCGTGACCAACGATCGATTGCTTCAGTCCGAAATCGCGCAGCGACTCGATCGCGTCGATCTGCTTGCGAATTCGCGGCTGTCCCTTCCGGGCGTCGCATTGCTTCATCGCATCGAGCAGAGCGATCGCCCTCCGGCGACGGCGTTCGGTTCCGAGACCGGGCGTCCGACCGCCGCTGTCCTTTGTTTCATTGCGCTGAACCTCGCGATGTTTGTCGCCGAAGTGAAACTCGGCGGTTCGACGAGCGCATTGACTTTGCACCGCCTCGGCGCGCTCGAGCCGTGGGCGGTCCGCTATGGCGGCCAATACTGGCGGATGCTGACCTCGCTGTTCTTGCATTTCGGGCCGTTGCACATTGCCTTCAATCTTTACGCGCTCTTTGTCATCGGGCCCGGCCTGGAGCGGATCATCGGCTCGGTGCGATTCGCGCTTTATTATTTGCTCGCCGGTCTCGGCTCGAGCGCGGGCGTTTTGATTTTGAAATGGTCGGAGTTATCGCGACCGGAGCAACTGGTCGGCGCCTCCGGTTGCGTGATGGGAATCGTTGGCGTCTGGGCGGGCTATCTTTTACGCCATCGCTCGGAGCCGTTTGCCGGCCGGCGTTTGAAAAATATTGTGCTGATCGTCGCGATCCAGACTGCGTTCGATTTGTCCACGCCCCAAATCAGCATGGCCGCGCATCTGAGCGGATTGGTGACCGGAGTCATGCTCGGATTGCTCATCGCTCCGCGGGCGAAGCGATGGAATGCTTGATGCTAAAATTTTTGCTGCCAGATTCGTGAGCTTCTCCAATGCCGACCTATCACACGTATAACGTGATCCCGACTCTGCCGGCGGCGCTCGAGCCGCTTCGGGAAATGGTCTTCAATCTCTGGTGGACGTGGGAGCCTTCCGCCCGTCGCCTTTTCCGTCATCTCGATCCCGAACTTTGGAACCGGACGAACCACAATCCGGTCCGGATGCTCCAGCTCTCCCGCCAGGCCCGCCTCGTCGAAGTGGCGCAGGACAAGAATTTCCTGCGCGAGCTAAAGGAAGTGCACGACGCGTATAGGAATTATTTGGCGCGCAAAGACACCTACGGAAAAACGGGAAACGGCCGCGCGATCGAAAAACCGGTCGCCTATTTTTCGGCCGAGTTTGGTTTCCACGAATCGATCCCGAATTATTCCGGCGGCCTCGGCATTCTCGCGGGCGACCATTGCAAGTCAGCCAGCGACCTCGATCTGAACTTCGTCGCGATCGGACTGCTTTATCGTCACGGCTATTTCAAACAGGAGATCGATAAGGACGGTGTCCAGCACGCCGTCAGTCTGAACCAGAATTTTCATCACCTCCCGATCCGCGAGGTGCGGCAGGGCGATAATAATCTGCTGATCTCGGTCCGAATTCTCGACCGCGAAGTCCGGGCCAAGGTCTGGCAGCTCCACGTCGGTCGCGTGAATCTTTACCTGCTCGATACCGACATCGCCGAGAACAACGCCGAAGATCGGCGCATCACCGCCGAGCTTTATGGGGGCGATCTGGAAATGCGGATGCGGCAGGAAATCGTGCTCGGCATCGGCGGCGTGAAAGTGCTGACGGCGCTCGGGATCGACGCGGAAGTATTCCACATGAACGAAGGGCACTCCGCGTTCCTCGCGCTCGAACGCATCCGCCTTCACGTCGCGGAAAAGGGCCTCGATTTTTATTCCGCGCTCCAGCTCGTCGCGTCCGCAAATGTTTTCACGACGCACACCCCAGTGCCCGCGGGCAACGACGCGTTTCCGCGCGAGATGATGAAGCGCTACTTCGGCGAGTTCGCCGGCCAGCTCGGTCTTTCGTTCGACGAGCTGATGCGGTTCGGCCAGGCGAGCGTAAATCCGCTCGATGCTTTCAGCATGACGGTGCTGGCCTTGCGCGCGAGCCGGCATTCGAATGGCGTCAGCAAACTTCACGGCGAAGTGAGCCGTTCACTTTGGAAGGACGTCTGGGCCGGAATCCCCGGCCATGAAGTTCCGATCACGAGCATCACCAACGGCGTTCACACAAAAACGTGGATGGCGCCGGAATTCTCCGCGCTCTACGAAAAGTATCTCGGCGATTGGGAAGAACATCTTACCGACGCGGATTTCTGGCGGCGCGTGACCGACATTCCCGGCGCGCAGCTTTGGGAGACGCACCAGAAACTGAAGCTGCGTTTAATAGAATTCGTCCGCGACCGCGTTCGCGCCGCCCGCGAGCGTTCGGGCGAATCCCCGGAATCGATTCGCAGCGTGAATCGCATTCTCGATCCGGAGATTCTCACGATCGGTTTCGCGCGCCGATTCGCGACCTACAAACGCGGCGCGCTCTTGTTCAGCGACCAGGAACGACTGAAGCGTTTGCTGAACGACGAGACTCGCCCGGTCCAGTTCATCTTTGCCGGGAAATCGCATCCGCAGGACGAAGGCGGCAAGGCGCTCATCCAGCAGGTTTACAAATTCAGCCGGCAACACGGTTTTGAAAATCGGATGGTGTTCGTTGAGGATTACGACACCTATATCGCGCGCCGTCTCGTCCAGGGCGTCGATCTTTGGCTGAATAATCCGCTGCGTCCACTCGAAGCGAGCGGCACGAGCGGAATGAAATTGCCGCCGAACGGCGGATTAAATTTGAGCGTGCTCGATGGCTGGTGGTGCGAAAGTTTCAACGGCAGCAACGGCTGGGCCATCGGCGCGGAGATCAAAGGCGGCACCGTCGATTTCCAAAGTGAAGTCGACGCGAGCAGCCTCTATCAATTGCTCGAGAACCAGATCATCCCGCTCTACTACGCGAAGCCCGACGGCAAACTGCCGCTCGCCTGGTTGCAGTTGATGCGTGAATCCATCCGCACCGTCACGCCGGTTTTCAACACGCATCGGATGGTGCAGGAATACACCGAGCGCCTCTACATTCCCGCTGCCAAAGCGCATCAGGAATTTGGCCGTGATGGTTGCGCCGCCGCCACGAGCCTGAGTCAATGGAAAGCGAAGATGCGCGAGGAGTGGCCGCAAGTCAGCATCCTCGATGTGCAGGTGGGCAATGCGGACCGCCAGAATATTCAGGTCGGCGAAGCGCTCCAGGTTTCCGCGCGCGTCCATCTTGGCGCGGTCAGTCCCGATCACGTCCGGGTCGAGGCCTATCACGGCGAAGCCGACAATGGCGGAATCAAAAATCCGACGGTGACAGTTCTCGACGGGAGCGCACCGGCCGAGGGCGAGGGGAACTTCACCTATCGGGGTTCAGTGCCCGCGTCCGACAGTGGCACGTATGGTTTCAGCGTTCGCGTCGTTCCGACTCACCCGCATCTCATGCAAACGCACGAGCTGCGATTGATCACCTGGTCGTAGTTGTAGCGGCGTTCAATGATCGCCGAAATATTGCGGCGATGTCGGCGGTCATAGACCGCCGCTACAGGTTCAGCTGCCGAAAGAACTCTTCAAACTCGTTCTCGGCATTCACGAACTCGTTCAATCGCTCCAGACGTTCGTCGTCGGCCGGTTCGGGCAAGGAAACGACGCGCGGCTTCCTTCCATCTGAAAACGCAATCTCATCCCATTGAATCGAGCTGATCGCGTGATTGAAGCGCGCGACGGCCCGGCCGCGGAACCAGGCGCGGGTTGTTTCCGGCGGCGAAAAGATCGCGTCCTTGATTTCCTTTTCGCTAATCAGCGTCCGCATCGAATCTTGCCGCTGCAGATCGTAAAACAATCCCTGGTCGGGCTGGATGTTATGATATTCCAGGTCGATCGATTGCAGCCACGGATCGCTCCAGGCCAGTTTTTCTTCTTCGCGAAATGAGGAAAGGAGAAACTTCTTCGCCGCCCAGTCCACGCGATCGGCGGTCGAGGTTACATCGCGCTGGAGATCGTTGAGCACGTTTTCCCATTCGTGCAGGAGCCATCGCATTTCCGAGTTGCCCTTGTGTTCGGCTTCCGCGGCTTTCAAATAGAGCCGCTGAATATCGATCGCGGAAATCTTCCGCCCATCACTCAGCTCGATGATCCAATCGTAATTCTGATCGCGGCTGATCGATTTCGTCGCGTTCACCGGTTGCGCAATTTCGAGCTGCGGCGCTTTTCCACGCTCGATCAATTCCAGCACGAGCACCGTTGTCCCGACCTTCAACGCCGTGGCCCACTCGCTCATGTTCGAATCGCCGATGATGACGTGGAACCGCCGATACTTGCTCGGATCGGCGTGCGGTTCGTCGCGCGTATTCACGAGCGGCCGCTTGTTCATCGTGTCGATGCTCACGAGCGTTTGAAAGAAATCGGCCCGCTGTGAAATCTGGAACACGCCCGGCTGCGTCCCGCTGCTTTCCGCTTCAATCCCGAGCTTGCCAGTGCCCGCAAAAATTTGCCGCGTGATCAGGAACGGCAATACGCCCCCGACCAGTTCGTCCCAGGGCAGATCGCGCCGGATTAAATAATTGTCGTGGCACCCGTAGCTGTGACCCGCGAAATCGGTGTTGTTCTTGAAGAGCCGGACCTCCGTGCCCTCGCTGAGCCGCAGGTTTCGCCGGCGCGCGCATTCCGCCATGATGCGTTCGCCCGCTTTTTCGTGCGCCACGATCTGCCGCAACGTGGTGCATTCCGGCGTGGAATATTCCGGATGCGCGTGGTCGTTGTAAAAGCGCGCGCCGTTCGAGAGCACAAGATCGCTCTTGATCTCTTCAAAACTCAGCGGCCGTTTCCGATCGATCTCGTAGTAGGAAGACTCATCCGTGTCCTGGAGCAGGGTCGGCGCGCGAAAGCCACGCGCGTCACGATGCGGATCTTCCAGCCGATAATCCCACTTCATGTGGGCGCCGTGTTCCGTGTAGGAACGCACCAGCTCGATCGATTCCGCGACCACGTCTACCGAGGCCGCGCCGCGAATCGTGATGCCGTATTCTGTTTCCAGCCCGAACACGCGCTTCATCGCGCGCTAACATAGAACCAAATCGCTAGGCCGTCGCCACGATCAATCGCCAGGCGATTCCGCCCTGATCGAGCGAATGCTGGTGATGAGTTGCCGGCGGCAGCGGGTCGCCCGCTTGCGAAAGGACTTCGGTTCCGCACCCCTGGCATTTGTAAATCCCGGTGTGCGGCGTCGTCGCGCCGGGAGAATGCGCGGGATCAAATTTCGGGTCGGAAAAATTGGTAAGATAATGAGAATATTTGTATTGCGCCATCGCCGCTACTTACGGTTTTTGCGGCGCGAAGTTCGGAAGTTTTCCGCGGCCTTTTTGGAAATAGTTCGGCGCGCGCTTCTTATCGCATCACCTGATCGATCGAGGTCGGATCATCCAAAAGAATCCACTCGACGATCGACAGCGGCAGGCTGCCGTTCTTGATCAGGTCGTCGTGGAATTGTCCGAGCTGAAAATTCGCGCCGGCCTTGTCGCGATAACGCCCGAGCAGATTCATGATCTGCCATTTGCCGACGATGTAACTGATCTTCTGCGTCGGACTCGACGCCGCGCCCGCCGCTTCGCCCTCGGCCGCTTCGCGATCGAGCCCGCCAGCTTCCATGAAATATTGGACCGCCTGTTCGAACGTCCATTTGCCGGTGTGCAAATTCACATCCACGCCGATGCGCGCGGAACGATAGCGCGACAATCGCAGGATCTGTCCCTGCGCTGGCGAATTGTCCGGATAAAGCCCGGTGCGCATCAGCATTTCCTCGCCGTAGAGCGCCCAGCCTTCGACGAAAACGCCGTCGCCATGCTGCCGCCGGATTTCGTTCGTCAAATGGTTCGCGATCGAGAGCTGCATGAAGTGCCCGGGAATTCCTTCGTGACCAAGAATCGGACGCGGATCTTCAATTGCGGCGCGAATGTAAAAGTTCTTCGACTGCGGATTGTAAGTCGGAATGAAAAAGAATCCGGCGGGATCTTTGTCGTAAACGCCGGGCGGATTCATGAAGCCGCCGGGACTCGTAGGCTTGAACGCTTCCGGCAGCTGCCGAATCTCGAACCGGCCGAGGTAATCCGGAACGGTCACGAGCTTGTGTTCCTTTAAGAACGCGATCATCTCCTGCTCGCGACTTTCGTAAGCAGCGAGGAACGACGCCTGGTCCGGCGGAATGTTTTTGCTCCGGGCCGGATTCGGATCGGCCAGCGACGGATCGGGCAGAAGCGATTCGAGGGCGCGATACCGGGCGAGCTCGGCGCGGCCCAGCATCGCGACCTGCTCGGCATCGAGCGGTAGAAGCAGCACGTGCTTCAAGTAATAGTTGTAGTTCGCGGTCCCCATCGGCGCAAAATCCACCATCGACGGCGCCCGTTTCTCGAGCCGGTCCGCAAATCCGTGGATCGCGACGAGCGCGGTGTCGCGCGCTTTCACGAGCGCGTCGCGTTCGTTAGGCGCGAGATCGCGCGCCAGCGTCATGAGACTTTCGTTGAAAAGTGGATCGATCGCGCGCGCTGACTCGATCGCGAGCCGGGCGAAAAGTTTCACCGGTTTCTGCAAATTCTTTTCGCCTTGCGCGAGCATCGCCGGCATTTGTTTCAGCCGTTCGGTCGCGGCCAGCGCGCGTTTCTGCGGCGCGTCGTATTCCTTTTTCAAGAGCGAGAAAATTCCGTTCGTGCATTCGCCGACATAAAGCTGCGGATCGGTCTTCTCCGATTGCAGGATGCGATTGCCGAAATCGAAATTCTCGAGCTGGGCCCGGAACAGCATCCAATCGATGCGATCGTCCTTCGGCCATTTTGCCGCGGGCATCGCCCGGACCTGGTCGAGTAACTTGCGCACGCGCTGAGCGCGCTCCCCGATTTTCGCCGGCGAATAATCCGTCAGCCGATCGTCCCAGGTGTGAAGGCCGGCATCGCTGCTCGCCACGGGAAAGTTCTCATTTCGCCACGCGTAGAATTCGTCCGCCAGTTTGCGAAGCGCGGCGATATCGTTGCCGGCTTTGATACCAGCCGGCGTTGCTTTCGTAATTAGCGCCTTGTTCGAAACATCGGTCTTCGGTTCCGGCGTCGGCTGGGCAAACAAAGAGGCGGCAGTGAGCAGGCTTAGCGCAATGAACGATCTCATGGCGCGGATGCTAGCAACAAGGAGCGGCGGTTTACAAACCTCCTCGTTCCCAAACTCTGTTTGGGAACGCACCTGTCTTCGAAACTCTGTTTCGCAGTCGTGGCAACAGCGTTGCCGAGACAATGGCATTCCCAAACAGAGTTTGGGAACGAGGGAGTCAGAACGTCGAGCGACGGAGCGCTCGATCCACCTAAATCACGACGCCGCGAAGAACCGGCCGCACCTGCCCGTCCCGTCTCACCGGCGAAATTTTCACCACATTCTCCGGATCGAAGTCGATCAGTTTGAACCAATCTTCGGTGATGTCGGTCGGCGGGAAAATGTCGTTCTCGTTGAATTCGGCCACGAACGACTGCTGGAGATCGGCTTCGCTGATCCCCTGGTCGACTTGTGTCGCGATCGAGCGCTTGATCGCGAGACCTTTCGCCCGCTCGACGATCGACGCGATGATCGCGCCACTCAGCAGATCGCTCCGGTAAAGCGTTTCCTTTCGTCCGCTGCGCAGGGTGATCTCGAGGAATTTGTTTTCTTCCCGTCGCGCGAACTGCATTTCGAGCACGCGTTCAATTAACTGATCGATCGCAGCGCCGATGTTGCCCGCTTCCTTCGCCAGCGCACCGTCGTACGGCAAATCGTCGGTGAGATAAATCCGATAAATGTCGCGCGCGCCTTCGCGATTCGGCCGGTTCACCTTGATTTTCCGGTCGATCCGCCCAGGGCGCAGGATCGCGGGATCGATCAGATCCGCGCGGTTCGACGCCAGAATGATCACGACGTCGTGGAGCGAATCGATCCCATCCATCTCGGAGCAAAACATCGGGACGAGCGTCGAAAGAATGTTCGAGTAACGCGAAGCGCGCCGCGTTCCCAAAATGCTTTCCGCTTCGTCGATGAACAGGAACGGCAAAAAACCTTCGCGCCGTTTCTCGCGGGCCGTCGCGAAAATCTCGCGCACGATCCGTTCCGATTCGCCGACCCACATGTTGAGAATCTCCGGTCCTTTGACGTGCATGAAATATTCGCGCATGTCTTCGCCGGATTTGTCGCGGAGCTGTTTCGTCAGGTTGTAGGCGGTCGCTTTCCCGATCAGCGTTTTGCCGCAGCCGGGCGGGCCATAGAGCAGAAAACCTTTCGGCGTTACGTGCTGAAATTTTTGGAAAAGCTCCGGATGAATCAGCGGCAGCTCGATCGCGTCCTTGATCGCTTCGAGGGCCTTGTCCTGGCCGCCGACTTTGCTCCAGGGCAATTCCGGAACGTCATCGAGGTAATGCTCGCGCGATTGCGGATGGGACAGAACTTCGAGCGCCACGCGAAAATTCGGATCGACCCGGACTTCATCGCCGGTTTTCAGCGATGCTTTCATCAACGCCGCCGAACGCTGAAGGATCAGGGATTGCAATCCATGCTCCGAACCAACTCGGAGCCGATCGTCGCCGATCACCTCCGTAATTTTCGTCACCGGCCCCGCCGT
>JBHELY010000036.1:0-28330 GCA_046262815.1 Chthoniobacterales bacterium | reverse complement strand
ACCGGGAACAGCTCGGTATTTTTGCCGAGCGGATCGGCCCAACCCTTGGTTTGCGCGGCGAGGCCTTCTACCAACGCGAGACAGCGGGCCGCGTATTCGTCGGTCTCGTGTTCGCTGACGACGGCTTCGCCAAGCAAATCGACGGTGAAGCCGATCTTTTCAGCACGCCGTTTCCGAAGCGTCTTCATCACGTCTTCGGGGTCGCGACCGGCGATGAACTGCCGCGCCATGCCGGAGACGTTCCAGCGCAGGATCGGCGCGGTGAGCCACGGAAAAACGCGCGCGGCTTTGATGCCGGTTTGGAGGAACGGAACCGAGCCATTGCGCGTGTCAGCAAAATATTCGCCGAGATGCCGGACGATATCGGTCGAGTGCCGGAGCGACGCCAGCACGTCCACGAACCGGAACATCTGGACCTTGAAATGTTCGTCGCGCATCGAGAACGCCATCATGCGCTGGTAAAACCCGGCCTTGCTGAAAATCGACTCCGGGTTTTGATCGACCAGGTCGAAGATTTTCAGTCCCCGATCTTCGATCTGCTGCTGCAGCGAACTCATGGCGGGAGCCTAACGCCGGGAGTCTGGTTCGGCAAAGACCGCGTTAATGACGAAGCACGAATGACGAATGACGAACGAACCCCGAATGATCAAACGCCAAGCCGGCCTCTTGATTCGAGCTTCGTCATTCCTTCGTCATTCGTCATTCGTCATTTTATCGTGATATCCCGCTCACCGCGCCACACGCCGTCGCTCCCACGCTTCACGTCCACGATCACCGGATGGCCGCCGTTCTCAGCTTGTTGCTTCAACTCTTTTTCGTTGATCCGCGGATCGTCCTTGAACCAGTAATCATAGATCGACCGCTCCGAAAATCCCGGCCCATAAACGTGGGCATGAATGTGCGCCGGCGTGCTGCGGTGCGGATACGCGCCCGGCCGGATCGTCCGGAATTCGTATTTTCCGTCCGCGCCGATTTTCATCCAGCCGTTCAGGCGCGGATGACTCGCGTCGTCCTGCGCGTTGTAATAACCGGTCCGATCCGTGTGATAAACCCAGAGCACCATTCCTTCCGCCGGCGTTTTTCCATCCGCTCGGAAAACTTTTCCGGTAATGACGAGCGGCTCACCTGGTTCGTTCGCCGGCGGGATCACGGTTTTCCACGACAGCTTTTCCGGCTCGTGGCACGAACCGCACGGCGCGCCGCCGCTCAACGTCGGCGGATATTTCGGATCCTTGCTGACTTGCGCTATAGCGACTGCCGCGACGATCAGCGTCGCAATTGAGGCAATGGATTTATGAAGGCGCATAACGAGGTTGGCCAAAAAGAATCAACACAAACGCAGGCGAATTGTCACATCCGGAAAGCTTTTTCGCCAGGGTTGCTGTTCTGAGCGTTGTTGCTTATGATGGCGGCCCTCGCTAAAAGCAGGGCAGCAGACAATGCAAAAAATAGGATTCGCCGAAGCGCTCGATTCGATCTTGGCCAGCGACCCGCGTTACCAGCGGGACGCTTACGTTTTTCTGCGCGACGCGCTCGATTACACCACGAAGCAGCAGAAGAAGACGAAGGGCGCGTCGGTCCGTCACGTCGCAGGACCGGAGCTGCTGGAAGGCGTGCGGCAATACGCCCTCAAGGAATTCGGGCCAATGGTCGTGACGGTGTTTTCGTATTGGGGAATCCGGTCGTGCGAAGACATCGGCCACATGGTTTTCAACCTGATCGGCGCCGGGATTTTCGGAAAGACCGAGGAAGATTCGATCGAAGATTTCAAGAACGTCTTCGATTTCCACGAAGCGTTTGTGAAGCCGTTCGAGCCCGAGAAGCGCTCGTATCCGGATATTCCACTCGATCGGCCGGCGCCGGCGCCGAAGCTCTCGTAATTGAATTGCGACGCCGGACGCGCTTTGGTGCGGCGGTATGTTGAGCGCGAATCTTAAAGCGACGGCCGCGGAAAGCGGCGCCGGGATCACCTTCCCGCCGAGCACGGCGCAGAAACATATCCTGCCGAACGGCCTCACCATCATCGTGCAGGAAGATCGGAGCGCGCCGGTGGCGAGCGTGCAGGTTTGGTGCGCGACGGGAAGCGTGGACGAACACGAACATCTCGGCGCGGGTTTGTCGCACATCCTCGAGCACATGCTCTTCAAGGGAACGAAAACCAAACCGGCGAACGCGATCGCGCAGAAAATCCAGAACGTCGGCGGCTACATCAACGCCTACACTTCGTTCGATCGCACCGTGTTCTGGATCGATGTGCCGAAGGACGGCGTGCCAGTCGCGCTCGATGTCCTCGCCGACGCGATGATGAACTCGATCTTGCCCGCGGAAGAATACGCGAAGGAACAGGAAGTGATCCGGCGCGAGTTCGCGATGGGGATGGACGATCCCGATCGAATGGCGGGACAACTTTTGTTTGCGACGGCGTATCAGCGTCATCCGTATCGGCTGCCGGTCATCGGTCTGATCGATGTTTTCAACCAGCTGACGAGCGACGACGTGATGCGCTATTACCGCGCCCGCTACGTCCCGAATAATCTCACGTTCATCGTCGTCGGCGACGTGAACGCGGACGCGATCACAAAACAGCTCGGCGATTTCTTCAAAGAATATCCGGCGAAATCGCTGACACCGGTCTTCATTCCGAGCGAGCCGCCGCAGCTCGGCCGGCGCGAGATGGACCAGGAATTTGTCACGGAGCTGACGCGGCTTTCGCTGGCCTGGCATATTCCCGAGATCACGCATCCGGACGTGCCGACGCTCGATCTTCTCTCTACGATTCTCGGCGATGGACGGAGCTCACGTCTTTATCGCCAGGTGCGCGAGGAAACCGGACTCGCCTACGGCGTTTCGGCGTTTTCCTACACGCCGGGCGACCCGGGATTGCTTGGGATCGATGCGACGGTAGAGCCGGCGAAACGCGATGCGACGCGCGATCTCATCCTGGCGATCATCGAAAACATCAAAGCGAATGGCGTTACGGCCGACGAGTCGGCCAAAGCGAAAAAGATTTCGTTGAGCCACCATCTCGGCGCGCTCACGACAATGCGCGGCCAGGCCTCCGACCTCGGGTCGAATTGGTTCCTGACCCGGAACCTGAATTTTACCCGCGATTATCTGGACGCGATCCAGAAAATCACGTCAGACGATATTCGCCGCGTCGCCGGAAAATATCTGGCGGACGATAATCTGACGGTCACTTCGTTGAATCCGAAGGCGACGGTTGCCGCCGCGAGTGAAACTTCGCCCGCAATCAGCGCCGGCGAAATTCAAAAAATCGAACTATCGAATGGCCTGCGGCTGCTCGTCCGCGAAGATCCGCGGCTCCCGCTGGTCTCGATGGCGGCTGTTTTCCGCGGCGGACTTCTCGCCGAGGCGCGCGAGACGAATGGGATCACGCGTCTGATGGCGAAGACGCTGTTGAAGGGAACGAAGACGCGGACGGCCGAACAAATCGCGGACACGATCGAAGCCGTCGGCGGGAGCATCGGGAGCGATGCGGGCAACAACAGCTTCAGCATTGCAGTTGACGTGACCCAACCCGATCTGCGGCTCGGCGTCGAGATTCTCGCCGACGTTTTATTGAATGCGACGATGCCCGGCCCTGCGCTCGAGCGCGAACGGCAAGTGCAGCTCGCCGGGATCAAGGAGGACGAGGAGCAACTGACGACCGTCGCGCGGAATATTTTGCGCGAAGCTTTGTTTCGCGATCATCCCTACGCGTTGCGCGGCAAGGGCTCGGCGGATTCCGTCGCGAAATTGAACCGCAAACAGTTGCTCGCGTTTCGCGATCGTTATCTCGTGGCGCGCAACGGGGTGATCTCCGTTTTCGGAAACGTGAAGGCGGCGGAAGTGCGCGAGCTTTTCGAAAAAGCGCTCGGCGCAATGAAACAAGGCGAATTGGCCCTGACCGGTGTGGCGAAACCAAATCCGCTCACAACGACAGTCACGGTCGAAAGTTTGAAGGAGAAAGCGCAAGGCGTGTTGATGGTCGGATTTCGCGGCGCCGACATGTTCAGCGAAGACCGGTACGCGCTGGAATTGATCGACGAAGCGAGCAGCGATATCGGCTCGCGATTTTTTGTCCGGATCCGCGAAGAGATGGGACTGGCCTATTTTGTGGGGGCGAGCCAGATGCAGGGGTTGGTGCCGGGACTGTTCATGTTTTATCTCGGGACCGATCCGGAAAAGATCGAGCCGGTGAAGGCGGCGTTGCTGGAAGAAATTGGGAAGCTCGCGACGGAAGGGCTGAGCGAGATAGAACTGGAGCGCGCCAAAAAGAAATTGATCGGCCAGCAACAGATCTCGAACCAGAGCAACGACGCCTTTGGTTACATGGCGGCGCTCGACGAGCTCTACGGACTCGGGTTCAACCATTATCAGGAGCTCGAGCGCGATGTAGAGCGCGTCACCGTCGAGGACGTCCGGCGCGTTGCAGCGAAATATTTTCTGAACCAGCCCTACGTTTTGGCGCTTGTGCGTCCAGCAGTTAAAAAGAGGGAAGATCGAGCACGAGCACGAGCATGAGCACGTGGGAAAAGGAAATCGTAATCGTGCTCGTGCTTGTGATCGTGATCGATTAATTTCCTGCCATGGCCGAAGTCCAAACCAATACGCAATCGCTGGGCGAATTATCGCAACGCTTCATCGAGTTCGTGATGATGCAGGCGCAAAACGCCGCGCTTTTTCTTGGGCAAATTCCGAATCCGCAGACCGGCAAGGGCGAAGTAAACCTCGAGCTGGCGAAAATGTTCATCGACCAGCTCGGAATGATTCAGGAGAAGACGCGGGGGAACCTGACGAGCGAAGAGGGAGCTGTCTTGAAGAACACGCTGGCGAATCTGCAAATGGCGTTCGTGGAAGTCTCGAAGGAAATGCGGGAAGGGAAACCGGAAGCCGCGCCCACGCCAAAAGCGGAAACCCCGGAACCTGGTCCGGAGAAATCGGAGCCCGCTGCAACTCCGCCGTCCGAAAGCGAGTCGCGCAAGAAATTTACGAAGAGCTACGGCGCGTAGTTCTAAGCCAAGGCGTGTCATCCCGAGGCTGGCGAAGCGCGCCGAGGGACCTCGCAATCGGTCGCACCGCTTCCGCGAAAGAATGCGCGGACGCCGTGACCAAACGCTTGATATTTCGCGGTAGCGGAAATTGCAACCGAGGGGTCCCTCGCCGTCTTCGCGGCTCGGGATGACACGCGTTTTTTGACTGCGACCTTTTCCGGTCTCCGGCACGTATTGCATGCGTGCCTTCGAAAAAGAAGATCGACGAGATTGAGGTCGCGCCCGATCCGGTCGAAGTCGCGGAAGACGCGGGGCTTCGCTACGTCAGCGACGAGCAGCCGGGCTACACGCGCAAGGCCAAAGGCGACGACTTCGAATACTTCGATACGGAAGGAAAGAAACTCCGCGACGAGACGCGATTGCTCCGGATCAAGCGAATCGGCGTTCCGCCGGCCTACACCAGGGTTTGGATTTGTCCCTCGCCAAACGGCCACATTCAGGCGACGGGGCGGGATGCGCGTGGGCGCAAACAGTACCGCTACCACGAACGCTGGCGCGAAGTGCGCGACGAGAACAAGTACGATCGCATGCTCGTTTTTGGAAAAGCGCTTCCCAAGATTCGCCGGCGCCTGAATCGCGATTTGAAACGGCGCGGCTTACCGCGGCAAAAAGTGCTGGCAACCGTGGTTCAACTCTTGGAGCGCACGTTCATTCGCGTCGGCAACGAGGAGTACGCGAAGGAAAACAAATCGTTTGGCCTGACAACCATGCGGAATCGCCACGTGGATGTGACGGCCACGAAGCTTAAGTTCACTTTTCGCGGCAAGAGCGGCAAGGAACACGAAGTGGACGTGACCGACCGGCGCCTGGCGAAAATTATTCGACAGCTTCAGGACCTTCCGGGCCAGGAAGTTTTCAAATATCTCAATGAGAAGGACGAGCGGAGGAAGGTGACGTCGGAGGACGTGAACGAATACCTCCGCGAGATCACCGGCGAAGATTTTACCGCGAAAGATTTCCGGACCTGGGCGGGAACCGTGCTCGCGGCGATGGCGCTCAATGCGCAGGAGGCGTTCGAAAACAAGACTCAGGCAAAGAAGAACGTCAAAGATGCAATCTCCGCGGTGGCGAAAATCCTCGGGAACACGCCGGCTATTTGCCGGAAATGTTACGTGCATCCGGCCGTGCTCCAAACCTACCTCGATGGCGGGATGATTGAAGGGCTGAAACAGAAAACCGAAGAAACGCTCGAGCGGAAACTGGGCGACCTGAAATCGCAAGAGGCGGCCGTGATGAGTTTTCTTCAGGCGCGGCTGGAGAAGAAAAAGTAGCTCCTGGCAGGGACGCCGCGCTGCGGCGTCCGGGCGGAACACGGCGGGACACCGACGAGGACGCCGCGGCGCGGTCCCTACCTTGTCCGCGGTGGCGGTGTGGGCGAGGTGGTGCTCCGGCGCGGCTTCGTCGCTTTTTTCACGGGCGTTGCGGCGGGCGCTGGTTGTTCGTCCTCGGGATATTTTTTTGTGCTCGGCCAGATCAAGCGCCACGGTTGGTGTTTCACCGTCTCGGTCAGGTCCTTGATGTTGGCGCCGCTGGCCTTCAGCTCCGGGCCAAGATTACTGAGGTCGTCCATCACGCCCTTCAACTTGTCGGACGATTCGCGAAAATTCTGGAGCGTGATCTTGATGTTATCGTTGTTCGACAAATCGGTGCTGATCTTTTCGATGTTGGCGAGCGCGATCGAGAGCGAGCTATCGCGCGCGGTCAGGCTCGTCAGGTTCTCGACAAAGGTCCGGAACTGCGCCAGCCCCATGTTGAGCTGCGAATTCTCGTCCGTGATCCGGCTCAGGTTTTGCGCGGTCGTCTGAAGTTCTTTCAACGTATTGGTCGCTTCGGTGGCGACCGGCTTGACGATGTCGAGCATCTTCGAAATCGATTCGCCGAAGTCCGGGACGCGTTCGCCCGCGAAAATCTCGCCATCGCTGGCCCGGCCGGAAGTTTCGTTGCCCTGGGTGATATCGATCGCGACCTCGCCGAGCAACCCGAGCGTGATCAGCCGCGTCCTCGCGTCCCGATAAACGAAAGCATTGCGATCCACTTTCACGTCGATGCGCGCTTCGTATTTCGGTTTGTCCGCCGGCGTCGGGCTGGGATCGCCCGCATGCAACGCTTCTGCGGCCGCCTCCGCCTTGGCGGCTTCTTCTTTCGAAACGGGCGAATACAATTTATCGACCTGCCCGATCTTGCGGCCGGCCAGCAACACCGGGGCGCCTTGTTTAATCCCGGCCGCGTTGTCCATGTAAATCTTGTAGGTGACCAGCGGCCGGAACAGCCCCGGTGCCCCGAGCAAAATCAAAATGCCGGTCAGCACTGCGATCGTCGCCAGGACGAGCAGGCCGGTCAGGACTTCATTTCGTTGCAACTGCATCTTTGCTTCCTTCCAGAATGGGGCCTTCGGTGCTGCCGCTCAAGAATTGCGCCACCACGGGATTGGTTGAGTTTTTGAACGCTTCGGCCTCACCCTGTTCAATAATTTTGCCATGATAAAGCATGGCCATTTTCGTGCCGACGCGAAAGGCGCTGTCCATTTCATGGGTGACGATGATTGAGGTGACCTGGGAACTTTCGGTCAGGCTAATGATTAATTCGTCGATCACCGTTGCGATGACTGGGTCGAGGCCCGCGGACGGTTCGTCGAACAGGATCAGCTCGGGCTCCATCACGAGGGCACGCGCGAGACTCACGCGTTTGCGCATCCCGCCGCTCAAATCCGATGGCGCTTCGTTCTTCGAGTCCAATAATCCAACCAGCTCCAGTTTTTCATCCACGATGCGGTCGATCTCCTCGCGGCTTTTTTTCGTCAATTCCTCGAGCGGCAGGGCCACGTTATCCCGCACGTTTCGCGAGCTGAGCAAAGCGGAATATTGATAAACCATTCCGATCTGGGTGCGCACCTGCTGGAGTTTGCGCCGGTTCAGCCGCGAAATCTCGAATTGCTTGAAGAACACGGACCCGCGGTTCGGTTGCAGAATTCCCAGGATCAAACGCAGGATCGTGCTCTTGCCGCTGCCGCTCTGGCCCATCACGACAAGCCGGTCCAGCGGCTCGACCCGGAGCGACACGCCGTCGAGCACCAGTTTCTCGTCGAAGCTGAGCCGAACATCGCGCAGCTCGACCACACCAGGAGTCGGCGCGCTCATGTCGGGAAAAAAACGGTGTAAACGATATTAAAGAGCGTATCGAAACCGATCACCGTGGTGATGGCAGTGACCACGCTCGATGTCGTGGCGTTGCCGACGCCGGACGCTCCGCCGGTGACGTTCAATCCGCGGTAGCAGGCGATCGCCGCGATCAAGAGCCCGAACAGAAAACTTTTCGCGATCCCGGTGATGATGTCCCGAATAAGAAGCGAGTTGATGACGAGGTCGTTGAAGTAGGCCAGCGCGATGTTGAAATAAGCATAGGAGATGAAGAAGGTCGCGATGATCGCCGCCAAGCTGGAGATGACTGACAGGCACGGCATCAACGCGAAGAGCGCGAGCATTCGGGGCGCGACCAGAAAACGAAGCGGGCTGATGCCCATCGCTTCGATCGCTTCGACTTCTTCATTTACTTCCATCGTGCCCAATTCGGCGGTGAATGCCGCGCCGATTCGCGCCGCGAGCATGATGCCGGTCAACAACGGTCCGAGTTCGCGGGTGAACGCGATCGAAACCAGCCCGGGAACCAACCGCTCGGTGCCGAAGCGTTCCAATTGATAGCCGGTCAACAGCGCCATCGTGAGTCCGAGGAAAAACGAAACCATCGCCACGAGCGGGACCGACCCGACCCCGGCGCGTTCGGTGTGCCGGAAAAAGCTGACGGCGCGAAACGGCGCGCGGCCTCTGCGCACGTTCTCGAGCGTTTCCGTGAAAGTGTGGACGATGAACCAAAACATGCCGCCCACTTCGCGGAGAAATCCGCGGCCCTTCTGCCCGATCTCCGCGACGACGACGACCGGATTGGTCTCGATCTTGCCGCCTGATTCCAGTTCGCCGTTCTGTTCGGCCATGATGACGGGAAGTTGCCTTAGTTCCCAGAGGAGCAAAGCAAAATCCCTGTTTCTGTAGCCGCGGCCCTGTGGGCCGCGTGGTAACGAGCCTGACCGCGGCGAAGCTTCGCACAGCGAAACGGCTACAGAAGATTTGCACCGAGCGTGATCTCAGATGAAAGCGAAACGCATGTCTGCGAAGAAGTGCGCGCTCGTGATCCACGGAGGCGCGGGGACGATTTCACCGGAACAGATCACGCCCGAGATGGAGCGCGATCTGCGGGCGGGATTGCAACGGTCGCTCGATGCCGGCCACGCCATTTTGAAGGACGGCGGCTCGAGTCTTGATGCCGTTGCCGCCGCGGTGCGCGTGCTCGAGGACGATCCGCTTTTCAATGCCGGTCGCGGCTCCGTTTTCACCAGTGCCGGCGCTCACGAAATGGATGCCGCGATCATGGACGGGCGGAAGTTGAAGGCGGGCGCCGTGGGAGGCATCAAGCGAGTGAAGAATCCAATCCTGCTCGCGCGTGCCGTCATGGAACAATCGCCGCACGTCATGCTCGCCGCGGACGGCGCCGAAGATTTCGCACGCGAACTCGGGTTGGAGATTGTCGAGCAGCAATACTTTTACACCGAGCAACGCTGGCAGGCCTTGGAGCGGGTGCGCGCCGCAAGCGCGGAATCGCTCTCGGATGCGGATCGGCACGGGACCGTCGGCGCCGTTGCGCTCGATCAGTCTGGCAATCTGGCGGCGGCAACTTCGACCGGCGGGAACACCAACAAATGGCCGGGTCGGATCGGAGACACGCCGGTTATCGGCGCCGGGACTTACGCGAACAACCAGACGTGTGCTGTTTCTGCGACCGGCGATGGGGAATTCTTTATCCGCGCCGTGACCGGTCACGATCTTTCGGCGCTGATGGAATACGCTGGAATGAGTCTCGCCGCGGCCGCTTGCGCGGTGATCGAGAAAGTAGGTGCGCTGGGCGGGACCGGCGGATTGATTGCCGTCGATCGCGACGGAAATATCGCGCTGCCCTTCAACACGACCGGCATGTATCGCGGTTACGTTGCGGTCGACGGCAGTAGTTTCGCCGCGATCTACAAGTAATCGGATTGCGCGTGGGGACACGCGCCACTACAACTGCCGGACGATGTTGCCGGAGTTTTCTCTCGTCATCCCCGCTTTCAACGAAGCGGACCGGATCGGGAAAACACTGCGCGAAACCCTCGCTTATTTGGAAACAACCAGTCCCAGCAGCGAGCTGATTGTCGTCAACGACGGGTCGACCGATGCTACGTCAGCCGTCGTGCGCGAAGTTTCTGCGGGCCCGACTTCGATTGCCACGCGGTTGTTGGAACATTTCCCAAATCGCGGCAAAGGCGCGGCGGTGCGGGAAGGTTTGCTCGCGGCGACCAAACCCATCGGATTATTTTCCGATGCCGATCTGTCGACGCCGATCGAGGAAGCTCCGAAATTGATCGAGCCAATCGCGACCGGGGAACTCGATGTGGCATTCGGCTCGCGCGCGCTGGATCGGAGTTTGATCGGACATCGTCAACCGTGGCGGCGCGAACAAGGCGGCCGCGTTTTCAATCTCATCGTCCGGGTCGCCACCGGCCTGCCGTTCTGGGACACGCAATGCGGTTTTAAGGCCTTTCGCCTCGATGTTTTTCGCCCGATCCTCGAGCGGGCAAAAACCGACGGCTTCGGATTCGATGTCGAGCTGCTGTATCTCGCGCGCAAAGCGAACCTCCGGATGAAGGAAATCCCCGTCCGCTGGAACCACAACGAAGGCAGCAAAGTCAGCATCGCGCGTGACAGCGTCCGGATGCTGCGCGAGATCGCCGCGTTGCGGAAAGCGTAACGTTACTTCTTAACGATCTCGGCGTTCTCCAGCATCGGGATTCCGCCGTTGCTCGCGAGCTTGCCTTTGAGCGTGATCGTTTTCCCCGCGTATTCAGCGAGCTGATCGTTCATCGGCTTGTGATCGCCCACGACCAGATACGTTTTCCCGTCGCTCAGGATCGCGACCGGTCCGCCGCCTTTGATGCAGGTCGCCGCACACTTCGCGTGTTGTTCGCCGGAAGCCTTGTGATCGGCGTAACACATCAGGTCGACGATCTCGCCCGTGAGCGTTTTGTCCGACGCCGCATCGAGTTTGTCCTTCTCGTGCTCCTCATGCGCGAACGCCAGGGGCGAGAAGAGCAGTCCCGCCGAAACGGTGGTGACGACGGTGAATTGAAACCACTTCGAAGTTCGATCAGGTGAGTACAACATGAGCCGAACGTCCAATTAATTCGCCGAAGGTCAATTCTTCTGTAGCCGCTTCGCTATGCGAAGGGCCGGCGGCGGTATCAGCGTCTATGTCGCTCTCGCGCTTCGCACAGCGAAGCGGCTACAGAAGACGGGCCTAACGACCCTTCTCGATCAGCTCCACGAATTGCGAGAAGAAATAGCTGGCGTCGTGCGGACCGGGCGCGGCTTCGGGATGGTATTGCACGCTGAAGATCGGCAGCTCGCGATGCCGCATCCCTTCCACGGTGCCGTCATTCAAATTGATGTGCGTGACTTCCATCTCTTTCGGCAACGAATCCGCATCGACCGCGAAGCCGTGGTTCTGCGAAGTGATCGCAACTCTACCGCTGCGCAGATCTTTCACCGGCTGGTTGCCGCCGCGATGACCGAACTTTAATTTGAACGTGCGCCCACCGACCGCGAACCCAAGAATCTGGTGACCGAGGCAAATCCCGAAGATCGGTTTTTTGCCGAGCAAGCCGCGGAGCGATTCATGCGCGTACGGAACCGCTTCCGGATCGCCCGGACCATTCGATAAAAATATTCCGTCGGGATTGAGGGCGAGCACTTCGTCGGCGGTCGTCGCGGCCGGAACGACCGTCACGCCAAAACCATTCTGGCGCAGCCGCCGCAAAATATTTTCCTTAATGCCGAAATCGTAGGCGACCACGCGATGCCGCACCGGCGGCAACGGATGCCGGACAATTTCTTCCGTGCTCCCGCTCGCGACCGACCACGTCGCGCTCAACCTGGCATCGGGATCCCATTCGTACCGCTCGGCGGTTGTCACTTCGCGCACGTAATCCATTCCGATGACGCCTTCGCCTTCGTTCGCCTGCGTGACGGCTTCCTTTTCCGATAGCGTCTCCGTCGTGAGGCAGGCCTTCATCGCGCCGCGTTCGCGCAGGTGCCGCGTGAGCGCGCGCGTATCGATCCCCTGCACGCCCGGAATTTTCCAACGCGACAGATAATCTTCGAGCGACAATTCCGAGCGCCAGTTGCTTGGGACCTCGCTCAGTTCTTCGATGACGAAGCCGCGCACGTGCGGCTCGCGGCTTTCCTGGTCGAGCGCGTTCGTCCCGTAATTCCCGATGAGTGGATACGTCATCGCCACGATCTGGCCGCGATAGGACGGATCGGTCAGCACTTCCTGGTAACCGGTCATCGAAGTGTTGAAACAAATTTCGCCAACGCGCGTCCCGGTTGCGCCGAACGATTCGCCCTCGAAAATCCGGCCGTCTTCCAGAGCGAGAATTGCGCGCATGCTCGCGCAGTGTGGCGCTTACCCGCGAATTTTCAAATGCCGGCTAATTGAACTTCGGATTTGTGAGCGTCGTTGTCCGATTATTCGCGTAGTTCGCTTCGGCAATTGTCTTGTCCGGATTGAGGATGAATTCGCAGCGCATGTCCTTCTGGCTCTTGAACGGCATCTTGCATGGAACGTCGATGGTCGCGCCGGCCTTGATTGCCGCGACCGGGCACGAATAAGAGCCGCCCGGCGTCGCGATCATTTTCAACGTCGTGGGCGCGGAATCGCGTTGACCGATGTTTTTCACTTTTACGCTCCAAAACGTCGACGAGGTCTGAACCGTTTTTTCGATGACGAGATCAGCCATTGCCGGAGTGATCGCTTCGGTCGGCAGCGGAGCGCTCAGTAATGCAACGCTCGCGAGAAAAATAGAGAGTTGGATTTTCATCTTCGTAATCGTGCTCGTGCTCCTGCTCGTGATCGAGTCTTAAATAAATCGATTACGATTACGAGCACGAGCATGAGCACGAGAAAACCCCGAACCGCATTCGCGGCCCGGGGTTTAAAATATTACCCCGCCAATGCCGTTTAGGCGGATCTCCCGTTCCCTTTCGGTAACGGGCGGATGACCGGCACGAGAGCGTCTGACTTCCAATTAAGGCATGTCATCTTCATCAGCGCGCCTCAGCCTCCTTAGCTAATGAAATATCGGTTCGGGAATCACACCTGTAATCTCGAACATCGCAGGGTAAATTTGTTGAGAGTTATTTAGTTGAGAGTTGAGAGTTGGTTCGGAAACACTGGTTCCGCTCTCAACTCTCAACTAAAAACTCCCAACTCTGGCAAAGAACTATTCCCTCAGTTCCACGCCCAACTCCCGTTGCAACCGCTCGCGAATCTTCGCGTGGACCGCGGTAATCTCTTCGTTTGTCAGTGTGCGAGTTTTCGCGCGGTACGTCAATGCATATGCCATTGATTTTTTTCCTTTCCCAAAACGACGTTCGGCGTCCGGACCGATATATCGATCAAAAAACTCTACTCGTTCCAGCAAAGGTTCATTGGAATCCCAGATCGTCTGCAAGATTTTTTCGTAGCTTAAGTGATCTGGCGCGACCATTGCGATATCGCGCCTGATAGCGGGATATCGCGATAGCTCCGAAAACGAAATTCGCCGCAACAAGGCATCGATAGGAACTCCGCGAGCGACGTCGCGTTCTTTGCCTCCGAGCATCTGGAAATCAATTTCGACGATGCAAATGGGTGCCTCCGTTTCCAGCATGCGGGCATGCCGCCGATGAAGTTGTCCCACAAATCCGACGTGTACGTCGCCCCAGAAAATGTTCGCCGTAAACGCCAGTTCAGGATGAACAGATTGACGAAACGCCAACAGTCTATCGGACGGCTTTTTGTCGCTCGGATTGCGAAGTGCGGACGCAATCGTTTCCTTTACATCGAGAAATAATTCCTCCGAATCGGCAATTCCGCCCTTAAGTCGGGTAAGTTTTCTCCAGGCAAGAATCCCCAGACGATGCTGTTCCTGGGCGTCGGGAGGAATAAAAACTTTGCTCAACTCAAAAATCTTAACCTGTTCGGCACCTTCTCGAATATTTCTTTCCAGCACGCCGATCAGACCGGGCATCAGGGTGGATCGCAGCGCTACATGATCTTCGCTCAGTGGGTTCTTGAGCTGTACCGCTTGTTGATCAAAGACCAGAGCGGATCGGGGAATCAATTTGGAAGTCCGCACTTCCGAATACCCCAACATCACCAGTGACAATCGCAAACCCATTTGCAAATCGTGCATCCGGTCCGCTTCGCTACTGGCCGTGAACTGGCTCCGATAGCGCACCGGCACATTCTCGATCCCGAAGGCGCGCACGATTTCTTCGATCAAATCGACGTCGCGTCGGAGGTCGAACCGATGGCTCGGGATGCGCCACGAACTTTGCTCTTTACTCGAACTGGCCGGCTGCAATCCGAAGCGCTGCAAGATTTCGTCTACGCGGGTCGGCAGGATTGAGATGCCGATCAGCTCGTCAACGTGCGCGTAGCGCAGCGAAACGTCCGACGGTGGCGAGGGAAGTTTTCCGGCGGTCGCGATTTCCGCGGCCGGCTTCGCGCCCGCGATTTCACGCATCAATTCCGCGGCACGATTTGACGCGGCGAGAACCATTCCCGGATCGACTCGTCGTTCAAAACGATAACTGGCATCGCTCGGCAAATTCAGAGTGCGCGCCGTGCGCCGAACGCTCGTCGGCAAAAACCAGGCTGCTTCGAGCAAAATGTTTTTGGTCGTTTCGCTGACGCCCGTTTCTTCGCCGCCCATCACCCCCGCCAGGCCGACCGCGCGTTCTTGATCGGCGATGACGAGATTTTCAGGATTGAGTCCGTAAGTTTTTCCATCGAGCGCGAGAAACTTCTCGCCATCCCGCGCGAGGCGGACATTGATCGCGCCTTTCAATTTGTCGGCATCGAAGGCGTGCGTTGGCTGACCCAGCTCGACCATCACGAAGTTTGAAATGTCGACGATGTTGTTGATCGAACGAATGCCGACGCTTTCAATTTTCGCGCGCAACCAATCCGGGCTCGGCCCGACCTTCACGTTGTCGATTTTGCGAAACGAGATGAACGGGCATTCGTCAGCCGCCGAAATCTCGATGGAGCCGGCCCACCCTGGGGCCGTGATGGCGCTCGGCAACCGGAGCGGTTGCCCTACAAGAGCAGCAATATCCCGCGCCAAACCGAAATGGCTCAGGAGATCGCCGCGGTTCGGCGTGATCTCGACGTCGAAGATCGTGTCTTCCGGAAACAACGATGCGATCGGCTCGCCGATCTTTGCGTCGGGCGAGAGGATCAGCAAACCATCGCTGTCTTCTGAAAGTCCGAGCTCACTCGGACTGCAAAGCATTCCCTGCGATTCGACGCCGCGCAGCTTGCTCGGCTTGATTTTGAGATCGCCGACCAGCACCGCACCGGGCAGGGCGAGCGGAACTTTGTCGCCCACTTGGCAATTCTTCGCGCCGCACACGATCTGCCGCGTCTCGCCGCGGCCGTCATCGACCTGGCAGACGCTAAGGCGGTCCGCGTTCGGATGCTGCTCCGACGCTTTGATCTGCGCGACCACGACCTTGTCGAAATTCGCGCCGCGCTTCTCGATGCCTTCGATCTCGATCCCCGCCATCGTGAGCAATTCCGCGAGCTCATCGACGTTCGACGGCAACTCCACGAATTCGCGGAGCCAGTTAACAGAAAATTTCATGCGAACTGCCTCAGGAACCGCAGATCATTCGCGGCGAAATAACGGAGATCAGGAATACCGAAGAGGATCATGGCGAGCCGGTCCATGCCGAGACCGAAAGCGAAACCGCTCCACTTTTCGGGATCGTAAGCGTTATCGCCGCGCGCGGAATTGACCTGTTCGTAAACGGCGGGATGGACCATGCCGCAGCCGCACATCTCCAGCCATTGCTCGCCGCCTCTAAGCGCTTTTGATTTCACGTCCACTTCGAGGCTGGGTTCGGTGAACGGAAAATAATGCGGCCGGAAACGAATCTGGGTGTCGGCGCCAAATAATTCGCGGAGGAAAAATTCGAGGGTGCCCTTCAGATCGCCGACCGTGACTTTCTCGTCGACGTAAAGACCTTCGATCTGGTGGAACTGCGCGCCGTGAGTGGCGTCGACTTCATCGCGACGATAAGCCGCGCCCGGCGCGATGATCCGAATCGGCGGCGGCGCTTTTTCCATCGTCCGAATTTGAACGGTCGACGTGTGAGTGCGGAGGAGCCGGCCGTCCGGAAGATAAAACGTGTCCTGTTCGTTACGGGCCGGATGATCGGGCGCGGTGTTGAGCGCGTCGAAGCAATGCCATTCCGTTTCAACATCCGGGCCTTCCGCGAGCGCGAATCCCATTCGGCGGAAAATGCTGATGCTGCGATCGAGCATTTGGGTGAGGGGATGGAGCGTTCCGATTTCGGCTGCGGTGCCCGGTAGCGAAATGTCGATGGTCGCCAGCTCGCGCGCTTCTTTTTCACGGCGCAACCACTCCGCCCGCTCTGTGATCGCGGCGGTCACTGAAGTCCGCGCTTCGTTCAGCAATTTCCCGACAATCGGTTTCTCGTCTTTGCCGAGCGATTTCATCCGCTCGGCCCAGGACGCGATGCTGCCCGCGCGTCCGAGATAACGGACACGCGCCGCTTCGAGCGATTGCTCGTCGGCCGCGGCCGCAACCTCAGCCAGGGCCGCGTCCCGCAGTTGTTCCAGCTCGTGAGACATGGAGAAACTGTAGCGGCGGTCTGTGACCGCCGAAAGATTTCTCGCAGCGCGTTCGGCGGTCATAGACCGCCGCTCCAACTACGCCGCTTTCTTTTTCGTCTTCGCCTTCTCTTCGAGCGCGGTCTTGACCTGCTCGACGATTCCCTTGAACGCCACTTCGTCGGTGATTGCGAGATCGGAAAGGATTTTGCGATCGAGGCCGATGTTCGCGGCTTTCAATCCTTCGGCGAAACGGCTGTAGGTGAGGCCTTGCGCGCGGACCGCGGCGTTTAATCGCTGGATCCAGAGATAACGAAAAGTGCGCTTCTTCGTCTTGCGATCGCGATACGACCAATACTTGGCCTTCATGGTCGCGTCCTTCGCGTAACGGAAAAGTTTGGAACGTCGGCCGCGGTAACCCTTGGCCCGATCGAGAACGCGTTTGCGTCGCTCCCGGCTGGCGGGAGCATTAGTAGCTCTTGGCATTTTGTTTCAGCGTCGCCGCGGCGACACTCCTTCTTTCAGCGAATTGTTCTTTTCGTTTAATTGATCTGCGCGACCTCATTCGCTGATTTGGTTCCGCCAATGCGGGACCAGGTGAGCAGATCGACGCGGCGCAACCGGCGTTCGCGAGCGGCAACACTAACCGGCAACCGGGTTCCTGCAACCTCATAGAATTGCATTGGCCGCGCCTTGTGCCGCTCCTAAAATCGCCGCGTGCATTGGCTCGCCCGATATCGCCACCTCGTTGTTGCGGCAGTCTGCGCGCTCTGTGCCGGGATCGTGGTCGCAGGACATTTTCTGCCGAACGTCCCGTTTGTTTCGTGGGTCTGGCAGCAGGAACAAAGCTTTGAGGACTTTCTTCAGCGCGAAGGCCGCAAGGCGCGGACGCATCCGGAATTTGTTTATCTGGGGATCGACCAAAGCACCCTGGAGCTGCCGCCTCTTTCTCCGGAAGAAGTAGCGAGCAGCCGCGGACTCCAATTACTGACCGAGCGCCGTTTTCCATGGTCGCGCGAGCTGTGGGCGGTGCTGCTGGATCGGCTGTTCGCTGCCGGCGCACGCGGCGTAATGTTCGATCTTCTCACAAATCCGCCGAATGACGGCGACCCGGCATTTCGTGCCGCGCTTGACCGCTACCGCGACCGCGTTGTCATTGGAATGAACTTCGATTTCTCCGAGAACGTCCAAGCCGTCGAGCCGAACGCTACTCTGATCCCACCGCCGGCGTTCGAGGATGACCGGGTCGGCTTCGTGATCTTCTTTTCGGACTCGCTTGATCGCAAGGTTCGCTCGGTTCGCTACATCACTTCGGATCGAATTCTAGCCGGCCAGGCGCCATATCCGTCGCAACAAGTGTACTATGCAATGTCGGCGCGAATGCTGAAAAAAATTGGCCACGAGACGGATGTGCCGCTCGATTTCGCGCCGCACGCTTTTCGTTTCGCGTCGAACGAGGCCTACGCGCCGCGGGCGCTCTACGAAATCTTCGATCCGAAATTCTGGCACGCTAATTACGGCGATGGCGCGTTCTTCAAAGACAAAATCATCGTCGTCGGTGCGTCATCGCAGGCCGCACACGATTTTGTCGCGACGCCAATGAACCCGGACACGCCGGGTCCGCTTCTCCACATCGATGCGATGGTCGCCGCGATCGATCACGATTTTCTTGAACCGACTTCGGAAGGCACGGACCTGATCCTGGTCGGCGCTGCGGGTCTTCTTGCCTGGAGCCTGATTTCTTTGGTTCGGCGACCGCTCATTTCCCTCCTTGCCTTGGTCGGCGTCACAGCCGGTTATCTTGTTCTTGTTCGCGTCCTTTACGATCGAACGGGGCTGATCGTAGTGGCCGTTCCTGTGCTTGCGGCGTTCCTTACCTCCGGTTTGCTTTCGATGCTCTTTGAGTTCGTCCTCGAGCGCATGGAGAAATTGCGGACCCGCCGAACCCTGGAGCGTTACGTTTCCAAAAATCTCGTAAAAGAGATCCTCGACAATCCCGATAGTTTTTACAGCAGCCTGCGAGGGGTCCGCTTGCCGGCGACGATCCTGTTCTCAGACATCGTCGGGTTCACCAGCCTGACCGAAAAGGCGGATCCGGAAAAACTGGTCACCCAGCTCAACGAATATCTCAGCCGGATGACAACCGCAGTTTTCGAGAACAAAGGGACGCTGGATAAATTCATTGGCGACGCGGTCATGGCGGTGTGGGGCAATGTGACTAGCGCCGGCGTGGCGGAAGACGCCAAGGCCTGCGCGCGGGCGGCCGTCACAATGCGACATGAGCTGTTGCAACTTAACCAGCAGTGGAAGGAGAGGGGCATCGCGCCCTTTCAATTCGGGATCGGCATCAATCATGGTGAGGTTCTGGTCGGCAACATTGGGTCACAGGAGAAAGCCGATCCGACGGTGATTGGCGACGCGGTCAATCTTGCCTCGCGACTCGAAGCGCTAACCCGGACTTATTCGGTTGATATCCTGGTTGGCGAGCGAGCGGCGGAATTAATTCGCGATCAATTCAACCTGCGAAGCGTTGCCCTGGTGCAGGTGAAAGGCAAAACCCAGCCGGTCGAGGTTTTCACCCTGGTCAGCGCGAAAGAAACGCAAACCGAATTCCTCCAGCGGCTGGAAACTTACGAAGCTGGGTTCCGCAAATTCCGTGAGCGCGATTTCACCCAGGCCAAGATTCTCTTGTCGCAGTTCCTGGAGTTCTATCCCGACGATGCTCTCGCCAAGATGTATCTGGAACGCGCCCTCGACTATGAGGAACAACCGCCGGACGCGGCCTGGAATGCGGTCGAAGTGTTTAAGAAGAAGTAGCCAGGTAGTTCCGAGAACGCGTCAGGTCCGGCTTCGCGCACGCAAAGAACTGGTAAAACGACAATGAGCGCATCAGGCCGAAAACGCTGGTGCGCGTGTCGGCAAAGAAGTAACGCAGCACTTCTTCGATCTCGCGCGCGTTATTCACGTGCTCGTAGCGCATGAGCACTTTGTAATCGAGGTTGTGGCGCGCCCGAAAATCGAGCGCGGTCGTGAATTGCCAACCGAGACGCCAGAGAATGGTTCCTTCACTCGGGATGCCGGCGCGGAAAGAACCTCCGTCGGCCAGAAGCAGGGCGCTTCGGGCCACCAGCTCCGGAAGGTTACAAACGTGTTCGAGCACGGCGATAGACGTGATCCGTTCGTATCGTTGGTCCAGGGGAATGTTGGAGACATCGTCGTAGATGTTCCTTACCCGTTGACGATGCGGCGATGATTCGTAGAGCTCTCGGAATGGTTCCACGATGTCGTACGGTTGCGAGTAAGGCTCGTAAGGAAGTTGGTTCAGGTTACCAGCGCCGATCTCGAGAGTAGCTTTCGCTGATCCATCAGCTAGGTCTTTCGCTACCTTGCGATGCATCCAGCGCTCGGCGCGCTGGGCCAGACTTAGAATTTGGGACTTACCTTCCCGGCTATTCCGATAATGCTGGAGATAGATGGCAGCATACTCCGGAGGCAGAGGCGTGCGTTGCTTGGGAAACTGGCTAAACAAAGCAGCTACTCAGTTAGGTTCAGTTGGCTCGATCGAGCTTGTCACAACGTAGCGCGGCCGGCGTTTCACTTCTTCGTAAATCCGCGCCAGGTATTCGCCGATGATGCCAAGACTTAGCATGAGCAGGCTGCCAATGATTAAAAGCAAAAGAATAACAGTCGCGAAACCGCTCACCGATCGGCCGGCAAGCTGGAGCACGAGCGTGTAGAGGCCAAACAAGATCGAAAAGGCGAAGAACAACAAGCCGGCGATGGTGACGAACTGGAGCGGCAATGACGAAAACGCCGAGATACCAGTAAGCGCCAGCTTCAAGCGCGTCGGAAACGACCAACCGGTCGAGCCCTCCGCGCGACCAGGCACCTCAAACGGCACCTGGACATGAGTGAACCCGAGCCACGCTGTCATGCCACGGAAGAAGACATTGCGCTCCGGCATTTCCAGCCAGGCATTCACCGCTTTCCGACTCATGAGTTTGAAATCGGAGACGCCTTTCAAATTCACGCCCGCCAGTCGGTTCAACATCACATAAAAAAGAAGCGCGCCCATTCGACCCGAGAATGATTCCGGGCCGCGCTTCGTTTTCACCGCCTCCACAATGTCGGCTCCGGTCGTTTGCCAAAGACGCACCATCTCCGGCAAGAGCGCCGGCGGATGCTGGCCATCGCCATCCATGATAATGATGGCGTCGCCGCGGGCGTGCTCGAGTCCGGCGCAAAGCGCAAGTTCTTTGCCGAAGTTCCGGCTCAATCGCAGCGCGCGAAGCTGGGAAAGCTTGATCGCTTCTTCGGAAAGAATGTTCCAGGTATCGTCCGGCGAACCGTCATCGATGACGATCAGCTCGTATCGACAATCCGTCTTGTCGAGCTCGACAGTTACGCTGGAAAGGAATGCGCGTAGATAAGCCGCTTCCTTGTAAAGAGGAACTACAAGTGAGATAAGCGGCGGACGTTCGTTCTCCATGGCTCGGCCTTCTGCCTGGACTTAGATGGCTAAGCTTTTTCCCGGCCTTGGGAAAGGCAATTCATTTATCGCGGAGATTGATCTGTCGAACGCGATCTGAGAATGCGCAGATAACATAGAGCTTGCCGTTCAGCAGCGTGATGGCCGAGCCGCCTTCCAAAACGTTCGGCGGTTCCGGCTTCAACGCCTTGAGCTTCGTCCCCGCCAGATCGTAGACAAGCACGGAATCGGTCGCGGGACTGTTAGCGTAAAGCCGTTCCGCTGCAGCATCGATGACAATGTCCTGGAAACTCCAGCCGCCAGGTTGCCACTCGTCGACCACCCATTTCATGACGAAGTTTCCCTTCGTATCGAAGACTTGGATCCGTTTATGATGCGGGTCCGCGACATAAACCCGATCGCGTTTCGAATCGACAGCTACCGCCGTGGGCTCGTCGAATTGAGTGTCGCTCGCACCTTGCGTTCCCCAGGCCGCCACGACAGTTCCGTTCGGGTCGAACTTGACGATGCGCGACCGCCCTTGATCGACCACGTAAATGAAATCATCGGCAGAAACCGAAATGTCGCGCGGACCATAGAAGCCGGGCGTGGGTCCTCTCCAGTCCGCGATGAACCGTCCGTCGCTGGCAAGCTTTTGCACGCGATGGTTACCGGTATCGGCGACGTAAATGTTACCTTTACTGTCCGTCGCAAGACCATTCGGTTCCTTGAACTCAGCTGGCTTGCTGCCAGTCGATCCGAACATGCTTAGAAAGGCGCCCGTCGTGGAAAACCTCTGGATGCGGCCGTTGTTTGTGTCGGACACCAGGATACTAGAACGATCGGCCGCGATGCCGCGGGCAAAATCGAACTGACCGCGACCACCGCCCTTGCCGCCCTGGAACATTGTTACCGCTGGAATTTGGAGAAGCGCCGCCTGAAGTCGTGTGGGATCGGGCCGCTTCAATTGCTTGGGTGGCGGATGCGGCACCTTGTAAATAACCAGTCCGGAATACTGGTTCGCCTTATCTTCCCAGACCTTGGGGAAATTCGCGGCATACAACTCCTCGTTAGGTCGCCGGATGAATTCACCGCGACGCACACCTTCATCGATGGCCACGTAAGCAATGTGATGCTTGTAGAGCAGGCGAAACACTGCATAGGGATCGGTGCTCTCGAAGAGCTGACGAAAATCCTGGTCGCGCTGGGTAGTATCGTAGCCGGCCCCCCAGGAAAAAGATGGCCAGCCGTAGAAAAGCCGGCGGCCGGCCAGAAGAATGGAATGATTCACGAATCGGTCGCTCAAAAAAATGTCGTGCGGCTTCGTATTCTCGCGAACCCATTCGATTAAAGGATCGCCGACCATCTTCATTTGGATCCAATACCCGTTATGGATAGCAAACAGATCGATTGCGCCGCCAACCAGGATCGCGCCTGTCAGGGCCAATGCTACCAGCCGGCTGGGGATAGTAAGCCAGAGCGGTCTAAGTCGCCAAAGTCGCCAGAGACCGTAGGCAACAAAAAGGTTACTAAAGATGAGCCAGACGTTAAGATACTTGTGGTTAGCCAGCGTCTCGAGACTCATCTCGAGACAGAAGGTCATGATATACATGGTGCAGAGCGCCAAAAAAATCCGGCGCTGGAACCAGGTGGCAAAGACGAGAGCGGTAAGAATGAGCGCCCACTTCAGGCCAAAAGAGAAACCGATGTAGCTGATGACATTGTGCAAGGTAGGAGGCTCGATAATGTAACCCCAGTGAAGCAATGAATGAGTAGGTGTCTTTACGCCGCCTGCCTTGAGCAAGGCTAGCTGAGGCAAAGCTATGAGCGCGGTAGTAAGTCCCAGCACCACCATTCGGCGCCGGCAGGGGAAGAGAAGGAACAGGGCGGCCAGGATCGCGAACGCCGCACTAAAAACGAGGGCATTCCAAAATGGAAGAAAGCCGAGCAGGCAGCCGGCGAATATAAAACTCTTATCAAAGACAATAAAGCGACCGGCTAGCTCGCGGAGACGGGTGGAAAGGAGAACGGGTGGTGGGTCTTGAGGTTCTACGATTGCGAAAGAGGGAGGCGGGAATTGCTCCTCTCTCAATCCAGGATCAGGCGCCGGCTCGGGTGTTATGCGGGCGGCAACGGCCTGGCGGTAGCGATCGATCAGGAAGAGCATCACTATGACAAGGATTCCAACGGCACTCGCGAAGTGTCGCTGGTTCAGGTAAACGATCTGGGTCCAGATGCCCCACAGCTCGCCGCGGTACGGGTAACCGGAGGGAAGAAAATCCTTGAGGCCACGAATGGTGTGCCAGGCGGCGGCCAGGGATGGTTGCGATTTAAAGAAGGCGATAAAGCTAAGAGTGCCGTGGAAGTAAAAGAGGGCGGCGCCGATACGGCCGACCGTGCGCGAGTTAAAAAGTGCCTGCCCAAGCGCCATTAACAAGGCCATGAGCGAGACCAGGCTAATGATGCTTAAGACGTTAAGACTCCACGCCAGGTTAAAGCCGAGAAAGGTAAGGTTGCCAGCCTGGAAGTAGAAGAGAAAATGGTAGCGAATGGTTTCGCCGGAGAAGTGCGGATACTGAGTAGGAAAGTTGTGGCCAACGGCGAAGCTTTGAATGATGGCGGTATTAGGCCCAAAGTCGCTCCATTCATTGTTCCCGATAAACAAGGTGCCATCCTTGTAGGCGAGGGTGGCAAACATCATCCAGGACGCCATGAAAAAGAAGGCGCCGAGAGTTATCCAGTCCCAGAGGGCCGAGCCTCGCACGCGTGGTCGAATGAACTGTCCGGCTCGCCGTCGCCGTCGAAGCAACCAAATGGTTCCGAGAGCTACCGCAAAGTAGCAAAGGTCGCCCCATAGTAATGGAGTTGGAGCTCTGCCGAAGCACCAGGAGGCAATATAGGTAAACCACGTGCTAAGCAGCAAACCGACGAGCACGGCCGAGGCACACCGTTGCGCGACGGAAATGAAACGAAAGAAGCGCCGGCACAGTTGGTCGCCAAGATAAATGGCCAGAACCAGATAAAGTAGGGCAAACATGCTAAGGTCTCAGGATTGACCTGCTACTTCGACATAGGCATGATGCAAGGGTCGAAACATTCGTGACGTCATAAAACCTTTGCGATTCAGGAAGAAGGCAGCGAGCAACGTCAGGATGCCAAGGCCATAGCGAAGCGAACGGGCAAAGCCAATCGTGCTGGCCTCGGCGAAGTAACGATGAGGCACCGAGATTTCTTCTAAACGCGCCCCGAACCAGACGGCCTGGGCCACGATCTCCTGGTCGAAGATGAAATCGTTTGAGTTAAGAAGGAACGGCGTCGTTTCCAACAAGCTCCTGCGAAAGGCGCGAAACCCGGTGTGGTATTCCGACAGGCTAAGCTTAAAGACCTTGTTCTCGCACCAGGTCAGAAAGCGATTGGAAAGACGCTTGTAGAAGGGCATCCCGCCGGCGATCGCGTAGGCCATTCGCGAGCCAAGAACAAAATCGGCGCGTCCTTCCACGATAGGCCGAACGAGGTCCGGGATTTTTTTCGGATCGTACTGGTAGTCCGGATGGAGCATGACGACAATATCGGCGCCGGCTTTGAGCGCTTCGATGTAACAGGTCTTTTGATTGCCACCGTAGCCTTGATTCTCGGCGTGGAGAAAAACGCGGAGGCCAAGACGGTGCGCGACTTCCACCGTTGAGTCAGCGGAAAAATCATCCACCACGATACATTCGTGAACGAGGTCGCGTGGGATTTCGCGAAAGGTTTGCTCGAGGGTCTTGCTGGCGTTGTAGGCCGGCATGATCACCACGATTTTTGGGTTCGTCATCTCGCCCAATCTTTTTCCAGTCAGCGATTATTTGCCAATCGTAATTGAAAAAAGAACGTGGCTAGCCAAACGCTGAGGCGCGGCGTAAAGAAATCCGCGTGATCGGGAAGCCAAAAAAATTTCATTTCGTCGGGATTTGTGGAACGGCGATGGGATCGGTCGCGGCGGCGTTGCGCGAGCGCGGTTTCATCGTCACGGGGTCGGACGAAAGCGTTTACCCGCCGATGTCGACCTTCCTCGCGAGCAAAGGCATCGCGCTCTTTTCGGGGTATCGGCCGGAAAATATTTCCGGGGACGCGGACGTGATCGTGATCGGCAACGCGATGAAGCGCGGCAACCCGGAAGTGGAAGCCATTCTAAACCGCAAACTTTATTACGCCTCACTGCCGGAAGTGCTGAAGGAATTGTTCCTGCGCGACCGGCACAATCTCGTCGTCACGGGCACGCACGGAAAGACGACCACGACATCGTTGCTCGCCTGGATCCTGAAGGTGGCGAAGCTCGACCCGAGCTACATGATCGGCGGGATTCCCGCGAACCTCGGGCAGGGCGCGCGCTTCAACGATTCGAAATATTTCGTGATCGAAGGCGACGAATACGACACCGCGTTTTTCGATAAGCGTTCAAAGTTCGTCCACTACCTGCCGGAGCTCGTGATCGTGAACAACATTGAGTTCGATCACGCCGACATTTTCAACAATCTCGACGAGATCAAGCTGAGCTTCCGGCGGTTATTCAACATCGTACCGCAAAATGGGATGATCCTGTTAAACGGCGACGACGCGAACTGCGTGGATGTCGCCCGCCAGTTGCAGCCGCTCATGGCACAGATCGAGGAAGTTGGTTTTTCGGAGAACTGCGCGCGCCGAATTCGCGAGGCGACCTATTCGCCAAACGGCTCGAGTTTTATTCTCGGCGACGACAAATTCGAGATGCCGGTCGTGGGCGAGTTCAATGTCCGGAACGCGGCGATGGCCGTTTCGGCGGCGCGGTTTTACGGCGTGTCGCTGGCGAATATTCGCAAAGGGCTGAAGAGTTTTAAGGGAATCGCGCGCCGGCAGGAGGTGCGCGGCGAAGTGCGCGGGATCACGGTGATCGACGATTTCGCGCATCACCCGACGGCGATCCGGGAGACGATCCGCGCCCTGCAACATCGTTATCCTGGCTCGCGGATTTGGGCGGTGTTCGAGCCGCGCTCGAACACCACCCGGCGCGCTATTTTTCAACAGGAGCTGCCGGATGCCTTGAAGCTGGCCGACGGCGTTTTCATTTCGCAGATCGCGCGCCTCGAGCAGATCCCGGAGAAAGAGCGGCTCGATCCGCAAGCCGTGATGAAATCGATCGCCGCGGCCGGGCGCCCCGCGTTTTACGAACCGGACGCCACCCATATTATAGAGAAGCTGGTGCCGCTATTGAAAAAGAAGGATGTCGTGGCGGTCTTCAGCAACGGCGGGTTCGACGGCATCCACGCGAAGCTGCTCGAGCGGTTGAAGTCTGGTTAGCGCGCTCTACGACGTTTCGTCGTGCACAATGCGCCAGCCGGAAGAAGTGTGGCGAAAGATCAGCACGAAGGAGCCATGAGGCTGATCGGCTTTTCGTCGCAGGCTCCAGCGGCCTTCCACGACTGCGGTATTGGCGTTGAGGGATGTGACCTTGATGTCCGAGAACGCCAGCGTTCCCATTTTTTCCCGGCTATCATACTTACGATGGTAACGATCGCGGACGGTTTGCCAGCCGCGCGAGATTTTGCCGGTTGAGACGAACTCGAGTTTGTCTGAACGCACATAGCCCTCCATGTAGCCGTCGATATCGCCGCGGTTCCAGGCCGCGACCTGCCTCTCCAACACCGCGCGAATTTCGGAAGTGGCGTCGGCGGCGACTACGTTTGCAGCCGCTGCGATTGAAATGGTTGCGATAAGTATTTTCCAGCTCATCCGAACTCCGATCTCTGCCCTCAGACCTCCGAGGTATAATCTTGACCTTCGCTCCCAGACCTATTACATAAAGCGCGTGCTTCGCCCACTCTGTTCCGTGGCGCTGTGTCTCGCAGCGCTGACCTCCGCTTTTGGGCAAGCCAAGCCGCCCGCCGCCCCCGCCGTTAGTCCGCGTCCGCTCCCGAGCGTGCCCCAGGTGGCGCCGTCCGCCCCAACCAGTCCAGCAACCACCTCGAACGCACCTCCGCCGGCGCAAACGAGCCCCGCGCCCGCATCCATTCCAGGGCTGACTCCACTTCCCGATAGAACCGTTACGCTTCAGTTCCCCAACAGCGACGTCGTCGATGTCCTCCATCTCTACGAACAGCTCACCAGCTCCAAGCTGATCATGGACAACTTCGTCCAGGGCAAGGTGAACATTTTCATCAGTCGCCCGGTGCCGAAGGATGAAGCCATCAAAATTATCGAGATGAATTTGCTCATGAACGGCTATTCGCTCGTGCCCGCGGGCGATGGCATCGTGAAAGTCATCGGCACCGGACGCAGTCCGCGCAACGCGGGCGTTCCGCTGATCTCCGATGAAGCGGACATTCCTGAGGGCGAGCACGTCATCAGCTTCCTCTTCAAACTACACTATGCCGATCCGGTCGAGCTCCAGCAGGTGCTCGGGCAATATCTGTCGCCGCCGCAATCCTACACGTCATTCCTGGCGTTGCCGAAAGCGTCCGCGATTCTGATCACGGAAAATTCCGCTGTCATTCGCAGCCTGATCCACATCGTGGACCAGATCGACGTGCCACCGGCGCAGGTGGTGAGCGAGTTTATCAAGCTCGAGCGCGCCGACGCGAGCAAGGTGGTCGAAATGCTGAAAGACGTTTTCGACAAGGGCGGTGCCACGACGACGACCACGACGACGGTTGCGCCCGGCGTGCGACCTGTTCGGCCGGGGGCAAACGTGCCCCCGCCACCGCCGACTACCCAGGTCTCAATCGAGGGCGACCTGAGCGGGTTAACGGCATTGACCGAAGAAAATATCGTCGTCGGCAAAATCAAGATTGCGGCCGATGTGCGGACGAATCGGATTCACGTCATCACGCGGCCGATCAACATGCCCTTTATCAAGAAATTGATTTCCGAGTTCGACGCTAACGTCGAGTTTGCCAAGCCCGTGACGCGACCGCTTCGTTACATCAGCGCCGCGGATGTATTGCCGGTTATCGTGCAAATGCTGACCGAACCCGGCTCGAACCAGGGCCCTGGCGCGGAGACAACTAACCCGGCCGCGCCGCAGCAA
>JBHELY010000035.1:0-29710 GCA_046262815.1 Chthoniobacterales bacterium | reverse complement strand
GGTCCCAACAAACCAATTTGTTCGCGAGTACCGCCGCGTATTGGACCGCCAGCGCCAACCTCGGCGCCGATGGGGCAGAGCCGGAGCGCGTGCCGCGTGCCGGCGTGACGAGCGGGTTCTTTGCGGTGCTCGGTGTCCAGCCTTTTCTCGGCCGAACGTTTCTTCCCGAAGAGGACAAACCGGAGACGATAAGCGCGGCGATTATCAGCCATGGTTTGTGGAAACGCCGGTTTGGTTCGGACCCCGCGATCGTGGGAAAACAAGTCCAGATCAGTTCACGACCCATCACCGTCCTCGGAGTCATGCCGCCTGGATTTGAATACCCGGAGCAAACCCAGGTTTGGGTGACCAGCGCGGTCGATCTCAAACAAGAACCGCGCGACAACCGCAGTTGGTCGGCGATCGGCCGCTTGAATACGGGTATCGATCTGAAGCAGGCGCAAACTCAGATCAGCGCCATTAACGCGCGGCTTGCCGATCAGTTTCACGAGACGAACAAAGGTTGGGACGCGCACCTGTGGCCTCTCCACGAACGGCTGGTTCGTGAAATAAAACCGTCTCTGCTAGCGCTCCTCGGCGCCGTCGGACTCGTGTTGCTTATTGCCTGCGCAAACGTGGCGAATCTCCTCCTCGCTCGGAGCGCCGCGCGCCAAAAGGAAATTGCCATCCGGGCCGCGATGGGGGCGAGCCGGACGCGCGTTCTGCGGCAGATGCTGACCGAGAGCATTCTGCTTTCGGTGATCGGCGGGCTCGCGGGTCTTCTCCTCAGTATTTGGTTGACCGATCTGTTGATGTCGATGATCCCCGAAGGCGCGCCCCGGCCCGACCACATCGGTATCGATTATCGCGTCCTGGCATTTGCTCTGGGCGTTTCCGCGCTTACCGGAATTCTTTTCGGCATCGTC
Organism: Chthoniobacterales bacterium; assembly: GCA_046262815.1. Classification (GTDB taxonomy): domain Bacteria; phylum Verrucomicrobiota; class Verrucomicrobiia; order Chthoniobacterales; family UBA10450; genus AV80. The sequence continues at coordinate 28,805 of JBHELY010000035.1, read as the reverse complement.
CCGGCGCTTCAAGCTTCAAAGCTTGATGTCAGCAGTTCGCTGAAAGAAGGCGGCCGGACCGGCGAAGGTCATCGGCGCACGAGTGCGCGCAGCGTGTTGTTGATCGGCGAGGTGGCTCTCTCGCTCATGCTGTTGGTCGGCGCCGGACTGTTGATCAAGAGCTTTGTGCGTCTCCAGGAAGTGCGGCCCGGCTTTAATCCGCACAATGTTCTTATGGGCGTCGTGGCGTTGCCGGGCGCGAAATACAAAGATCAACAGTTCGCCGAATTTTTCCGGCAGTTGAAAGAACGACTGGAAACCGCGCCCGGAGTTCAGGCCGTCGGTGGCGCGATTAACCTTCCCCTGGTTGCAACCAACTACAGCATCGGGCGCGGTTTCATTCCGGAAGGCCGACCGCTCACCCGGGACGAAGCGATCGACGCGAACTATTCGACGATTACGGGGGATTATTTTAAAGCCCTCCAGATTCCGCTCCTCGCCGGACGCACCTTCGAATTACGCGATAACGCCGAAGCGCCTAAAGTCGTAATCATCAACGAGACCGCGGCGAAACGGCACTTCGGTTCGCCCGCGGCCGCGATCGGCAAACGCCTCACCATGTGGCGCGACGAACAGTTCCCGCGTGAGATCATCGGGGTAGTCGGCGACACGAAGGCAAGTTCCCTCACCGGGGAGAACGGCGCGCAAGTCTATGAGCCGCATACCCAGGATCCTCAGTGGAACTTCATGGGAACGGTGATTCGTACCGCCGGCGATCCCGCAGCCTTCGCCCCCACGTTTCGACGCGAAGTGCAGGCGCTCGACAAAGACCAGCCCGTTTACAGCGTCCGAACGATGGACGACGCGGTCATGAATTCGTTAGGCACGCGCCGGGTCTCGATGCAGCTCTTCGCGGCCTTCGCCGGCGCGGCCTTGCTCCTCGCGGCCCTCGGAATTTATGGCGTCCTGGCCTATTCGGTTACGCAACGCACCCGGGAGATTGGGATTCGAATGGCGCTCGGCGCGCAAAAGTCCGACGTAGTCGGGCTCATCATCCGGCAAGGCATGCTTCTGGCCGTGATTGGCGTCGTGGTCGGCCTGCTGGGAGCTTTCGCTCTTACACGGTTAATCGCCAGTCTCCTTTTCGGCGTGGCTGCGACCGATCCGCTGACCTTCGTCGCAATTCCTTTGTTGCTCCTTTTCGTGGCGCTGGTTGCTTGCTACCTGCCCGCGCGACGCGCGGCTCGTCTCGATCCGAAGATCGCCCTGGCGCAAAGCTAAAAAACTTATGTCAATGATTACACTTAAACACCTCGAACGTTTCTACCCGCTCGCGAAAGGGAAATTCTTTTACGTCCTCCGGGACATCAACCTGGAGGTAAACGAAGGCGACTTCGTTTCCATCATGGGACCGTCTGGGGCCGGAAAATCGTCATTGCTCCATATCCTCGGCATGCACGACCACGCCTGGAGCGGCGAATATTTCTTCGACGACGTCGCGGTTCACAATCTAAAACCGAAGGAGCGCGCCGCGTTGCGGAATGAAAAGATTGGCTTTGTTTTCCAGGCCTATCATCTCCTCGATGATCTGACCGTTTACGAGAACCTCGACATCCCGCTCTCGTATCGCCACGTGAATAAAGCCGGACGCGACTCGATCGTCTGCGACACGCTCGACAAGTTTCACATCGTCGGAAAAAAAGACCTTTATCCGCGCCAGCTCTCCGGCGGTCAGCAACAGCTCGTCAGCATCGCCCGCGCAATGATCGCGAACCCGAAGCTAATTCTGGCGGACGAACCGACCGGCAATCTCCATTCCGATCAGGGAAAAGAAATCATGGAGATGTTCAAGATGTTGAACGGCCAGGGCACGACCATCATCCAGGTCACGCATTCGGATGTAAACGCCGCCTATGGGAATCGGATCATCCAGCTCCGAGACGGATTCATCGTGTAACCAATTAAATGACGAATGTCCGAATGACGAATGATGAAGGAATGACGAAGCACGAATGCCGAAAGGCGCGCTCGACGTTCTTCGTCATTCGACATTCGTCATTAACCGTATGTTAACCGATCTCAAATACGCCTTCCGGATGCTGATCAAAGCGCCGGTCTTTGCGGTCATCGCCATCCTTACTCTTGCGCTCGGTATCGGCGCGAACAGCGCGATCTTCAGCGTCATCGACACCGTTCTGTTGCGACCGCTTCCGTTCAAGAGCCCGGATGAGATCGTCAACCTTTGGGGGCGCTACGCGAACGACAACGGAAATGTCCGCGGCAACGTCCACTCCTTTCCGGACTACATAGACCTGCGCGATCAAAGCCAGACGATCGCGGCGATGGCCGCTTACACTCGTACCGCTGGTACGCTCACTTACGCCGAAGACGCAAAGTATCTCGAAGGCGTCGCGATTACGCCGGAAGTGTTTGATGTCCTGGGCGTGCCGCCGCTCCTCGGCCGCGCCTTTACCAAGGAGGACGCGAAGAACGAAGCGGACCGCGTCGTGGTTCTGACTTATCCGTTTTGGAAGAGCGCGTTTGCCGGCGATCCGAAAATCATTGGCCAGCAGGTCACGCTCTCGTCGCGTCCGCATACCGTCATCGGAGTGATGCCGCCGGGGTGGAAATTCCCGATCGAAGACGAGCACATCGAATACGCGCTGCCGCTCGAGTATTTCGGACAGCAAGTCCTGGGTAACCGCGGCTCGCACTTTCTTACCGTCGTCGGTCGTCTCAAGCCCGGGGTCGCGATCAAGAAGGCGGAAGCTGAGCTAACTGCGATCGCGAGCCGGCTGTCGAAGCAATATCCGGATACGAACCTGAATTTCATCGGAGCTGTGGTGGTGAAACTGCATTCGGATATCGTCGGCGACGTTCGTCCCGCATTAATGGTTCTTTTAGGTGCGGTCGCTTTGGTCCTGCTCATTGCGTGCGCGAATGTGGCGAACCTTCTCCTGGCGCGCGCGGCTTCGCGTAGTCGCGAGATCGCGATCCGAACCGCACTCGGAGCCAGCCGCGCACTGGTCGTTAGGCAATTACTTTGCGAGAGCCTGGTCCTCGCGTTGCTCGGTGGCGGTGCCGGATTGCTTCTCGCCTGGTGGGGCGTCGATCTGCTCAGCGCCGCGGGTCCGCAAGGATTGCCGCACCTGGGCCAGATCAAAGTGAACATGACCGTTTGCGTGTTTACGTTCGTGCTCGCGATCGGGAGCACGCTGCTTTTCGGTCTTTTTCCCGCGCTGCAAGTTTCGCGGCCCGCGGTGAATGAGTCGCTGCAACAGGGAGCGAAAGGTTCCACCGGCGGATTGCACACCAATCGGCTTCGCGCGTTCCTCGTCGTCTCACAGGTCTCGCTTTCGCTTCTCTTGCTGGCCGGCGCCGGTTTGTTGATTAAGAGCTTCTTTAATTTGCGCGCGACCAATCCCGGTTTCGATCCGGTGCGCGTCATGACCATGTCGCTGACTCTGCCGCGAATCCGTTATCCCGAAGTCGATCAACAAATCCGGACCTACGACACGATGCTGGAAAAGCTCGCGGCCATTCCAGGAGTCGAATCGGCCGGCGGCGTCAATCCAATCCCGCTGGGTGATAATCAGGCGAGCTTGTCCTTCATGCCGAGCGGTGCGGCGCCGTTGCCGCGCGGCAATCACCCGGGCGCGAGCTATCTGCTCGTGAAGCCGGATTATTTCAAAACGATGAAGATTCCGGTCCTGCAAGGGCGAGCCATTAGCCGGACGGACACGAAGGATTCGCCGCTCGTCATCATGATCAACGAAGCGTTTGCCCAGAAACATTTCCCAGGAAAGAACCCGATCGGTCAGCAGGTGATGATCGATCGGCCCGAAAACAAGTTTAACACGCACGAGGTCATCGGCGTGGTTGCCAACACTCGCCACGATTCTCTCGCGCAGCCGCAGGGCCCCGAAATGTATGTGCCATTCGCACAGGACCCGGGACGCAGCCTCGATATCGTCCTGCGAGTCAGTTCAACGAATCTCGTGGGCCTGAATGCTGACGTGAAGCGCGCGGTTCACGAGGTCGACAAAGACATCTATGTGCCCGCGCTCGATCCAATGACGAGATTTGTCGACACGCATCTGGCCCAACCGCGCTTCAATATGATGCTGCTCGCGGTGTTCGCGGCGGTGGCGATGGTGCTCGCGGCCATCGGCATCTACGGCGTGATCGCTTACAGCGTTACCCAACGCACGCGCGAAATCGGCATTCGGATGGCGCTCGGCGCACGACGGACTCAGATGCTTGGCATGGTTTTGCGCCAAAGCATGACGCTCGTTATCATCGGAATCGTGATCGGGTTTCTAGTCGCGCTCGGCGCCACCCGAGTGCTGGCGACGCTGCTTTACGGCGTGGGCGCGAACGATGCCTCGATTTACGCGGTCGTGATTACTCTCCTGGCCGTTGCTGCCTTGCTCGCTAGTTACGTTCCCGCCCGCCGCGCGATGAAAGTCGATCCGATGGTCGCGCTCCGATACGAGTAACCGGAAATCCAAATCATGATGACCGATTTGCGTTTTGCCTTGCGGCAACTAATCAAATCCCCCGGCTTCACCTTGCTCGCGTTGATCACGCTCGCGCTCGGGATCGGACTGAACACGGCGATCTTCAGTTTGATCAATGACCTCTTCCTGCGTGGTCTGTCCTTCAAGGAACCGCAGCGCGTGGTCCACATGTATTCGAACGCGCGCGAGCGGAATCTGCTCGAGCTCGCCATCTCGGTACCGCGCTTCCAGCATTATCGCGAATCGCAAACCGTCTTCGACGGCTTCGCCGCGGAAAGTGTAACGGCTTTCACGCTGACCGGTCTCGGCGACGCAGTCCAAATCTTCGGCGGGCGTGCGACCTGGGATTATTTCGACGTGCTCGGAGTGAAGCCGATCCGCGGGCGCAACTTCCTGCCGGCGGAAGAACAAAGCGCCGACCTCGCGCTGGTGACTGAGAGTTTCTGGCGGAACCGGATCGGCGGCGATCCAAACGTAATTGGCCGCGGCGTCACGCTCGATGGCGTGCTCTACACGATCGTCGGAGTTATTCCGAACCTGCCATTTTCGTGGGTCGGGCCGACGGCCGAAGTCTGGACGACGAAACCGTATTTCCTTCCGGGAATTTCGAACGAGCGAATCATGCGCGGTTCCGGTGTTCTCCGCGTGGTGGGCCGGTTGAAATCGGGGATGACGTTGGAACAAGCGCGCGCCGCCATGCCTGCGCTCGAACAAAGCTACCGCGCCCAATATCCCGGCAAGATCGACAGCTCATCGGTGATGACGCTGAAGACGCTGCCCGACGACACGACGGGAAGCTTGCGGCCCGCCTTTACGATTTTGCTCGCCGCGGTTGCGTTCGTGTTGCTGATCGCGTGCAGTAACGTCGCGAATCTACTGCTCGTTAGGTTCAGTGGACGACGGCGCGAAATCGCGTTGCGGATGGCGATCGGCGCGTCCCGCGGAAGCGTGGTCAGGCTGTTTGTGTTCGAGAGCCTGCTCGTGAGTCTCTTCGCCGGAGTCGCCGGCGCCCTCTTCGCCTGGCACGTGGTGCCGATGGTTCCGAAGATGGCGGCGAACTTTCTGCCGTTCGATCCGGATGTGCGGGTCCAGCTTTCCCTGCCGGTGCTCGGGTTTACCGTCGCGATGTCGATTCTTACCGGTCTTGCCATGGGAATTTATCCAGCGCTGCAAAGTGCAAAGGCCGATCTGGTCGAGGGACTGAAAGAAGGAGCGCGGGGTTCCAGCGGCAGCGCGAATCAATTACGCTTCCGCAAGATCCTCATCGGCGCGCAGGTCGCGCTTTCCGTCACGCTACTTGCCGGCGCGGCCCTGCTCATCACCAGCTTCGTGCGTTTGAGCCAGCAAAATGTTGGGTATCACACGGACGATGTTTGGTTCGGCTTCATCACTTTGCCGGACGCCCACTATCCCGATCTCGGCGCGCGCCATCGTTTCGCCGAACAAACACTCGCCGCCGTCCGCAATTTGCCCGGTGTGCAAAGTGCCACGCTAAGCGCCGACATCCCACTCTTTCCCGGGGCGGGCAGCAATTTCCTCTACTCGCGCCCAGACGGCGAAATTCTGCCGATTGATAAACGCGCCGCTGCTGCCGGCCATGACGTCGCGCCGGGTTATTTGAAGACCTGGAGCATCCCGCTTCTCTCCGGTCGCGATTTCGACGAACACGACACCGCCGATCGTCCGAACGTGCTCCTGATCAGCCAGGGCGGCGCGAAAAAGATTTTTCGGAACGAAAATCCGATCGGCAAGACGCTCCTCATCAGCAGCACGAGTTTGCCGGCCGAAATTATCGGCGTCGTCGGTGAAGTCCGCTCGCGCAAGATCGGCGAGCCCGATGATGTGGAACTGTATCGCCCATGGGCGCAGGAAAATTTCCCGTTTCTCGCCATCTACGTCCGAAGCAATCTCACCGTTGACGCGGTAACGAAGTCGGTGCGTTCAGCGCTGGCCAATGTCGATCCCGGACTCGCGATCGCGATCCCGCAATCGATGGGCGCAGTGGTCGCGCAAGCGATTGGTCAGACGCGTCTCATGATGTGGTTGCTGGCCATTTTCGCTGGAGTCGCGCTCCTCCTCGCCAGCATCGGAATTTACGGCGCGGTCGCCTATAGCGTTGCGCAACGCACAAACGAAATTGGCGTCCGGATGGCCTTGGGTGCGCAGACGAGCGACATCTTGCGTCTCGTCGTCGATCAGGGAATGCGGCCGGTCGTTTTCGGATCGATCGCCGGGTTGGTTGCTGTGCTGGCCCTCGGCCGCCTGATCGCTTCTCAACTTTATCAAACGTCCGCTCACAATCCGCTTCTCCTCGCGGCCACGATTTTTGTTCTGCTCCTGGCCGCTTTGCTGGCATGTCTGTTCCCCGCGCGCCGCGCCATGAAAGTCGATCCCATCATCGCGCTTCGTTATGAGTGACCTGCGTTACGCGCTCCGCCTGCTGTTGAAGTCGCCCGGCTTTAGCCTTATCGCGATCGCGACGCTCACGCTCGGGATCGGCGCGAACAGCGCGATCTTCAGCGTAGTCGAGACCGTGCTGCTGCGGCCGTTGCCGTTTCCCAAGCCGGAGCAGCTCGTCGCGATTTGGGGCACGCTTGGGCATGAGGCGAATGCGCGCCAGAGCGAGTCGCTTCCGGACATGTTCGATTTCCGCGCCCAAAGCCGCAGCTTCAGCACGCTCGCGGCCTACAACAGCGCGTGGACGGTCCTGACCGACGCGGCTGAAGGCGAGGAATTGGACGGCGTGGCGGTCGATGGCGATTTCTTCGAGACGCTCGGCGTCGCGCCCAGCCTTGGTCGCGGATTCACGGCGGAGGAAGCGAAACCTGGGGCGCCCAACGTCGTGGTGATTAGCTCCAATTTATGGAAGCGCGCCTTTGGGAGCGATCCAGAGATCGTCGGGCGCCAGGTCACGACGCGCGCGGGAAAGTGCACCGTTCTCGGCGTGATGCCCGCTGGCTGGAAATTTCCATATTATGGGCGGGCGAGCGATTTCGTGATGCCGGTCAAGCTGATCTGGCCTGTCGCTCCGGCGGAGCGCGGCGCGCACTATGTTCACTTAATCGGGCGGCTGAAACCAGGGGTGACGGTCTCGCAGGCGGAGGCAGAGTTGAAAACGATTGCGCGTCAGCTTGAGCAACAATATCCCGAGACAAACACCGATCGCAGCCTGGCGGTCGTTCCGTTGTTGCAGGATACCGTCCGCAATGTGCGCCCCGCCCTTTTGATTTTATTGGGTGCGGTCGCGCTCGTGCTCCTCATCGCGTGCGCGAACGTGGCCAATCTGCTTCTGGCGCGTGCCGCCGGGCGCGCGCGTGAGATCGGTATTCGCACTGCGCTGGGTGCGAGCCGGGGAGCAGTCGTTAGGCAACTGCTCGTCGAAAGTCTGTTGCTCGCGCTGCTCGGAGGTGCCGGCGGTTTGTTGCTGGCGTGGTGGAGCATCGAATTGTTAGGCGCGTACGGTCCGCGCAACGTCCCGCGGCTTTCCGAGGTTCACATCAACCTGGGCGTCAGCGCATTCACGTTCGCCCTCGCCATTTTGAGCACGTTACTCTTCGGCCTCGGGCCCGCCCTCCAGGTCTCGCGCGGCAACCTCACCGACGCGCTGCAACAAGGCGCGAAAGGTTCAACCGGCGGTTTGCACGGCACGCGTGTGCGCTCCGCTCTCGTCATTTCCCAGATCTCGCTCTCGCTTTTATTGCTCGCCGCCGCCGGCTTGCTCATCCGCAGCTTCTTCAATCTGCAGGCGACGGATGTCGGTTTCGATCCGACGCGGCTGCTCGTCATCAATGAATCATTGTCGCGCGTCACGTATTCCGACGAACAAAAGCAGAGAAAATTTTATGGGCAGATCCTTCCGAAGCTCGCCGCGCTTCCCGGCCTTGAGTCCGTAGTCGGCGTGGATCCCGCGCCGTTTAGCGGCTACGGCTGGGACAAATCGTTCCGGATGCAGTTCGCGCCAGATTCAGGGCTCGGCAATCATCCCCACGTGTCGCATGTGGTCACCACCCCAGGGTACTTCCGCACCGTGCGCATTCCGCTGCGCGCGGGCCGCGATTTTGAACTGCGCGACAACGAAAACGCGCCGCCCGTCGCAATTGTAAATGAAACATTCCTCAGGCGCTTCATCCCCGATCGCGATCCAATTGGACAAACCATTTTGTTGGACGGCGAGAACGGCGCGATCAATTCGCTCGAGATCATCGGCGTGGTCGGCGACACAAAACAAAGGGAGATTAACACTCCGACGCTGCCCGAAATTTACCGGCCTTTCGCGCAATCGCCGGTGCGCCAACTCTGGCTCGTGTTTCGCACTGCGAACGAAAATCTCTCCGGCATTCACTCGGCTATACGCAACGTCTTCCGCGAGCAGGACCCCGATGTCTTCCTGAGCCACATCGATCCCATGCAATCGCTCATCGGCGAAACCCTGGCGCGCCCGCGCTTCAACATGCTGTTGTTAGGCGTGTTTGCCGGCACGGCGTTAGTCCTGGCCGCGATCGGCATTTACGGCGTCATCGCCTACACGGTTACGCAGCGCACCCGCGAGATCGGCATTCGCATGGCGCTGGGCGCGCAACGCACCGACATGCTCAGCATGATTTTGCGGCAAAGTCTCACCGTCGTGGTGATCGGCATCGCGATTGGATTGGTGGCGTCGTTCGGCGCGACGCGATTGCTCGCGAGCCTGCTCTATGGCGTCGGTGCGAACGATTTCCTCACCTACGCGACCGTCGTCTTTTTGTTAGCCGCGGCTGCGTTGCTCGCCAGCTATATTCCGGCGCGTCGCGCCATGAAAGTCGATCCGATGGTCGCGCTTCGTTATGAATGACCTGAAATACTCCTTCCGTACTCTCTTTAAATCACCGGCGTTCACCCTCGTTGCGATCCTCACGCTCGCACTCGGCATCGGCGCTTCCGCGGCGATCTTCAGTGTCCTCGACGCGGTGTTGCTCCGGCCAATGCCGTATCCGAACCAGGAACGTCTCGTCGAAGTAAGCGAGCTGAATGAATCCGGACGCGGCATGCCGTTCGCCGAACCGAACTTCAACGACCTCGTCGCGCGGAATCACAGTTTCGAAGCAGTAGCCGCTTACACCCGCAGCCCTGACGCGGTCGCGGGCGGGATCGAGCCGGTGCGAACAAATCTTTCCGGCGTGTCCGCGGATTTCTTTCGCGTCCTTGGCGTGACTCCCACGATTGGCCGCCTGTTTTCTCCGGAAACTTTGCGCGAAGAAAAAGAGGTCGCAGTGGTGAGCTACGGTTTTTGGAAGAAACAACTGGAAGGCCGGCCGAGTTTGGACGGAACCTCAATTCGCTTCTCCAATCGCAGTTTCGCCGTGATCGGCGTTCTGCCGCCGCAAACCGAGTTTCCGGCCGGCGTCGATGTTTGGTTTCCGTTCGCCGCGCTTTATCCGCCTTACGAATCGCGCACCGCGCATAATTTTCGCGTTATCGCGCGTTTGCGGCCGGCGGTTTCTTTCGAACAGGCGAAAACTGAAGTCGCCGCGATCGGCCGGGCGCTGAAACTGGAGCATGGCTCGCAGACAGATGCCGCCAGTTTCGGTCTGCTCTCGTTCCGTGAACGATTCGTTCGCGATGTCCGCGGCATGCTGTTCGTGCTGAGCGGCGCCGTCGGCCTGTTGCTGGCGATTGCGTGCTCGAACGTCGCGAATCTTCTGCTCGTGCGCGCGGCGGCGCGCCGCAAGGAAGTGGCGTTGCGCGCTGCGCTCGGAGCCTCGCGGGCGAGATTAGCGCGGCAATTTATTGCCGAAGCATTGTTGCTCACCCTGGCCGCGGGCGCGCTCGGCACTTTGCTCGCCTCCTGGAGCGTGCAACTGATCGTCGGGCTTTATCACGGCAATCTGCCGCGCGTCGGCGAGATTGGCGTGAGCACAAATGTGTTGCTCTTTAGCATCGCGATTTCGGTGGTGATCGCGATTGCTCTCGGCTTCGTGCCGATCATTCACGCGTCTCGGCGCCAGCTTCAAAACGATTTGCAGGACGCAGGCCGCGGCAGCAGTTCCAGCTCGCAGACTCGCGCTCGTCACATTCTCATCGTGGCGCAAGTCGCGCTGACCCTGATGTTGCTCGTCGGCGCTGGATTGCTCGGGCGCAGTTTTCAACGGCTCGTTTCCGTCGATCCCGGATTTCGCGCGGAAAGCGTCGTCGCGATGACGGTGTTGCTGACGCAAGCGGAAGACGAATCCAAAATGCGTGCCCTCGCGCAATTTCATCATGGCTTGCTCGAACGGATCGCCGCGCTGCCGGGCGTGACGAATGTGGGCGGAACGAGCGCATTGCCGATGAGCGGCAACGGCGCCAACGGAACTTTCATCGAGGAACGCGGCGGCAAATCCGCGGCCACGATGCAGGAACTGATTAAACAATTCGACGCGCTCTCCCCGAGCGAACGCTCACGCGACGCCGATTATCGCGTGGCCAGCGCGGGCTATTTTGGCGCCATGGGAATTCCGTTGATTCGCGGCCGGCTTTTCCAGGAAAGCGACGGGCCCGACTCGCCCCACGTTGCGGTCGCGAGCGAATCGCTTGCGAAACGCTACTGGCCTATCGAAGACGCAATCGGAAAACAAATCCAGTACGGGAACATGGACGGCGATCTGCATCCTCTAACCATTGTCGGCATTGTCGGCGACGTCCGGGACAACGGACTTGATCGCGATCCGCGTCCGACGGTTTACACAAATTATTTTCAGCGTCCGGGCTCGACCTCGGAATTCTCCATTGTGGCGCGCGCCCACGGCGACGTCGCCAGCCTCACGAGTGCGATGCGCCGCGAAGCCCGCGCCTTGAATCCGGAAATGCCGATCAAGTTTGAAACGATCGAGCAAATCGTTTCCGCGTCGTTCGACAATCGGCGCTTCAGCATGGTCATGCTCGGGATTTTCGCCGGGTCCGCGCTGCTTCTCGCGATGGTGGGACTGTATGGCGTGATGGCTTACATCACTTCGCAACGGACGCATGAGATCGGGATTCGGATGGCGCTGGGCGCCCAGCGTGTCGATATGTTGCGGATGATTTTCCGGCAAAGTTTCACGCTTGTAGTGTCCGGCGTCGCGGTCGGCATTCTGGCGTCGATCGGTCTTACGCGGTTGCTGAGCACGATGCTCTATGGTGTGCAGGCAACCGACGTTGTGACCTATGGGAGCGTGATCGGTTTGCTCATCGTCGCGGCCGCTCTCGCCAGCTACATTCCCGCGCGCCGCGCCATGAAAGTCGATCCAATGGTGGCGCTGCGGTATGAATAAGATCCGGCGTTTGATCCTCGCGGCGGCGGTCCTGCTGCTGGCGCGACCAATGTTCGCCGTCGAACCGCTCGAAGAAATCGTCGAGCAGAAATACGATGTAAATCCCGATGCGACGCTGAGCGTGGAGAATATTGATGGCTCGATCCGCGTTTACGCGGCCGACAAGCCCGAGATTGTAATCCAGGCGATCAAGAAAGCGTACAACACCGAGCGATTGCAGGAAATCGTGATCGACGTCAAAGCGAACCAAAGCGGCGTCGCCATCACCACGACTTATCCGCCGCGCAAGAATGCGTTGAGCGATCGTTCCGGCACGGTCGATTACATCATCGTGGTGCCGCAGAGGGCGCGAGTCACGGATCTCAAACTCACGAATGGCGAAGTCCTCGTCGAGGGGCTGCGCAATGGCGGCGAAGCGAAGGCCCATCTCGTCAACGGCTGGCTCGCCGGCCACAATTGTTTCGGCGACCTCGATCTCAGCGTGGAGACGGGTCGGCTCGACGTAGTCTATGATTGGTGGGAGAACCACGAGTTCGCGATCAAAGCCGCGAGCACGCGTGGAAACATCCGCGGGATTTTTCCCAGCGACGCCTCGTTGAATCTCAGCGCGACCGCCAGCGAAGGCCGCATTGCCAATGGCTTCCAGCCGACGACAACCTCAAAAGAGGTGGTGCATTCGGTAGCGGAAGTGATCGGGTCGGAAGCGCAGACCGTCGTTTCCCTGGAAGCTCGTCGCGGCAATATCCGGATCGACAAGATTTACTGAGCCCGCGCTACTTCGATCCGCGCGCCAGTTCCTCGCGCATTTTCCGGTCCTGCTCTGCTTTCACGAGCAAACCGAGCCGGCGATAACATTGTTCCCGTTTCTCCAAAGCCATCACCGTCTGGGTTGTCTCGAGTGAGTGGGTAAACGAATCGATGGCGGAAAGAATTTCGCCGCGCGCCATCTCGAGCTCTCCACGATACTGCCAGGCCGTCGAAAAATTCGGATCGAGTTCGGTGGCGCGTTTGATTTGATCCAACGCTTCCTGGGCGCGTCCGAGTTTCGTCAGGGCGTAGCTCGCTTCCGCGCACGCGCCGGCGGCTTTCGCATCGAGCTGCATCGCGGTTTGCGCGTCTTGCCACGCCAGCGCTGGCTGCCCAATTTCGTTCAGTTGCCACGCGCGGGTCACGTAAAGCTCCGCGTTGTTTCGCTCCGCCGAGATTTCTGAATCGAGCCGCCCGACTGTTTCAAGAAACTCAAAGGTCAACGCTTCTAACCGGATCAGTTTGTTGACGCCGAGCTTCTCGCATTCGTCGGGGTGGCCGAGAGCAATCAAGGCCAAGGCTTGAAATAATCTTGGCCGCACCGCCCACGGCCCGATTTTTCCAGCGGCTTCCGCATCTTCCAGCGCCAGTTCCGGGTCGTCGGCCCGGAGGAAGAGCAGCGCGCGATCGGCCAGCAGTCCGGAATCGTTTGGCGAAATAGCGAGCGCGGAATCGAGCTCGCGAATGGCATTCAACGATTTCTCGAGGCGCGCGAGCAATTTTGCGCCGCGGACGACTTCGGGATCCTCGGGTGCAAGCGCTTTCGCTTTCTCGAGATCTTCGAACGCGTCATGCCAGCGATGAAGCCGCCGCCGGCAGAGCGCGCGATTGATTCGGGCCACGGCATTTTCCTGTAATCCAAGCAACGCACTCCAGGCCGCGTCTTCTTTCGCCCAAAATTGGTGACGCGTTTCGAGTCGCGCGATTTTCTCCCAGATCCGGACATTTTTTGGATCGGCTTCGGCCACTTTTTTCCAGGCCGCCACGGCCCAGGCATCGTCCCCTTTCGCCGCCGCGTAATCTCCAGCGTACTCGTCGAGGTTCAGAGACGGTTCGGGAACCGCGTTCCGCCAGTCATCCAGGCTCTGGCTCACCGCGCCCAAATTTTGCAGCCCGAATTGCGCGCGCACCAATCGGTCCCACGTCCCGTTATCGTGCGGTCGCAGTTTCAGGTGACGCCGCGCCAATTCGACGGCGCGCTCGTAGGCCTGTTCGTCGATCGCTTTCTGCAGCTCGGCCCGCAGAGCTTTTTCCTCCTTCTGCGCCGCGCGATGGCACGCGGGGAGCGCGAGTATAATCAGGCCCAGTCCAATCGTGCGAGCTTGACGCCAGATTCGAAACGGCATTGGCTCAAGATTCGTCAGCAATCCAAAATCGAAAATCCAAAATCGAAAAATTCCCAGATGCCTTCGTTCGATATCGTCTCAGAAGTGGATGCGCAGGAAATCGATAATGCGCTCAATCAAGCTCGCAAGGAACTCGCGACGCGCTTCGATTTCAAGGGAAGCGTCGCGGAAATCGTGGCCGAGAAAGACAAGATCACGCTCACGGCCGAGGACGCGTCGCGTTTACGCGGTCTGCGCGAGATCGTGGTCGGGAAGTTGAGCAAGCGCGGCGTGGACCTGCGGAATGTCGAACAGGTTGACCCGGAGATTTCTTCGATTGGCCACGCGCGCCAGGAACTGAAAATTCAGCAGGGCCTCGAAGGAAACAAGGCGAAGGAAATCATCCACGCCATCAAAGCCCAGAACTTCAAAGTGCAGAGCCAGCTCCAGGATCGGCAGATCCGCATTACCGGAAAGAAGAAGGACGATCTTCAGGCCGTGATCGCGTTCGTGCGCACGCGCGATTTTGGCGTCGCGACGACCTTCAAGAATTTTCGCGATTGATTACCCGCCCTGCACCGGAGGCATGATCGAAATTTCGTCGTCCGGTTTCACTACGTAATCGCGCTCAACGAAATCCAAGCCACTCGCGACGAGAATGCTCTTATCCCAATTGCGCAGCGCGGGCGTCCTGACGTAAATGAACTCGAGAAGATCGGCCGCCGTTGTTCGCTCCGGAACTTCAAGATCCATTTCCGCTGCGCCGACTAAATCGCGGAGCCGGGAGAAAAACTGAACGTGAACGTTCACGCCGTGGCCGCGATCAGATCTTTCCGGAGCACGCCGATGCACGGGAGATTGCGATAGCGCTCCATGTAATCGAGCCCGTAACCGACCACGAACTCGTCGCCGATCTGGAAGCCGACGTAATCGGCGTCGACGTGGCGCAGGCGCGTTTTCTTTTTTTCCAGGAGCACGCAAATGCGCACGCTTTGCGGGCCGATGCCTTCGATCTTTTCGCGAATCGTCGCGAGCGTGACGCCGCTATCGAGAATATCGTCGAGCAGCAGGACGTGCCGTCCCGCGATGTCCGGCATCCAAAGTTGGCGAAAAACGAGTTCGCCAGTGGTCTTGGTCCCGCCGTGATAACTCGCGACGCTAAGGCAATCCAGTTTCAGGGGCATTGGAAGGCGGCGGAGCAAATCCGCCATCAGAATCACGCTGCCGTTGAGAATGGCGATGACGGTGAGCTCGCGCCCGCGATAATCATTGGAAATCTGCGCCGCCAGCTCATCCAGCCGGTGATGGATTTTTGCTTCGTCGAAAAGAATCCGCTCGAGGTCCGCTTCCATTGTTCGAGGAGACTATCCGGTCTTCGCTCCGATCTGCGAAGCGAAAACTTGCCGCTCGCGGCGCGGCCGCTAGCGTGCCGCGATGGCGGTGCACACTGAAACCTTCGAGGTCCGGACGAAAGGCAAGGGGACTTATGAAATCACCGACGAAGTCGCCCGGATCGTGGCGCGTCTCAAAATAGCAACAGGAATTGTGACCGTCTTTGTTTGCCACACGAGCTGCAGTCTCGTGATCATGGAGAACGCCGCGCCGGCCGCGCGCCGCGATCTTGAAAAATTTTTCGAACGTCTTGTCCCGGAGGACGCGGATTACGAGCACGACGACGAAGGGCCCGACGACAGCACGTCGCACATTCGGATGGCACTCACGCGCACGAGCGAGGTCATTCCGATCGGTAACGGCGAGCTACAACTCGGAACCTGGCAGGGAATTTTTCTTTTCGAACACCGACGCGCAGCCCATCACCGCAAGATCGTGGTCACGGTGATGGGCGAATAGCGTAAATCGCATTTACCAATCGGAGCGACTTCTCGTTAGGCAAAAGCGATTGCTCCATCTGGTTCATAACATAAGCGAACGCGAGGCCGTTCGCGGGATCGGCAAAAGCGTTGCTCCCGCCGGCTCCTGGATGGCCGAAAGCGGAAGGGGAGGGACCGAAAATGCGCGGCTCGGTGCCGGGAGGATCTTTCATGAACCCGGCGGAGAACGCCGTTGGGATTTGGAGGATGCAATCGATTCCCGAGGCAAGCGGCGTCGTCATTTGCGCAATCGTTTGGGGCTTGAAATAGCGGTGCCCTTCGAGTTCGCCGCCATTCGCGAGCATGCCGTAGAACTTCGCAAGCGACGACGCGCTGCCGATCCCGCCGAAAGAAACAATGCTCGCGGCGCGGTTCTCTCGTTTGTTCATCGCGGCGACGGAATGCAGGCCGGGGGGAGAGGTAAACGTTTTCTGAACGAGCGTTCCCGGTGTGGCGAGCTCGCGATAAAATTCAGCCGGCTTTTGCTCGCCGCCGGCCTTCGCGGCATAAATAGTTGCCATGCGATGGTCCTCCGATTCGGGCAGGCCGACCCAGATATCGAGTCCGAGTGGCTCCGCGAAAATCTCGCGCCAGTATTCGGCAATCCGCTTTCCGCTTAATCTTCGGACGCATTCATCGACAAGAAATCCGAACGTTCGGGCGTGATAGCCATGTGCTGTTCCCGGCGGCCAAAGCGGCTTTTGTTTTTCCAGGGCGGCAATGACGGCGTCGTAATCGAGAATATCAGCCCTTTGTTCGAGCGCGCTCAGCCCGGCCTGATGCGAGAGCAATTGCTCCAAACTGATTTCGCTTTTTCCAGCCTGAGCAAATTCCGGCCAGAATTCGGACACGTGTCGTTCCAGCTCGATTTCGCGCTCTTGCAACGCGTGCAGCAGACACGCGCTTCCTAGCCCTTTCGTCGCCGACCAGAAGAGCACGATCGTGTCCACTGTCCACGGCTGCTCGCGCGTTGCCTCGCGAAATCCGCCGTGCAATTCGAGAATCTGTTTGCCGTGGCGCCAAACGGAAACAGCCGCACCGAGTTCTCCAAAGCGTTCGAAATTTTCGCGGAACAATCGCGCGAGGCGCTCGTAATTCACGGCCGAGCGTAGCCTAACGAAGAGCAGTTTTAAATCACTGCGTGAAGAGCCTTCAAGTCCGGATCCTTCTTGGCCAAATCGCGGAAGGAGCTGTCCATCTTGAAGCTGATCTGGAGGTTCGCTTCGGCATCGTGGACATTGCCGAGGAGGGCTTCGTAGCACCCCATGTTGTAATAATAGATCGGCTCTTTGAGGAGCGCGACCGGGCCGGTGATGAGGAGCTTCCTCGCTTCGGCGGTTTTGCCGAGTTGGTGAAGACAAAAACCGGCGTGGAGGAAGCCAGCTCCGGCATCGGGCGCGACGCGGCAAAGTTTCTGGCTGACGCGCAGGGCGAGCGCCCATTTCTTTTTCCGCATGAGATGATGGAGACGAAGTTGAAGGACTTCGGGACGGTTCTGATGGCGTTTGTCGATCGCGTCGAGTTCGGCGAGCGACTCGCGTGTCATGCCTAGCTCTGCGTAGCCGCAGGCTGCCTGCAACTGCCATTCGAACTGCACGGTTCCCCTATTTAGCAAATCGCTTGCCATGGGGTTCTGGGGTGCAACGTAGTTTCGCGAGGGCTGCGATCAGCAACCCCGGCTACAGGAGGAGCGTTTCCAACTCGTTCAGGCGGTGCTCGAAAAGACGCAGCGTGCTCTCGATCGGCGCGGGCGTTGTCATGTCGACACCGGCATCTCGCAGCGTCTCCAGCGGAAATCTCGAGCCGCCGGATTTTAGGAAATTCAGGTAAGCGTCAACGGCGCCGGACTGCTTCTCGAGAACGCGCTCGGACAACGCAACCGCGGCGGAAATTCCGGTGGCGTATTTGTAGACATAAAAGGCGTTGTAGAAATGGGGGATACGCAGGCATTCGAGGTCCAGTTGCGGATCGAGCACTACGCCGGAACCGAAGTACGCATCGAGAAGCGCGTGATATTCCGACTTGAAAACGTCGAGCGTCAGCGCGTCGCCGCGCTCTTCGATCGCGTGAATGATTTTCTCAAACTCGGCGAACATCGTCTGCCGGAAAAGCGTGCCGCGAATGTCGTCGATCTGGCGATTGATGATGTAGGCGCGCATCTTTCTGTCGGCGGTTTTTTCGAGGAGGTGATGGGTAAGCAGTTCCTCGTTAAACGTTGACGCGACTTCGGCGAGGAAGATCGGGTAGTGGTAGTCCTGGTAGCGCTGCGACCGCTGCGAGAACCAGGTGTGCATCGAATGACCGGCTTCGTGGGCGAGAGTGTAGACGTCGGAGAAGACATCGCTCTTGAAGTTCATCAGGATGTAGGGCGGGCCGCCGAAGCTGCCGGACGAAAACGCGCCGCTGCGTTTGCCTTTTGTCTCGTATCGGTCGCACCAGCGTCCGCGCAAACCTTCGGCTAAAGTCGCGGTGTATTCAGGACCGAGGGGCGCGAAGGCGGAGAGGATCGTGTCAGTCGCTTCATCAAACGAAACGTGAGACTCGATTTCCGGGACCAACGGAACATAAGTGTCGTAGTGATGAAGGTCGGCGAGACCGAGGACGCGGCGCCGCAATTCGTAGTAGCGAAAGAGCGGCGCCAAATTATTTCGCACGGCCGCGATGAGACCATCGTAAACGGCGAACGGAATGTCGTCGTGGAAAAGAGAGGCTTCGAGAGCGGAAGGATAATTTCGGGCACGAGCGCGGAAGACATCGGCCTTGACCGAGTAGGCGAGCGAGGCCGCGAGCGTAAACTGGTGGTCCTGAAATTCGTCGTAGAACTGGTAAAACGCCCGTTTGCGTAGCGCGCGATCGCGTTTCACCAGGAACGAGCTGAACGAACTTTGGGTGAGCGGTTTTTCTTCGCCCTTCTCGTCAATCAGGACGCCGAACTTCATGTCGACGTCGGTTAATTGGGAAAACGTTTCGTCGTAGCCATCGAGGGCGGCGCTGCCGAGGGCAAGCAGCCGTTCTTCGCGCTCGGACAAAACGTGCGGCTTCATTCGCCGGATTTTTTTCAACGCGATTTTCCATTCGGTCAGCGCTGGGTCTTCGAGGAACTGCGTGAACTTGTCGTCCAGGATCGCCTGAATTTCCGGACCCATGAAGGAGGCGGCTTCGCCGATCTTCGTGAGCAGGTTCTGAAGCTGGCCCATCCGGGCGAGGTAATCGGGGTTCGCGCTATCCTCGGCAAGCTGGAGCGACGCGAACTGATAGAGTCGTTCAATCTTCAGGTCGAGCGACTTCTCGAACTCGAGGCAGGTGGCGAGCGTCCCCGCGGATTCGCCAAGGCGACCCCTCCACTCGACGATCCGTGGGTAGGTCTTCTGGAGCCAGGCAAGGTCCTCCGACCATTTATTCGCGTTGGCGAAGAGATGGGTGAGATCCCATTTGTCGGACTCGGGAAGATCGGCACGCGTAAGAACTTTGGCGGTCATTCGGTTTTCAATTTCCGCATTGCCGGATGGCGCGCAACGAGGCGCATTGCTTTTCGAAGCAATCCCAGACCAGGCGGAATGCGATGCCAGGGTGACGCGCCCGACGGGTGGGGCAGCGGAATTAAATCGAATGCGCGGCGTTTGTCGCGAATGCGGAACGATCGGCCCACAACTTCATCCAATTTTTCGAAAGAAATGAATTGCGCGATCGCCAGTTTGCCGACCGGCATGATGAGATCGGGCTGAAGCAAATCGGTTTCGTCGTTCATCCAGGAAGAGCAATTTCGAATTTCCTCCGGCGCGGGAACGCGATCGCCGCCGGCCGCGGTTTTTCCGGGGAAACAACGGCAAACAGCCGCGAAATAAATTTTCGCGCGCACCTGTTTTTCGTTCATCGCGCAAAACTCCTGGAACCAGCCGAAAAGAGTGCGGCCAGCCGTCCAGGCGAACGGTCTGGCGAGCACCGGTTCTTTCACTCCCGGAGCCTGACCGATCAGCATGATGTTACTCAAAACCGGTCCGCCAGAGACGGGTGGCGGTAACATGCGCGGGCAACGCCGGCATTGGAGCAGGCGCGCGACGTGTTCATCGAGCAACTGTTGTCTGCGCGACGACCGTGGCATTGGTGCGCTTCAACGGCGGAAGAGCGACATGAGCAGCGTCAGCACAATGCTGATGATGATGCAGGTGACGACCGGAAAATAAAACGCGGTATTGCCGCGCTCGATTCGGATGTCGCCGGGCAAACGGCCGAACCAGCCGGCGCCAATCCACGCCCATAACGCGATCCCAACGATCATGATGATGGCGCCGAGAACTGTCAGCATCCGGGCCAGATCACGCATGCTCGACGATACCGAGGTTGCGCGGCGGCGCTACCCATCGAAACTTTGCCGGAAACAATGGCGGTTCAGTTCCGAGATTATTACGACACTCTGGGCGTTCCGAAAACGGCGAGCGACGACGAGATTCGCAAGGCGTTCCGGAAACTCGCGCGCAAATATCATCCCGACGTCAATAAGGACAAGGCGACGGCGGAAGAGAAATTCAAGCAGCTCAACGAAGCCTACGAAGTTCTCGGTGATCCGGAGAAGCGGAAGAAATACGACGAGCTAGGCGCGAACTGGAACCAGCCGGGCGGCGGCTTCCAACCGCCTCCGGGTTGGGGTGCGCAGCCGGGCGGCGGGTTCCAGCGTTATTCTACGGGCGATGGCGGCGTCGAATTCGAATTTGGCGGGACCGGTTTCAGCGATTTCTTCGAAGCGTTTTTCGGCGGCGGACGGCGGGCAGGTTTCGGCGGTGGGGGTCCTTTTGGCCAACGCCCGCGCGGAGCCGAACGCGGAAGCGATGTCGAAGCGGACATCATGGTTACGCTCGAGGAAGCGCTCCACGGATCGAAGCGTCCAATTTCATTGCGGCGCGGGAATTCCAACAAGGTGGAAAGTTATCAGGTCAAGATCCCGAAAGGCGTCCACGAGGGACAACGCATTCGGCTCGCCGGCCAGGGAGAAGCCGGAGCCGGCGGCGGGAAAAGCGGCGATCTTTTCTTACGCGTGCGTCTGGCGCGTCATCCGGATTTCACTGTCGAAGGAAATGATTTGATCCACGAGGTGAAGTTGCCGGCCTGGCAAGCGGCGCTCGGCGGCGAGCTGGGCGTGCCGACGCTCGAGGGTCACGCGCGCCTAAAAATTCCGCCGGGGACGCAAGGCGGCCAGCGTTTTCGGTTGCGCGGACATGGAATGCCGACATCGACCGGAACGCGCGGCGATTTGTTTGTCGAAGTGCAGGTCCAAATTCCCAAGAAGCTGACCGAACGCGAACGCGAAATCTGGAATGAACTCGCCAAACTTCACGGCAGCGCCTGACCGCTTTCGCTCGACACTCGGCTCGCCGCGGGATTAGAAACGCGCGACATGAAAATCTCGCTCGGCACCGACCACGCCGGTTTCCGTTACAAAGAAAAAGTGAAAGCGCTCCTGGTGGAGCTGGGACACGAGGTGAAAGATTTCGGCACATTCAGCGAAGAACCGGTGGATTATCCGCTCTTTATTCGACCGGCGGCGGAAGCGGTGGTCAAAGGCGAATGCGATCGCGGGATTGTTTTCGGCGGTTCGGGCAACGGCGAAGCAATGGCGGCCAACAAAGTGCGCGGCGTGCGTTGTGCGCTTTGCTGGAACGAACAGACCGCGCGGTTGTCCCGCCAGCATAACGACGCCAACGTCCTTTCAATGGGCGAGCGGGTGATCGCGGAAGAAACAGCGCTGGCGATTGTGCGGGTCTGGCTCACGACGGATTTTGAAGGCGGCCGGCACGCGCAACGGATCGCGCAGCTCGAGCCGAATTAGATCCAGCGATCGATCGCCACCGCAACGACGAAGAGCGCGCTGACAAACGCGTTGCTTTGGAAGAAGGCACGGTTTATCCCGGCGAGGTCGAGGCTGTCCGCGCTGCGATGTTCGTAAACCAGCGCCAGGGCGATGAGCGGCATGGCGGCGTAATAAGCGGTCCCGAGGTTTGCCGTTAACCCAAAACCGATCAGCGCCAGTAGCATGAACGCATGAAGCCATTGCGCGAGGCGGAGACTCCCGGCCACCCCAAGCCGCACGACTAACGAATGCAGGCCTTCGCGCCGGTCGAAGTCCGCGTCCTGCGTCGCGTAAATCAAATCGAACCCGGCCACCCAGCAAATCACGCCAGTTCCGAGAACTAGCGGTGGCAGATCAAGGTGGCCCTTTTCGGCGATCCAGGCCCCGGCCGGCGCGACGGCGAGCGCGAGCCCGAGAAAAAAATGGGTCGCGTTGGTGAAACGTTTTGTGAGCGAGTAAAAGAAAATGATCGCGAGAGCAACCGGCGCCAGAAGTCCAGTCAGCTCATTTATTGAGGCACTGGCGACGACGAACCCCGTCGCAGTTATCAGCAGCATTATCCACGCGACCGGTTTGTTGACGAGGAGGTGCCGCGCGGCGGTTCGCGGATTCTTTTGGTCGATGGACCAGTCGACTAACCGGTTGAACAACATCGCGGCGGTGCGTGCCAAAACCATGCAGATCAGCACCAGAATCAAAAGCCGTGCTGTCGGCCTGCCGTCCGCCGCGACTAGCAACGCGCCCAAGGCAAACGGAAGCGCGAAGATCGTATGGGAGAAACGGATCAGCCGCAGGAAGCGCGAGACGACGTTTTCTGGTGGCATGGCCATTCGACTTCAGCGTTGAAGTAAGAGCTGCTCCAGGCGTTGTTGCGCGGCGGTCAAAATCGGTGTGCCGTGGGCGAATAGCATGCGTTGGAAAGTGTACTCCAAAAGCTTCGGTAACGAACGGCGCATCACTCTGGCGTTCGAGCAATATTTTGCGGGCAGCAACGCAAAGCCGTATGGCTCGAAATTGATCAGGGCGTCGCCGATGATCAACGTGCCGCCCTCCGCATCGGAATGGATAGCGATCTCGCCAGTTGGACCGCCGTCGATCTTGATCGCCGTCAATCCGGTTGCGAACGTTCCATGATCTCGGATCGGCTGCATCCGAGGAAGGGCAGTCCCGTCCATCAACGCGGGATGGACTAAGATTGGGACGTCGAATTGGTCCGCGAACGTGGCCGCCGCGCGCAGATGATTTTCGTTGGTGACAACGATCCCCGCGATATCTCCGTCAGCAGACAGATGGGCGAATGCAATCGGCGCGAGGAGGACTGGGTCGACCAGGAAAGTGCCATTCGCAGTTGCGACCGCCGTAGAAAAGAGGTCTGCCTTGACGGCCGGATCGTAAATCCGCCAGAGGGAAATGCCCGGCCCAACCAGTTCGATTTCTGAAGCGATTGGCATAGTGATCGGCGATCATCGGCCGGGGGGAAGCGCCTCTCAAGACCGGGTTTAGGGCAGCAACTGGAAAGTGGTGGCACCGTAGCTGCTATACGGAATATAATTACCATAACATGATCACCTTCTCCTACCAAGCCCGAGATATGTCCGGGAAAATCGTTTCCGGCATCCAAGATGCGCTGAACGAAGACAACGCCGTCACCAGCCTGATGAGCCGCGGCCTGATGGTTTTGTCCCTTCAACAAAAAGCCGCTGCGACCAAATCGCGCAAGAAAACCTGGTCGGTCAAAGAAACCGATCTCGTTCTCTTTACCCGACAGCTCTCCACGATGATCGAGGCCGGCATTTCGCTGGTCCAGGCCTTGACGGCTCTTTATGACCAGTGCGATCCCAAACGCCAAAAGAGCCTCCGCCACATTATCAGTGATGTAACCACTCGCGTGCAGGGCGGCGAAACTTTTCATGAATCGATCGCGAAACATCCGCGCGTATTCGATCGGCTTTTCGTAAGCATGGTGAAGGCCGGCGAGCACGGCGGTTTGCTCGCGGAGATTCTCGACCGTCTCGCCGGCTTCCTCGAAGCCAGTGCGCGATTGCGCAAGAAGATCAAGTCGGCCATGACCTACCCGGTCATCGTCATTTGCATCGCGATGGCGATCACAACCTTCCTGATTGTGAAAGTGGTCCCGATCTTTGGCGAGATCTTCCAGGACTTCGGCTCAAAGCTTCCGGCGCCGACGCAGTTCCTCATCGACGTCAGCGATTTCATGCGTGGCGAATGGTATTTTCTGCTGGGCGGAATCGGTGCCATTTTCTTCGGCATCCGAACGTTCCTCCGCTCGACGCGCGGCAAACAGCTCTGGGACCGTTGGAAACTGAAGCTGCCGGTGTTCGGCCCGTTGATTCACAAGATTTGCATGTCCCGGTTCGCGCGCACGTTTGCGCAGCTCATCCGCAGTGGTGTTCCGATCCTCGAAGTGCTCGACATCGTGGGCGGCGCCTCCGGGAACCACGTCGTCGAGACGAGCATCAAGGGTGTGAGCGCCGACGTGGAGAAAGGCGATAATCTTTCCGTGGCGCTGTCCAAGAAAGCAATCTTCCCGCCGATGATGTTGCGAATGGTCGCGGCCGGCGAAGCGACCGGCAAGATCGATACGATGCTGGAGAAGATGGCTGATTTCTGGGACGAAGAAATCGAAGCGATGCTCGACGCGTTGACGTCGTTGATCGAGCCGATGCTGATCGTTTTTCTCGGTGTGATTGTTGGCGGCATCGTGATCGCGATGTTCCTGCCGATCTTCAAACTCAACGAAGTGGTTTCGCAGAGTAAGAGTTAGTTTTCGCAGAGCAAAGCTAAGGAGAAGCCTCGCTCATGTGTGGGAGGGGTGGGATCGAAAGGTCCCACTCCTTTCGCGTTTTTGAAGATTACGATGGAGCCGCCGTCACGCTTTCCACCTTTGCGTACATCTCGCGATAGATTCTTTCAATCGCGGCCGTCGGATCCTCGAGCATCATGTTCTCCTTGATCACGCTGGCATAGATCGCGAACGAAAACGGAGACACGGTCGGCAGTTCGAGCAGCTTCCAGTCGAAGTCCTGAACCTCATCGAGAAATCGATAGGCGGCCTCTGCGTCGAGAAACGTATGCGTTGCCTGGCGGTACGCTTCGATCAAGAGCGGATGATCGGGTTCATGCCGTTCCAAAACACGAAACAAGACTTCGGCGCTCCAGCTTAGTTGTTTCGGCTTTCGTTTTTTCCCGGGAAGATTCCGCGGCACCATCAACCCGGTTTGGGCCACGCCGCGGAATTGCCATTTCACCAATTCCGATCCGCGCAGGGCGGCGGCGAGATCTCGCTCCGCGTCCGTGCGCGCGAAACAGGACTGCAAATCGGCGAGGGGCAGTTCCTGGAAACGGCGCAAGGTGAGGAGGAACCCGTAGTCGTCGATCGTGACGAGCGCGTTGCCACCGATCCGATCCTTCACGCGCAGAGCCACGATTCTGGACAAGGCGTCATTGGCGCTCCGCCCGATCAGGGAATGAAAAAAGTAATGCGTGTGCCGGCCTTCGCGATAGAGCTCGATCAATAGTTTTCGGCCGACCGGAATGTCGGAAATGCGCAGCTGAGTGCGAAACAATTCGACGATCGCCTGAGCATTCGCGGTCGAGATTTCGTAATGCTCGACCAGCCAATCGGCGATCGCGTCGTCATTGGAACTGCTTCGAATTTGCGCGTCTAGCTCGGTGCGCAATTTGCGCACGGCGCGGGCAAGACCGGACGTGAGCGGCATCTTCGCCGCATTCCAGCGCGGCACTGTCGGTAACTGGCCGTCGGCGCGTTCGACGTACGCTTCCTGCACCCCGGTATCGATCAGGCGCACGATTCGTCCCCCGAGCACAAACAGATCGCCGATCCGCAACTGTTTGATGAAATTTTCCTCGACCGATCCGAGCCGTCGCCGGCGCAGGAGCACGTCGATGAATCCTTCCGAATGGATCGTGCCGATATTGACCAGGAATTCGCGCGCGATCCGCGGATGCGCCAACGAAATCAGGCCGCCGTCGATTCGGATTTTGCCGAAAACGCCACTGTATTGCTGTTGCAGGGTCGCGCCGCCGCCCTCCAGATATTCGAGAACGCGATCGAATTCTTCACGAGACAGCTCGCGAAATGGATAGGCGCGCCGCACCAATTCGAAAGCATCGTTGTCTTTGATCGGTGACACAGCTGCCAAACCGACGACGTGCTGAGCAACAACATCGTACGGCTTCTCCTGGATCTTGATCGGATCGAGGGCGCGTTCACGAACCAGCTTCGCCGTCACGGTCGCTTCCACGAGATCGTTGATATTGGTGGCGACAAGGACGCCGTGACTGTTGCGATCGAGCGAATGCCCTGAGCGTCCAATTCGCTGAATGGCGCGAGACACGCCCTTTGGCGTTGCCACCATCACCACCAGATCGACGGCGCCGATATCGATTCCCATTTCCAGGCTCGTCGAACAAACGACCGCGCGCAGCTCGCCGTTTTTCAAACGGTCTTCCACTTCGAGTCGCACACTTCGATCGAGCGACGCGTGATGAATTTCGATCTGCGGCGCGAGCTCGGGCAGTAATTCCTTCAACCGCAAACCCACTTGTTCCGCGGCCGATCGCACATTTGTGAAAACGAGAACCGATTGGCGCCGGCGAATCAATTCCGCCAGCTCCGCGTAGAGTCGCACGCCGGTGTAGCCCGCGGGCGGATACGGTTTCCGGCGGATCGGCGAAAATACTTCAACGAGTGATTCCTTTTCCATCGGCGCTTCCGCGATTCGGCATTTGCGATTTTCGCCGACGAGGAAACGGGCCAGCACTTCGAGCGGCGCCGCCGTTGCCGAAAGTCCGATCCGGCAAAGCGGAGATACTTTTGGATTCCCCTGGAAGCGCAAAGGCTCCAATCGCTCGAGCGAAAGCGTCAGATCGGCGCCGCGCTTGTTCCCCGCGAACGAATGCAGTTCATCGACCACGACAAATTCGCATTCCGCGAGATGACGGGCGTAACCATCCTGCGCCAGCATCACGGCCAAACTCTCCGGTGTCGTAATGAGAATGTGCGCGCCGCGTTCGCGGAATTTCACCCGCTCGCTGCTCGGCGTATCGCCAGTTCGCAAGGCGATCCGTAATTTTTTCTCGAGCCCCATCGCGACGATTGGGGTCCGGACATTTTTCCCGATGTCGTAAGCGAGCGCGCGCAACGGCGAAACGTAAATGCATCGGACGTTGGTAGGGACATCGCGCTGCGATGTCCGCGTCGGCCCGCGATCGAGTTGCCGCACTAACGCGTCAAAAATTCCGAGAAACGCTGCCAGCGTTTTGCCGCTCCCGGTTGGCGAAGTCAGGAGAATAGATTCGCGATCGAGAATGGCGGGCACGCAGAGCTGCTGGGCGTGCGTGAAATTCGGGTACGCGCTGCGAAACCAACTCGCCAGTTGCGGATGCAACCGCGCGAGCAGATCGTCGTCGGACGTGGAGGAGTTTTGGCCCACCCAATATCTTTGACCTGCTCGCGCTTGCCGTCACCTCACCCATTTTCCGACGATGAAAATTCCGCTCGCCCTGCCAGTCTTGATCCTGAGCGCCCAGATCGCGTTCGCCGGGCGGTTCGATCTTCCAAAGGAAAATCCGCAATTCTCGATTCAAATGCCGGACAACTGGGAAACGGCGGTCGAAGGGGACAGCATCGTCTCGCGCCCAGCCAAGGATTCGAAAGTAATCATTTCGGTATTTCCGGTGCCGGCCGCGAAGAATCTCGAGGACGCGTTTGCGATCGTTACGAAAAAGGTGAGCGCCGATTACCGCGACGTGAAGATCGGGAAAGTGGCCGAGCAAAAACAAGCCGGCCTGACTTTCTTTGGCGGCCAGGGCGAAGGAGAAAAGGACGGCTTCGAGCTACGGCTCTCGGTGGCGGCGTTCACTGCCGACGGTCAACGCTACTTTGCCTTGGTTTGGGCCGCCGATGAAGTGTCGGGCGAGACCCATATCAAGGAGATCGACAATACTCTCGCGTCGCTCCGGGCGTTCAAGGAACCGCCGCCCAAAGCGGGGAAGTAACTCGCTCCTGAATCCATCTACGGCTGTAGCCGAATGGACGCCGTCGCGCGCCGCGGCTGAAACTTCCGCGCGTCATGCGCCGGAAGAAAGCAGCTCGCAAAGCCGGGCCATCCAAACCGCTCTCCGCGCATGAAGCCGGGAAGACTTCTCCGCACGGCAGCAAAAGCTCAGCGGCCGCGACTGCGGGCATCAAATACGACGAGGAGGAAATCTACAAGCCGCTCGAAACGCTCACCGTCCGCGAGGAAGAGATCCTTTCTTTTGTGGCCGATGACCAAAGCAACCCCGACATCGCGAAGCGTGAGAAGATTTCGCCGAGCACGGTCGAGAAACATATCGAAAACATTTTTAAGAAAATCCCGGTGAAGAGCAGGGCCTCGGCCGCGATCTGGTATTGGAAACGGCGCTTGGCGCAGGAGAAAAGCCGCGGCGGCCGATAATTGTAGGGGCACCGCTCCCGGTCGCTGCGATCAATCATCACAACGGAAGCTACGGCTGTGGCCGAATAGACACGATTCGGTGATTTCCGCAGAATCCGCCGAGACCCCAATAACCCCTCCCGATGCACCCCCGCATTATTTCTCCCTGCTTCGCCATCACCGCATGGCACGGCGCGCTGTTTCCCGCGCCCCACCAAATCTTTTCCTGCACACGCCGGCTTCGGCCTCGCGTGCGTTGGAATCTTTCCCGCGCGCGTTGGAATGATCGCAGCACGTGCCGGAATTCTTCCACCGCGCGTAGTAATCCGAATCGGGACGCGCTCGAACTATTCCAGCGCGCAGTGGAATCGTCCCAGTGCGCGTTGGAATCATTCCTCCGCACGCTGCCAGCGTTCCCACTCACGCTCCCAGCAACCCAGCGCGCGCGGAAATTTGCCCACCGCGCCCGGCAGTCATCCCAGCGCCTCGATTTTTTCCCGAACCTCGCGAATCCCGGATCCCACGTCCCCGATTCTCGCAACCCAAACCCCGAACCCTAAAAACCACCATGCCTAAATCCAGTTACATTCCATTCAACGACGACGCCTTTGCCGCCCAGCTCCAGGCTTTCAAGAACGCCATCGCCGGTTACGCCACCACCCTCGGGCTCACCCCGGCCCAGGTCACCGCCCAGGCGGCCGATGCCGATTACTTCAGCTACGTCCTCGC
>JBHELY010000034.1:0-31550 GCA_046262815.1 Chthoniobacterales bacterium | reverse complement strand
AGTCAGCATGGCCGGGGCAATCGACGTGCGCGTAGTGGCGCTTGTCGCTCTGGTATTCCACGTGGGCGGTGTTGATCGTGATGCCGCGCTCTTTTTCTTCCGGCGCATTATCGATCGAATCGTAGGCGCGCGCTTCGGCCTGGCCCTTTTTCGAGAGCACAGTGGTGATCGCGGCCGTGAGAGTGGTCTTGCCGTGGTCGACGTGACCGATTGTGCCGACGTTAACGTGCGGCTTGTCGCGTTTAAATGCTTCCTTAGCCATCTGATTTTCCTCTTTTAAAAACTAACTGCGTCTTTTTGTTTTTTCTGTCCGATCCCGAGCTCGTTTTCTGGAGCCCATGACCGGGATTGAACCGGTGACCTCGTCCTTACCAAGGACGTGCTCTACCAACTGAGCTACATGGGCCGCTCCCTCTCATTGCTCGCTCGCCCCGCTTGCGCGGCGCGAACCGGTTGCGCCTCCCGTAGAAGTAAAAGTCCCAGAGCCGTTAAACTTCCGTTCCGAACGACCTTGGGACTCCTCTCGTTCTCCGAAAAAGCGTCGGCAAGCTAGCAGCGCGCTCGGGGGTGTCAAAGAAATTTCTGCGCTCTCGTTGGCTCAATACCCGCGGCTTTTCCGGCGCGAGACGAGCACAATAATGATAATCAACACGAGAAGCGCTGCGGCTCCGATCCCGATCTTTATCCGCGGATCCATCGGCGCCGGAGTGGGCTCGGGCGTGGGCGGCGGCGTGGTCTGGGTGACAGGTTTCGGCGTAGCCAGTTTGGCGCGGACGACGGCCAGCTTTTGCGTCGTATCGAAATCGTCCGGCTTCAGTTTCAAAGCCGCTTCGATATCGGCGAGCGCCGGCGCGAACTGGTTCATCGCGTAATAGGCATCCGCGCGCCGGTTGAAGGTGAGCGGGTTGTCGGGCTTTTTCTCGATGCTGGCGGTGTAATCTTTAACCGCGTCGTCGTAGCGATGGAGATTGTAAAACGCGAACCCGCGGCGGTCGTAGCAAACCGGATTCGTCGGCGCCAGTTCGATCGCTTTGTTGTAATCGGGCAACGCCTCCTCGAATTTGTTCTGCATGACCTGGGTCTGGCCCCGCTCGAGATAACCAGTCTCGCTTTTTGGCGCCAGTGTTACGGACTTGTCAAAATCGGCCATCGCTTCGGTGTATTTCGCCATCGCCCGATAGACGCGACCCCGATCATTGTAGAGCCGTGGATCCGCAGAGCTCAGCTCGATCGCTTTCGTGAACTCGACAATGGCTTCATCGTATTTCGCCGCCTGCGCGAGTTCGTTTCCCTTGTTGCCATGGGCCGCGGCTTCCACCGGGTTGGCGCCAAAAGTCCAGTGCGCCGTCGCGAACAGCAGAACTGTGGCGGCCAGTGACGCGATCGAATTCTTTGGGTTGTTCATATCAGTCCTTCGGATGAAGTGGGTTGCGGGGTCGCCTTTTTAGACCAGCCGATAACGCGCGGGAAGCTTATTCGCAGCTGTAACGGGGATCGCTGATCCGGCCCTGCAGACCGCGATGCCTAGACCGCGATCCCCGATCGCGGCTACAACTAATGCGGCGAAGCAGCCGGCGGCGCCATCGACGGCGCTTTGGCCGGAGAAGTCGGCGGAGCGGTCGGCGCCGGCGACGCGTTCGCGCGAGTTTCCAGCGCTTTCAATCGGCTCTGCGCATCCACATCGTCAGGCTTGAGCTTGAGGATCGTTTGGTAATCGCTCGTCGCTTTCTTGCTGTCGCCCGCCTGAACGTAAGCGGTCGCGCGCCGCCGATACGCTTCCAGATCCTTGGGAGTTTTCTCGATGACCTTGCTGTAATCGTCGATCGCCTCCTTGTACTTCTTCAGGTTCTTATACGCAAACGCGCGCCGTTCCAGCGCCCCTGCGTCGTTGGGCGCTTTCTCCAGCACTTTTCCGTACGCTTCGACCGCCTTGTCGTATTCGCCTTTCGACATGAGAACAAAGGCCCTGAAGCGCCGCGCCGAAATATCGTCGGGCGCGATCTGGAGCGCCTTCTCAAAATCGGCCTGGGCGGCGTCCCATTGTTTTTGCTGCAAAAGCACTTCACCGCGGCCCACGTAGGCCGAGGCGTTGTTCGGCGCCATCTCGATCGCTTTCGAAAAATCGGCGCGCGCTTCCTCCATCTTTCCCGCGCCGCGATAGGCGGTCGCGCGATTGAAATAATTCATCGCGTCGTTCGGCTCGGCCTTGATGGCCTCCGTGAATTCGGCGATCGCCTTGTCGTATTCTTTTTTCTTGGCGAACTCAAAACCCTTGGCGGAATGGCCGCCCGGATCGTTCGGATTCGGCCGCGCGTTGGTTTGCGATTGCTGCTGCGACGGCTGCCGCTTCCTGGCCGCGAAGGATTTCTGCCCCGGAATGATGGCCAGGGCCATGGCAACGGTCAGCGCTGTCCCGATTCTGTAAGTCTTCATGTCTGTGTTCTGCTTATTAGATGGAGACGTTTAACGATTGCAAGCCGGCGCTGCCCGGTTTCGAATCCGCTGGGGAATCGGCCCAACCATGACGACGAAAAAAGCAGAGCGGTTTTCCAGCGGATATCTCGCCATTTTCGCGACCGTCGTGATCTGGTCCACGCCTTCGCTGTTCCAGTTTTACCTGATCCGATACTACGAGCCGTGGTCGCAAAATTTTTATCGTTACCTCGTCGCGTTCTTCGCGGTGCTGCCTTTTGTGTTCCTCCGTTTTCGGGCGAAAGGCGGCCGGCTCGATCGAGCCGCGTTCGTTGCCTGCCTGATCCCGTCGCTGCCCAATGTCGTTCACCAAATCACCCAAACCGTGGCGCTTTATCATATGGGCCCCGGCGTTTACGCGATCTTTGGCCGCTCCACGGTCATCTTCACCGCGGTGCTCGCCGTGATCTTTTTCCCGGAAGAACGCCACATCATTCGGCAGTGGCAATTTCAGGTCGGGACCGCGCTCGGACTCATCGGCGCCATCGGCGTCGTTTACTTTCAGGAGGGCTGGCAGCTGGGCGCCATGCCGTTGCGCGGCTTCGCCATCGCTTTCGTCGCGAGCTTTTGCTGGGCGCTCTACAGCGTTCTGGTGAAACGGCCGTCCGCCATGCTGGGCCCAATCCGTAGTTTCGGCATCGTCAGTTTCATCACCTCGTTGCTCCTCCTCCCGCTCACGATTGCGTTTGGAAAAATCGAGACGCCGTTGCGCGTCGACGCCGGCGTGAACCTCATCCTCATCGTTTCCGCCGTCACCTGTATCAGTCTCGCCCACGTTTTGTATTACGTGGCGATTAAGAAAGTCGGCGTCGCGCTCTCCCAAACCTTGCAGCTGATTTGCCCTGCCGGCGCTCTGGGATTGTCCGCGCTCTTTTTCGGCGAACGGCTCACTCCCGCCCAACTGTGGAGCGCGGGCCTTCTCCTTTTCGGCGCATTCCTCGCGATGCGGGTCAAACCGGCTGCGGCTCCGGCCGCTCTCGAGGAAGTGTAGGCAGGCAAAATGTTCGCCGGGCCAGATCGGTGCGGAGCTGTTCGGCTCCATACCATTTCTCGAGGCAACGTTTGTCGAAGAGATCGGCGTTATTCGCTCTGAACTCGCCCCACGTTTGATTCGGGCCGGCCGTCCGTCGTTCGTTAATCAGCGCGAGAAAAGCCACCGTGATGGTCTCGTGATAAACCTGCGGCTTGCCCGCCTTCGCCGCCAGCAACTTCAATCCGCTCGAAAATCGAGAGATCGCTTCGCCAAACGAATAGCGGCCCAGCATTTCGTATCCGAGCCGGACATGTTCTGAATGCGGAAACTGCGCCGGATCAACCGCACCGGTTTCGAACGCACGCAGCTCTTCTCCAGCCGCTTTGCTGTGCGAAGCGCCTTTCACCGTGACTCCTCGACGAGCCGATGGCTGTCCTTTGCCATCAACGTCAGTCCATGAACTGTCTTGAAGCGTTTCACATGCGCGAGGGTCTCAGCCGAGAACGGCGCTTTGCCCTCGAGCGCGTGCAGCGTAATCCCCTCGAGCAAATCGCCGAGCGACAAATCGAGATAATCCGCCAGGCCGCGCAGGACTTTCACCAGTCGCTTCTCCATCCGCGCCCCGATCTGGACCCGCTCGACCCGTTTCGGCGGGTCCGTTCTTTTCCTTGTCATGTTACACTGTTACCAGTGTAACAAAATAAACGCAAACCAATTATCCTTCGCCCGGCTTCAACGATTGCGCCTGGTGCGCCATCTGGATGAACCCGGCCCGGTACCCCGCCGCGTCTCGCCCTTTTCCTTCCTGGGCCCATTCGATCACCGCGCCGAACGTCCCTTTCCCTTTGTACTGCGAATCGCGCAGCAGCATTCCGAACTCCGCCACTGCCGCCGCGAACTTCAAATCCGGCGGAGCGTTCTCGAACTTCGATCCATTATCGGTAAACGAACGCTCCGTCAGCTCGCTCACGTCTCCGTCCGGTTTCTTATGGCGCAACTTCACCGTCACCATCTCCGGTGACGCGTTCGCTTCAGTTTTCGCCGTCGTAGCGGGCGCGTGCGGCGATTGATATTTCAACGGATCGACTAGTGGAACGCTGGCCGCCGGATCCGTCGTGCCCGGGCCGGCCGGGACCACTTCGTAGAGAGCCGTCACCGTGTGGCCCGCACCGATCTCGCCAGCGTCCACCTTGTCGTTGTTAAAATCTTCCTTCCGCAACAGGCGCTTTTCGTAACCGATCAGCCGATACGACGCGACGCGCGCCGGATTGAATTCCACCTGGATCTTCACGTCCTTGGCGATCGTCATCAGCGTCCCGTTGATCTGCTGCACGAGGACCTTCCGCGCTTCCTCGACCGAATCGAGATACGCGTAATTGCCGTTTCCTTTGTCGGCGAGCTTCTGCATCGTCGAGTCCTTCAGGTTATCGGTGCCGACGCCGAGCACGCTCAGGAACACGCCGCTCTTCGCCTTCGCTTCGATCAATCGGATCAGGTCGCCCTGGTTCGTCACGCCGATATTGAAATCTCCGTCGGTCGCGAGAATCACGCGGTTCACGCCGCCCTTGATGAAATTGTCGGCCGCAATTTTGTAGGCCAGCTCGATTCCTTCCGCGCCGTTGGTCGAACCGCCTGCCTGCAATTCTTCGAGCGCCCGCAGGATTTTTTCCTTCTCGTTGCCCGGCGTCGATTTCAGCGCCAAACCGGAGCCGCCCGCGTAGATTACGATTGCGACGCGGTCGTTCTCGCCCAGTTTGTCGACGAGCAAACGCATCGCCTGTTTCACGAGCGGCAACCGCTCCGCCGGCATCATCGAGCCCGAAACATCGAGGAGAAACACCAGGTTGCTCGCGGGCCGTTTTTCGTTCGCCACTTCGCGTCCTTTCAATCCGATCCGCAGGAGCCGATGGCTCGGCTCCCATGGGCAGCTCGTCGCATCCAGATCGATCGAGAACGGCTTGTCGCCTTCGGGTTCTTTGTAGTCGTAGGTGAAATAATTAATCATCTCCTCGACTCGGACCGCGTCTTTCGGCGGCACCGAGCCCGAGTTGATGAAGCGGCGCACATTCGCATACGAAGCCGTGTCGACGTCGATCGAGAACGTCGAGAGCGGATTGGTCGCCGCGGGCAGGAACGGGTTCTCTTCCAGCTTGTCGTAAGTCGCCGTGTTGAAATCCTGGCGATAACGCGACGGCGGCACCGGCTCTGCCGTTTCTAGTGTGCCGGTGGTTGCCGCATACGAACGCATCATCGGCATCGGAGCCGGCGGCTTGGGAGCGGACGGATTCAGAGCAAAATTTCGAGTCTTGGCGGCCCCGGCACTTTGCTTCTCTTCGCGAAACTCATCCTTTGCCGGTGGCGGCGGTTCCACCGGCTGCTGCGCAACTTCCATTTCGACGCTTGGCTCCGGGACAGCGTCGACAACTGCGGACGGATTTTCTTTTGGACCGCTCGGCTTGTCCGAGGTTTTCTTCGCGACCATATATGTTTCGCGTTGCAGCGTTGAGATCGCCAACACTCCGACCACCGCGAAAATTGCGACCGCCGCGGCGAGCGATCCCCATTGATAACGCGACGAAGACCGGCGCTCCTCTTCGATTCGCGCCGCGTCGGAAAAACGCTGCGGCGTTTTCACAATCCGGTCGGCTGGCTGCTGCCGGTCCGCTTCATATTCCGCTCGCAGCAACCGGGCGAATTGCTGTGTCTCCGCGACATAACTTTGCGCTTCCGGCGAATCGGCAATCATTTTCGCGATCTCCGCATGGTCGTCGGGCGACAGCTCGCCGAGCGCGAATGCCGTCAGGTTTGGATCATCGAGGTTTACTTTCATGAGACTGTCCGAGGTGTGAACGGCAGAAAATCCCGGGACGCTCGCCCGTAACGTTGCCGCAGAGTTTTGAGCGCGTTGTGGATCATCACGCCCACGTTGCTGACCGAGAGCTGCGTAATCTCGCTGATTTCCTGGTAGCTCAGGTCGTTTTGAAATTTTAGCTGGAGCACTTCCTGTTGCCGCGGCGGCAGGGTTCCGAGAATTTTGAGGAGGAATCCGGACGCCTCTTTTTGCTCCAGGGTTTCGAACGGCGCCGGCTGCTCGCTCTCGTGCACCTCGAGCAATTCCTGGTCGAGATACGTCATTCGTTTTTCTTTCCGGCAAATGTTGAGCGCGCCGTTGCGGCAGACGGTGAAAAGCCATTTCGCGGGCGCGTTGTCGAGCTGCTCCCGCTTTTCGTTTTGCAGCTTCACGAACGTTTCCTGGACCACGTCGCGGGCCCGGTCGCTGTCGCCCAGAATTCGAGTTGCGTATTGCAAGAGTGGCCGTTCAAAGCGCCGGAGCAGCGCGTCCATCTGCTGGCCGTTCATTTTTGCCGCCTCAGCTCCGATGCTTTGCATTTTCCTTTCATGAAGTTAACGCGCGAGCCCGGCGAAAATTAAACACCAGTACAAAAAAACGCCGGGAACACTCACGGTGTTCCCGGCGTTTGGAATTATACGGCGTTGTTTAGAACGCGAAGTTCAGACCGGTGCGGGCCATTCCGAAGTTGTTGTCGGAACCCGAGACGACGTTCCAGCTGATGTCGTTGGTCCAGCCCAGGTGCGGGGTGAAGCGAACTTCAACGCCGCCACCGACCTGACCGACAGTTTTCGTGTTGCTGCTGTCAAACTCTCTCCGAACGATGCCGAACGGCTGCGTCGGATCGAGGAAGAAGTCGTGATCGCGTCCGCCACCGAAGACGGCGCCGCCGCCGAGCCAGAAATATGGCGCGAAGCGCGAGCAGCTGATCGGGAAGCGCAGCGTGAAGGTGCCGAGAACGCCGCCGACGGCGTGCGAATTCTCATCGCCCCTTACCCGGGTGAATCCGTTCTCAAAGATATCGTGCGTCTCCGCGCGAGCGGCCCAACCCTGCACCCCGAAACCGAAGTAACGATGGACGAAGTATTTCGCATCGATCGCACCGCCCCAGCCGTGATCGATCGCCAGGTAGCGGTCGTCACGCCAGTCGTTGCCCGTCCAGACGTAGGCACCGCTGAGGGTGAGGTTGAACTCGTTGTCCGCATACCACTGTGGGCATTCGGGCGGGGTGACACTCTTCGATTCCTTGGAATAGGTCTCGCCAGCATAAGCGGCAGTGGCCATCGCGACCGCCGCGCACAAGCTAAGTGTTAGTTTTTTCATTTGTTGTTTTCTCCTTTTGTTAAATCTCCATGCAGCTTTCACCGCACATCTTTCAAGAAACGAACCTGGGGGTCTCCCTGGATGTCCGCGACCTTGTCATAGCCAATCTTTATTTGCAAGCACTGAATCGACGTTTTTTACCGGGTGTCAAGGTTTAAGTTCCGCTCCGTTTTGGGCATCCGTGATGACGAATTTTTCATGGTGATACGTAGGGTCGCCGCGGAACAGCAACCGTCCCGCATACCGTCGCTCCAGCTCGATCAAAAACTCCTCATCCTCCTCCTTCAACCTCTTTAACACGTCCGGATTCAAAATGACCCGGAATTCGTGGACGTTTTCCTGATATTTCCGCATCACCGTGTTGAGCGTCCGGTGAAGCTCCACGCTTGTCGTCATCGAGGTCTTAACCACGCCGCGGCCCTGGCAGTACGGGCAATTCTCATAGATCGAATCGCTCAGGCTTTCCTGCGCGCGTTGCCGCGTCATTTCCATTAACCCGAGAGCCGAAAGCGGCAGGACGTGCGTCTTCGCTTTGTCGCGCTTGAGCCGCTCCTTCATCAAAGAATAAACCGCCTGCTGATCTTTCCGGCTCTTCATATCGATGAAGTCGCCAATGATCAGGCCGCCGATGTTCCGCAGCCGCAATTGCCGCGAAATTTCATCGGCCGCTTCGAGGTTCGTTTGCAGGATCGTTTTCTCGACGTCGCGGCCGCCCTTGTTCCGGCCCGTATTCACGTCAATTGCGACCAGCGCCTCGGTCTCGTCGATCACGATGTAGCCGCCGCATCTCAACCACACCTGCCGATGAAACGCGTCGTCGATCTGTTTCTGGATCCCGAACGTCTCAAAAATCGGCGGCGCGCCATCGTAAAATTTGATCCGGTTCCGGGCCCGGCGCGAGATCTGGCCGACCATCGCGTTCATCCGATCGATCGCGCTCCGGTCGTCGCACACCACTTCGTCAATTTCTTCCGTCAGAAAATCGCGCACGGTGCGCTCGACCAGATCAGGTTCTTCAAAAACGCGGCAGGGCGCCGGCTCGTTTTTGATCAGATCTTCGACACGGGCCCATTGCTCGACCAGCATGCTGAGATCGCGAACGAAATAACGCGCTCGCTGGCCTTCGCCAACGGTCCGGATAATCACACCGACGCCGTCGGGAATTTCCAGACTGCGCAAAATCTTCCGGAGCCGGTCGCGCTCCTTCGGGTCCTCGATCTTGCGCGAGATGCCGCTGCGGTCGCTGTAGGGCATGAAGACGAGGTAGCGGCCGGCGAAACTCAGATTCGTCGAGACCCGCGGACCCTTCGTCCCGATGGGGCCTTTCGTCACCTGCACGATTACGTCGGAACCGACCGGATAAATGCTCGGGATATCTTTCGCCGTGATCCGCTTTTTCGGCTGCCGGCCTCTCGGCCGATCGATTTCTTCAATGCCGCTATCCAGCGCGGCCGGGATCGCGTCCCAAAAATGGAGGAACGCATTTTTCTCGAAGCCGATGTCCACAAACATCGCCTTCAATCCCATCTCGATGTTCTTAACTTTTCCCTTGTAAACGCTTCCGACGATGTTCCGGGAGGTGTTGCGCTCGACGTTATATTCTTCGAGTCGCCCGCCCTCGAGCAAGGCCACGCGGCGCTCGAGTTTCTCGACGCTGATTACAAGTTTGTTGCCCGTCTTGGGACCCCCAAGACCTAAAATCCTTCGTACTTTGTCCATCATAAGCGGGGAGAGTGGCTGCGATCAGGAACGAAGCGAGATGGGGGTGCGCTAAGGTTCGATCAAGAGTTTTCATCATCTGCGCACTGGCCGTGGTGTTTGTTTCGGCGGTGGTGGTGCTGGCGCCGGCTTCGGGCGGACGCCAAAAAGTCTTTCAAAAAAGCTGGGCTTGCGCGGCGGCGGCGTAGCGACCACGACTGGGCGCGGCGCTTTTTTCACTTTGCCGGCCGCATCCGGGTCTGGTTCCACAGAAGGATCGGCGGTGGTGTTTGCCATGTCGGTGTTGCTGTCGCCGTCGAGATTTTCCGGGTCGGTCGCATCGATCTTCGGTCCGGAATCCTTGAATTGGACCGCGGGAATCATCTGGAATGGATTCGATTTGTGGGCCGGCGGGATCCACGCGACCTGCTGCTGGAAATTGCCCTGGTCCATGGCCAGGGTGCGCTCGAGGATTCTCGTCGCGATTGGCGCCGCGACCGAGCCGCCGTGTTCGCCACCCTGCACCATCACGACGATCGTGTACTTCGGCGCGTCAAACGGCGCGAAGCAGGCGAACCACGCGATTGTGTCCTTCTTCCCTTCCGTCATCGCCTGCGCCGTTCCCGTCTTGCCCGCGACCTGCACGCCGTTCAATCGCGCCACGCGCCCGGTCCCGCCATCTTCATTTACCACTTTCCAGAGGCCGCGGCGGGCCAGTTGAATTTGCTGCGCTGGAAAATCGAAGCGCAGATCGTGATGCACTCTCGGCGCCGGGTTGACGACCGGCTCACCCTTTTCGTTCAGCAGCGGTTTGCCGTCGAGATTCGTCACACTCTGGACGAGTTTCGGATAATAGGACATGCCGCCGTTCGCCACCGTGGCATACACCATGGCGAGCTGAAGCGGCGTCACGAGATCGTAGCCCTGCCCGATCGAAACGTTCGCCGTGTAAGCCTGCGACCAGCGCTCCCGCGGATAATGGATTCGCATCCAGTCTGGACCCGGAAGAACGCCTGGCGATTCGCTCGTGATCTCGATGCCCGAAGTCTTGCCGAGACCGAGATCGTCACCGGTTTGATCGATCGCGTCGATCCCGGCGGCGTTACCAAACTGGTAGAAAAACGAATTACACGAAACCTTGATCGCGTCCGCGATGCCGAGCGTGCCGTGACTGCCGCCTTTCTCCCCGATCCAGCAATGGAAAAAGTGGTCGCCGTAGCTGACGCCGCCGCCGCAGTTGAATGTTTTGGCCGCAAGCCCTTTTCGAAGGCCCGCCAGCGTTGTGACCAATTTGAAAGTCGATCCCGGCGGGAACGCGCTCACCGCGCGGTTCACCATCGGCGTCGCTTCATCTTTGCGAAGCGCGTCCCAATCCTTCGCCTTAATGCTCGGAATAAATGCATTCGGATCGAATGACGGCACGGACGCCATCGCGAGGATGTTGCCGTTGTTTGGATCGACGACCACGGCCGCTGCGCGTCCCACTGCGCGGAGCGCTTCCTCCGCGATCATTTGGATACGCGCGTCAATCGTCAGGTTCACGTTCGCGCCGGCCGTCGGTGGGACTTCGCGCAGGACGCCATCGATCTGCCCCTTCGCGTTGCGCCGCATGTAACGGATGCCGGGTTTCCCTTTCAAATACTCATCCATCGCTTTCTCGACGTTGGATTTTCCTTCCACGTCCGCCTGGTAAAACGTGAACTTCTTCGCTTCCTCCTTGTTCGTGTCATCTGGCGGCCCGACGTATCCGAGCAAGTGCGACGCGAGCGCGCCATAGACATACGAACGCACGGGTTTGATCGTAATGTCCACGCCAGGCAAGCCGACGTCGTGCTCCGAAAATTTCGCCATCGTGTCGAAATCGATGTCCTTCAAATACGAATACGGCACTTCGGTGTTCGTCCGGAAATGCCGCTGGAGCTGGACGGAATTGTAATCCCGCGCCAGATCGAGATCGTCGAGCCGCGGAACGATGCCGCTGTTCACGATCTTCACGATGTCGGGTTCCTTCAGGTCTTTCGGCATCCCGTTGATCGTGCTCCGATATTCGGTCAACGGCGGCGGACCGACTCGTTCGCGATAACCCTTCACCATTTCCGGCAAATAAAAGTCGACCTCGTAACTGGCGCGATTCGCCACCAGCGTCGTCCCATTGCGATCGCGAATCTCACCGCGGACCGACGGAATCCGCACCGTCGCTTCCGAGCTGCCGCGAATTTTCGCCGTCCACTCCGGACCGTGCGCGACTTGCACATACCAGAGTCGTCCGAGCAAGGCCGCGAGCCCGGCGAGAAAAAGGAGCGCGAGAAATTGCAAACGCCAGCGGGCGCTAAAACGTGATTGGTTCATTATGGGTAAGCGTCGTACGCATCATAGGCGTCCCGGTCGGGACGATAAGGATTTCTCGTTAGGCCGGCGAGCCAATGCAGGATCCAGAAAGCCAGCGGCGCGATCAGCATCGCGATGATCCCCGGCCCGATGATCTGCCACCAGGCTTCGCGATTGAAAAACAGCGAGCCGCGCCGGAACGAAATCATGAGGTATTGCGAAAGAATGATCGCGGAAGTGCAAACCCCACTCATTATGCAATGCACTTCCCAGCGTCCCTTAATAAACAACGGCCGAAGCCCATGCATAATCGCCGCCAGCACGGCGTAGAGCAGTATTGACCATCCGACTGAGATTTCAACCCGGTTGCCAAGGACCTGCGCGGTGAGCGCATCGAGCATGAAGCCGGCGAAAAATGCGAGGCCCATCACCAAGGGAAACGGCAGCGACATCGCGCCGTAAAAGACGATCACCGGCACAATGTAAATCCGCGCGTCGTACATCCAATCCAGCGGCGGAATGAAAAACTCCGCGATCTGCGCCAGGAAGGTGAGGATGAGAATTACGACGAAGAAAATCATATCGCTTCGCGAAATGACGAATGATCGAAGGGCACGGAGAACATCTTCATTCGCGTTTCGGGTTTCGTTATTCGTTCGTCATTCGTCATTCGTGCTTCGTCATTTTCGTCCTGTGACAACGAATACATCCTCAAGGTGGGAAAGATCCACGGCCGGTGTGACTCGCGCCTGGCTATCCAGTTCACGCACCTTGAAACTTTGGATCACGCCGACCAGCAGGCCCGAGGGAAAAACGCCCCCAACGCCCGACGTGTAAACTTTCGCGCCGTTCGGGAGGTTCGCCTGCTTCGAAAGAAAATTAAGATCGAGCATTGGCGAGATCGAACCGGTCACGCGCTCGCCGGAAACAATTCCCTGCTCCCGGCTGCCTTCGATGGAACAGGCGACTTTGCAATTCTCGTCTGAAACCAAAAGAACAATGGAGATGTTGTCGCCGACCGTCGCCGTTTTGCCGACGACGCCGTCGTCCGTCACGACCGCCTGGTCCGGCTCGATACCGTCAGCCTTTCCGCGATTAATCGAAATCGTTCGCCACCACGTCGACGAATCGCGCGCGACGAGTTCCGCCGGCACCAGACGAAAGGGCGCTCGTTCGCGATACGCCAGCGCCCGCCGGAGCCGATTCACTTCATGCTCCACGTCGCGCAACGACTGGTTCGTCGCCTTGAGCGAACGGTTTTCCACTTTCAGCGACGCGTTGTCCTTCTCGAGCTCTTCCAGCGTCTGCAATCCACTGCTCACCGACGTGAGTTGCTTTTTGATCCCGGAGCCGCTGGTAAGAAACGGCGACATGACCTTGTAAAAGCCCGCCTGCAACTTGCGCGTCCCCTCCGCGCCGAAGGTGAGGAAGTACGCCAGAATCGCCCCGAGAACGACGAGCGTAATGATGCTGGACCGGTTCATCGGATTGCCGCGAACCGCGATTCGACTTTCGAACTACTCAATCGAAAATCGAAATTCGAAAATCGAAAATGACTAGCGCCAGTTGCGATCGCTTGAGGCCACCTGACGCAAAAATTTAAGTTCATTGAGGCATTTGCCGGTTCCTTCCGCGACCGCGCTGAGCGGATCTTCGGCAACGTGGACAGGCAAACCGGTTTCTTCGCTCAAAAGTTTATCGAACCCGCGAAGCAATGCGCCGCCGCCGGCGAGAACCAATCCGCGATCGACCAGGTCCGCGGACAACTCGGGCGGACAACGCTCCAGCGTGATCCGGACCGAATCGACGATGGTCGAGATCGGTTCGAGCAGCGCTTCGCGCACTTCCTGCGAAGTGATCATCAAAGTCTTCGGCAGACCGGCGACGAGATCGCGGCCCTTCACTTCCACGCTCGTTTCTTTTTCGCTCGGATACGCGGAACCGATTTTGATTTTAATTTCTTCCGCGGTGCGCTCGCCGATCATCAAGTTATAAGCGCGCTTCATGTATTGGACGATGGCTTCGTCGAGCTCGTCGCCCGCAACCCGCACGCTCCGGCTGAACACAATTCCGGAAAGTGAAATCAACGCGACCTCGGTCGTGCCGCCGCCGATGTCGATGATCATGTTGCCCGCCGGATCCTGCACCGGAAGACCGACACCGATCGCTGCCGCCATCGGTTCCTCGATCAAATAAACTTCGCGCGCACCTGCATGCGTCGCCGATTCGCGCACGGCGCGTTTCTCGACTTCGGTGATGCCGGACGGAACCGCGATGACGACCCGAGGTTTCGCGCGGACTCTGCGCCCATGCACTTTCGTGATGAAATGCCGAAGCATCGCTTCCGTGACTTCGAAGTCCGCGATGACGCCGTCCTTCAACGGCCGCACCGCGACGATGTTGGACGGCGTCCGCCCAAGCATCCGTTTCGCTTCGTCGCCGACGGCGAGCACTTTGTTGGTTCCCGCCTGGACCGCGACCACCGATGGTTCGCGTAAAACGATGCCCTGGTCTTTGACGTAAACGAGTGTGTTCGCCGTCCCGAGGTCGATGCCGATGTCGCTGGATAACCAGCCGAAGAGTCCGTTAAACATGAAATCTAATTAGTCGAGTGTTCCAGGCAAGTCTGCTGGCCTGCGAAGCGGCGATAACATGAAACGCCGCTCCTGATGCGCAAGTCTTAAGTGTTAAGTTTTAAGTTTTAAGTGCGGAAGAGAACTCTCTGCTTAACACTTAAAACTTAACCCTTAAAACTCACGCCATGCCCCGCGTTCTCATCGCTCCTTCGATTCTCGCCGCCGATTTCTCGAATCTCGAAGCGGATATCCATCGCGCGGAGGAAGCCGGCGCTGATTGGTTGCATCTCGACATCATGGACGGCCATTTCGTCGATAACATTTCCTTCGGGCCCGCGGTGGTCGCGACTTTGCGCAAACACACAAAGCTGCCGCTCGATGTTCATTTGATGATCGAGCGGCCTGATCATTATCTGCCGCGCTTTCTTGAAGCGGGCGCGAATTCGATCACGGTCCACGTCGAATCGGAATCGCGGCACGACGTTCCGGAAACACTCGCCAGCATTCGCGCGGCCGGTTGCGGAGTTGGGTTAACGCTGAATCCGGCAACGCCCTTCGAAGCGGTCGCGCCATTTCTCGACGTCATCGATCTGCTGCTCATCATGACGGTGCATCCCGGTTTTGGCGGCCAGGCGTTTCGGCCCGAGATGATGGAGAAAGTTCGCCACGCGAAAGAGTGGCGCGACACTCACGGCGACAAGCTCAACATCGAAGTTGACGGCGGCATCAACGCGGAGACCGCGCGCGTTTCGATCGAGAACGGCGCGAATATTCTTGTCGCCGGAACTTCGATTTTTCGCGC
Source organism: Chthoniobacterales bacterium (assembly GCA_046262815.1). Taxonomy (GTDB): domain Bacteria; phylum Verrucomicrobiota; class Verrucomicrobiia; order Chthoniobacterales; family UBA10450; genus AV80. The sequence goes on along the minus strand of JBHELY010000034.1, from coordinate 16,527 downwards.
GCCAGATTATGCGAAAGCGATTCGCGATTTACGGGGCGACTGAAAGCTCCAAATTCCAACATCCAAGCTCCAGAGAAGCTCCAAGCACCCAATATTCAAGGCAACGGTGCCGGCGCTCTTGGCGCTTTGCTGTTTGAAGTTTCTCTGGTGCTTGGAGCTTGGTGCTTCTCGCGGTCCCGCGAGCGCCTACCGCGCCACCATCGGCGCTTCAGAGAACAATGCTGGCGCGCTTTGTAATTCGGTCTCGGCCATCACTTCATCGGTCTGGGTCACGCGCACCACTTCTTCGATGGTCGTTTTTCCCTGGGCCACGCGCCGCCACCCGTCCTGGCGCAATGTCTCCATTCCGTTACTGATCGCGCATTGCTTCAGCTCGCCGCCGTCGCGTTTCTGCATAATGAGTTTTTTCAGCGGCTCGGTCACAACACAGATTTCGTAAATCGCCAACCGCCCCTGGTAACCGGTTTGCCGGCAACTATCGCAGCCGTCGCCGCGCTGAAATTGTGTTCCCATTTCCGCGGGCACGCCGATCTCGGCGAGATATTCGCGCGGGTAATCGTACATCCGCACGCAATGCGGACACATCGTGCGCACCAGCCGTTGCGCGATGAACGCTTTCACAACTGACGACAACAAAAACGGCTCCACGTCCATGTCGAGTAAGCGCGTGATCCCGCCGACTGCGTCATTCGTGTGCAGCGTGCTAAACACGAGGTGTCCAGTCATCGCCGCGCGGATCGAAATGTCCGCCGTCTCGACGTCGCGAATCTCGCCGACCATCACCACATTCGGGTCCTGTCGCAAAATGTGGCGAAGCCCTTTCGCGAACGTCAGATCGATCTCTGGTTTCACGTCGATCTGCGACACGCCCGGCAAACGGTATTCCACGGGTTCCTCGATCGTGATGATCCGGCGCTGGACCGAGTTGATGCTGCTGAGGAAACAATAAAGCGAAGTCGATTTTCCGCAGCCGGTCGGCCCCGTCAGCAGGATGATCCCGTTCGGCTGGGCGAGCAGGGCGCGAATGATCTGGGTTTGTTTCTGGCTCAGATCGAGCCGGTCGAATCCGAAATGCTGCGTCTCGGTGCGGCTGAGCAAACGCAAACTGATGGACTCGCCGTTCACTGTCGGGATCGTCGAAACGCGGACGTCGATGTTTTGATCGTGCGCCTGCAAATTGATCCGGCCGTCCTGCGGGAGACGGCGCTCCGCGATGTCCATGTGCGCCATCACTTTCAAGCGCGAGATGATCGCCGATTGGAGCAGCCGCAATTGCGGCGGCACCGCGACCTCGTGCAGAATCCCGTCGATTCGATAGCGGATTCGCAGATCGCCTTCGAGCGGTTCGACGTGAATATCGGTCGCGCGTTCCAGGATCGCTTCGCGAATAATCTGGTTCACGAATTTCACCACCGACGCGTCCGGATCGTTCGCGTCAAGGTCGGTTGCCGTCTCGATGTCCTCCACCCCTTCGAACGACCGGTTCGTCTTCAAAATTTCGTCGAACGTTTCCGCGCCGACGCCGTAGACAGTTTTCATGGCGCGCAAAATCTGGGCGCGCGGCACCAGCACCCATTCCGTGGGCCGCTTCAACAACTGCGCCGCGAGCTGGCGCCCGACCGAGTTAAACAAATCGTAGGTCGCCAGCACGACCGTCTTGTCCCGCGTCTCGATCGGCAAAATGTGGTGCTGAAAAACAAACCGGCTCGGGAGGAGCGAAAGCGTCGCACGCTCAATTCGTTTGGCATCGATCGACATCACCGGCACCTGGAAAAAATTTCCGATCGCTTCGAGGAACCGTTGTTCGTCGACCTTGCCGGAGTCGAGCACCTGGGTGGTCCACGAACCGCCGTTCAGGTTCGTGGAAAGTTCCGCGGCCTCATCGCGCGTCGGCACTCCGCTCGCCATGAGCAGATCGATCAACGAATTACTGATCGCCGGATTCACGCGCTGATCTTACTCGAACCCGGCCGAATTGTCATGCGGCGCGCACTGCCGCTGTCTGGGGGCTCGGGTGGGAACAGTTCCCGCGTGCGTCCGGACGATTGCTGCGAACGTGGGAACCTTCGGTGCGTGCGCAGGAGTAATCCCGCCGCGCGTTGGAAACTTTCCAGCGCGCTTTGGAATCGTCCCGGCGTACGCCGGAATGGTTTCGTCCCGGTCAAGGAAACGTTGCCGCGCGCGCGGCGATTGTGGCAGCGCACGCAGGAGACATCTCCACGCACGCTGGGACAGTCGTCACGCGCGTGGGAAGGCTCTCAGCGCGCGGAAGCATTCTCCCCGCGCAGCTCGATCTCGGGCGACTTCGGAGCGGATGGGGCTCGACTTCCGTCACGGTTTTCGCTTCGATCGTACCCATGAAAACCCTCACTACCCTCGCAGTTCTCGCCCTATCCTTCGCCACCCTGGTGGCGAAGGACGCCACGTTCACCAGCGTGATCATTGCCGATGGCGGCAAATCGTTCCAGCTCGATCTCTCGGCGCGCCAATGGATCAAGGTCACAAATTTCACGCAGGTTCCGCTTAATGATGCAAACCCGACTAACACCGCGGGCATAGCCGTATTTAAAGGGGACTCGGCACTTTGGGTTTCTTTTGCCACCGATCCAAGGGCGCATGCCCCGCACGAGGATGTGTTCATTGCCGGCCCGGCAACCGTCATCGTGGCGCCCCCTGACAAAGGTGAAAAGGGCGACCAAGGACACGCGACCGTGTTCCTCACTTACGAACGCGGTGCAGACTAAGAGCGTTGTCATGCCGAGGCTGGCGGAGCGCGCCGAGCCGTAACGCAGCCAGCGAAGCTGGCGAGGCCGGGCTTTCAAACCTCGCAGTTGCAATCCACGCTTTCGCGAGCTGGGAGCGTTCGTTGAGGGAGGGCGCGTAATGTCTCGCGAAAGCGATTGAGCGCTTGAGAGGTCCCCTCGGCGCGCTGCGCCAGCCTCGGGATGACGACGCGACGACTACTTCACTTCCGACAGCTTCTTCACGTCGATCCGCTTCAACCATTCCTGGAGATCTTTCGATTCCTGGTTTTGGGTCTCGATCGTGAGGACGTAGCGTTTGGCCACCATGAGCCAGAGCGTGCCGTGTTTGCCTTCGTTCTCGAACGTCTCGAAGCCCGGCATGCCTTCGATGGTGAGTGTCTTCGTGTAGCCCTCGGGCGTGGACGTGCTCATGCTCCAGGCCGCCGTGGTCGACGCGACGTAATCGGGATTCGCCGCCGAATCGAGAATGCTGATTGATGTCGTCGGCGCGTTATCGCCTTCGCCTTTCTTGTAATCGCGATGGACGCTCGTGATTTTCGTGCCGCCGATATCGTCCGTGGATCCTTCGGCTTTGTCGGCGGTCCAACCGCTCGGCGCTTCCGGCAGAATCGGGATAAGCTTCGAAAAATCGACGACCTCTGCGAGCTGCGGTTCCTCCGCCGCGCGCACGACGCCGGCAAAGGCGAGCGCGACAACCAGCAAAGTAGAGAAACCTTTCATTCCGGGATCCGCTAAAGCGCGTGTACTCGATTGACTTTAATGAGGCGCTTTGTCAAGACGCGATGCGTGTCGGCCCGTGCCAAATGGCTTCTGGTTTTCATCGTCGTAGCTGCATTCGTTATCCGGCTGATCGGAATCGACCAGCCGTTCATCGATCCGTGGAGCTGGCGGCAGAGCGACGTCGCTGCGATCGCGCGGAATTATTTCGAGAACGGTTTTCATTTCGCCCGGCCCCAAATCGATTGGGCCGGGAACGAGCGCGGATTCGTTGGAACGGAGTTTCCGATTCTGCCATTCGTCGCCGCGGTTTTTTACAAGAGCTTCGGCGTCCAGGAATGGGTCGGGCGAATCCAGGGCGTTTTGTTTTTCGTCGTGGCGCTGCCGTTTTTCTTTGGATTGGTCCGAAGGATTTTCGGCGAGGTGGCCGCGCTCTGGGCAACGTTCTTTTATGCGCTTGCGCCGCTGAGCATCGTCGCAAGTCGCGCCTTCATGCCGGACGTGCCGTCACTCAGTCTGGCGATTGTGGGGATGTATTTTTTTCTGCGGCGGATCGAGGAGAAACGGTTTCGTTGGATGGTTTTGTCGGCAGTTTTGGTTTCGCTCGCGTTATTGATCAAGGCGCCGACGGCAATTGTCGGCGCGCCGTTGCTTTATCTAGCTGTAGCGGCGGTCTATGACCGCCGAAAATCTTCGGAGGTAGAAGACTGCGGTCATAGACCGCCGCTCCAGCGGTTGGAGCTTTGGTTCTTCGCGGCGATCGCGCTGATTCCGTCGGCGGCTTGGTATTGGCATGCGCATCGGATCGCGGAGCGGTTTTATCCGCATCATTTTTTTGGCGCGGGCGGTTTTCAAATCATGAGCGCCGAATGGTATTGGGGAATCGTCCGGCAGACGGCGTTCTCCAGTTTGTCGCTCGTGCTCTTCACGTTCGCGGTTGTCGGCGGGCTCGTTGCCCCGCGTGGAAAATATACGCGGCTGTTTCACTGGTGGCTCGCTGCGATGCTGTTGTTCATTTTCTTCGTCGGCTACGGGAATCGTCATCAATGGTATCAACTTCCGCTGGCCCCGATCGCGGCGGTTTTTGCCGGATGCGCTTGTGCCTGGATCGCCCGCACTGGAATCCCGCGACGCTCGTGCTCGGAGCGTCCCTGCTTATCGCCTCGTTTACCGTCTCGTCCTATTTTTGCATCCAGCCGTTTTACCGGCCAGCCGCGGCCTCGCTCCGTGATCTTGGACTTGAACTGGAAGAAGCCACGACACCGAACTCGCTGATCATCGCGGCGACCGATGGCGATCCGACGGTTTTTTATTATGCGCATCGCAAAGGCTGGCATTTCCTCGGCGACGGCGTTTACGACGGCAACCCGCTCGACAGCACGCAGATCATCGCGAACCTGGAGAAACTCCGGAGCCGCGGCGCGACGCATCTCGTTTTTTACGCAGGCACGCAATGGTGGCTCGATTATTATAAGGAATTCGCCGACCACCTGGCGACGAACGCGACGCTGGTCGAGCAAACGCCGGAATTCACGATCTACAAACTGCAATGACAGAATTTGAAATTCGAACCACGACCGAGGCTGATTTGCCGGTGATTTTGCAATTGATCCGCGATCTCGCGACCTACGAGCGCGCGCCGGATGCAGTGGTGGCGACGGAAGCCGGTCTTCGCGAAGTTCTCTTTGGACCGAAAGCGTCGGCGGAAGTTTTGCTGGCGCTCGAAAACGCGGAGCCGGTTGGGTTCGCGGTTTTCTTTCACAATTTCTCGACGTGGCTGGGACGGCCGGGCCTTTACCTGGAGGATCTGTTCGTTAGGCCGGAAGAACGCGGGAAGGGATACGGGCGCGCATTGCTCGAGAGGCTGGCGCAGATCGCAAAAGAACGCGGCTGCGGACGAATGGAGTGGGCGGTGCTCGATTGGAATGAGCCGGCAATCCAGTTCTACCGCAAACTCGGTGCAACGCCAATGCACGAGTGGACAGTTTTCCGGCTGACTGAAGAAGAGATCGCGAGTCTGGCCGGCTCTGATTCGAGCACGATTACGAAAAGAAGCTAAAGCTTCACAAACGGGCGGACGGGAAAAGTGCCATGCCTTTTACTTTGACCGGCACCGCGAAAAATCTCGCGCCGCGCTCGGGCACGGCGGCGAGTCCGCACATGTGTTCGACAATAGGAATCCCGGCGCCGAGCAGCGCGGAATGGACGGGACGTGCTCCGTCGTCGGTCGAGTCGATGTTGAACGAATCGATGCCGACGAGAGTGACGCCGGCGTCGACAAGCTGTTCGGCAAGTTCGCCCGTCAGGTGCGGGTGGTTTTCGAAATATTGATCGGAGCGCCAATGCGCGTCCCAGCCGGTATGGAAAAGAAGCGCTTTCCCGCGCACAGTCGCGGGCTCGAACGGTAACCGGTCGATTGCCCGATCGCGCCGTTCCGTTGCGCGAACGACAACGCAATCGAGATTTGCGAGCGATTCGAGTTTCAGCTGCGCAAGGTCATCACCATCGGGATAGCGGTGAAACGGCGAATCGAGATACGTTCCCGTGTTTGCGACCATTTCAATTTTACCGATCTGAAATTCGGTGCCGGGGGCGTAACGGGCGCGCGAAGCTTGGCGACTGAGGTAATCGCAGATGATCGGCGCCGGCAGGCCTTTGTAAGTTATCATCCCGTGTTCGACGGTGTGGCTGAGGTCGATGAGGCTGCCTCCAGACATCCCGCGAAACATCGCAGCACGATTCAATGAAACAAGGAGGGGCCGTCGGGGAGCTAAGGTCCCCCCCTTTTAAAAAAGTGAAGATCGAAGATTACGCATTCCTGAGCGACACGCAGACGGCTGCACTCGTCGGCCGCAATGGATCGATCGACTGGCTTTGTTTTCCGCGCTTCGATTCAGGCGCGTGCTTCGCGGCGCTGCTCGGCGATCGAAAAAACGGACGCTGGGCGTTCACGCCGAAAGAAGAGATCACAGCAACGCGACGCCGCTACAGTGACGGAACGCTGATTCTGGAAACGGAAATCGAAACGGCGAGCGGCGCGATTCGCCTGATCGATTTCATGCCGCCGCGCGGCGAAAACCCCGACATCGTCCGGATCGTCGAAGGAATTCGCGGCGAAGTGGAGATGACGATGGAGCTGGTTATTCGGTTCGATTACGGGCGCATCGTTCCGTGGGTTCGGAAGCGCGACGGCGCACTCGAGGCGATTGCGGGGCCCGACGGACTGGTCTTGCGGACGCCGGTGAAGACGCGCGGCGAAGACCTGACGACAGTCGCTGAGTTTACGGTGCGGAAAGGGGAGCGCGTTCCGTTTGTTCTGACCTGGTTTGCTTCACACAAAGAGCAGCCGCGCCCGATCGATCACGAACACGCGCTCCGTGAGACGACGGCTTACTGGAAAGATTGGTCGGAGAAATGCGAGCAATACGGCGAATGGCATGAACCCATCGTTCGCTCGCTCATCACACTGAAAGGACTGACCTACGCACCGACAGGCGGGATTGTAGCGGCGGCAACGACCTCGCTGCCGGAGGAAATCGGCGGCGTGCGCAACTGGGATTATCGGTTTTGCTGGCTGCGCGATGCGACTTTCACTCTCTTCGCGTTGATGAGCTCGGGCTATCTCGAGGAATCAAAAGCGTGGCGGCTCTGGTTGCTTCGCGCGATCGCGGGAAGCGCATCGCAGATGCAGATCATGTACGGCGTGCAGGGTGAACGACGGCTGGACGAGCAGCAGGTCCCCTGGCTGGCCGGCTACGAGAATTCGGCACCGGTGCGAATTGGGAACGCGGCCTCCAACCAATTCCAACTCGATGTTTACGGCGAAGTACTCGCTTCGATGTACGCCGCGCATCGAGCGGGTCTCGAGACAACCGAGACTGAATGGAATTTGCAGGTCGAGCTGATGGAATTTTTGGAAACGAAATGGCAGGACCCGGACGAGGGAATCTGGGAAGTGCGCGGCGGGCCGCAGCAATTCACCCATTCCAAGATGATGGCATGGCTCGCGTTCGATCGCGCGGTGAAGATGAGCGAGCAATGCAATTGCGACGCAGAAGAGCATGTCGGGCGCTGGCGCGAGATCCGCGATGAGATTCATCGCCAGGTTTGCGAACGCGGATACAACGCGAAGAAAAAAGCGTTCACTCAGTTCTATGGATCGGATGAGCTGGACGCGAGTCTGTTGATGATGCCCCTGGGGGGATTTCTCCCGATTGAGGACGAGCGCGTGGTGAACACGATCGAAGCGATCCAGCGGGAACTGATGTGGGAAGGTTTTGTGTTGCGTTATCGCGCGGAGATAAACGGCGTGGACGGCTTGCCCGGCGGCGAAGGCGTTTTCCTGCCCTGCTCGTTTTGGCTCGCGGCGTGTTTGCATCTTATGGGCCGCAAGGGGGAAGCGCGCGATCTTTTCGAGCGCCTCCTCAAGTTGCGCAACGATGTCGGCCTGTACTCGGAGGAGTACGATCCGCGAACGAAACGCCAGCTCGGCAATTTTCCGCAGGCATTTACTCACGTGGCATTGATCAACACCGCGCAATTGTTGAGCGGACGTCGACAGGTGCCGGCGGCCCAGACATAATTAATTGTTTACAGAAAAAGTAACCCGGGCGAGACTCCGCGCCGATGGTTCCTCCGCGGTTCATCTTCTCGCTGCTTTTTTTGATCATCGGCGCCACTTTTTGCGCCGCTCAGACGGTAATTAATTCCACGTTTGTGGATCGATATCCGCAGACGAATTACGACCGCTACAGTAATCCAGACAACTGGATGCCGGCAGAGGTGCCGAACAACACGGCGCAAAAACAATTCAACGTAACGATAGGCGATCTGTTCCTTTCCGGGGTCGAGGTCGATGTTGATGCGACGATTTCAAATTTAACCTTGGCGAGCCAGCACAACGAATTCTCGATCTGGGGGACAACCCTCACGGTTACGGGAACGACCACGATTGCGTCTGAACAGATCCCCCTCCTTGTCTGGTCCAGTCCCGACGCGCCGGGCCCGGCGAAGTTTAATGCCGGCACGTTGTCAGCTTTTTCGAATCACACGCTGAGTGGCATCTACCAGGTCGGGAGCGGCGGCATTACTTTCTCGGCGCCGGCGACTTTGCAATTTACGGGCGCGGACATCTGGACGTTGCGCGGCTATTTGAGCCTTAGCGGCCCGCTCTCGACGGTCGTGGATGAATCGGGAAAGGACGCCCTCCGCAACCTCGCGCACCTGGAGAAAAACGCGATCCTTTATCTACAGGACCACGAGCTTGTGACCAACGCCCCGTTCTCCAACGACGGTTCGCTAGGGATCAGCCAGTACAACGGGCCGGCGAGCTTCACCGCCGCGGTGGCGCTGAGCAATTTCGATCCATCGACTCGGACGATTACAGGCGGCGCCTTCCACTTGGATGCGGGTGGTTCGGTGCCGGCCGAGCTGCGCTTCAATGGCGCAGACATCGTAAATCTTGCCAGCGAGCTTTCGCTGAGAAGCGCCACGGCCAGGATTGCCGACCTCACCGGCAACGATGGATTGCGCAACTTTGCCCGCATTCTTCCGGCCGGTTCTTTGACGCTCTACGCGCGCAATTTAACGATTCCCGGACAGTTCCAGAACGACGGGTCGTTATCGCTTTTTGAGACGTCGACGTTTGCCGTGAATGGGGGCTTTACGAACTTCGATCCATCGACTCGGACGCTTACCGGCGGCACCATCGCACTTCACGGCAATACCCAATTAAGGTTCGCCGACGCCGACATCGTGCACAACGCTTCGACGATTTCTTTGTCGGATAACGCGACAATTACCGATCTCACCGGCAATAACGCGTTGCGCAATTTCAGCGATAATCTGAGCGGCGGCGAATTCGTTATCGGCAATTCTTCGCAGTTCACCACGCCCGGCGACTTTACAAATGCCGGTCAGGTCAAGACGGAACCCTTTCACTTTTACACTCGCCAGTTTTTGCCGCAGGGCAGGTTCCTCGTCCCGGCCGGATTCAACTACACGCAGACGGGCGGGAGCACGATCAACGGCGGTTATCTCGCGGCAGACCGGGTCGACATCCTGGGCGGCACGTTCTCCGGCCAAGGCACCGTGAAAGGCGACGTCACCATCAAGAATGCCACGATCTCGCCAGCGGCTACGACGGCGATCCAAGGAAATCTCACCCTTCAGCCGGACGCTCATTTCCGATACACCTTTGACTTCAACGATCCCCAACAAATTACCGGCAAAGTCACGCTCGCCGGGATTCTGGAAATCGATGTTCCGGCCGATCGTTTTATTTCTAGCACGACCTTGCTAACGGTCTTGAAAAGCGCGACGCCGCTGACGGGTGTTTTCAGCAACGCGCCCGACGGCGCACGAATTCGGACCGTCGACGGAAAAGGATCGATGACTGTTTCCTACGGCGCCACGGAGGTAACGCTCTTCGGCTATCAACCCGAGCCGCCGCCCGCCCAGCTCCTCAACATTTCCTCGCGCGCTTTTCTGTCGGCGGCCAACGACGATTCGTTTGGCGATCGTTCCGTGCTGATCGGCGGATTTATTATTACCGGCATCGATCACAAGGATGTTGTCTTGCGCGGTCTGGGGCCATCGCTCGCCCAGTATGGACTCAACCCGGTCCTGGCCGATCCAACGTTGGAGCTGCGATCCGCCAGTGGCGCTCTTATCGCTGGCAACGACAACTGGACGGAGAACCGGGCCCAAATCGTGGACGCCGGACTGGCGCCGACCGATGATCGGGAAGCGGCGCTGCGCGTGTTTTTGGCCCCTGGCACTTACACTGTCCTCATCCGGGAGAAGAACGGCCGGACCGGCTCCGGTCTTGTCGAGATTTACGACCTCACTCAAAACACGACCTCGAAGTTGGCGAACATCAGCACGCGAGGTTTCACCGACGCCAGCAATTTCCTGATCGGCGGAATCATCGCAGGCGGTTCCGGCCAGGCCAACGCCGACATCGTGGTGCGCGCGTTGGGCCCGGAGTTGCGGAACTACGGAATTATGAATGCTCTCGGCGATCCCACCCTGGAAGTGCGGGACGCAAACGGTGGCGTCATCGGTTTCAACGATGATTGGTTCGGCAATTATCCCGATCCGGTCGCTGCCAATGGCCTGGCGCCGTCGGATAAGGCGGAATCGGCCATTTATCTCTCGCTCCCGCCCGGCAATTACACCGCGATCGTCCGGGCAAGAGCGAACAGCGGCGGCGTCGCGCTGGTCGAGTTCTACGATCTGCGGCGCTAAACGCTTTGCACCAGTCGCTTGATCGCGTCTTCGCCGGTGACGATGCCGATGAGTTTGCGTTGCGCGTCGATCACGGCGGCGAGACCGAGGCGGGCGGCGCGGAGACGCTGGATCAGTCGATAGGCCGGCTCGGCGTCCCGCGCGATGACGATGCGGCGCATGTAGCTGGTGAGCGATTCGCGCCGGGATTCCTCCAGGAGGATGTCGAGGGTGTTGATCAAACCGATCGCTTCGCCTTCTGAAGAAATCACGGGGAGTCGATCGACGCTATTCGCCGCGCTCAAACGCAATGCTTCGTCGATTGATGTCTCGGGCGTGACCGCGACGGCTTTGTCCAGCGGCACCATCACGTCGGCGGCACGGACGTTGCGAAAATCGACGACGTTGTGGATCATCGCGCGTTCCGTCGAAGTGAGCGAGCCTTCGCGTTCGCTCTGAACGGCGATTTGTTTCAGTTCTTCGCGCGCGATGAAGATCCGGCCGGATTCCGCGACGCGGCGGCGAAGGAGGAGATGGCGCGTGCGTTCGCCGATCTCGAGAACCGGCCAGAGCAGGATCGAGAACCATTCCAGGACGCCGCCCAGCGCGGCGAGGGCGCGGAACGGGAAACGGCGGAAGAGCGCTTTTGGCAGAACGCTCAGGACAAAAAGATAAATCGGAAGTGCGATCACGAGCGCGAGGAGAAAACCGGGAGTTCCGAATTGCGCGACGAGCAGCTTCGTCAGGAGCAGCAAGCTAAGAATGTTAGCGAAGTTCGTGACCAGCAGGACGGTGACGAGCAGGCGCTCCGGGCGTTTCGTGAGCCGTTCGAGTCGCTGCGCGGCGGGCCGGTTTTGTTTCACCTGGTGACGCAGACGCACCGGATCGACTGAGAGCAAGCCGGCCTCGATGCCGGCAAAGAAAAAGGAAACCGTCCAAAGCACGAGAATCCCGAGAATCCAGATCATGGCGCGGTCGCTTCGTTGCCTTCCTGCTCGGGATCGAGGCAGGCGGTTTTCTCCAGCAGAATTTCTTCGATCCGTTTCCGACCGGCGCGTCGGATCGTTACCGCGAGCCGCGGCATTTCGAAACGCGTGCCTGACGGCGGCAAATAACCGAGCCGGTTGAAGATCAGGCCGCCGATCGTGTCGAGTCCGTCCGCTTCTAGCTCGAAGCCGAGATGCTCGCTCAAGTCGTCCAGGCGCGCGTTGCCGCTCACGAGAAATCGGCCGTCCTCGAGCGGCTCGATGTAGAGTTGTGCGTCGCCCAGCGGCAAGGCGTCGCTGATAATTTCCTCCGTAATATCCGAGAGCGTAATGATTCCTTCCGTGCCGCCGAATTCATCCACCACAATGGCGAGGCCCTGGGCGTGCGTGAGAAAACTGCGGAGCAAATCCATCGCTTTCATCGTTTCCGCGACGTAGGAGGGCGCGCCCATCAGCTCGGTGTAATGGTCGCTCGGATTGAGGAGGAACAGTTTCGCGTCGAGCACGCCCACGATCTGGTCCGGCGTGTCCGCGTAAACGGGAACGCGGTGATGCCGGCGCTGCCGCAATTGCGCAATCGCGTCTTCATTCGCCAGGTCGTCGGGCAAAGCGAACGTATCGACACGCGGCGTCATGCAATCCTTCGCGGTCTTGTCGCCGAGCTTGATGATTTCCTGGATCATCTCGCCTTCGGTCTCGTGGAGCGTGCCTTGTTCCTCACCGATCTCGACCAGGGTTTCGAGTTCCTCGTCGCTGAGCCGCATTCGTTTGCGGAGATGCAGCGGCGTCAGGCGATCGACGATTGCGTTACTCGCGCGCTCGAGGAGGCGGCCGACGCGATCGAGCAACGGCATGGTTGCCTTGAGAGTGAAAACGCCGAGAGCTGAGAGCCGGTAGGGCGCGGAGAGCGCGAGCAATTTTGGAATCAGATCGCAGAGCAGAACGACGATCGCGAAAATGACCGTCGCCGCGACCCAGGCCGGAACGCGCGCGGCGAGGGGCCCGTTCCAAATAAGAAACAGGCAGAGAACAACAATGGGAACGTTCGCGAAAACGTCGCCGAGCAGGAGAACGTTGAGAACGCGACGCGGGTTCTGTCGAAAGACGCTGATGAATTCCTTCAGCGACGGATGTTTTTCCTCGAGTCGGCGAAGCTGATGCGACTTGAGGGAGAAGAGCGCGGTTTCCAGACCCGAAAAGAGCGCCGACCAGAAGACGAGGATCGCGATAAAAAAAAGGAAGACGATGAGCGCCAGGGCCGTCAAGTTAGGGTCTCCATGAACAAAGGTGAGAGGATTTCGCGTTTCGTGCAATCACTGGAGGGCGATGGGCCGAAAGCCGCCAGCATGGGGATCGCAGCGCATCCGTATTACCGCGCGTTCTTTCAGTGCTGGAACGAGCAGCGTTATTACGAAGCGCACGATGTTCTGGAACAGGTGTGGCTCCACGATCCAATCACGCCGGAGGACGCGCAATATTTTAAAGGGTTAATCCAGGCCGCCGGCGCTTTCGTTCATTTGCAGAAGCAATTCGAACATCCCACGCATCCGAAACATGGGAAGCGGCTCGGACCCGCTGTGCGTTTGTTTCGGCTGGCGGAAAAAAATCTGGCGCCGTTTGGTGAAGAGAGGCACGAGCTGAATCTCGCGCGCTTTCGCGAAACGCTCTCGCGTTATCGGAGCGCCGTCGAATCCAACGGAAAGAACCCGTGGACGCCAGAAAGCGCGCCGAAAGTTTGTCTAAGGTAGGGCCGGCGCGCTGCGCCGGCCGCGGATCCCGCGATGGCGGGACGGCGTCCCTACCAGAAGATTAGCTTGCAGCCGGCGAGCACGAGCACGGTGGCGAGAATGATTGAGATCGTGCGGACGGGAAAGCGCCGACTGCCAAAGTAAGATCCGATCGTGCCGGCAAACACGGCCGCGATCGCCAGGATCCACGTGAATTGCGGCACCGGCCTTCCGCTCGAAATGAATCCAACAAGGCCAGCGATTGAATTTACAAGGATGAAGAGCGCCGAGACCGCCGCGGCGCCGCGGATCGTCGCCCAGTGACAGAACAACAACAGCGGCGTCAGAAAAATTCCGCCGCCAGTCCCGGTCAGGCCAGAGAGAAATCCAATGCCGGTGCCGATAGCGATGGCCGCAGGAATCGCCGGGGCAGCGACGTCTGGTGGATCGCCGTGCCGGAAAAATAAACGCGCGGCCGAGAAGAGAAGAACAACGCCGATAACGATTTTCAGAATGGAAGCGGGCACTGGAAGATAACCGCCGAGATACGCGGCTGGAATGGAAAGGAGCGCGAACGGCCAGAAGAGCCGCCAGGAAAAATATCCGGCCCGCCAGAATTGGAACGAACCGATCGTGGCGACGAGGATGTTGAGGACGAGCGCCGTGGGTCGAATGAACACCGCGGTTAATCCGCATAGCGTCATGACTGCGATGTAACCCGATGCTCCCGCGTGTCCGACGGAAGAATAGAGGAACGCGACGAGCGTGATTCCAGCGAGCAGAAGAACGAGATGCGTCGTGTCCAGCGTCATTTGGGACGTAGAAAGTAGGAAGTAGAAAGTAGAAAACAAGACAGTAGGCTGAACGATGCCCAACCGTCTCTCTCGCGAAAAATCTCCCTACCTGCTCCAGCACGCGGAGAATCCAGTCGATTGGTTTCCGTGGGGCGAAGAAGCGTTTGCGAAAGCGCGGGCCGAAAACAAGCCGGTCTTTCTCTCGATCGGCTACTCGACCTGCCATTGGTGCCACGTCATGGCGCATGAATCGTTCGAGAGCGCCGAAGTCGCGGCGGTGATGAATCGCGAGTTCGTCAACATCAAGGTCGACCGCGAAGAACGGCCTGATGTCGATCGCGTTTACATGACGTTCGTCCAGGCGACGACCGGCGGCGGCGGTTGGCCGATGAGTGTCTGGCTCACCCCGGAACTGAAACCGTTTGTCGGTGGAACGTATTTTCCGCCGGAAGATCGCTGGGGCCAGCCCGGCTTCACCAAAGTCCTCGAACGAATTGCTGCCGCCTGGAAACAGGACCACGAAAAAATTTCCGAACAAGGAACAAAGATCATCGCTGCGCTCGAACAATCTGTAGCCGGGATCGCTGATCCCGGCCAACGCCTCGGTCGAAAAATTCTCGACGCTGCCTACCAGCAAATCGCCCGCAGCTACGACGCTCATGAAGGCGGCTTCAGCGTCGCTCCGAAATTTCCCCGCCCCGTTACGCTGAATTTTCTGGCGCGTGTCTACGCGCGAAAGCCGGATTCCGATAGCGGCAAACACGCACTGGAAATGAATCAGTTCACCCTGCGCAAGATGGCTGCGGGTGGAATGCACGATCATCTCGGTGGCGGTTTCCATCGTTATTCCGTCGACGCCTATTGGCACGTCCCGCATTTCGAAAAAATGCTCTACGACCAGGCGCAGCTCGCCGTCGCCTATCTGGAAGCGTTTCAAATTACGCGCGACCCGCTCTTCGAATCTGTCGCACGCGACGTTCTCGATTACGTCCGTCGCGATATGACCGCGAAGGACGGCGGCTTTTTTTCCGCTGAAGATGCCGATAGCGTTGTGCCCGACAATCCGGCGAAGAAAGCGGAGGGCGCGTTCTACGTTTGGGACAAAAAGGAAATCGACGCTGCGCTCGGTCCCGCTGCCGAAGTTTTCAATTTCCATTACGCCGTTAAGGCCGAGGGCAACGTTCCGGCCGGCGGTGATCCGCACGGCGAGTTCACCGGCAAAAATATTTTGATCGAACTCGGGAGCATTGGTGCGAGCGCGAAACATTTTGGAAAAGAGGAAGCCGAAGTGCGCGAGATCCTCGGAAAGGCGCGCGATACATTGTTTAAGATTCGAGCGAAACGCCCGCGGCCGCATCTCGACGACAAAATCATCACGGCCTGGAATGGCTTGATGATCTCGGCCTTCGCGCGAGCAGCGCAAATCCTCGACGACGCCCGGTATCTGGAAGCAGCAAGTCGCGCAACAAAGTTTCTGCGCGCCGAACTCTACGATTCGTCGCGAAAGATTTTATTCCGGAATTATCGCGAAGGCCGCAGCGCGATCGAAGGTTTCGCGGACGACTACGCGTTTCTGATCCAGGCGCTGCTCGATCTCTACGAAGCGTCCTTCGATGTGGACTGGCTGCGTTGGGCGATCGAACTGCAGGAAACGCAGGATCGATTGTTCTTCGACAATCAGCGCGGCGGATATTTCAGCGGCGCCGGGAACGATCCGAGCATTCTTCTTCGCCTCAAAGAAGACAATGACAGCGCCGAGCCGGCCGCAAGTTCCGTCGCCGCGGTCAATCTTCTCCGTCTCGCCCAAATCAGAAATGACGAGCGCTTCTACGAACGGGCCGAGAAAACCATCGACGCGTTCGCGCCGCAGATCGGTCATTTCGCGAGCGCCATGCCGCAAATGCTGGTTGCGCTGGATTTGAGTTTGAGCAAGCCGCGACAAATCGTAATCGCCGGCCAGCCGGACTCCGCCGCGACGCGCGCTCTTACCGCGGAAGTGCATCGCCATTTTGTGCCCAACAAGGTTCTGCTCCTTGCCGACGGCGGTGACAGCCAGCGTTACCTGGAAGAAAAACTCGAAGCGTTGCGCGGAATGAAACCGATCGACGGCAAGCCGGCCGCTTACGTCTGCGAAAATTTCACCTGCAAAGCGCCGGTGACGGATCCGAAAGGGCTGGGTCAGTTATTGGAGCCGGCACGCCCTCGTGCCGGAACGTGAAGGCGCGGACGCTGTGAACGGCCTGAGGGCAGGCCGTCTCCAATTACCTACACGCCTTTGACCAGGATCATGTTCGTCCTGGCGGTGCGGTGG
>JBHELY010000033.1:0-32530 GCA_046262815.1 Chthoniobacterales bacterium | reverse complement strand
ACTCCGTTCCGATCCGTGATCAGGCCGCGCGGCGCCGGAATATCGAGCACATAGGTTCGCGCCAGCTTCTGGGTCTCGAATGTCGGGACGATGGTTTCCTCTGCGGGCGAGCCGGTCACGGCAGGCGTGGGCGATTCGGTTTGCGCGAGCAGACCCGGCAATGGCGCGATGAGAGAGAGGAAAACTGCCGCGGTTCGGAACTTCACAAGCGCAACTGTGCTGGCCACGCCTGAATCGACAAGTGGAAAGCTAATGGCGTTCGAGAAAGCGATGAACTTCCTGCGCCAGCTTCCGTCCGATCCCTTCCGTGGCGGCGATCTGCTCCACGGTCGCTTTCCGCAGTCGATTTACGGAACCGAATTTTCGCAGGAGCAAATTCTTCCGGTTCTGGCTCACGCCGGGGCAATCATCAAGAATGCTTTCGCCGATCCGCTTCTTCATCAGCAGTTGGTGATACGTATTCGCGAAGCGATGCGCTTCGTCGCGGATGCGCTGGAGAAGACGCAACGCGCCGGAATCCGGCAACAGTACCAGCGGGAGCGCCCGGCCCGGCCGATAAATTTCTTCGTATTCCTTGGCGAGACCGATGATCGGCAAATCATGCAAACCGAGCCGCTGCAATTCGCGGCACGCGGAAGAGAGTTGTCCCTTGCCACCATCCACAATGATCAAATCCGGGAGACGAACCGCGACAAACTTCGCGGCGGCACGATCGAGCGCCTCGCTCGGGCTTTCCTGTGAGAATTCCGCAGCATCCGGGTTAGCGTCCCGCGCCTCGAGCAAAACCCGCGAATAGCGCCGCCGCACGACCTCCGCCATGCTGGCAAAATCATCCTGGCCTTCGACCGTGCGGATCCGGTAACGACGATAATTGTCCTTGTCCGGAATGCCGTTGCGAAAGGTGACCATCGAAGCGACGACGTGCGTCGTGGAGATGTTCGAGATGTCGAAGCATTCCATTACGACCGGAAGGCGCGGCAGTTGAAGTGCGTCGGCCAGCGCTCGCACATCGCTCTCGGGATCGATCGCGCTCGGCAGACTGTGGCGCGTGAAACGTCGCGTCGGCTTCGTCGTCCGGCGCAGGTCCTCCAACATGTTTCGCAGGTCGGCCGCCTTTTCGAAATCGAGTTTCTCGGCGGCCTTGTGCATTTCATCTTCGACCGCCGTGATCATCTCGCGCGAATGCCCTTCCAGAAACTCGCACGCCTGCGCGACCCGCTCCCGATACAATTCCGCACTGATCTCACTCAACCGTGTCGGGACCTGATACGTCGCCGATTTCAATTCGCGCTCCGTCGGCGAACCACGCCCAAAAGTCAGGACGCCAAATTTTTTTCGCATGAAGTTGAGCGTTTGCCGGAGCGCGCCGGCGTGCGCGTAGGGACCGAAGTAACGCGCGCCGTCGTCCTTCTTGAAACGCGCCAGCCGAAAACGCGGCCATTCCTCGGTCGGATCGACTTTCACAACCAGGAAGCGTTTGTCGTCCCGGAACGAGATGTTGTAACGCGGGCGATATTCCTTGATGAGCTTGCCCTCGAGCAGGAGCGACTCCGGCTCGCTCTGGACCGTGTGCGTCTCAAAATCCCAGACTGCATCGAGCAAGGCCCGCGTCTTGATATCGGCCTGCGCGACTTTCGACGGCATGAAATACGAGCCGACCCGTTTCCGCAGATCGCGCGCTTTGCCGACATAAATCACGCGACCAAACCGATCCCGCATCAGGTACACACCAGGTTTGTGCGGCACTTCGTGCACCTTTTTGGTCAGATCTGGTTTTTCCTTCGCCGCGGCTGGCATTCGCACAATTTAGGTCAGAACGCGCCTGCGAAAAAGCCGGCGCTGGCAGATACTGCGAGATGTTTGATGTCGCGATCGTAGGCGGCGGACCGGCCGGGTCCAGCTGTGCGGCTTTTTGCGCGGCCGCCGGTCTGCGAACAGCAGTCTTCGAGCGGGAAAAATTTCCGCGCGAGAAAGTCTGCGGCGACTGCATCAACCCGGCGTGCTGGCCAATTCTGCGGCGCCTTCAAGTCGCGGAACGGATGCGAGAACTTCCGCACGGGAAACTCTCTCGCGTCGATTTTATCGGAATCACAGGCCAGCGACTAAGCGTTTCGCTTCCCGCAGGCGAAAACGGCGAGATCGCGATCAAGCGCAGCCTGTTTGATAACCTGCTCCTGGAACGCGCCCGCGAATTGGGGACGACAGTTTTTGAATCCGCGACCGTAACGGCGCTGACGTCGCCGGACCCGCGCAACGAGCATTGGCGAATCTCGGTCGGCGACCAGGTTATAAAATCTCGGACGCTCGTCGCGGCCGACGGCCGCAATTCTACCGTGGCCCGGATTTGCGGATTGCTTCCGCGACCGGCGAAGGAACGCGTCGCTCTCCAAAGTCATCTGCCGTTACCCGACGATTTCGGCGACCGCGTTGTCCTCGAATTTCGGCCGGAAGGTTATTCGGGTCAGGCGCCAGTCGGCGATGGCCAGCTGAATGTTTGTCTCGTCAGCGTGCCGAAAAACATAGCGTCGTTGCGGACCTGGGCGGAAGCGCGCTTCGGCCTTTCGCCGGATCACTCGTGGCGAACTATCACGCCGCTGACCCGCGAACCGATTTCGCCTGCGCAGTCCGCGTTGTTTTTTGTGGGCGACGCCGCGAGGGTTGTTGAGCCGTTCACGGGTGAGGGGATTTATTATGCGCTCGCGTCTGGCGAACTCGCAGCAAAGGCGATCGCTTTGCAAGGCGACGGTGGGAACGCCGGCGACGTTGCGATCGCTTACTCGGCGGCGCATGCGCAATTGTATCGCGGCCGGCTCTGGATAAACCGGCTGGCGCGCGCCGCGGTTTTGTCGCCGCGAATAGGCTCGGCCTTCTTGAGGATCGCGCGGATTCAACCGGCGCTGCTTCGTCTGGTTACCGGGAAGATTGTCGGCAAGCCCTGACGGTGTTCGCCATCAACATCGCAATCGTCATCGGACCGACGCCGCCTGGAACAGGCGTAATCGCGGAAGCCTTTTCCGACACTTCGGCAAATGCCACGTCGCCAACGAGCCGGTAACCGCGCTCCATCGTTGCGTCATCAATGCGATTGATCCCGACATCGATCACTACGGCGCCGTCGCGGACATGTTCCGCGCGGACAAACTCGGGCTGGCCAATCGCGGCGATGAGAATGTCGGCCGAACGGGTGATTTCCGTCAGACGTTGGCTGCGCGAATGCACAACCGTCACCGTTGCGTCACCGCCGTTGCCTTTCCGCATTAAAAGCAGCGCGAGCGGTTTTCCGACGATCATGCTGCGCCCGAGAATCACGACATGCGCGCCGGCGATTTCGATTCCGCTTTCGATGAGCAGGCGCTGACAACCTAGCGGCGTGCACGGAACAAAACCAGATTCATCACCGAGCGCGAGCTTCGCGACGTTCATCGGGTGAAAACCGTCCACGTCCTTCGCTGGATCGATCGCCCGTACGATTGCGACTTCGTCAATGTGCTTCGGAGGCGGTGACTGGACAAGAATTCCGTGGATCGCCGGATCACGATTCAATTCCTCGACACGGGCAAGCAATGCGTCCTGCGTCGTGTCCGCCGGCAGCTGTAGTTTCACGGAATGCAGTCCGAGGTCGCGGCACATTTTATCTTTCGAGCGCACGTAGGCGCGCGACGCGGGATTATCGCCGACGAGAACAACCGCGAGTCCGGGCGTGCGCCCGCTCTCTTTGAGCGCGGCAATTTCGCCGCGAAGTTCGCCGTAAACTTTTTCGGCAACGGCGCGGCCTTCGATGAGTTTCGACATGACGGCAGAAATTCTACGAAGGACTCACGGTTGTTCCACCAGGCTCATCATCGCGCTCTGAAGACGAAGTTGTTCCGCTTCGAATTGTTCGGGGCCAGCAAGAGGCGGAATCCGAATCGGTGCGCCGAAGATCGCGCGCAATGTTGCGAATGGCCGCGGGACGACGAATCGATCCCAACTCTTCAGTCGCCAGCAGCTCGAATATTCCATGTGGATCGGCACAATCGGCGCGCCGCTTTTTTGCGCGAGAAAAACAACACCCTGGCTGACTTGATAGACGGGGCCGCGTGGACCGTCCGGCGTGAACAAGACGTTGCCGTTGGCAGCGAGAGTATCCATGAGCTGGCGCAACGCGAGCACGCCTTTGCGCGAACTCGAGCCGCGAATCGTGCCGTAACCGGCGCGCTCGATCCAATTCGCGATCATGTCGCCATCGCGACTGGCGCTGATCAAACCGTAGCTCTGGCGCGTCGGGAAGCTGGGATCGAAAACGCGCGGCAACATGAGGAGACGATTGTGCCAGATCGCGAAGATGACCGGTTGTTGTCGGACGAACCCGACGACGTCGTGCGGATCTTCGATGCGCAATCGAAGCGTGCGCGCCCAAAGGCGATAAATTCCAAAACCGAGCGCGAGGAGCAGCCGCGCCGGCGAGCTCTCCAACTTCACTTTGGTTTGGCTTCCGCGCTTTCATCCCGCCAGCGGTAGGCCGCGGGATTCGGCAGACCGAGTTGATCGAGGATCCGCCAGACAACGGTGTCGGCCACGGCTTCGACCGATGCGGGACGACTGTAAAAGGATGGGATCGCGGGGAGCACAACCGCGCCGGCTTCAAGAAGCGTGACGATGTTCCGCGCGTGGATCAAGCTCCACGGTGTCTCGCGCGGAACGAGGATCAGCTTCCGGCGTTCCTTCAAAAAAACATCCGCAGCGCGCAAGAGCGCGGTGTCGCTGCAACCGGACGCGATCCGGCCGAGCGTCGCCATTGAGCAAGGCGCAATGACCATGGCGTCGAATCGCGCGGAACCGCTGACGAACGGCACGTTCAGATCATTCTCAGCGTGCTCTGAAACTCCGGCCGGAACGACAAGCCGCTCCACCTCCTGCACCGCCACCTGTTTCGCGTGCCCACTCATAACGAGATGCACTTCGTTGGCCGCGCAATCGATCTGGGCGAGGAGCCGTTGCAGATAAATCGTGCCGCTCGCCCCCGTGGCCGCGATCACCAGTTTCATGGGCTTAACCAATCACATTGAAATTCAATTCACACGCGCAATTGTGAGGAATGGTCAAAAAGCTTCTGCACACGCGATATCGCGTCGTCGACCTCGACAAGACCGTGGCCTTTTACCGCGACGTTCTTGGCTTGAAGGAAACGCGGCGGCACACGTCCGGACGCGGTTCGCAATTGGTCTTCTTCAAAGCGCCGGGGAGCGCCGAGGAAATCGAGATCTGCAAATTCGACAAGAGCGGGCCGGTGGTGGTGGGACCGGACCTGACGCATCTCGCGTTCGAGGTCGATGACCTGGAGGCGTTCGCGCGCGAGTCGGCGAAGAAAGGCTATCCGCTTTCCGATGGGCCACACCCGCACGGCAAGGATGGCGCCATCGCGTTCATCGACGCGCCGGAAGGTTACGAGATCGAGTTGATCCAGCGCGCCTCCGATGAATAGCGGCGCAACCGGCTTGCGCGGACAAAAATTCTGCCTCTAAGTTCTGCCCGTGAAACGCCGCCACGAAACGCTCGTTTGTCTTTGCGCCATCGCGCTTGCCTCTTTTTCGTTTGCGGCGAAGAAGCACAGTTACAAGACCGTTCGGCCGATGGAAGTGCCGGACGGCCTTTCTTCCGACGTCAGGAAAGCAGAACCCGCAGGTCCACCGCCTCCGGGATCGGTTTCGAAAATTGCACCGAACACGCGCGCGGCTTCGGTGATGGTCATCGATGCGCACACGGGCGAGATTTTCTACGAGAAAAATGCCGACGCGCCGCGGCAGGCGGCTAGCACCCAGAAGCTGCTGACGGCGCTGATCGTCGCCGAACGCGGCTACCTTGATCGGCCGGTCACCGTCGAGCTGGGGGATACAATGGCGGAGCCCGTAAAATTGAATATTCGCCCGGGCGAAACCTATACGCGGCTCGAACTGTTGCGGGCACTGCTCGTGAAAAGCCCGAACGATGTCGCCCGTTGCCTGGCGCGCGATTCCGCCGGCAGCGTTGAGGCGTTCGCCGCTGTGATGAACCAGAAAGCGCGCGAGCTCGGCGCGACGCATTCGCACTTCGTCAATCCAAACGGTTTGCCGATCCCGGGCCAGTATTCTTCAGCCCGCGACCTGTCGATCATCGCGAAAGCAGCCTACGCGAACCCGACCATTCGTTCGATCGTTTGCCTGCCGAACCTGGCGTTTCGGTACGCGAACGGTCGCATCCGCGAATTGGAGAACACGAACAAAGTCCTGAAACGGCTTTCCTACTGCAACGGGATGAAGACCGGCTACACGGAAGCGGCCGGCCATTGCCTCATCGCCAGCGGCGCGCGGCCGGGGCGCGACATCATTGTAGTCGTGCTCGGCGACAGCAAGTCGGGCGTCTGGCAAGACGCCTCCGCGCTTTTGTCGTGGGGGCTCTGGATGTAACGCCGACGCGGTCCGATTAGAGACCGCCCGCAGCGTTCGCGCGGAGCAACGGCGACGGAACGAGCGCCGGGTTCTTTTGTGGATCACGCGGACCTTCGCCCGGGATATCTTCCGGACCTTCCGCCGGAGCAGGAGGCTCAGTCGCTGAGGTGGTGTCGGTCGAGGCGAGGCGGGCGGCGTTCATCTCGCGGAGAGTGGTGCGCTGCGTTGTCTTAGTGGTCTCGCAAGCGGCAAGGAGAGCGACGGCGAGCAAACCTGCGGTGATTTTGGTGATCATTTTTTCTTTGGAACTCCGTGGTGTTAAGGCGGGAATCTCCCGACGGTCTTTATAATTACTATATTTCTCCATTGGTTGGCAAGAACGATTTTTGCAAATTGCGACGCATTTTTGCGAAAGGCCCGTTTTCCTAGGCAAACCGGTCTAAAATCGGCCCCAGTTTTTGCCTGGTCGCTGCCGGCCACAGCTTCCGGTCGGTAATCAGGGCCGTATCCAAGGCGCGGTGCTCCGGCCAATTCGGTTCGGTTGGAATGCGCGGGACCCCTTCCGCCAGGATTCTCTTGGCGGTTTCCGCGTTCGCGACGAGGTGCCCGAAAACCGTCTGCGCCGAGACGGGCTCTTCTTCGACCTTCCAGCAATCGTAGTCGGTAACCATCGCCAAAGTGGCCAGCGCGATCTCCGCTTCGCGGGCCAGCTTCGCTTCGGGAATGTTGGTCATGCCGATCACGTCGAAGCCCTGGCGGCGGTTGAATTCGGACTCGGCGCGAGTGGAAAATGCCGGGCCATCCATGCCGACGTACGTGCCGCCATTGTGGACGCGAACCCCGAGGGCCTGCGCGGATTGCGCCAAAATATTTCGTAGACCGGTCGAGATGGGTTCCGCAAAGCCGACGTGCGCAGCGATACCTTCGCCGAAGAATGTGTTCTGGGCGCGCTGGCTCGTGCGATCGAAGAATTGCGACGGCAGCAAGACATCGCGCGGCGCGTATTGTTCTTGCAAACTGCCGACGGCGGTGACGCAAATAATCCAGCGAACATTGAGGGAACGCAGCGCATAAATGTTCGCGCGATGATTCAACTCGTGGGGAAGCAAACGATGACCGCGACCATGACGCGGCAGGAAATAAACCTGCCGACCGTGCATTCGCCCGCCGACGACCGCATCCGACGGCTCGCCGAATGGCGTTTGGACGCGTCGCTCCGTCGGGTCCTCTACGCCTTCCATTTGATAAAGGCCGCTACCGCCGATGATCCCGATGGCTGGTGCGCGTTCAGTCATAGCGCGCGATTAAATTGGAACCAGCGGGCGAGCGCAAGCCTCACCACATCCGAGCCGTTGGCGCGCGCCTCTGCTTTGTGTCACAATCCGCTCTCGCGATGCCGAAATTTTTCATCAAAACCTACGGCTGCCAGATGAATGAGCGCGATTCGGAACAGGTCGCGCATTCGCTGCTGGAACGCGGATTCGAGCGCGCGGAACGCGAGAGCGATGCGGACGTCGTGCTCCTCAACACCTGCAGCGTGCGAGACATGGCGGAGCAAAAGGCGCTTGGGAAAATGGGAATGTTGGGGCAGGTCGCGAAGCGCCGTCCGGAAACAGTTTTCGGTTTTCTCGGCTGCATGGCGCAGGCGCGAGGCGATTCTCTTTTCGCGGTTGTGCCACATCTCGATCTCGTGGTCGGCACGCAAAAATTTCATCGGGTGGCGGATTACGTCGAAGAGGCACTCGAGAAAAAACGGACGCGGCGGATGGATGATCCGCGGTTTTCGATTTGCGACACCGGCGAAGAAAGCGGGTCGGCGGAGACGATTCGCGACCACGAACTGAAAGCGCGGCAGGCAACCGCGTTCGTTTCGATAATGCAGGGGTGCAACATGCATTGCACGTTCTGCATCGTCCCGCAGACGCGCGGAGAGGAACGCAGCCGTTCGATCGCTGAAATCGTCCGCGAAGTGCGCGGGTTGGTCGAAGGCGGAGTGAAGGAAGTTACGTTGCTCGGTCAAATCGTGAATCTTTATGGCCGGCACGAGTTTCCGCCGGTGAATGGCAAAAGCCCTTTTGTTCAACTCCTCGAAGCGGTTCATGCGATCGAGGGCTTGCAACGCCTGCGTTTCACTTCGCCGCATCCGATCGGATTTCGCGATGATCTTCTCCGCGCGCTGGCTGAATTGCCCAAGCTCGCCGAACACGTCCATCTCCCGCTCCAATCCGGCTCGGACCGCATCTTGAGAGCGATGCATCGGCCCTACACCGCGGACAAATATCGCGCGCTCGTCCAGCAAATTCGCCGGGCGCGCAAGGAAATGGCGATCACCACCGACGTCATCGTCGGTTTTCCCGGCGAAGCCGAGGACGATTACCGCCGGACGCGCGACCTGGTTGAAGAAATCCAATTCGATAACGCTTTCGTCTTCCGTTACTCGACCCGCCAGGAAACACCGGCCGCGTCGATGCCGCAGATCGACGAGCGAATGAAGGAAGAGCGGAACCAGGACCTGCTCCGCGTGGTTGACGCGTCTGCGCAACGCATCAATGCCCGTCTCGTCGGTCGCGATCTTGAAGTTCTGTGCGAAGGACCAAGCCGGACAAACAAATCCCGGCTCATGGGTCGGACGCGAACGAACAAAATCGTGGTCTTCGCCGGTGAACCCGAGCGCGCCGGGGAAATTCTCAACATCCAGGTCGAGGAAGCGACCGGATTCAGCTTGTATGGGACGCCCGTCATGCAACCGTCCTCTCCGGTTTTCGCATGATCTATCACTTATCGCTTCAGATCGCTGGCTACATCGCGGGTGGCGTTCTCTTACTGTTTGGACTTTGGGGATTGATTCGCCCGGAAGCATCCCAGGCCGCTGCCCGAAATCTGCCCCGGTCTCGCGTGGCTGGGTTCGTCCTGCTCACGATTGCCTTTTTCTGGAGCTTCTGGCTCCTCGCCACCATGGAAATGGGCGAATTCTCTTCGTTCCGGACACCGCTGCTCTTCATTCTTCCCGTCGGCTTTCTTCTCGTCCTGCGGTTCGTGGATGAATTTTTGACGGCCCGCGCCCTTGGCATTCTTTTTCTGCTCGCGGCCGACCCGCTTTTGGACGCCGCGTTTTTCCGCTACGAAACCAGCCGGCTGCTCGTGACTGTCTTCGCCTACATCTTGATTGTGGTCGGATTGTTCTGGGTCACGATGCCGTATCTCATGCGCGACCAGATCAATTGGAGCGCGCGGACCACCGGCCGGTGGCGCCTCACTCACGGCCTGGTTTTTCTTTACGGCATCGCCATTCTCGCCTGCGCTGTCACGCGCTACTGACCTGAATCGCATCCTGGTCATCCGCGGCGGCGCCATCGGCGATTTCATCCTCACCCTGCCCGCGCTAAAATTGCTGCGCGATCGCTTTCCCCACGCGCACCTCGAAATCCTCGGCGCCAAACCGATCGCCGCGCTCGCCGAGAAACGGTTCTACGCGGATGCAATTCGCTCGATTGAATCCGGGGCGTTCGCCCGATTTTTCGCGCGAAACTGGGAGCTGCCGGCGGAACTGACCGATTACTTCGGCAGCTTCGATCTCATCCTGAGTTTCCTTTATGATCCGGACAAAATTTTTGAAACAAATGTTCGCGCGTGCGGCGCAGCGGCTTTTCTCGCGGGGCCTTCGAAGCTCGACAACAGCGAGCACGCCGCCTTCCAGCTCGCGCGACCTCTTCAACAAATCGGTCTCTCTTTAAGTGATGCGGCAGCTCGCCTTTTTCCGAACGACAACGACCGAAACGCCGTCCGCCATTTCCGCGATTGCGCGGTCGCGCTCCATCCCGGGAGCGGCAGCGAGACAAAGAACTGGCCGGTCGAAAAGTGGATCAAACTTGGCGACGTTCTCCTCGCGCCTGGCGTTCAACTGCTGATCATCGCCGGCGAAGCGGATGTTGCGCGCGGGCAGAAACTGCAAGCCGCCTGGAACGGAAAGCGGATTCAGTTCGCCGAAAATCTCCCGCTTCCACATCTCGCCGCAGTTCTCGAAAACATGATCTTCATCGGACACGACAGCGGGATTTCGCACCTCGCGGCCGCAGCCGGCGCGCGATGCCTTTTGCTTTTCGGCTGGACCGATCCCGCGCTCTGGGCGCCGGCGAACAAAAACGTGACCGTTCTGCGCGCGCCTGAAGGAAAAATGATCGACCTGGAGGTCGACGACGTTTTGCGCGCCTATGAGCTGATGCGCATCGGCATCAGAACGTAGAGAAACGGAGTCTGGATCTTCAGCACGCCCGGGCTCATCTCGTCGATGAGATCGAGGAAAACTTCGTCCTCAGTCAGTGCGCGCAGCGGCGCCATGAAAAATTCCGGATTAAAGGCGATCGAAAAATCGCGGCCTTTGTAGGCGACCGGAAGCGATTCCTTGGCTTCCCCGACTTCCGGCGTATTCGCCGTAATGTCGATGTTGTTCTTGCTGAAATTGAGTTTGATCGAGTTGGATTTGTCGCTGGCTAGCAACGAAACGCGGCGAAGCGAATTGAGGAACGTCTCGCGTTCCAGGGTCACGCGTTCCTTCGTCTCGGTCGGAATCACCTGTTTGTAATTTGGATAATTTCCCTCGATCAACTTCGAGACGAGGAGCGTGTTGTTCAGCTCGAACGCGATCTGGCCACTGCCCACGTTCACCTTCACTTCGCCATCGTCCGTCAGCAGCCGGCCCAATTCCGTGACTGCTTTCGTCGGAACGATGATGTCGGCTTCGTGGCTCCGCGGAAATTCCAATTCGATGTCGACCATCGCGAGCCGCCGTCCGTCCGTCGCCACCAGGGTGAGCTTGTTATCCTTGAAGCTGAACAGGAGTCCGTTCAGGACGTAGCGCGTTTCATCCGTCGAGATCGCGTACGAAGTTTTCCGCAATCCATCGCGCAACACCTTTTGCGAAATCGTTACGTTCTTGGCGTTCTCGAATTTCGGGAGCGGCGGGAATTCTTCCTCCGGCAACCCGAGAATTTTGAAAAAACTCTGGCCGCTCCGGATCGACGCCGCGTTTTTTCCGTCCACTTCCACCGAAACTTCGCTCGAGGGCAGCTCTCGAATGATCGTGAACAGCCGCCGCGCCGGCAACGTCGTCGCCCCTTCCTTTTCCACGCTCGCTTCGAACGCGCCCCGCACGCCGACATCGAGATCGGTGGTGGTGAGATGGACTTCGTTCCCTTTCGCCTGGAGCAAAACGTTGGAGAGAATCGGAAGGGTGGTGCGGGTACTGACGACGTTTTGCACCTGTTGCAAACCTTCGAGCAGCTTTTCTTTGGTGGCGCTGAATTTCATGTCGGAACGGAAAGCTAAGATGTAAGGCTTACGATTTTATTCGGCAACCGCAATCTCGCTCGGATGGCGCGGGGCGTTTTCTCGGTTATCGCTGGAGCGCGCTGTCGATGAACGAGATCGTTTGCCGGATGTTGTCCTGCTCCTGCATCCGCCGTTTCACCAGCTTGCAGGCGTGCAAGACAGTCCCGTGATCGCGGCCGCCGAACGCGTCGCCGATTTCGTTGAGCGATGCCTTGGTCAATTCGCGCGCGAGATACATCGCGATCTGTCGCGGGAACGCGATGTTCGCCGGCCGGCGTTTGCTTGTCATGTCCGCGAGACGCACATCGAAATGTTCGGCCACCCGCCGCTGGATTTGCTCGATCGTCACCGAATGCCGCGCTTCTTCCTGCAAAATGTCCTTCAGCAAATGTTCGACCACCTCGTTGGTCAGTTCCTTGCCGCTGAGCGAGGCAAATGACGCCACTCGCATGAGCGCGCCCTCGAGCCGGCGCACGTTGGTGCGAATCCGGTTCGCGAGGAAATCGAAGATTTCGTCGCGCAATTTGATCTGCAACGTGTGCGCTTTCTTGCGCAGGATCGCCATCCGCGTTTCCACGTCCGGCGGCTGCAGCTCCGCGGTCAGGCCCCATTCAAAACGCGAGACGAGCCGGTGCTCGAGGTTCGCGATCTCCGAAGGCGGGCGATCGCTCGAAAGCACGATCTGTTTATGGCCGTCGAAGAGCGTGTTGAAAGTGTGGAAGAATTCTTCCTGCGACCGTTCCTTCCCGCCGAGGAACTGGATGTCGTCGATCAGCAAGAGATCGGCCTGGCGATAACGCTTCCGGAATTTCACGAGGTTGTTGTGCTGGATCGCGTCGATGAATTCATTGATGAACACCTCGCTCGAGAGGTACATGACCTTCGCGCCTTTTTTGTTCATCCCGACGTACTGCCCGATCGCCTGCATCAGGTGCGTCTTGCCAAGGCCCACGCCGCCGTAAATGAAGAGCGGGTTGTAAGTGCGCGCCGGCGTTTTCGCGACCGCCAGACTCGCCGCATGCGCGATCTCGTTGTTCGGGCCGACGACGAACGATTCGAAATTGTTGCGGGGATTCAGGCCGGGCGCGGCGCCCGATTGTTTTCCGTCGCGTGCCGATTCGCGGACGAATTCCTTCGGCGAAATTTCCGGCAACTCTTCCGGTTCCGTTTTCGACCCGCCATCGGAAGCGGTCACGAATTTCACGTCACGCGGCGAACCGAAAGCGGTCACGATCGCCGCCTGCAGCGCCGCCATGTGGTTACTCTCGATCCAAAATTGGTAAATGTTGTTCGGGACCCGGAAGGTGAATGTTTCGTCAGTCGCGGTGACGAGTTTCACCGCGGAAAACCAACGCTTGAAAGTATCCGGGCTGACCTGCGGTTTGAGCGCTGCCGACAGTTTCTGCCATAGCTGCGAATGCGTCTCGTCCATGCCGACTTGTTAACAGCGTTAAACAACCCGGAATTCGCTCGTTGAGAACGAAATCTGCAGGCTGAGGGATTTTTTCGTCACGTGGTTTCTCCTGGACCGGCGCGGCGACATTCGTGGGGAAAACTGGGTTAAGGCGTGAAAATACGAGGGAAAAACAGGTGCGACGCTGCGTGGCGAGCAATCGGGCGCGAGCACGGGACTCTCTTTCGTGCCTGCGTCATTCGCTCTGGCGGGTGTTATACTCATTCTAGCTCTTTGTGATCTCCGAATTCTGTTCACATCTTATTAACACCAGCGCTCTTTGCTCCCGGCCAGCGGGCTTGAGATTAGAAACCGCTTTCGAAACCGACAAGAAAAAATCTGAATTTTATTTTCGTTCGCGAATCAGAAAATTCTTGACGAAAAATCGCGTTCGGAATTGTCGGAAGCGCGCTACGAGGGAAGAAACGTCGACCAGTTGACCGCTTCGACGTAAACGGCAACCTTGCCACGGATTCAGCGTTCGCTGCCTCCACGCAATGATCAATTGGCGACCTCAAGGCTCCTTGTTCTGCTGCGCTGCGCTCCTTTTTTGCGCCTGCGTCGCCTCCACCCGCGCGGCGGAGGACATTCCGCCGCCCTTCGGTTTCAAGTGGAACGATTCGATGACCAGACTCGAGCAGGTCCTGATCGGAGCGAAGGCAAAAATCGTCACGCGCGAGAAAAAGGAGAAGCGCGAGGTCTGGACCGTTGAAGGTTTGGTCCAGCCGGGACTGCGCCGGACTCTTTTTATTTTCCGCGACGGCTTTCTCGTCGAGGTCGAGCTCCAGTATGAATACCCGGATTGGACGATCGAGCGTTACAACGAGCGGTTGGGCGAGATTCGTCGCTACTTCGACGCCAAGTTCGGCACCGGCAAACTCGTCTCGCGTTCCCGTGACACGGATTCGGATGTGATCCAGACGCTGGTCGGTTACCAGTGGATTGTCGGCGGCACGATGCTCGAGCTTTTCTATTTCTCGGCCCAACGCGACCAGCTCGCCTTTCGCAGCATCACGGTGAGCTACAAGGCGATTTAGCTACATCTTCGCCGTTTCTTTTTGCAAACGCTTCAGTCGACTCCCGTGACTCGCTTTCGCCGCCGAACTCATCCGATCGATGAACAGGATCCCATTCAAATGATCTACCTCGTGCTGCAAGGCCCGCGCGAGCAAGCCTGATGCTTCGACCCGCAGCTGTTCTCCCTCGAGCGTTTCGGCCTCCATTTCTATCGCGATCGAACGCTCGATGTCGGCCGTGATTTCGGGAAAACTGAGACAACCTTCGCTGCCCAACTCCGTCGCTTCGCTCAACCGCAACGTCGGATTGATTAGCACCAGTGGCATCGCCGTCGCCAAATCCGCCACTGGTTCGCCGTTCAACGCCATCGTGCTCGGCCGATCTTCGACCTGCGTGACATCGAGCACGGTCAGTTGCAGGGCGTGGCCGACCTGCTGCGCGGCGAGCCCGATGCCGTTCGCGGCGTGCATCGTTTCGAGCATGTTCCCGGCAAGCGCCCGGATTTCGTCATCGACTGCTTCGATCCTTTTTCCTTTCGCCCGCAGGGCCGGGTCGCCGTATTTCCGGATCGCCAATCTCATTGTCCTTCGCGGGTGAACGCCGGCAGATTTTTCACCCCGGCGAGTTTCAACGCGTCCATCACCTTGATGATCGTGCCAAACGTCGCCTTCTTGTCTGCCTGCAATGCCAGCATCGAACGGCGCGTCGCCGGCAAATTCTTAACCGCCGCCTCCAGCTGATCGACCGCGATGACTTGTCCGTCCAGGCGGACCTCGTCATTCTCGCTCACGCTGACCACGGCATGCTCCAACTCCGACGACGCCTTGGTCGCCGTCTTCGCGTCCGGCAGATTGATCTGAACTTCGGGCTGATCGCGTTTGAATGTGGTCGAGACGACGAAAAAAATCAGCAGGATCGTCAGGATATCGACGAGCGACACGATAATGATGGAAGGCGCGCGCCGTTTCCGAACTGCGATCTTCATGACGACAAGTCCGCCGCCTTAACCAACCGGCGCTCGCGCCGCGGCCGGCGTAATCGCGCGCGGAGAATTTGGATCGCCGCTCGAGACGCGGCCGTAGTAGCACTTCGCGATCAAATCCGAAACCAGCGACTCCATTTCGACCGACATCACTTCGATTTTCTTCGAGAAGTAACTGAAAGAAATCAGCGCCGGGACTGCGATCGACAATCCGAAGATCGTGCAGTTGAGCGCCTCCGAGATTCCGAGCGCGACCGCTTTCGTGTCCGACGCGCCGGTGCTCAACCCGAGCCCGGAAAAAACATGCACCAAGCCTGAGACGGTCCCGATCAGTCCAATCAACGGCGCAATTCCCGTCACGACCTCCAGCACGATCAATCCGCGCTCGAGGCGGACCAGTTCCCGGCGCGCCCGCGTTTGCACCGACTCGATATTTTCCGGGCGCGGCCAGCGCAGATGTTGCAACGCCGTTCGCACGACGCCGGCCAGCGAAGAGTTGTCGTCGTTCACGATCCGCACGAGCCGCTCCGCGCTTCCGCCGGGTATGAGCCGTTCGATTTCACTCTCGATCACGAGCGGCAGGACCTTCTTCTGTCGCAACGTCAGCGCCGCCAACACGATCGTCGCCACGGTCACGATGGAGCACAACAAAAGCGGCCACATGAATGGACCGCCCTTGTTCATAAAATTCAGCATCGTTTGCAGTATCTCGGTCATTTCGGAAGCGCGAACCCCGACACCATTAGTTCGCGTAGGAGATAAACGTCAACTCCGCCTGCAACCCTTCGCTCGGCAACGTGTTCGCCACGTCATCGGGAATCGGCGGCAACTTCAGTTCCTGGACTGATTGCAGGCAGACACTGGCGAACGCTTCGTTCGCGGTGTTTTCCAGCACCTTGAGATTTGTCACGCGCCCCGAGCGATCGATGGAGAAAGTCAGCCGCGCCGTCCCGATGCTGACGAGGTCCTGCCGCTGTTGCATGTGCTGATACCAGCGCGCGCCGACCGCGTCGTACATTTGTTTTTGATAACGCCCGAGCGGCGTGCCGACCGCGTTCACCGACGAAGGACCTTGCCGCGAGATGCTGCCGGCGATGCGGGTTTGCTGTCGTTGCGCCTGATAATTGGAAGCCGGCGTTTCCGGTTTCGGACGCGGCGCCGGTGGCGCAACGGAGGCCGCGGAATCCGGAGTCGGCGACGGCGACGTTTCATCCGGCGCTTTGATCGGCGGCGGCGGAGTGGACTTTAGCATTGCGAGCTGCTCCGGATCGGGCGTCGGACTTTTTGCCGGCGGCGGCGAGGGTTTTGTTTCGGGCGGCGGCGATGGTTGCTGCGGTTGCGGCGTCGAACCCTGGGTTGCCAGCGAGAAATCGTGCGTCTCCAAATCGCGAACCGGCAAATCCTTCCCGTCCTGGCTCGGCAACGGCAAATCCCCACTTGGCGCCTTCTCACTGGCCGCGAGCGAGTTTGCACCCGATTCGAACGTCTGCTCCTTCGGTTTCTCCGCCGACTCCTTCGATTTATCGACGTCGGCGAACACCGGGTTCTTCTCCTTCTCAGGCGCCGGAGACAAATCCATGAGAGTCAATTGCGATGGCTTTTCTTCTTCCGGCATCGCCGGCGGCGTGAAAACGTTGCCGAACGCGGCGAGGGAAAATCCTACCGCCAAATGCAGGACGATCGAGATCAGGATCGCGAACCCGAGCTTACGTCCGTAACTTTTATTCTCGCTCATTCACGCGCGGCGCGCGCCGCTGCTCACCCCGCAAAACATATCGCACATCGCCGAGCCTAACAACTTCACCGCCCTCGACTACTCATCCGGCCATGGTGAAACAAATACTGCTGTGCGTAGCCGCCATGTTCGCCGAAATAGCCGTCGCAGAATTCACGAAGTTGTTGCGCCGTCACCTTTCGTTTCCGAGGAAAATACTGCCGCCGGAGCACGCGCTCGATCCAGACATCGATCGGAAACGCGCGCAGCCGCTCATAGGCGAAAAGCATCACGCAGTTCGCCACCTTTGCGCCCACGCCGGGCAATTCACAAAGCCGCAACCGTAATTCTTCGTCCGGCAATTTGCTCCAGCCCTCGAGGTCGGCTTCTCCACTCGCCACGCGCCGCGCCGTCGCCAACAAATTTTTCGCCCGATATCCAAGCGCGCATTCCCTCAATTCGCGCTCACTGCTCCGCCCCAGTCTCTCAGCGCTGGGAAAATCATATACGTGATTCCCGGATATCATTTTTCCCGTGCCGAAACGTTTTCGCAGGGCAAGCGAGATCTGACGGATGTGCGCGACCTGCTTCATCGACGAACAAATGAAAGTCGCGAGGCATTCCCACCGCGGCTGGCGGATGATGCGCAGTCCCTGGCAGAAATCGCGCGCCGCCGTCACGGCCGGATCGCGTGGAAACGAGCGGCAAATGTCCGCCAAAGGATGATCGAGCGAAAAATAATTCGCGATCATCTTCGCGGCGATCCCGGTGAAGTGGAGCTGATCGCCGCGTTGCTCGACGTACGCTGCCTCGTCGCCAATCGCGCCCACAAATCCATCGCCGCTCTTCTCCCAGTGGAAGACCTGCCCGCAGTTTAGCGTCTTCTCCAAATCAAAGTCCGGCGCCGCGATCTTCATCATTCGCGATCCACCTTGCGCAGCGGAAAAATTCTGTCACCTAACTTCCCGTGGACAGCCGCCTCGCCATCGACATCGGCGTTCTCCTTCTTTACTTCATCATCATCATCTTCATCGGCCTGCGGATGGGCCGGAAAGAAGATAATCTCGAGGACTTCGCCCTCGGCGGCCGTCGCATCCCCTGGTGGGCAGTCCTGGCCTCCATCATTGCCGCCGAGACCAGCGCCGGAACTTTTTTCGGCACGCCGGGCGAAGGTTTCGCCCTTCGGAACTT
This sequence comes from Chthoniobacterales bacterium, assembly GCA_046262815.1. GTDB lineage: Bacteria > Verrucomicrobiota > Verrucomicrobiia > Chthoniobacterales > UBA10450 > AV80. The sequence goes on along the minus strand of JBHELY010000033.1, from coordinate 14,438 downwards.
CACCTACATCCAACTCGCGTTCGGCACGATTATCGCCCGGGTCCTGGTCAGTTATATTTTCATCAAGCCCTACTACGACTACAAAGTTTTCTCGATCTACGAATATCTGACGGTGCGCTTTGGCGTCGCCTCAAAGAACGCCGCCTCCGCGATTTTCATGTTCACGCGCGTTCTCGCCTCAGGCGCGCGCTTGTTTGCCGCGGCTATCGCGCTCGTCCTCGCTTATGAAATGATCCGCGGGGTTCATCCTTCGCAATCGGAGACGCTTTGGATTTACGTCGGCGCCACCGTCACGATTGTTCTCCTCACCGCCATCTATACGACGCTCGGCGGGATCAAGGCCGTCATCTGGACCGATTTCATTCAGGCCTCGATCATGATCGGCAGCGCGCTCACCGCGCTCGCCCTCCTTTATTTCGCCATTCCCGGCGGCTGGCAGGAAATCGTGCAACGCCACGGCGGCTTCGGCATTTCCGACATCATCACGACCGGGCTCGATCCGGCGAAAAGCGGCTGGGACAGATGGAAAGGCATGTTCGAGATCGAGTACACGATTTTCGCCGGCCTCATCGGTTCGACCTTCATCACCATGGCGACCCACGGCACCGACCAGGACATGGTCCAACGCATGTTGACCGCGGCCGACGTGCGCCGCAGCCGGCGCTCACTCATTCTTTCCGGTCTCGCCGATATCCCGATCGCCCTCACTTTTCTCGGCATCGGCGTGCTCCTCTGGGTTTACTATCAGGTGAACCCCGATCCGAACCTGCCGAACGCGGCCGAAGTTTTTTGCCATTTCATTCTCACGAAAATGCCGGTTGGCCTGCGCGGCCTCTTGCTCGCCGGAATTTTCGCCACCGCCATGGGCTCGCTCAGCACCGCGATCAACGCCCTCGCCACCAGTTTCACCCGCGATTGGTACCAGCCCTACGTCAATCCGCACGCTACCGCTCAACAAAGTCTCCGCGCCGTTCGCTGGGCCACCGTTGGCTTCTCCATCCTGATGATCGTGGTCGCCTCAGCGACTTCCTATTTCATCATCGTTCTTCCGAACGTGCGGATCATCCCGATCGTGATTGGGATTTACGGTTACACCTACGGCTCCGTTCTCGGAATTTTTCTCGCCGGCATGTTGACGAAAACGCGCGGCAGCAACTACGGCAACATCATCGCCATGATCGTCGGCTTCATCGTCGTCACCATCATCAGCGATTTGCCGAACACGATCGCCCACCTCTTCGGCGCGACCGCCTACGCGAAACCACCCTGGCTTCCCACGATGCAATTCCCCTGGTGGATCTGCTTCGGCACCATCGTGACCTTCTCCGTCGCCATTCTTTTCCGCAGCCAGCCACATCAACGGCCGGTGTAGTGGCGCGTGTCCTCACGCGCAGATCGCGCGGGGAGTGAACTTGGATTAGCTAGACTTATCCATCGGTGCTCGACCGAGGATACCTTCTAAGCGCCTTCGCGAAAGCTCCTTTAGATTCGTAACATTGCGGTACTCCGGGACGTTATGAACCGATAAGTCAAAGTGGAGTGGCGTACCTTCTTTGCGATATAAGATCGGCCGCTTCCCGAGCGCGTGCGCATATCCGACTTCATAATAGACGTTCGGCCTTTCGCCGGTCATGTCCGCGATTAGAAATTCGGATTCGCGAATGTGTTGAAGCACTACGTCCGTAATCCTATCCTGATGTTCAATATCGTCAGCTCGAACAGCCTTGATGGAAAACGTGTCGCACACGTCTTTTATCGCATTTGAAACGTCATCTAATTCGGCGTGTGTTTTTTCCATCCACATCATGATGAAGGCTGTGTTCGGAACGTGACTTGTCCGCGGCGGTGTTTCCGGTCCGACTAATGGACTGGGCGTATCCGCGACGAAATTGTTGTCAACAGCCGTGTAGATCAGGCCCAGTAGTGTGCATTCGCGATTTCTTTCGAACTGCCGATGTGTCTCGCTCGTCGAGACCGTCCCGAACCCACTAACAGACGTCTCATAACTTATTCTTTGAATCACTAGTTTTGCTTCTGCCAGTGCGTCGAATGCCCCGAGCGTGACATCAATTTCGACGAGCGACGGTTTTCCCTGCGGGTCTTTGAAGCCAGAAAGTTGAACTCTTCCGTCATGGTCCCCGACAACGTAAAAGATCTCAGCCAATTCTTTCGAGCGCACATGTTTTACAAGGAACCGTGCTAATTCCTTTTGATTATCAGTTAGGTTGTAAAACATGGTCTTGCGCTGAGACGGGACAACTAAAACACCTCAAAGATCCGCGGTGCTATAGAAGCACTAATTAAGGGCATTCAGGCAGACTAAGTAGATTATTCGGTTGCTGGCCGTCGTTCTCGGTTTTCAAATACTTATGCCCGTAAGCGCTTATTTCGACGATCACCCAGATGGATTTTCCTTGGACACTGACCCAGAATTGCCACTTTCCGTTCTCAATTCCAGAGATAGCGTCTTGCTGGCTGATTTTCCAACGCGTGCCGTCTGGATTCGTTCCGCCCACAGTAAGAATTCTTTCATGCGGATTATAACGGTCACTTTTATTTATGCACTTGATCTGATGTTGCGCTGGCCTTGGTTCCCCTTACTTCAGATTTCTTACTAACGCCACTGACTCGCGGCGGAACCGGATGAAGCGGTTTCCGCCGCCGACCGAAGCTCAGGGCCGGATTTCCACCGCATTCCACGCTTCCTGCAAGCCGCGCGTGGCAATTTCTCTCTGCAGAAAGGACCGGTCGATTTCAGCTCCCTTGAGAATACCTTGAATATCGCGGATGTGTTTCTCGCTGCCGCCTTCGCGAAAAAATTCCAATTTACCGATGATTACGTACTCTGGCGGCGCGACCCACACATCAGTGTCTTCGACTTCGAGGCAGCGGCGGTGCGCCAATGCCCAGCCGATGAGCGGATCGTTTCGAGCGAGATAAATGTCCGCTTTAAAAACCGTCGCGTGGTGGATCAGATTGAAATGCCCGCGCTCGGGCCGGCTGGCTTCGATTGCGATCACGTCGGCTGGCGGGCAATAAAACTCCGTCTGTGGAAATGCGTCCGCGACGCGGCTGGCGTTTTCCGCTGTGAGCAATAGGATCACGTCGACGTCATCGGTCGTGCGGTAATTGCCATACGACGCGGTGGCCACGGAACCTACTGCCATCCAGGGCAAGTTAAGTTTATTTAACCGGTTCGCGAAAATCGTGATCGGATTAGGACCGGGCATTCAAAACGAAATCGTGAAGCGCGTCCTTGATTTGCTCGGCCGACCAATCCGGATGTTCCAAGCGCAACATAGCGGCGCGCAGCTCGCAGATTTGCTCGTTGAAACGCATGCCCAGTTCCAACCGTTGCGCCGGAGTCAATCTCCGCAACGCGTCGATCTCGGCTTGCTGGAATTCCTCGGAAATCAATCTTGTTAATCCTGTTCGCTTTTCTTCTCCGTCGCGAGCTTGATTCCGAGCTCGCGGAGCTGCCGCTCATCGACATCGCTCGGGGATTGAGACATGAGATCGATCATGCGGTTGGTTTTCGGGAAGGCGATCACTTCGCGGATGCTTTCTTCGCCGGCGATCATCATCACAATGCGATCGAGGCCGAAGGCGATGCCGCCATGCGGTGGAGCGCCAAGGCGAAAGGCGCGGAGGATGTGGCCGAAGAGCAGTTCTTGATTTTCTTCGCTGACGCCGAGCGCGGCGAAGACCTTCGCCTGCAGATCGCGCTCGTGAATTCGGATGCTGCCGCCGCCGAGTTCGACGCCATTTAGGACTACGTCGTAGGCTTCGGCGCGAACCTGGTCGAATTCACCGGCTTCGAGTTTCGCGACGTCATCGGCTTTCGGACGCGTGAACGGGTGATGGACCGCATTCCATTTCTTTTCTTCCGCGTCGAACTGCAGCAGCGGAAAGTCGGTCACCCATAGGAAATCGAGCTGGTCGGAGTTTGCGGTGAGCTTTTGCATCTCGGCGATGCGCAAACGAATTCGGCCCAGGACTTCGCAGGCGATTTCCCATTTGTCGGCGACGAACAGGATGAGGTCGCCTTCCTCGATGAGAAGTTTGGAGCGTAACGCCTCCTTCTCCGCCTCGCTGAAAAATTTCACGAGCGGCGATTTCCATTCGCCGTTCTCGACCTTGATCATGGCGAGGCCTTTTGCGCCGTAATGTTTCGCCATTTCCGTGAGGTCATCGCTCTGCCCGGTCGTGAGTGAGGCGAATCCTTTCGCGTTGATCGCTTTCACCGCGCCGCCGGAATCGAGCGCGCCGCGAAACAGCTTGAAGGAGCTGTCACGGAAAACATCGGCGAGATCGACGAGGCGCATTTCGAAGCGCCGATCCGGTTTGTCGCTGCCGAATTCGTCCAGCGCCTGCGCGTGGGTCATGCGCGGGAACGGCGTCGCGATTTCAACGCCGCGTCCGCCGCGGAAGAGCGCTGCCATCAAACCTTCAACGAGCGCGAAGATATCGTCCGGCGTGACGAAGGACGCTTCGATATCGATCTGGGTGAATTCCGGCTGCCGATCGGAGCGCAGATCTTCGTCCCGGAAACATCTCGCGATCTGAAAATATTTTTCCACGCCGCCAACCATGAGCAGCTGCTTGTATTGCTGCGGCGCCTGCGGCAGAGCGTAGAATTTTCCTTTCATTATCCGGCTCGGCACGAGGAAATCTCGCGCGCCTTCGGGGGTGCTCTTGGAAAGGATCGGCGTTTCGATTTCGACGAATCCTTGTTCGTCGAGGAAATCGCGGGCCGCTTTCGTCACGCGATGGCGTAGCCGAAGATTCCGCGACATCTGCGGACGGCGGAGATCGACGTAGCGATAGCTCAGCCGCAAATCTTCATTGGCCGGCTCGCTCTCGACGACGGGAAACGGGAGAACGTCGGCGCGATTCAGGACGACGAGTTTATCGGGCACGATCTCGATGTCGCCCGTCGGCATGCGCGGATTGGCCATGCCTGGCGCGCGCGCCGCGACTTTGCCTTCGACCTGGATCACATCTTCGTAGCCGAGCTGATGCGCCTGTTTCGTTAGCTCGGCATTTTCCTCGGGGCGAAAAACAACCTGCGTGAGTCCCTCGCGATCGCGCAGATCGATGAAGATCACGCCGCCAAGATCGCGCCGGACGTGGACCCAGCCGGCGAGCATGACCGTCGAGCCGATGTCGCTTTTCCGAAGTTGACCGCAGTGGTGAGTCCGATACATCAAGCCGACAAAAGAGCCGCAACTTTCGCAGCAAGTTCTTCCTGCGCCACCAGACTTTGTTCGCCCGTGCGCAGGTCTTTTAATTTTATCTGCGGCCATTCATCGCCGAACAAAATCGCGACGCGCGCCTCGAGTTGTTCGGCGGTTTGAAATTGCTTGCCGACCTTGGCGGAGGAAAGCGGGTAATTGACGCGATAACCGCGGTCACGCAGCGATTGGATTTCGGCGAGTGCATCGGCGCTACGTTCTTCCTTGGCGATGACGACATAGATGTCGAGTTCGCTCTGCGTGGCGACGGCTTTTTCCATCTGAGCTTTAGCGGCCGGAATTTCGTTGATCAATTCCGCGAGAACGACGTCGCCCATGGCAAAACCGATGGCCGGAAGCGAGACAGCGCCGCCGCTCAGATGCTGGATCAGGTTATCGTACCGGCCGCCACCGACGAGCGCGCGAAGTTTTCCGGCGCGGTCGAACGCCTCGAAAACGATGCCGGTGTAGTAAGCGAGACCGCGAACAATCCCGAGATCGATTTTCACAAAATCGGCCAGACCACGAGCGCGAAGACCATCGAGCACGCGATCCAGTTTTTCGCTGCTCCCTTCGCCGTCGAGAATCTTGAAGGTTGGTTCTGCGAGCGGGCCAAGCTTCGTCGCCGTCTTTTCTCGGGGTTCGCGCTCGCTCTTGTCTATGATCTGCAAAGTTTCCGGCCATTTTTCCTCCGGCACATTTTGCTGGCGCAGAAAATCGATCCAGAATTCGCGGTCACTGACGCGAACAACGACGTCGTTCGCCGTGAAACCGAAGCCCCGAAGCAGATCGATGCAGAGCGCGATCAACTCGATGTCCGCGTCGAGCGATGCTTCGCCGATTATGTCGGCGTTGAATTGATAATGTTCGCGGAGCCGGCCGCGCTGCTGTTTTTCGTATCGAAAACAATGCGGGATCGAGAACCACTTCAGCGGCTTCTTGAATTCGCGATCGTGCGCGGCCACGACGCGTGCCAGCGATGGCGTCAGCTCCGGCCGCAAGGCGACTTCGCGTTCGCCTTTATCGGTGAAATTGAAGAGCTGACCGACGATCTCCGGCCCGCTTTTTTTTGTGTAGAGCTCCGTCGGTTCGAGGACCGGGCCTTCCCATTGGACGAAGCCGTAACGGCGCGCGACTTCCCACCATTTTCCGAAGATGTAATTCTGCCGCGCCCAATCCTGCGGCAGAAAATCGCGAAAACCGGGAAGCGGTTGCATTTGAGTCATCACGCGAGACAACCGGGCTGCTCTGCAATTACGAAACAAAGGTGCGGTTGAATAAACTTCCGCTTCGGGCAGTCGGATAAATGCACGACGGAGAGCATCCGTTTAACCAAAGCAAAGGACAAACATGAAACGAAACAGATTGATCACACTATTGGCAGCCGGAGGCGTCAGCGCAATCGCGCTCACCACAGCTTTCGCGCAAACGTCGGCGACGACGACAACGACAACGAATCCCGCGGTGACCACGAGTTCGTCGACCACCACGTCAACGAGCACGCTGGATGGAACGGGAACGATCACGACTTATACGCCGGGATCGGATTACATTTCGTTCCGGTCGACGACGAGCGCTGAGCCGGTGCGTTATTACTACAGCCCGAAGGAAACCCAGCTGGTTGATTCCGAAGGGGCGACGGTGGACTGGAAGTATCTGCGCTCGGACATGCCGGTAAAGTACACCTACGTGAAAGAAGGCGACCGGATGATCGTTCGCAAAATCACGCTCGAGAAACCGGTGACGTATTACGAGAAGACCACCACCACGACTACGACGACAAAGCCCTAACGGCGCGTTCGTAGATTTCTGAAATTCAAAACACCCGCGGAGCGTGTTCTCCGCGGGTGTTTTTTTAGAACGTTAATCGCCGTAACCGTTCGGAAATTTTTGGTGCCAACGCCAGGCGCTGTCGATGATCGCGTCGATGTTTTGGAAATTTGGTCGCCAGCCGAGTTCGCGGTGAATTTTGTTTGAGGCAGCAATGAGCCGCGCCGGGTCACCAGGCCGCCGCGATTTTTCGACAATCGGAATTTTGTGGCCGGTGATTTTTCGGCACGACGCGATCACTTCGCGGACGCTCGTTCCGCCGCCGGTGCCGAGATTGTAGAATTCACTTTTCGTCGATTTGAGAGCGAGGATATGCGCCTGGGATAAATCGAGGATGTGGATGTAATCGCGGATGCACGTGCCGTCCGGAGTGTCGTAATCCGTGCCGTAAATATCCACGTGCGGCGTTTGGCCGAGCGGAACTCTCAAGACGTTCGGAATCAGATGGGTCTCAATCCGATGTTGTTCGCCGTAGTTTTCCGACGCGCCGGCCGCGTTGAAATAGCGCAGGCAAACGAAACGCAGGCCGTGGATGTCGCCGTACCAGCGCAGGATTTTTTCGAAGGCGAGTTTTGATTCGCCATACGGATTGATCGGGTTCTTCGGGAGCGCCTCGTCGATCGGCACTCGCTCGGGCGGACCGAAGATGGCGCAGGTGGAGGAGAAAACGAGCTGGTTCACGCCGGTCGCGATCATCGCGTCGAGCAGGTTCAAGCCATTGCTGATATTATTCCGGAAATACTTCGAAGGATCCTGCATCGATTCGCCCACGAGCGCGCTGGCGGCGAAGTGCATCACGGCTTCGGGTCGAAACGTTTCCAGCGCGGATCGGATTTGTTCGAAGTTGGCGAGGTCGCCTTCAATGAATTCGGCGCGGGAATCGACCGCGGCCCGATGTCCTTCCGAAAGATTGTCGAAAACCGCGACCGCGTGTCCCTCATCCAGCAGCCGCTCGGTGCAAACGCTGCCGATGTAACCGGCGCCGCCGGCGACGAGAATCTTCATCGCGCAAGTTGTCGCGGCCTGGCGCGCGATGTCAATTGACGGATCAGGCCTTCTGTTCCAATCCCGCGATCATCCGCCGGATGAGCTTATTTTTTCGGCGCGGGTTCAGCACCTTGAGGCTCTGCTCTTTCGAGCCCCACTCGATGATGTCGATATCGACATGGCGCACGCCCCATTGCCGCATCGCGGCGCGGCTGGTTTTGTAAAGATCGATGGTGTTCGTGCCGATCAACGCGCCGCCGTAATCGTCAATCACGTAGCGCTCCGCCGTCCCGACAATTTGGAACCGTGTGCCGAGCGGGAAGTGCGACCAATCCGCCGCGGCGCTCATCACATTCGCGCCGGAAAGACGCACGCCAATGGCATTGTGACGTCCGCCTCTCTCGGTGTGCGTGTAGGCGGTGGTGCGGATGTTAGCGATTCGGCGCCCGCCGTTCAGCGTGGCCGGCCGCATTTGCGGCCCCTGCGTACTGCGTGGTAATGGCGATTCACAACTGGCCGCGGCGCACGCCAAAGCGCCGAGCACGATGACTTTGTGCAGGGTCTTCATTCGGGAGACGGAAAGCCGCTCAATACCGATTGATGGCGAGGCGCGCAAGCGATAATTTGACAGCCAATTCTCTGCCAATGTCCAGGTTACGAGCGAATCAGGCGCTGGTCGCCGCTGAAATTCTTTTGGATGGGCGGCTCGCACTTTTTCACCGAACCGAGCGTTGGCTCGCTGTCGCAGACTTGCATTTTGGCTATGAATTGAGCCAGCGCGCGGCCGGCCGCCTCGTCCCGATGTGGGGAATGGCGACGATCGCGGAGCGGATCACGGAACTGGTGAATGAATACGCGCCGCAGCGTCTGATTATCCTTGGCGATCTGGTTCATGATAAAGCGGCGCGGCGGGAAGCAGGTCAGCTGCTGCGCGACTTTGCGGCGCGATGTGAAGTGACGGTCGTTGCCGGGAACCATGACCGGCAATTGCGCGGCCACGTTGAAATGGTCGATTCGTTTCAAACGGAGCAATTTCTTTTTCATCACGGTCATTGCGTCGCGAACGTCACGGACCGGATCCAGATCATGGGCCATCATCATCCGGCCGCCGTCATTACGGACGGCGCCGGTTTGCGACTGAAGTGTCCGGCATTCGTCCAGCAATCCGATTGCTGGATCATGCCGGCGTTTTCGCCGTGGGCCGGCGGCATGCGCTGGGAACGCGATGACTCGAGCCGCGTTTGGCTTTGCACGGCGGAACGCGTCTTTGCGCTGCCGGAAAAAGAAGCAGCGGCTTAAACGCGGGCCGCGCCGGATAAGTCCGACGTGCAATGCGGGCAGCGCGTGGCTTTGACCGGGATCGACATCGTGCAGGCCGGGCAATCTTTCACCACTGCCGGCGCGTCCGGCTTCGGGCGCTTCATTCGATTGAACGCGCGCACCATCAGGAAAATCGCGAACGCGACGATGATAAAATTAATGATGAGGGTGATGAAGTTGCCGTAGTTCCAGGTCACGGCTCCGGCTTTGAGTGCGTCCGCGATGTTCGTGAAAGAATCGGCGCCGTCTTTCCCCGCCTTGAGCACGACAAATTTGTTCGAAAAATCGAGCCCGCCGGTAAGCGCGCTGATGGGCGGCATGATGATGTCTTTCACGAGCGAAGTGACGATCGATCCAAAGGCCGCGCCAATAATTACGCCCACCGCGAGATCAAAGGCGTTCCCTTTTACCGCGAATTCCTTGAACTCCTTGAACATGCCGCAGCGTAGTTAGGCCGCGACAACGTTGACAAGTTTATTGGGGACGACAACGACCTTGCGAATCGTCAAGGCGCCCACTGCGTTCTCCACTTTTTCGTTCGCAAGCGCGGCCGCTTCCAGCTGCTCCTTCGTAGCGTCGAGCGGCACTTTGATGCGGTCGCGGACTTTGCCGTTCACCTGGAGCACAATCTCGACTTCGTCTTCGACGAGAAATTTCTCGTCGTAACTCGGCCAGGATTGCTGAGTGATGTCGCCCGGGCTTTTCAGCTGATTCCAAAGTTCCGACGTGATGTGCGGCGCGAATGGATTCAGCAGCACGAGAAACGTGCGCATCGCCGAAACCGGAATGATTTCGGTCCCGCGCTGCGGGATGAACGCATTGACGAAAATCATCATTTGTGAAATCGCGGTGTTGAACGCGAGCGCGTCGATGTCGCCGGTAACCTTCTTGATGGTGACATGCGTGATCTTCTGCTGCTCCTTCGTCGCTTGGACGTCTTGAAGCGCCGTCGACAATTCCCATTCCCCAGCCTGGTTTTCCGTCATCATCAAGCGCCAGACGCGCGCGAGAAAACGGGAGACGCCTTCCACGCCTTTCATGCTCCACGGTTTCATCTGTTCGAGTGGACCCATGAACATTTCGTAACAACGGAACGCGTCCGCGCCGTAGATCTCAATCACGTCGAGCGGATCGATGACGTTGCCCCAGCGCTTGGACATTTTGCGATTGTCTTCGCCGAGAATCATTCCCTGGTTCACGAGGCGCTGGAACGGCTCCGGTTTGGAAACGTAACCAAGATCGAAGAGCACCTTGTGCCAGAACCGCGCGTAAAGCAGATGCAGAACGGCGTGCTCAACGCCGCCAATGTACAAATCGACTCCGCCCGGTTGTTCGCCGCCCATCCAGTAGCGCTCGGGCTTTTCGCCAACGAAACGCCCGTCGTTTTGCGGATCGCAGAACCGCAGGTAATACCAACACGAGCCGGCCCACTGCGGCATCGTGTTCGTCTCGCGCGTCGCGGTTTCGGAATAGCGAATCCAATCTTTCGCTTTTGCCAGCGGCGGTTCGCCCGTCCCGGTCGGTTTGAAATCTTCAAGCGCCGGCGGCTCGAGTGGCAATTCGTTTTCGGAAAGCGATTCGTGCCGACCGTTTTTCCAGACAATCGGGAACGGCTCGCCCCAGTAACGTTGCCGCGAAAAGAGCCAGTCTCGTAATTTGTAGCGCACGTCCGGCCGGCCAACACCGCGTTCTTGCAGCCACGCCAGAATTTTTTTCTTCGCTTCCGGCGTGGGGAATCCGTTGATGATCGGCGAATTGATCGCGACGCCATCCTCGAGAAAGCCGATGGATTCCTCCGGAGTTTTTCCCGTTGCCTGAACGACCGGCAGGACTGTCATATTGAACTTGCGCGCGAATTCCAGATCGCGCTCGTCGTGACCGGGAACTCCCATGACCGCGCCGGTGCCGTACCCCATCAGGACATAATCCGCGATCCAGATCGGGATTTTTTCCTGGTTCACCGGATTGATGGCGTAGGCGCCAATGAACACGCCGGTTTTTTCTTTCGCGAGATCGGTCCGCTCGAGATCGGATTTGGCTGCCACTTCGCTGCGATATCGGCCCACTTCCGTTCTGCGATCTTCGCTGGTCAGTCGGTCGACCAACGGATGCTCTGGCGCGAACACCATGTAATTCGCGCCGTAGATCGTGTCGTGCCGGGTCGTGAAAACGCGGATGCTATGGGGGGTAGGGACGCCGCGCTGCGGCGTCCGGTCGTCGCAGCGCGACAACCCTACCACCGGGAAATCTATTTCAGCGCCTTCACTGCGGCCGATCCAATTTCGTTGCAATAGTTTGATGCCTTGTGGCCAATCGAGGTTTTCGAGTTCATCCGCGAGCCGTTCCGCAAAGGCGGTAATGCGCAGCATCCATTGCCGCATCGGGCGGCGCACAACCGGGAAACCGCCGACCTCGCTTTTGCCGTCGATGACTTCTTCGTTGGCGAGAACCGTTCCGAGGTCCGGGCACCAGTTCACCGGCACTTCGGCGACGTAAGCGAGCCGGACGCTGTCGGGATCAACGCCGCGATAGGTCGAGATCGGCTCGGCTTTTTTCGTCTCCGGGTTGAACCAGGAATTGTAAATCTGGAGAAAAATCCACTGGGTCCATTTGTAGTAAGCCGGATCGGTCGTGTTGATTTCGCGTTCCCAATCGTAGGAGAATCCGATCCGTTTCAGTTGCGCTTTGAACTTCGCCACATTCTCGCGCGTGGTGATCGCAGGATGCTGTCCCGTCTTGATCGCGTATTGCTCCGCCGGCAAACCAAAAGCATCCCAGCCCATCGGATGAAGAACGTTGAAACCATTCAGGCGTTTGTAGCGCGCGATGATATCAGTCGCGGTGTAACCTTCCGGATGTCCGACGTGCAAACCCGCGCCGCTCGGGTAGGGGAACATGTCGAGCACATAGAACTTCGGTTTGGCCGGATCGAAGTTCGGTTCGCCGGGATTGGGCGCATGAAAGGTGCGCGCTTCGTCCCAGATGGCCTGCCACTTCGGCTCGAGGCGATCGAACGGATAAGGTTTGCGGCGCTCGTTCATTCAGAAAGAATCAGGAACACAGGAAAGCAGGAAGGAAACAAAAATTTTCCTGCGTTCCTCTTTCCCTAATTCATTTTGTCGGATGCGCCACCTTCTGCTCGCCACCCGCAACGCGCACAAGACCCGCGAGTTTTGCGAAATTCTCGGACCGGACTTTGCGGTTCGGGATCTTTCGGGAGAACCGGGAGCGCCGGTGATTGAAGAAACCGGAACGACATTTGCCGAGAACGCGATCTTGAAGGCGCTCGGAATTTCAAAACGAATTTCCGGGCTTGTCGTGGCCGACGATTCCGGATTGGAAGTCGATGCCCTGAGTGGCGCGCCAGGCGTTTTTTCCGCGCGCTACGCCGGAGCGCACGCAACCGACGCGGAGAATATCGCGCGATTGCTTTCCGAACTCAGTGCGCTCTCGGATCAGCGGCCTTTCGTTGCGCGTTTTCGTTGCGTGCTTGCAGTCGCGAGTGACGGAAGAGTTCTGAACACGGTGGAGGGCTTTATTGAAGGAATGATCGTTAACGCGCCGCGCGGCAATTTCGGCTTTGGTTACGATCCGATCTTTCAGCCCACGGGATTCGACCAAACTTTTGGCGAACTGCCGTCAGAAACGAAAAACAAGATCAGCCATCGCGCCGAAGCGATTCGGGCTCTGCGATCCGTGCTATCCTCCGGACTTACTTAGGTTTGGGCGGAGCGGCAGCGGGCGGGGGAGCCGGGACGGTGCCGGGCGCGCCCTGGACCTGTGCGGCGCGAATCTGGTAGCCGATCTTTTGGATGCCGACTTTACGAACGCGATCCAGCAACTGAATTACGTCGCCATGCAGCGCCTGTTCCTCGGCGCTGATCGAGACTTTGAGGTCAGGATTCTTTTGGTGCATGTCGTAAAGGCGCGGGAGGACATCGGCGTCATTGACCGGCTCGTTGTTGAAATAGGTCAGGTTTCCCGCGGTAACGCGGACAGAGACGAAATCCTTTTTCTCGTCCGGCGGCGGCGGCGGTTGATTGATGCTGGGGAGATTAACCCGGATGCCCTTCATGTGGGTCTGGCTCAAGCTCACCATCATGAAGCTCGCCAGGAGAAAGAACATGATGTCGATCAGCGGGATGATCTCGATCCGCGCGTGCTTCTTCGGGATGGGCGATCGCATTCTCATGATGAATAACTAATAGGAAGCGCCGGTAAGGGTGAACGTAATCGGGATTCGGACGCGAGGCGCCGTTCCGGGCAAGAACCGCGCGCGGCGGAAGGCCGAGGTCGCGGCGTTATCCAAAATCGGGCTGCCCGTACTCTGGCCCATGCTCGCATCCGTGACGCTTCCGTCCGAAGCGACCGAGACAACGATGGTGCCGCTTCCCGTGACCTTGGAACGCCGCGCTTCGTACGGATATTCAATCCGCGGTTTGGAAATCATCGCAGCTTTTCCAGTTGGAACAGGGCCCTTTGGCGCGTTTGAAACTGGACGCTGAATTGGAGCGACCGGCTTGTTGCTCGGCGTGCGCTTCGGTGGGGGAGTTGATTCTTCGCGAAACTCGGGTGGTGCCTGCTCCGGGACCGCCTCTGGCGGTGGCGGCGGTGGCGGCTCTTCTTCCGGCGGCGGCGTCGGTACCGGCTCCTGTTGTTGCGGCTCGAGCGACAACTCCACGGCTTCCGGCAATTGACTCAGATCCTGCGGTGGCGGTTCTTTCGGTTTGATCGAGGCGATCCCGATCGCGGCGGCATGGATAAAGATCGCGCCGGCGAAAGCCGAGATGGCCTGCCATCGCGGAGCTGGACGATAGAGAAGCGGTCCGGCCATAAATTATTGGGGGCCTCCCGGAATTCCCTGGGTCGCCTCGCTCTTGATTTCGAAGGAAAGCTTCGTGAAACCGGACGAGCGGATCTGGTCGAGCATTCGCGTTACGTTGCCATGCAAGGCCTCACGGTCGGCGCGGATGAATATTTTCGCTTCCGGCGCTGTTGCATAAACCTGTTTCAGCTTCGGCAGGATTTCCTCGAGCGCGATCCGAGTCTTATCGAAGTAATAATAGC
>JBHELY010000032.1:0-32789 GCA_046262815.1 Chthoniobacterales bacterium | reverse complement strand
TAACACGACTGCCATCAACGCTGTCGCTGGTTCTACCGTGCGCGTGAATGAGTGTGAGATTTTCGAGAACTCGAACGGCTTCGCCGGTAACTCCGCCGCTCTCCAAAGTGGCGGCAACAAGGTTGTGGGTAATACCGCGAGTCTCACGCCGACCGGACCCCAGATACCGACGCAGTAACGTATCGAACCAACTCTAGTTTCGCAGACAAAAGGAGCATCGGAGCGCTGATGCTCCTTCTTGCTTGTCGGAGCGCATTTCATTATGGGGCCGGCCTTTTGATTGCAATGACGAGGCTTTATTTCCTCGCATCCGTCAAACGATGAGGTAGATCAGCCTCGATGCCGACGGAACATTCGTCTTTTGCCGCGCAATTGGTTGAAACAGCGACGCGGCATCCGCGCCGCGCCATTTTCGCCGTAGCGATCGCCGCTGTTCTAATCAGTTGTTATCCGGTCGTCTTCTTTGGCCGGAGCTTTGTTTCGGCCAACAACGTTCCGATGCTGTATGCCAGAATACCCTCCATGCCTGGCGACGCCGAGACGGAAATGGAGAACTTCAAAGGATCCGATGCTGGCGCGATGATGTGGCACGACGTTCCCAATTCGGTTATTCAAAGCCGGGCCCTTTTTCGCGATGGCGAGCTACCGCTCTGGAACCGTTATAACTCATGTGGACTAACTCTTCTGGGACAGGGCCAATCCATGTTTGGCGATCCGCTGCACCTGCTACCCGTTCTTGGGGGAGGCGAAGCCTGGGCGTGGGACCTCAAGTTCTTAATCGCCAAGCTTCTCTTTTGTTTCGGCCTGGGACTCGCGGTTTATGCCGCTTGCCGAAACCTGCCTATTGCCCTCCTGCTGGCGTTCTCGTCCGGCTTCATAGGCTTCTTTGCCTATCGCTTTAACCATCCCGCTTTCTTCAGCGTTTGTTATGCGCCCTGGCTTCTCGTTTGCTGGCTGGAGATAACTCGAACTCCAACTTTCAGATCGGCCGGCGCCTGGGCTGCGGGCCTGGTGCTTGCGAGCTGGGCTGAACTCAACAGCGGCACGGCCAAGGAGGCCTACATGTTACTCCTAAGTCTCCATGCCTGCGGCTTCCTCGTGTTTCTGCTTACCCCGACGGTATTTCGAACCAGGAAACTGGCGCATGTTTGTATTGCCGGAGTCGTTCTGCTCCTGGTGGCGGCACCGGTCTGGCTGACGTTTTTCGAGGCGCTGCCAAAGGCTTATGTGCCTTACAAGGAAGCAGCCCATGCTTTCCAAATTCAGCCAGCCCTCTTCATCGGGCTGTTCGACGACATTTTTTACCGCGCCTTTAACCCCGCCTGGTTCGTTAGCAATCCTTCCACCAATTTCCTCGTCCTGTTAGGCTGCCTACTCGCCTTGACCTACTTTCGGCGTCTCCGTCGAAACCGGATCTTTATTGCTATCGCAGCAAACGCCCTCGGTTCGCTGGCGTTGGTTTTCGGAATTGTTCCGGCCGCGCTTATCGAAAAAGTACCGATGCTTAACCACGTCTGGCACATCGACAATACCTTCTCGTGCGTGCTGGTTATCGAGTTGTTCGTCCTGGCCGGATTTGGTCTTAGTATCTTTTGGGAGCGCTGCGTTCGCCGCGAATGGAAGCTCAATTATAGGCTGGCAATCGTCGGCTTGCTTGTTCTGTTGGGGGCTTATTACGGTTTCACGCATGCGAACCAGCGGAGCCCTAATGACTTTCAGCTTCCGGAACAGGCAACGACCAATCGCTTCTTTGTTCTCTACGCGCTCACGATCATTGCCGCGTTCCTGGCCCTGCCATTGCTGGTCCGTGCGATTGTGCGCCGTTCGCCGCATGCGCGGATTGCGATGTTCCTCGCCGTTGTCTGTCTGGCGGCTCTTCATTGGCGGCACGGTCTCCAATTGCAGACCGGCGTAGGACAGCTCGATGATTACGTCGTCAATCCTCCACCCAGGGTCGACTTGCTCGAAAACTCCGCCGCGATCGATTTCGTCCAGCAACAAGCCGGCGTTTTTCGATCAGTCGGATTCGGTAGCGTTATGTTTCCCGGGGTTAACGCCCTGTTCGGCGTGGAATCCATCTACGGCCCCGATCCCCTGGCCAACACTTACTATCACGAACTTCTGACTGCGGCCGGCGTTCGCCAGGAATGGAGTTGGCGCTGGATCATCGAGAAGACAAATCCCCGGCCGCGACCTCTCTATCGCATGCTCAACGTCCGGTATTTTTTGGACATGCCGCCGCGGTCACGGCCCGACCAGGCCGCCGTAGAGCCGCAAGCTCTCGATCTGGACGTGTCGCGAAACGAAGGTGAATGGCCGCGCGCGTTCTTTACCGCGTCCGCCCAGAGCTATGATCGTGTCGAACAATTTCTCGATCTCTTGCGGCAAGCGGAGGCCCGTCCCTTCGCTGCCGTCCAGTCCCACGATGCGCCTGCGCCGGCCGCGGATCAAGGCGCGCCGGCTGTTCCTGCTCGCGACTATCGGCTGACAAGCAACACCACATCTTTCACAATCGATGCGCCGGCCGCCGGCGTCGCCGTGTTAACCGAAGCATACGTTGCCGGCGATTTTCGGGTTACGGTAAACGGCGCGCCCACAGATTACTTTCGCGTCAATCACGCCTTTCGCGGCGTGAAAATTCCGGCGCCGGGAAAGTACGTTGTCACCTACTCCTATTGGCCGCGTCATTTCACTCTGTCGTTGATCCTCGCAGCAATTGGATCGCTGATTCTAATCGGCTGGCTCTTCACGATCCGTCGCCTCGAACCGGCGGCTGCCCGCGCCTGAGGTTGACACTGCGCTGAGTGCCAGCATTGTCGGTCGTGCCGGCCAATTCTAACCGCAAGTGGAACTGCGTCTTTGTTTCCGGCGGCGCCGGTTTTATCGGTAGTCACCTTGTCCGTTCCCTCCTGGAAGACGCCGAGATAAAGCGGATCGTCATTTTCGACAATTTTACCTCCGGGCAACGGTCCTATGTCGAGGAAGCCGTGAGGGATTCCCGGGTTGAAGTCGTAGAGGCAGACTTAAAGGAACAAGGTGCGGTGACTAACGCGATGGCGGGCTGCGACACGGTCTTCCATCTTGCCGCCAACCCGGATATAGCGAAGGCAGTTACCCAACCGGACATCGATTTCTGGGAAGGCACCTATCTCACCCAGAACATTCTCGAAGCAATGCGGCTCAATAAGGCCGGCAAGATTCTTTATACTTCCGGCAGCGGCGTCTACGGCGAGAATACGAGCGTTGCTTTTGCCGAGGACTACGGCCCATGTATTCCGATCTCGACCTACGGCGCGAGCAAACTAGCTTGTGAAGGTCTTATCGCGGCCTACTGCCACATGTTTGAAATGACCGGACGCGCCTTTCGTTTCGCCAACGTAGTCGGTCCGCGCCAGACCCATGGCGTCGGCTACGATTTCATTCGCCGATTAAAGGCCGATCCGACACGGCTGCGCATCCTGGGCGATGGCAGCCAGAAGAAGAGCTATATCCATGTCGAAGATATCCTGGCGGCGGTTCGCCTCGTGGACGAACGTGCCACTGCTAACTACGACGTATTCAATGTTGCCACCGAAGACTACATCACTGTAGCTGAGATAGCCGACCTTGCGCTGAAAGTAAGCGGTCTTTCTCCTGCAAACGTGAAGTATGAATTCACGGGGGGCGATCGCGGCTGGAAGGGTGACGTGCCGATTGTTCGCTTCGATTGTTCGAAGATCCACGCGCTGGGTTGGAAAGCGCGGCGGACTTCAGCGGAAGCCGTGACCGTCGCCATGGAAGCAATGCTCGAAGAGCTAAGTCATGCCTGAGGATATCGAACACCTTATTCCGGCGGGCGCGAATCCGGGCCCCGTCGATGTGAGTATCGTGGTTCCTTCCTTGAACGAAGAAATCACGGTGGGCGAATTCGTTGATTGGTGTAAGGAAGGTCTGGAGCGCTCCGGTGTTAAGGGCCAAATTCTCATCATCGATAGCTCGACGGATAAGACCCCTGAGATAGTCCTGGCCCATGGCGGCGAAGTCCTGCGCACACCGAAGCGGGGCCTGGGTCGCGCTTATATTGATGCCGCCGATTACATTCGCGGCCAATGGATCATCATGGGCGATGCCGACCTGACCTACGATTTCCGCGAGCTATCCCCGTTCATCGAGGCTTTCCGTAACGGAGCAGAATTCGTCATGGGCAGCCGGTTCCGCGGCAGCATTGAGAAAGGCGCCATGCCTGGATTGCATCGTTACTTCGGAACGCCTTTAACTACCTGGATCCTGAACCGGATTTACGGCAGCCGTTATTCGGATATTCATTGCGGCATGCGCGGCCTTACCCGCCCGGCGTTCGACCGGATCGACCTGAAGTCCCAGTCCTGGGAGTATGCCAGCGAAATGGTTCTCAAGGCCGCGCGGCTCAAGCTCGTCACCGCCGAGGTGCCGGTAAAATTCTACAAGGACCGGGAAGGCCGCTTTAGTCATCACCGGCGGATGGGGTGGCTTTCGCCCTGGATCGCCGGCTGGTTGAACCTCAAGGTCATGCTGGTCTATACGCCCGACTCCTTCCTGCTTAAGCCGGGGATTCTTCTCACAATGCTCGGCGCCGTAATCGCCTGCGCCCTGGCGCTCGGGCCGATCACTATCGGAGGCGTCGGCTTTAGCCTCTACTGGCTTTTGTTCGGGGTAACCTGTGTTACCCTCGGTTATAGCTCGATTCAAATAGGCGTGCTGGCGCGGGTCATGCACGGTTTGCGACCAAAGTCCTTGGAAAGATTGCGCGCCGTCCTTAGTTACGATCGCGGGATGCTCTTATCGGCCGGTTGTGTCCTGATCGGCATCGTTCTACTTGGAACCCTGGTTTATCATTATCTGAATTCGGAATTTCGCCTCTTAGAAATTTCGCACCCGGCCATTTTCGGTTTGCTCCTGATTATCGTCGGCTTCCAGACTTTTTGTTTCACGCTCTTATTGGAGATGGCGCAACGCGTCGCGCCGGAGAACAGGCTTTGAATACCCGAGCTCACAAGTCTTATGGCCAGGAGGAGCTGACCGTTGTCGATCGCATGGGCGTATGGTTATCGCAACGCGCTATCCGGCGCGAGCTACCACAGCGGAATGACCTGGAGGTGCTGGAACTCGGTTGCGGCTTTCGAGCTACGCAATTGCTCGCGCTCGCGCCGAATCTAAGGCGTGGCGTAGGCGTAGACTTTCGGATCGCGCCGGAGCTCGAACATCTCGAGAAGTTCACTTTTCACCAGGGAACTATTGAAGAGGCGCTTCTTACCCTGGCAGGCCAAAGCTTCGATGCCATCCTTCTAATTTCGGTCCTGGAACACCTGAGCGATCCGCTGTTTGTCATCGAAGCTATTCGCGGCCTGCTTAAGCCCGCCGGCGTTGCCCTAATGAATGTCCCGACCTGGCGCGGCAAAGGCTTTCTTGAGTTCTCTGCGTTCCGTCTCGGCTTGAGTCCGAAGGTCGAAATGGACGATCACAAAATGTATTACGACAAGCGCGACCTTTGGCCGCTCCTAATCCGCGCAGGCTTTAAGCCCAGCCTGATCAAGCTGCGTTATCATAAGTTTGGCCTTAACCTTTTTGCAGTAGCTCGACGCGAAGATGGCTGACGAACTTCCTGCTTCGCGGGATGATTGGGACACGCACTGGGAGCGGCGGGGACGGCCCAAATAGGTGAAATGATGGCAATTGCGAGAGCGGAGACAGAAGAGGGCCGTCCGCTTGAGCGCTGTGGTTCGCCGCCTATGAGCGCAGGTTGGATCGATTTTGGGCTCAATCTGCAGCTTGTGATAACCTACTAAAACTTGGCATGAATTGCTTTATCACCGGAGCTGCCGGATTTATCGGCAGCCATCTCGCGGATCGGCTTCTGGTCGAGGGACATGTTGTGACGGCCTGGGATAATTTTTCTACCGGCAGTGAACATTTTATCCAGGATGCACTATCTCATCCAAACTACAAACTGGTGAGGGGCGATAACTTAGATCTCGATGGCATCACTTCCACGATGGCGGGCGCCGATCACGTATTTCACTTTGCGGCTAATGCAGATGTGCGATTCGGTCTCGAGCACCCACGAAAAGACTTGGAGCAAAACACTATCGCCACGTTTAACGTATTGGAGGCGATGCGCGCCAACAACATTAAGGTAATTTTCTTCGCGTCAACCGGGGCGGTCTATGGCGGGACGCCGGTTATACCAACACCAGAAGATCTCCCTTTCCCCATTCAAACCTCGTTGTATGGCGCGAGCAAGCTCGCTGGCGAGAGCCTTATTCAGGCGTACTGCGAGGGATACGGATTTCAAGGGTTTATCTTTCGCTTTGTTTCGATGTTGGGGGAGCGTTATACCCACGGCCACATCTTTGATTTTTACCGACAATTGCTTGAGCACCCAGAGCGGCTAAACGTTCTTGGAGATGGCAGCCAACGAAAGAGTTACATTTACGTACACGACTGCATTGATGCAATGCTTCATGTAATAGCCTGCGCCCACTCCAAAGCAAAGGTGGAGATTTTCAACCTTGGAACTACCGAGTATTGTTGCCTCACCGATTCGATTCGCTGGATTTGCGCAGAACTGGGCTTGACGCCAGAGCTAAATTTCAGCGGCGGGAAGCAAGGGTGGATCGGCGATAATCCTTTCGTCCTTCTCGATACGCGACGGATATTAGCTACCGGCTGGCGACCCAGCGCGACAATTCGCATGGGAGTGGAACGAACGGTAAGATGGTTGCGGCAGAATGAATGGGCCTTGACTCATCGCGTGTAAGTGGAAAATCAGACCACACTCTCAACGCTTCAAGCCCAACCCCCTCTGCAGATTGCTTGGTGCCCGGTATGCAAAAGCGATCGAGTTCACTACTCATTTTCGCTTCGAGTTGTTCGAATCGTGCAGTGTGCTGATTGTAGTTTCAGCTTTTGCGCCAGTTTGCACATCGCTAATCTGGCTAGCACAAACAGCGCTTTGCAGGCGATGATTGAACGACACGGTTCGCTCGGCCAGATTCTGAACCAGGTTCTTCATCACGAACCGAAAGCTTTTGGCGCGGTCAACCTTGCCGACTGGGACGCGGAAGATGGCGTCCGCTTAGAGCCAATACCTCTACAAGATGCGGCGGAGTCGAGCCGTAGGTCCCTGCTGAACGCCGCGAGAGCGGAACGGCTGGTTTTGTCCGTGGGCCAACTAGAAGCATTTCCTAATCCCATCCGTTCCTTGAGATCCCTTGTCGCCAAGCTGAGCGCAGACGATGTTGCGGTGTTTCTCTTCTCGGATATTCAGCACGTTAGGGCCGAAATTGGGACCCAAGAGTGGGAGCGCCTTATTGGCGAACGTAACGCCTACTTGGATACACAGACCGCGTTCAAAGCGCTTTTTCGTGCCGGTTTCCGCGGGCGGAGCGCGACGCGTTTGCGCCGAACAGTCTCACTTCTTGAATGGGTCCAAGGCAGTGTCCAGGATCCGGTTCCTGATAACTGGCGTCGACGCATCCTCAAGCGATTCCCGCGGGCGTGGCTGCGGTCAATTCGTTTCACGATTCGTTCCAGCGATGTCGCCGTGGTCGCCAAGGCAAGACAAACCGAAAAACCGCTGATTTCGGTATTGATTCCCGTTTTGAATGAAGCTGCCACCATCGCAACGGTGGTTGATTCTGCGTTGCGACTTGAATTCGAAGGCGCGCAGGTAGAGGTGGTGATAGTTGAAAGTAACTCGACTGACGGATCGCGAGAAATTGTTCAGGGTTATGCAAAGCATCCCAGGGTTACATGCATCTTTGAAGATAAACCTAAGGGCAAAGGTCATGCGACCCGTCTCGCCTTAGACCATGCCCGCGGAGACGTTTTCGTCATCCAGGACGCCGACCTCGAATATGACTTCGAGGATTATCATTCGCTCATTGAACCAATAGTGAGAGGGCGCGAAGCTTTTACGCTGGGATCGCGCCATGGCGGTCGGAACCGTTGGAAACTCCGGCGCTTCACAAGGCCATTTCTCACAAAGTTGTATAATATTGCTCATGTGGCCGTCACGGCTTACATTAATATGCTTTTCTCTCTTCGTCTCCGAGACCCGCAAACCATGTTCAAGGTCTTTCGGAGCGACTGCATTGAAGGCATCGAGTTTTTTAGCAACTACTTTGACTTTGACTATGAATTGCTTCTTAAGATCGTGCGAAAGGGTTACAAACCGCTTGAGATTCCGGTAAACTATCGATCACGTTCGCACGCGGAAGGGAAAAAATTCCGGATGTGGCGGGACGGACCGTTGGGGCTTTGGATGATTACCAAACTGCGCTTTGCGCCACTGGCTAGTTTCCTCAAGTTCGGCGAACCGCTCGAGTAGGCCGCGGGTTAACCTATTTCATGATCATTACTCGTCCTCCTTTGCGGATTTCACTCGGCGGCGGCGGGACCGATCTTCCCTCCTACCATAAGTTTTGCCTTAACCTTTTTGCCGTTGCTCGACGCGAAGATGGCTGACGAACTTCCTGCTTCGCGGGACGATTGGGACACCCACTGGGAGCATTACGCCGAGTCCGCGGCGGAAAATCCGGCGCAACGAATGCGGCACAACGTTATCGCGCGATTGCTTTGCGAAAACGCCGGCGAAGCCGAGATGCGAGTGTTGGATTTGGGCAGCGGTCAGGGAGATCTCGTGGCGAAACTCCAGCCGCTTTTGCCCCAGGCGCGCTTTGTTGGGGCGGAGCTGAGCGAGAGCGGCGTGGCCATCTCGCAACGCAAAGTGCCAGGCGCGACCTTTCTTGTGGCCGATCTCTTTCAGCCGCCCGCAGCCCTAGGCGAGTTTGTTGGCTGGGCGACGCACGCCGTCTGCTCGGAGGTGCTGGAGCACGTCGACGATCCAGTCGCGTTCCTGAAAAGATCGCGGGCCTATCTGGCGCCGAAAGCGCTCCTGATCGTGACCGTGCCAGGAGGTCCGATGTCGGCTTTCGATTGGCATATAGGTCATCGGCAGCACTTCGACCGGCGGAAGATTCGTTCGATGCTCGAGCAAGCGGGCTACTCGGTTCAGCGCGTTTACCTGGCGGGGTTTCCGTTCTTTAATCTCTATCGATTACTTGTGATTGCGCGCGGAAAACGGCTGGCTCGTGATGTCGAATCGAAATCCGGTGGCGCGTCGTCGGGCTCGGCGCGACTAGCGATGAAACTGTTCGGCGTCCTGTTTCATGCTAATCTTCTCGATTCACCTTTTGGCTGGCAGGTGATAGCGACAGCACGGAAACCTTCGTCATGATAATTACCCGCTCACCACTTCGCATTTCGCTGGGCGGCGGCGGCACCGACCTGCCTTCCTATTATCGCGAGCATTCCGGGTTCCTTATCGCGGCCGCGATCGACAAGTATGTTTACATCAATGTCCATCGCCGGTTCGTCGAAGGATTCCTGCTGAAGTATTCGAACCTTGAAGAAGCAGCTACGATAGAGGACATCAAGCATCCGATCATCCGCGAAGCGTTGAAGCTCGTCGATATCCAGGAACGCAATCTCGAGATCACAAGCATGGCTGATATTCCGGCCGGCACCGGGCTTGGATCTTCAGGTAGCTTCACGACCGCGCTGCTCAAAGCTTTTCATGCCTTGAAGAAAGACCTGGTTCATCCGGCCGAGCTGGCCGAGCAGGCTTGTTGTATTGAACTGGAGAAGCTTGGCGAGCCGATTGGTAAGCAGGACCAATACATCTCGGCTTATGGCGGGATAACGTCGTTTCGTTTCATGCCGGACGGCCGGGTGGAAGCAGCGCCGCTCAAGGTCTCCGAGGAAACCTTGTTCAATCTCGAGGATAACCTGCTTCTCTTCTTTACCGGTTACGCCCGGAGCGCGTCCGCCATTCTAAAGGAACAGGACGATAAGAGTAAGAAGGCCGACGGGGCGATGATGGAGAACCTTCATTTCATCAAAGACCTCGGCAAGCAGAGCCAGAAAGCGCTTGAAGGGGGGAACCTGGAGGAATTCGCGCGACTGATGGACGTGCATTGGCGGCGGAAGAAAGAGCGCTCGAAAGGAATGAGCAACGCGGACATCAACGCGTGGTACGATTGCGCGATGGCCAATGGCGCGCTGGGGGGAAAGGTTATCGGCGCAGGCGGCGGCGGGTTCCTTATGTTCTATGCCGGCGACAAGGTGAAGCTTCGGCATGCCATGCGCGAGAAAGGACTGACCGAAGTCCGGTTCCGCTTCGATTTTGAAGGAACGCGAATCCTCAATCAATGAGCGGCGAAAGCTTCAACATGGCTGACTGGCCGGTAGCGATCGTGGCCGGCGGCCTGGCAACGCGGCTCCGCCCTGTAACTGAGAAAATTCCAAAGGCTTTGATAGAAGTAGCAGGTCAGCCATTTCTCGCGCATCAACTGCGGCTGTTACGCTCAGCCGGCATTCGCAAGGTCGTGCTTTGCGTTGGTTATCGCGGCGAAATGATCGAGCAGCGGTTCGGCAATGGCAGCCAGCTCGGAGTAGAACTTACCTACTCCTTTGACGGTCCTGAGCTACTCGGAACCGGTGGAGCTATCAGGAAGGCGCTTCCTTTGTTAGGTAAGCAGTTCCTTGTTCTTTACGGCGATTCTTATTTGCCGATTGATTACGCGATGCCGGTGCACGCTTTTCTGGTCAATGGCAAGCCCGGGTTAATGACTGTGTTTCGGAACGAAGGCCGCTGGGATACGAGTAACGTCTGGTTCGTTGATGGTGTAATCAGGAGCTACGACAAGAAAAGCCAAACCCCGGAGATGCGATGGATCGATTATGGGTTAGGCGTGTTCGACGCCGGCGCAATTTCCGGCTGGCCAGCGAACAAGGCTTTTGATCTGGCGGATGTTTACCGCGACCTGATTTCCAGGAGCGAGCTGGCCGGGTACGAGATAACACAGCGCTTCTACGAGATTGGTTCGCGCGAGGGATTGGCTGAGCTTGACGCGATGCTGCGGACCCAGCAACTCTCCACTGCGACATGAGTTACTCCGAACAACACTTACGGGAAACGGCTGATGTAGTGGCGAAGCTGGATCCGGCCCTGTGCGAAAAAGCAGTTGAGCTTCTTGGGAACGTGCGCGCGCGGGGCGGCCGGCTTTTTATTCTAGGAGTAGGCGGCAGCGCCGCAAATGCTTCCCATGCCGTGAACGATTTTCGGAAGATCGCCGGAATGGAATGTTACGCGCCGACCGATAACGTCTCCGAACTAACTGCGCGCACGAACGACGAAGGTTGGACGACGGTCTTTGTGGAATGGCTCAAAGGCAGCCGGCTGAATGCCAAGGATGGGATCCTGGTTTTTTCCGTCGGCGGCGGCAACGCCAAGAAGAATGTCAGCCCCAATCTGGTGACTGCCTTGCAACTCGCAAAGGAACGCGGGGCATCGGTCCTCGGCATCGTCGGGCGCGATGGCGGGTACACCGCCCAAGTCGCCGATGTTTGCATTATTATTCCAACCGTGAATCCGGCGAACACGACGCCGCACGCAGAAGCATTTCAGGCCGTGGTTTGGCATTTGTTCGTCTCTCATCCCGCGCTGAAAACCGCGCAGACGAAATGGGAGAGCACGAAGTAACCAGGCGCGCCGCGCGGCCTCGAGAACGCGAACGGTTCCCATCGTGTTCCTGGAAACATAATCGACCGGATGCTCCATCGGTAGCATTCGTTCCATGCCAATAGCTAATCGATGAGCGACCAGTCGCATCGTCCCCGCGAACATGAGGGCTGGCTCCTGTTTTGTGGGTCCATTTTGCTTCTCAAGCTTGCGCTCTTTGCCATCGACCCGACTCCGAAGCTATTGCTGGGCGATTCCTGGAGTTACATTCAGACGGCCCTCACCGATTGGATACCGGAGGCGCGCTCGTATTTCTACGGGTACGTCATCCGCTGGTCTTCGGTCTGGACGCAGAGCCTGACTCCACTTCTTGTCCTGCAGCTCCTCATCAGTGCCGCGGCAGCCGTCGGGGCCGCTTTGATTTGCCGGTTCGTTTTCGGGCTGGCGGCGCGCTGGTCTTTCGTAATTGGATTTCTCTGCGCGCTGGATCCCCTTCAATTGCTTTACGAACGCTATGTCATGACCGAAGCCATCAGTCTCGGCTTATACGCTTTCGTTCTCTACCAGTCATTTCTATATCTTCGGGACCGGCGTTTCCGGGACCTTGTCCTGGTCCAGGTGGTTTCTGTCCTTCTGATCGGTTTCAGAATGAGTTATCTCCTCCTCGTGCAGCTTGATACGGTTTTACTGCCGGTGATCGCATTCTCACCGGCTGTCTGGCGCACATTTCGGCAGCGCTTCGAGCGGGCAGTCGTCTTCCGTATTTTCGGCAGGCTTGGAGGTCATTTGTTGATCAGTGTGCTTTTGATGTTTGTGCTACACGAAGGCTACAAGCGAACAAATGGATGGATTTCTCATCGCCCGCCGGCGTATTTGCACGCAGCTGGGATTATGCAGCTCGCAATTTTGTCGCCGGTCCTGGAGCCGGAAGACTCGCCCGATCCCGGTCTCGCGGATGTGATTAGAAAGGGTGAAGAGTTTCACCTGAAGGACTTGAATTACAGGGCCGCTCAACGCTTCGCCCCTGGGTACCTGATCGACAGATTCTCGAAGCTCCATCGAGAACGATCCGGTGCGGAAAAAATCGCGCGAGAAACTGCGATGAACGCGGTGCGACGGAATCCGCTGGCGGTCCTGAACCTGGGGTGGCGCATTTATTCCGACTACTGGAGTGTGGCCGCGATGAAGGCGTCTGCGAGATCCGATTTCGGGTTTAACAATCCACCAAAACAGGACCAGCTCGACCTACTCGCTTCACGCTTTCATCTTGCCATCGATCCAAAACAACAGGCGGAGAGCTTTCTTCAACAGTGGTCCGTAGCGGCTTGGCCATATTACTTCCTGATCTTATTGGCGCCATTGCCTGCGGCTTTTGCGGTGGCTTTTCGGCCGACACGAGGATACGCCTTTCTGCTTTTTGTTCACATAACTGTCGCGCTCTTCGTTTCGACCATATTTGGGGGCCACACTGTGCGGTATCTTCAGCCAATCTCTTTCGCCACTTTGTTGGTCATCGCGATCTATCTCAGCCGCTTTGTTGAGCGCTCCGAATTACGATCCTTGATTGCATGTCCCTGATCGCCGCGACAAACCGGTGCGTCTTCCTGGATCGAGACGGCGTCCTTAATAAGGCCATTGTCCGAAATGGAAAGCCCTATCCGCCGAACTCGCCGGAAGAATTGGAGCTTTCGTCTGATGCCGTCGCGGGCTGCGACCGGCTCAAGCAAGCTGGATTCCGCCTCGTCGTCGTCACCAACCAGCCGGATGTCGGGCGCGGAACCCAGAAGCGCGAAGCGGTTGAGAAAATGCATGCGAAACTTCGCGCAGCAGTGCCGGCGCTGGATGCGATCGAAGTGTGTTATCACGCTGGTTCGAAATACGGCGAGCCTTGCAGTTGCCGGAAACCGAAGCCCGGGATGCTCCTGCGCGCCGCCGCCGAGCACGACATTGATCTGAAGCGCAGCTTCCTGATCGGCGATCGCTGGCGCGACGTGGATTGCGCGCACGCGGCGGGTTGCCGCGCCGTCTTCATCGATCACGGATACCGCGAACCGTTGCGCGAGAAGCCGGACTTTACCGTCGCGAGTTTTTCCGAAGCGGTTGCGACTGTTCTGCAAAACCACTAGCGTCCGGTGTTATGAATTCACAACTCCTTCTCGATTTGCCGATCAAGATTTTCGCCGACGGCGCGGATCGGGAAGGAATCGCGGCGCTCTACGCCAAGTCTTACATCAAGGGCCTAACGACCAATCCCACACTTATGCGCAAGGTCGGGGTCGCGGATTACGAGAAGTTCGCGCGCGAAGTCCTCGAAGTGGTGAAAGAAAAGCCGATCTCGTTCGAAGTTTTCTCCGATGAATTTCCGGAAATGCGGCGCCAGGCGTTGATGATCGGGAAATGGCAGGAGAACGTTTACGTGAAGATCCCCATCACGAACACGCGCGGCGATTCTTCGCTGCCGTTGATCGGCGAGCTGAGCGCGGAAGGCGTAAAGCTGAACCTCACCGCGATCCTGACACGCGAGCAGGTGCAAGGCGTAGCCAGGGCCGTGAAGCGCGACGTGCCTTGCGTTGTTTCTGTTTTCGCCGGACGCGTGGCCGATACCGGCGTTGATCCCATGCCGCTGATGAAAGAGTCGCTTCAAATCCTGCGGGATTTGCGGAACGCGGAGCTGCTCTGGGCAAGTGTGCGCGAAGTCCTGAATATCTTTCAAGCCGCGGATTGCGGCTGTCATATCGTAACCGTGCCACACGACATTCTCGACAAGGTCGCGAAGCTTGGCGGAATGGACTTAGCCGAGTTATCGCTCGATACCGTCCGGATGTTTCATAAGGATGCCGTCGCAGCCGGGTTCAAATTATAAGTAGTGACGGAGTGACTGCTGGAAGTAACTCAACGTGTTTTCGATCGTCTTCCGAAGCGTCCGTTTCGGTTCCCAGCCTAGCTGGCTCCGAATCTTCGAAAAATCGGCGTAATAATCGCCGATATCGATAGCGCGACGATCGGCGGGGAATTCGCGGACCTCGAAACTTCCCGCGCCATTCACTTCCACCATTAGCTTTGCCACCCCGGCAAGATCGATCACTTCGCTACCGCCGAGGTTATAGACTTGTCCATTTGTTGCCGGGCTGGCGGCGGTGAGGAGAAACGCGTCCACCGCATCCTCGACATCGGTGAAGTCGCGCAGCTGTTTTCCGCCCCAGACCGAGATTGGTTTTCCTTCCAGGAGTTGCCGCATCCACAGGCCGACAAAAGTCTGGCGCGCGTCCCTGATGCGCATGCGCGGGCCGATGGTGTTGGTCAAGCGCAGGGCCGCCGCCGCAATCCCGTAAACGTTGTTGTAGAGGAGATGGTATTGCTCGCCCGCCATCTTGTTGATGCCGTTTACGTCGACCGGATTCAGCGGATGCGTTTCGGCAACCGGCAGGCGAGTGGGCCTCCCGTAAATTTGTCGCGTGCTCGCGAACACGATTTTGATTTTCGGATTAACCGCGCGGCAGGTCTCGAGAATCGAGAGCTGTGCCTGGCAATTGATTTCCAGGTCCGGCATTGGGTTCGTCATCGAATCGAGATGGCTGGTCTGGCCGGCGAGATTGAAAAGGTAATCCTTGTCCTGGACGAGGTGGCGCAGGCTGTGGGTGTCGCGCACGTCAGAGACATTGATCCGGATGCGGTCGCGAACGCCTTCGACGTTGTAACGGTTGCCCCCGTAATCCGGGATCAGGCTGTCGACAACCGTTACGTCCGAGCCGAGTTCGACGAGTCTGTGCGCGAGATTCGAGCCGATGAATCCGAGGCCGCCGGTGATCAAAACGCGTTTCCCGGCGAATTCATTATTCATGGCTGATCGGCTTTCCAGTTGTTGCAGGCGGTGATAACTGCGTCCACTTCCGAGTCAGTGAGGAAAGGATGGATCGGCAGCGATAATTCGCCGTGGGCAAACCGGCGGGCGTTGATCGGTTCGGCGGCGTGGTGCCACGAACCTTTCGGTAAGGCCGTCTGTTCGGAAATGATCCGCGGATAATGGACCCCCGTCATAATGCCGCAAGATTTAAGATGGCTCCCAAGTCGGTCGCGCAATCCCGCCCGTCCCGCATCGGACTCGGCCGCCAGAACGGGGAACAGATGCCAGACCGGTGCCATTGCTGGTTCCGGAAACAGGAGGCGAATGGATGGATGCTTGATTTGCTCCAGATATCGCGCAGCCGTCCGCCGCCGAGCTTCCGTCCACTCTTTCAGTTTCGGCAGAAAGGCAGAACGCAAAATGGCGGCGTGCATTTCATCGAGCCGACTATTGAGGCCGAGCGCGGAATGAACGTAATGCGACGATTGGCCGTAGTTCCTTAAACTTCGTGCCGCGTCCGCGAGGAGAGAGTCGTTCGTAAGAAGCGCTCCCGCGTCTCCGAGCGCACCGAGATTTTTTGTTGGATAAAAACTCGTGGCCGCGATCTGGCCGATCGTTCCGGCGCGGGCGCCGCCGAATGAGGCGCCGATGCTTTGCGCGCAATCTTCCACGATCCGCAGGTCGAAATCCGTTTTCAGCCGAGGCAGTTCGTCCAGCGGCAAAGGAAATCCATAGAGGTGAACCGGGACGAGAAAGCGGATGGACTTGTCTTTGGTTAACGCTTCGCGGCATTGATGCAGATCGATCCTTCCGAAGTCATCCACGTCGACAAAAACCGGAACTCCCCCAGCGCGAAGAATGGCGAGCGTAGTGGCGAAGGCCGAGAGCGGCGTGGTCAATACCTTCTCGCCCGGTTGAAGACCCAGACAGCGAAGACCGATCTCGAGCGCGTCCAGGCCGTTGCCGGTTCCGATTGCATGCGAACAGCCCCAGAATTCCGCCAGCTCTCGTTCGAAGGACTCGACCTCGCTCCCGAGAATGTACCCGCCACTCGAACCGACGCGGCGCACTGCCCCGAGCACAGCCTCCGCGACTTCATCCCACTGGCGTTTGAAATCGTTTTGCAGGATCATGCGCGCGTGACTTTGGCGATGTATCCGGCGGCGAACCGCACAGTGTCAATGATGATCCACGGAATGCGATGAAGAACCTTTGGGACCCGGCTGAAGCCGCAAACTGCAAATCGGATCTCGAGCTGCGCGTTTACAGCTCGCGGCTGCTTGGTCGCGACGACACGCTCGTGCTCCACGGTGGCGGCAACACTTCCGTGAAAATGCGAGAGAAAAATGTGGCCGGCGAAGAGGAGGAAATTCTTTACGTCAAAGGCAGTGGCTGGGATCTGGAAACGATCGGGGTGAATGGGTTCGCGCCGGTGCGGATGGCGCCGTTGCTGAAACTGGCACAGCTCGAGACACTCTCCGACCCGCAAATGGTCAACGAGTTGGCGGCGAACGTGACCCGCGCGGGCGCGCCGGCGCCATCGGTGGAAACGATTTTGCACGCGGTGATTCCGCAGAAGTTCGTGGATCACACGCATGCCGATGCGTTGCTCGCGATCACGAACACGGACGATGGCGAAGCGCGCGTGCGCGAGATTTACGGCGACGATGTGCTCATCGTTCCGTACGTGATGCCGGGCTTCGAGCTTGCGCGCGTCTGCGCGAAAAAAATTCAGGCGGAGATGAAGCCGTCGACGATCGGGATGGTTTTGCTCAAGCACGGCCTGTTTTCGTTCGGCGCCACGGCCGAAGAATCGTACGCGCGGATGATTTCGCTCGTGGAGCGCGCGGAGAATTATTTAAAGAAACAGAACGCGTGGGAGATTCGCTGGCCTAACGAATCGGCGACCGCTATCGGCCCGGCGCTCGCCGCGCTGCGATCCGATATTGCGAAGGCGGCCGGCTTCCCGGTCGTGCTCCGCGCTTCGACCGATCCTAAGTCGCTCGGCTTCGCGTGCGCCAGCAACGCGCGGGAAGTTTCGCAACGCGGCCCGGCCACGCCCGATCACATTCTACGGACGAAACGGCTGCCGCTGCTCGGCCGCGACGTGAACAGTTACGCAAAATCGTATCGCGAGTATTTCGCGCGCAACGCACCCCAGGCGAAAGAACCCAAGACAATGCTCGACCCGGCGCCGCGCGTCGTGCTCGATCCGGAATTTGGCCTAACGACTGCGGGTCGCTCGGCGAAGGAAGCGGCGATCGCGCACGATCTCTATTCGCACACGATCGATGTGATCATGCGCGCGGAAAAGCTCGGCGGTTATCGCGCGCTTTCGGAGGAAGAGTTGTTCGAGTTCGAATACTGGGACCTCGAGCAGGCGAAACTGCGACGCGCGGGAAAGCCGCCCATGTTCGCCGGCGAGATCGCGTGGGTGACGGGCGCGGCGTCCGGAATTGGGAAGGCGTGCGTCGATTCTTTGTTGAAACGCGGCGCTGCGGTGGCGGGCCTCGATCTCGAAAAGCAAAGCGCGGAACGTCCTGATTATCTCGGACTGCAATGCGACGTCACTTCCGAGGAAGCGATCGCCGATGCGCTGGAGAAAGCGGTTCGTCGTTTCGGCGGACTCGACATGTTAATTTTGAATGCCGGAATTTTTCCCGCCGGCACTCCGATCGAATCTCTTGATAACGCGGAATGGCGGCGCGTGTTTGCCGTCAATCTCGATGCCAACCTGACGTTGCTGCGCGAATGCTATCCGCTCTTGAAACTGGCGCCGCGCGGCGGACGCGTGGTCGTCATCGGATCGAAAAACGTGGCCGCGCCCGGGCCCGGCGCCGCGGCCTACTCGGCGTCGAAAGCGGCGCTCACGCAGCTGGCGCGTGTCGCTGCGTTGGAGTGGGGCGCCGCTGGAATTCGCGTGAACACGCTCCACCCCAATGCCGTCTTCGACACCGGAATCTGGACCGATGAAGTCCTGAAAGCGCGCGCCGCGAGTTACGGAATGTCGGTCGAGGAATACAAATGCAACAATGTTCTCAAGACCGAAGTGCGAAGCGCAGATGTCGGCGAATTGGCGGCTGAAATGTGCGGACCGCTCTTCGCAAGAACGACGGGCGCCCAAATCCCGATCGACGGCGGGAACGAGCGCGTGATCTAGAAGAAAAAGCTGAAACGCTGAAATGCTGAAAAACTGAAATAGGGGAGTTCAGCTTTTCAGAGTTTCAGTTTTTCAGCGTTTTAGAAGAACGCCGCTTCGAGCTCGGTCGAGAGCCAATGGTAGACCGGAAGATGCAACTCCTGGATTTCAGCGACGTTGTCGGACGGAACTTTGATCGCGATATCCGCCAGCGGCGCGAGATCGCCGCCGGATTTTCCGGTGAGCGCGATTGATTTTACGCCGAAGGCCTTCGCGACGATGACCGCGTTACACACGTTCGCCGATTTCCCCGAGGTGCTGATCGCCAGCAACACGTCCCCTGCCCGGCCGAGTCCGTAAACTTGTTGAGCGAAGGTCAGGTCGTAATCGCCGTCATTCGCGGTCGCGGTGAGGAGCGACATTTGGGAGGGCAACGAAATCGCGGCGAGCGTTCCCTGGAGCCTGCCCGCGATTTCTTTTCCGCCCGCGGCTTCCAATTTCGCGGCGTCCGCCGCGGGAATCGGGCGACGTTTCAAAAAGCCTTTCATTAATTCTGCGACAATGTGTTCGCTGTCGGCCGCGCTGCCGCCGTTGCCGCAGATGAGCAGCTTGTTGCCGTTTCGGTAGGCAGCGGCGAGCAAATCGAAGGCGGCGCGCAAATCGCGATCACACGCTTGCAGCGTTGGATAACGTTCGAAGAGCGACGCCAGGCGGGTGTTCACTCGCCTACTTTGGCGCGTCACCGCCCGGTCCGCGAATTATCCAGCGCAATACGACCGAGAGCAGCGAGAGCGCGACGATTACTTCCGCCCAGAAGAACGCGATGAAATCGCTCAATGTGCCGATGGGCGGCGTGCCGGGCTGGCTATTGCGCAACGCCGGGAATGCGAAAAGGAGCGCGCCGAGAAACGAGAACATCGAGATCTCGATTTTGCGATGGCCGGCGAAAACCCGATACACCAGCGAAATCACGCCAATGACCAGCGCCCACATTGCGATCATGATGAAGACCGAAAAGAACACCGCGGTCGACGCGCGCTGAATGCTGATCTCAATGACGGCGTGGTCCGGGGTGTTCTCCTTCGCGTATTCGGTGTCGAGACGCAGACCGGCGACCGAACCGCGCATCTCCACCGCGACAGGGATCGCTTCGGTCCCACCGGCTTCACCACCTTTGACGGATGGTTCAAAGAAAAATGAAAGCTCCGCTTCGTGAGTGTCGAAGGGATAATCCATCGGCTCGCCCTCGTAAATTTCGACGACGGCTTCGACCGGATTCATCCGTTTCCCTTTTTTAAATTCGTGGACGTTCTTGCCCGTCGCGCTCGAGACATAGAGATCGAGGTCGCGCGAGAGCACTCCGCCGTCTCCGGAAGCAAACGTACCATGCGGCGTGAACTCGAGCCGCACGACGACATCGCCCTTGAGCGGATCGGCGGTCACAATGCGACCGCTCACGTCGATCCGGTTCTCGCCGGCTTTCGCCGTGTCGGCGGTCAGCTCGGCCGCGCGATTGTTGCCTTCGTTCTTGTACGCGCTGAGAACGAAAACATAAAGGCCGGCGAAAATGAGGAGCAGAACAATGATGACAATGAGCGGCTTCTTCGATTTCGTGGGTTCGTCCATAGCGCGGATGCTGGCGAGCGCCGCGAAATCTGACAAGCGTTTTTGGTAGGGACGCCGCGCTGCGGCGTCCGGCGCGTTTCCAATGGATCGACGGTCCGCGGATCCCGCAACAGCGGGACGCCGTCCCTGCCGGTAGACATTCAGCTTGCGCCTTTTGGCTGCAGTTAACAAAGTCGCTGCATGCAAATCCACCTCGCGCGGGATGGGAAAGAGTTGGGCATTTATTCGCTGGAAGAAGTAAACCGGCAACTTGCGGCCGGCACATTGCGCCTGACCGATCAGGCATGGTACGAAGGGGCAGCAGGTTGGGCCGCGCTCTCAACCGTGCCCGGTGTAAGCGCGGCGCCTGCGAGCGCGCCCGCACCGACACCAGTTTCACCTGCGCCGGTTGCCACGACTGCCGCCACACCCGTCGCTGTCGTACCGCAGCGTAAGAGCGAACAGCTCGCCGTCCTTTCATTGATTTTCAGCATTCTGGGCCTGTGCGGATTTTGTTGCGGATTTTTCCTGATGTCGGCAATCGCCGGAATTGTTCTCGGGCACATCGCCTTATCGCGGATCAAGGCGAATCCGGAACTGGAAGGTCACGGTCTTGCCATGGCCGGGCTCATTATTGGTTACGTTGCCGTCGCCGGTTGGCTTGTCTGGATTCTGCTTTTCGGCGGGCTCGCCGTGCTCCAGGGAATCTCCGAGAGCATGACGAAGCATTAAGAGCAGCCGCGGAAAATTTCCCCGGGAAAAAAACTTGCAAATTCCGTTGACAGGCTTCGGTCAAAACCGCTAATCAACCCAGCCATGAAGCGACTCTTACTTGGCTCACCACTTGTTTTCCTCTCCGCGTCGGCGCTCCTGGCGCAGGATGCCAGCACAACACCTGAGATCAGCGGCGCGGCGGCCGCGGGGATTCTCGGTGGCGTTTGCATCTTTTATCTTATCCTGATTGCGATCTGGCTGTTCGTCGCGATCTGGATCATGAAAGACTCGAAAAAGCGCAATTCGCCCAACCGCACGCTCGTGGTTGTGCTCGGCTGGCTCGTTTGGCCGGTCGGCTTAATCGTGCATCTCGTTACCCGACCGAAGACGATTCCGGGCGCGCCGGGTTCGCCGAACCCTTAGGGTTTTCCGCGAGAAAATTTATCGCCGCGGCTGTCGTGAGCAGTCGCGGCGATTCTCGCGTACAGGCGGGAAAACTTTTCCGGTTAGTTCCGCAATTACGTTGACAGTCGCAGGCGTCACGTCCTAAGGATTCCGAACATGAAACGATTGATTTCCGCGCTGCCGTTTCTGTTGATCACCGCGAACGCCCTGGCGCAACGCTCGTCGCCGTCGGCGAGTGATTCCCTCAGCGCACAAGACGCGGCCGCCGCGACGGGATTGGCGGGAATGGGTTTCGCCTGCTGCTTCTTTTATTTCCTGATGATCGCAGTCTCGATCGGTGCGTGGATTTTCACCGCGCTCTGGATCATGAAAGACGCGAAGGCGCGTAACTCCGAGAATGCACAACTGGTCACGATCCTGGGCTGGATTCCCGCGACGTGGGTGATCGGTTTGATCGTGCACCTGGTGACGCGGCCGAAAGGAAACCTGGTGCCATGTCCGCATTGCGGGAAGAAACGGCTCGAAGGCCTCGCGACGTGTCCGCATTGCGGCCAGGCCTAACGAGGCGTCGCCGGATTGTCCTAATCGTGGGCGCGGTCCTCGCGATCGCGGCCCTGTGCGATTGGACGCGGCCGCCGAACCGGCAGGTGTCGGTCGTGCTTTACAATACGATTGTGATCAAAGGCTATCGGCTGCTGTTCCAACCGTTGGGCCGATACATCGTGCGCTGCCGATTCAAGCCGACCTGTTCCGTTTATTCCGAACAGGCGATGTTGACCCACGGTTTCCCGAAAGGCGTCTGGCTTACGACCTCGCGCTTATTTCGCTGCATGCCGTGGGTGCCGTTCGGCACCGAAGATCCGGTGCCGCCAGCGAGGATAGAGGACGGAGGATAGAGAATCGCGACGAAGTTCAGTCCGCCATTCTCAATCCTCTATTCTCCATCCTCGCTTCATCAACGCGGTCCCGATTGCTCGATCTCGATCAGGTGAGGCATGAACATCTCGTTGGCGTGCCGCAGAGATTTAAAAAGGATGAGATAAAACGAGCCGACCACGACGAGAAGAATTCCGCCGGTGACGAAGTGATGCGACCGGACGCGTTCCCAGCGCGGCGCGAATGCGATTAATCCAAAAGCCGTTAGCACGACGATGACCGCATCGAAACTGGCGCGCTGCCAGTAACTGCCACCGAGGTTCAGCCACATTCCGAATTCGTCGAAGGTCAGGCCCATCGCGAGACCGTAAAGCAGTGCCCAGAGGCCGCGTCGTTCGCGGGGCCACGGTGCGAAAAGCAGCACGGCCGCGGTGAGCGAGAGGAGAAAAATTCCGTAGTTGAGATGATGCACGTGGGTGCCGCCGGCGTGGAAAAACAGGTTCGGCATTCGGCGCGTCATGATGAGGATCACGCACACGCGCGATATCACGAAGGTGAGGAGAAACGCGATGAACGCCATCCGGGCCAGGTGCCGCACGGGTCGCGGCGGCGGATTATGTTTTCGGGTGAGTTTTGTTTTGAGTTCTTTCCAATTCATGGAATTCAACCGCGGATTACGCGGATAACGCGGATGGGAATAAAGCAAAATCCTTTACCAAATAAGTTCTTATATGCGCCTTCCGTGTAATCTGAGGTTGAATTCGTCTTCATTGCTGCGACACAGATGGAAAGCCGGACTCGAAACTGATCGACACACCGCAAAGGCGTTAGCTATCGTCATGTTCATATCCGTGCAATCCCGCGCAATCCGCGCTCAAACCCCTCCGGAATGGGAAAGATAATTCATGAGCAACTGAGCGGTGCGATTATTGGGATCGCCATGGAAGTTCTTAACGAGCTCAAGCCCGGGCTCGACGAAGTCCTTTACGAACGCGCGATGGTAATTGAATTGCGCCGACGCGGCCACGATGTGTCCGTCCAACACTCCTATCCCGTTTACTATCGCAGCAAACTGATCGGCACGCTCATCCCTGATTTGATTGTGGATAGCTCGGTGATTGTGGATTCGAAGGTCGTCTCGGCTTTCACAGAGACTCACGTCGCGCAAATGATCGGATAGTACCTGAATATTACTGGTCTCGAGCTGGCCCTTCTCGTGAATTTCAAGAACGCGCGATTGGACTGGAAACGCGTCGTCAAGCAGTCAGCGCCCACCGACGTCCCAGACCTTCAAGCCTAATTCCCCATCCGTGTCATCCGCGTAATCCGCGGTCGCACATTTTGTTGCAAAAAAAGCTGGACAGCTTTTTGCGTGGACGATAACAACGAACTCCACCCTACCCCTTTTTAACCCCTTGACCTCCAACCCTCAAACTGGCTAGCCTCGACGGCCCTCGCTAAACCTCAACCGCCCTACTCACCATGGCTGAACCTTTCCTTTCCGAAATAAGAATCATGAGCTTCGACTTTGCACCAAAGGGCTGGGCGCTGTGCAACGGCCAGCTCTTGCCGATCAACCAAAACCAGGCGCTCTTCTCGCTCCTCGGTACTACTTTCGGCGGCGATGGCCGCGTGAATTTCGCATTGCCGGATTTACGGTCGCGGACGCCGATCCACGTCGGGAGTGGGCACACGCTAGGCGAGCGCGGCGGCGAACAAGCTCACACCCTGTCCATCGCGGAAATACCGACGCACGTCCATGTGCTTAACGGGTCGTCGAACACCGGCACGGCGATCATTCCGACCGGCCAAACCCTGTCGGTGACACCGAACCAGATTTACACCCAACCGGCCAATCTCACTTCGTTGTCACCAGCATCGGTCGGCAATACCGGGGGAAGTCAGGCGCATTTGAATATGCAACCGTTCCTGACTCTGAGTTTTTGCATAGCACTTCAGGGAATTTTCCCGTCCGCAACCTAAGGAGATATTTATGGCTCAACCTTATGTAGGAGAAATCCGAATCTTCGCAGGAAACTTCGCCCCCGCGGGCTGGATGTTTTGTGAGGGGCAATTGCTGCCGATCTCGGAATACGAAACATTATTCAACTTGATCGGCACGACCTACGGCGGCGATGGCCAGAGCACCTTCGCGCTGCCCGATTTGCGCGGTCGAATCCCGATCCATCAGGGAAACGGCTTCACCCTTGCCGAAACTGGTGGCGCCGAAGAGATCACGTTGACGGTCCAACAAATCCCCGCCCACACCCATCCCTTACTGGCCTCGACTAACTTCGGCAATACAGCCCAGCCGAATAACCTCGTCCTGGGCGCGTCGTCCACGTTCGATCTGTATGTCGATTCGCCGGCGACTTCGGCCATGTCGCCGCTCGACATCAGCAATGTCGGCGGAAGTCAGCCGCACACTAACTTCCAACCCTACCTTTGCCTCGATTTCATCATTTCACTCTTCGGGATTTACCCGTCGCCCACCTAGGAGAATATTTTTATGGACCCATTTGTCGCCGAAATCCGAATCTTCCCGTTCAACTTCGCGCCCAAAGGCTGGGCGTGGTGCGATGGACAGTTGCTGCCGCTCTCGCAAAATACCGCGCTTTTCTCTTTGCTTGGCACGACCTACGGTGGCAACGGCAAGTCGAATTTTGCTTTGCCTGATCTCCAGGGGCGCGCTCCCATGCATCCGGGCCAGGGCCCCGGCCTTTCCCTTCACGACCTGGGCGAAACCGGCGGCTCGGAAACCGTCTCGCTGCTCGAATCGGAGATTCCATCGCATACCCATGCCTTGATGGCATCCACCTCGACGGCAAACCAGCCGGGACCAAACGCAAACAACAGCCTCGCACGCGTCCAGGGTGCGACGCCGTACGGTGCGGCGACGAATCTCGTTCCGATGGCACCGGAGGCTCTTGCGCCCGCGGGGGGCGATCAGCCCCATAACAACATGATGCCGTATCTGACGTTCTATTTTAACATCGCGTTACAGGGCGTCTACCCGCCGCGGACCTAAAAAGAGTGACATGTGATGAGTGACATGTGACGAGTCCGGATGGACGAGTCACTGAGTCTTCGACCCGTCACGACGGCGGACGATTCGTTTCTGGCGCGGGTCTATGCGAGTTCGCGCGCCGAAGAGCTAGCGATCACTAATTGGAGTGAAGAGCAGAAGGCCGATTTCTGTCGGAGGCAGTTCGACGCCCAGAGCGCGTATTATACGGCGAATTATCCCACGGCGTCGTTTCAGATCATTGAGCGGGACGGCTGGCCGGTGGGGCGGCTTTATGTCGACCGTTGGGAAAAAGAAATTCGGATCGTCGACATCACGCTGTTGCCGGAGTTCCGCGGGTCCGGCGCTGGGACGAAACTGCTGCACGATTTGCAGGAGGAAGCGCGCGTAGCCGGTAAAACGCTCACGATCCACGTCGAGCGTTTCAATCGCGCGCTCGGCTTGTATCAGCGGCTCGGGTTCGAGCAGGTGGAAGATAAGGGAGTGTATTTGTTGATGCGGTGGTTGGCCCCCTCTCCTAAATTGTCATCCTGAGCCGAGAGCTTGCCCTGAGCGAAGCCGAAGGGAAGGATCTCTAACTTCGTCTTTGCTGTTGATGCGTCGCTCGCCATCCGCCGGCGAAGAAAAATAAGAGCTCCTTCCTCAAGCTCAGGATGACAATCCAGGGCGGTTAATCGAACCAATCGGCGGCGAGATCATCCCAGCGCGGGTTACTACGGCTGATTAGTGCGTTCTTTTTCTCGCGCCGCCATCCTTTGAGCTGCTTCTCCCGTCCAATCGCGTCGCGGATCTCGCGGTAGTGCTCGACGTGGACAAGATGACCGCAGTGATAACGTTGAGCAAAGCTGTCAGGGCGCTCTCCAGCGCGATGTTGCCAAATTCGCGCGCGCAATTCACTAGTCACGCCAATATAGAGCGTCGAGCGAGTATTGTTGCTGACGATGTAGACCCAATAGTCGTTATTCGCGCTGCTCAAGGGGGGAAAAGTTAGAGGTCCTTCGACTGCGCTTCGCCCCGCTCAGGATGACAGCAACTAATTTCAATTGAACACCGCTTCGAGCGTACTGCTGTGTTGATCGGCGGCGATTTGGACTAGGAAAATTTCCAGCTCGCCGAGATGCGCGTGGCGCATTTTGTAGATGCCCTGCGGCAAACGCAGATTGCGCGCTACGCGAAACGTGAGCGTGAAGGGCTGGCGAATATTTGGCGGCTGGTCGGGCCCCCATTGTTTTGCCTCAGAAAGTCTTACCGGCAAAGTGCCGTCGGAAAAGACGATCTCGAAATCCTGGTCGAGGCAGGCGGCGAATTCTTCCCGGCGAACAGTGGCGAGATCGAGCATTTGGGAAT
This sequence comes from Chthoniobacterales bacterium, assembly GCA_046262815.1. Lineage (GTDB taxonomy): Bacteria > Verrucomicrobiota > Verrucomicrobiia > Chthoniobacterales > UBA10450 > AV80. Next base: position 6,292 of record JBHELY010000032.1, on the reverse strand, counting down.
CTCACACCAAGGTCACAAAGGGGCACAACGGTTTTTTGTCTTCAGGCCCCAGATTTCCTTTGTGTCCTTCGTGGACTTTGTGTGAGGCACTCCCTGACTTTTTGCGTAAAACGCGCTTGACGCTGCGCCCTGATTCTGGTTTAACCCGGGCTCTCCTCGTCTGCCCAAAATATTTAGATGATCCACGACCGCCGCTCATTTCTTCGCGTGGGGTCGTTGCTGGTCTGTGGCAGCATCCTGCGGCCCCAATCGATTTTCGCCATTGGCGAAAAAACGCCGGGCATCCTCTCGTTCGACGCGACCGAACTGAAGCTCCTCGATTTTGTCTCGAGCTACAGCTCGACCGTGAGATTGATCGGCGCGTCGGTCCTGGGCCATTTCCGGCCGGAGAGCAATGCCGGGTTGCGCGTCCTCGTGGAGGTTACCGATTTCGTAAAGGCAGCCGACGCTCTCTTGCGCTCGCCGGTCAACAAGTTTTACGCGAAAGAAAACTCGATTTCGTTCGTGGCACAGAATAGCGGCCACGTGATCGAGAATCTTTCTGCGGGTGATTTCGCACGACGGCTCTCGCAACTAGGCGGGAAAGACAATGCCGTCTTTGCCCATGACGCGTTGAGCTACGACCCCGTCGCAAAACAACTAGACGATCCGCTCGGCGCACTGAACGGGAATGAGATCAGGCTCATCAATCGCCCGACGAAAACACCGGAGGCGCTCGCTGTGGCGATGCGCGGAACAGGCGACGCGAAGAGTGCCGGCGTTCCCGAAAGTTCCGATTTTACGAATTGGAAAGCGCAATTGGTGAAACCGACGGTCAGCGCGAAGGCGGCATATCCAATTGCAGCGGCGTTCGTCCGGCAGCTCCCGGCGTTCGCTGCGATGGCGGGAAGCGACGACGCGAAAAGCGCGTTGCTGACGCCGTTGATTTCGAGCGCAATCAAGTCCGCGCTCGGTATGACGGCGAAGCAGGCGATCGGCGAGTTTGACCGGGTCCGGGCGATTTTCGGCGAATCGTATTCCGATGGGGGCGTCTGGCTCTTCGTCGTGCTCGGGAAGCAGGTGAAGAAAGACACGCGCGGCTGGATCGACGCGGCGTTGCTGGAGGATGTCCATTGGCGCGAGGCTTTCGACATTGCGTCAAAAATCGAAGTGGCGTTCGACGATCCGAAGCTGAAATCGCAGCCGTAAAACTTTAAAAATAAACTCTGGACAGGATTCCGCGTTTCCTTTAAAAACCCCAAGGATTCCTCTAAACATTGCTCTGTGAGCCCCCGCGTTTGAAACCACATATTATCCTCCACGACTTTCGCCACCGCGCCGCGACGCTTCTGCTGGCGGTTGCGGTTTTGTTCATCTCCCATGCCGCGATTGCGGCACCGGCCATCACCGCGACGAAGGATGACGGCATCCCAGCTGCGACAAAGAAGAATCCGGGCGACACGATCAACTACACCATCAGCATCAGTAACAGCAACGCGGGCGGAACCACCGATGCGCTCGGGATGACGCTAACCGACGCCACGCCTGCGAACACGACTGATGTCGCCGGATCGCTGGTGGCTTCGCCGGTGGGAGTTGACGACACCTATCCGCAAACCGTTATCGGCAATGTCTCGATCAATTCAGCGAACATCCCGTACAGCGTTACCTCCAACGATTACCTCGGGCTCAATCCGGTGGCGACGATCGACCAGGTGCAAGCGGTAACGACGATCGTAACCAACACGATCACGGCGACGACAACCCAAGGCGGAACTGTCGTGATGACGGTTTCCGGCGCTGGCATCGGCCAGTTCACTTACAATCCGCCGGCGGGCTTTGAAGGCAGCGACACCTTTACCTACCGGCTGACTGATAACGCGAATGCGACCAGCGTAGCGGCCAACCGCACCGCTACCGTTACGATCCCGATCAGCGGCATGGTCTGGTTCATTAATAATGCGGCCGGCGCGGGGGACGGAAGACTGTCTTCTCCTTTCAATACGCTGGCGGCGTTTCAAGCAGTCAATGACGGAACCGGGAATCATCCGGCTGCCAACGACAATATCTTCATTTACGAAAGCGCCGCGGCCTACATCGGGCCAGTGACTTTGCTCAATGGACAGAAGCTGATCGGTCAGGATGCCACCGCGGACCTTTCGACCATCACGGGCCTGAATCCGGGCACTGGAAGCGCAGCTTTTCCAGCGATGAACAGCGGAAACGGAACGATTACCAAGATCACGAGCGCCTCAAACGCCGTTAACCTGACTAACGGAGCGACCAGCAATCTGATTCGCGGCCTCACCGTCGGCAGCACCACTGGGATCGGCATTAACGGCACGAGCTTTGGGACATTGACGGTCGCTGATGTTGATATGAGCGACACCGCGGCCCGCACCGGTCAGGCGCTCAATCTGGTTACTGGAACTCTGTCCGCCACCTTCGCGAACATTATCTCAACCAACAGCAGCGCCACCGGCATTACTTTGACCAGCGTTGGCGGGACGTTAACCGTTACTACCAACACAACGGTCACGAATCCGACTGGCATCGGCATCAGTGTGGGCACTTCAAGCGCTTCCCTTAACTTTGGAACGACCAGCTCAACTGGATCGGGGGGCACCGGAATCAGCGCGTTGACGAACACCGGCACAATCACCTTCGGCTCTCTAACGATCACACCCGATGCGAATCAGCGCGGGCTGCTTGCCACCGACAACACTAACACGATCACTGCTACGAGCGGCACAGTCACGACGAGTGGCGCGACCGCGGTCGAGATCACGCGCTCCAGCAGCACTACGCCGCTTGCTGTCTCGCTGACCAACGTCACGGCGACGGGCACGCCGGCGAACGGGATCAAGCTCACGAACACGAGCGGTAGCTTTACTGTAACCGGCAGCGGCGGAACCTGCACGCTTGCCACCCAAACGTGCGATGGCGGTTCGATCCAAAGTCCCAGCGCCGGCGGCGTCCTCATCAGCAATGCAAGCAACGTGAGCCTGACGCGGATGAAGATCCAAAACAGCGGCGCCGACGGCATCAGTGCCACCAGCGTCAACGGCTTCACTTTAAACAACAGCATCATCACGGACGTGAACACGGTCGGCTCCGTAAACGGCACGACCAACGATTGTGGGATCCAATTCACGAACGCGACCGGCACAGTAACGATCTCCAACTCAGTGATCGACCAGGCTCCTCACGACGGTATCCAACTCATCAACACGGATACGAACATGACGGCGTTCAACGTGACCAGCACTACGATCAGCAACATGCCGAACTCGACCACGTCGAACAACGGCATCCTGGTGAATCTGCTGGGCAGCTCTCATGTCACGTCCTCGACGGTGACCGGATGCACTTTCAACAACATCTTCGCGACCGGTCTCCAGTTCGATACCAACGGCAGCTCGCTCCAGAGCAACCTGACGATTCAGACCAGTGCTTTCACGAATAACAATATCGCGATGAACTTCACCCAGAATGGAACTGGGAGCGCGACCATCAATGTTCTGAACAACACCAACATCAACAACCAGCACAGCAACGCGCTGAACTTCGCTACGGCGCAGGCATCCACTGGCGGCGGGATGACGATCAAGATTCAGGGCAACACCATTGGGACCCAGGGCACGAAAGACTCTGGCTCCGCGATTGGCATTGGCATCCGGATTAACGTGAACGGAGGGGCGCACGTGGCTGCGACCATAGGCGGAAGTCTTGGCGGCCAGGCCAACACGCTTAATGAAATCCCGAACGCGCGTGGGATAGAGCTTGTCGGCCGTCTTGGTTCCGGCGGCGCAAACTTCAAGGTGGTTAACAATATCGTCCACGCGCCGAGCGGAACGAATCAAACGATTTGCGACGGCTCGACTATGACGCCCTGTCCCCTGGCGCCGCTTTATGTTGAGGCGAATTCCGGCGACACTGATTGCGTGGTCGTAACCGGCAACACGACCTATAACCCGCAGCCGATCGGATTCGGCGGCGAGTTCGCTTACTACCTGCATGAAGGCAGCACGGCGCCGGCGCCCCACCATATCAACATCGAAAACAACGGCGGCGATGCCACTGCGACGGCCGCCATTACGAATCATAACACTCCGAATACACCCGTGCAGGTTGACGCCGGGGTGACTTTGGTTGCGGCTGGGACGTGCGGCGCCTTTCCCCTGTTGGCCGCTCAGTGCGGTGGAGTCGACCCCGTAACCAAGCCTTTCGATTGGACTCAAGCCGCCCCAACCCTGGCGCCTCTCGCAAAAGCGCCTCCGACAATTACCGGCGACACGGAAGTGAAGAAAGCTCCGGCGGCGATTGCGGCTGTTGCGGCGCCGGCGAGCGCCAGCACCAACCTGAGCGAGGCGAACTTCCAGGCGATCGTGGCGGCCGCGAAAGAACGCTGGAAAGCTACCGGATTAACGCCCGCGCAAACTGCGGCAATCGATCGGTTGCAGATAGAGTTGGCTGATCTGCCCGACCTGCACCTCGGCTCGGCCGACGACGGCGTTATCAAATTGGATCGCAATGCCAGCGGCCGTCGCTGGTTTATCGACGCCGCGCCAATGGACGACGCGCAGTTCAGCAAGGTTGTTTCCAGCACCCAGCGTTACACTGAACCTGATCGCGAACCGGCCGGGCGAATCGATCTGCTCACCGCCGTCATGCACGAGATGGGTCACGCGCTTGGATTGTCCGACACCTATGCGCCCGAGGCGCAGGGCGACGTGATGTATGGCTTCCTCACCACTGGCCAGCGGCGTTTGCCGAGAACCGGTCAGGCAAACGGAGCCATTCCGGGCAGCGCGATGCACGTGGAGCATCTCGCATCTCCAGTCACCATCGGCACGTTGCCGCCCGGTAAATCCGTATTCGTTAAGTTCGCGGTGACTATCAACGCCACTACAGCGCCTTCGGTCTCGAACCAGGGCACTGTTTCCGGTAGCAATTTCTCGAATCTCCTGACCGACGATCCAAACGTGGGCGGCGCGGCGGATCCGACCGTAACTCTAGTTGAGCAGCCGCCGGTGGTTTCCAACATCAGCCCCAGCACGAATGAAGACGTTACGCTGAACTTTACCGCGGCCATGTTTGATGCGGGCTTTGCGGATCCAAATGCCGGCGACACGCTCCAGAGTGTGAAGATTACGTCGCTGCCCAGTGCCTCGGCGGGAGTGCTGAAAAATGGAGTGAACCCGGTCGCGGTGAACGACGTGATTGCAAGAGCGAATCTGGGCAACCTAAAATTTGAGCCGACCGCGAACTACAACGGCCCGGCGAGTTTCAATTGGAACGGTTCCGACGGCACGCTCTTCGCCCTCGCCGATGCGACCGTGAACATAACGGTCAACGCCGTCAACGACGTGCCGAGCTTTACTAAGGGAGCCGATCAAACTGTTTTGGAAGATGCTGGCGCTCAGACCGTGAATGGCTGGGCTACAAACATCTCGCCCGGACCAGCGGATGAGTCGGGCCAGGTAGTCAACTTTATCGTCACCAACGATAACAATGCGTTGTTCTCCACTCAGCCTGCCGTCTCCGCTACGGGAGACTTGACTTACACTCCGGCGGCAGATGCCAATGGCTCCGCAATCGTTTCCGTGAAAATCCACGACGACGGCGGCACGGCTAATAGCGGTGTGGACACCTCAGCCGTCCAGACCTTTAACATCAACGTTACCGCGGTGAACGATGCGCCGACCTTAAACACGATTAGCGACCCGGCGCCGATCAATATCAATTCGGGCCAGCAAACGGTTAACCTTTCCGGCATTAGTGAAGGCCCGGCGAATGAGTCTGCCCAGACAGTTGCCGTCAGCGCGGTCTCGGATAACACCGGCTTGATTCCTAACCCGACGACCAGCTACACGGATCCGAGCACAACTGGATCGCTTAGCTATACTCCTGTAGCTGGCCAGTCTGGCACTGCTCACATCACAGTCACAGTCCAGGACAGCGGTGACACTTCCAATAACGGCGTAAACAGCGTGCAGCGGATGTTCACGGTAGTGGTAAAACCGGCGAGCGTTACCAACCTTGTCTCGTCCCAGAATCCTTCGGGTAACGCGGTGCCGATTACCTTTACCGCGACAGTTACGCCAAACACAGCTACTGGAACCGTGCAATTCTTCGACGGCGTGACGCCTTTAGTGTGCTCTGAAAACGGCGGCAACAGCGTTCAGCCACTCGTCTCGGCCCAGGCGACATGCACAACGTCGAGCCTGAGCGTAGCAACACACCCGATCACAGCTCAATACAGTGGCGACGCGAACCTTAGTCCGTCCACTTCCAACACCGTCCAGCAAGA
>JBHELY010000031.1:0-33007 GCA_046262815.1 Chthoniobacterales bacterium | reverse complement strand
GATTGAAATTGTTCGTGTTAACTCCGAGCGGAACCAGCCGGGTATTGTGGACGCCCCACTCCTCGAGCACCTGCTTCAGCGGCTCGGATGGAACGAATGTCGCCTCGAATCGGTTATACATTTTGCGCACGTATCGCCGCGCTGCCGCCATCAAAGATTTTCCGGCACGATGGCCGAGCCACTTCGAAGCGCCGCGCAAATACGCCTCCGGAAAATGCGAATGATAAAAGGCGACGATTGGAATCCGCGCCGATTTTCCAAACGCGATCGCTTTCCAGCCAACCTGATACGGGTCGCTCGATTCGATGATGTCCGGCCGTTCCCGTTCCAGAATGTCTTCGACGGTTCGCAGATCGAGCAACGCCCGGTAACGCGCCGTCTTGGAAATCACCGGCGATCGAATTGAATAAATCAGCGCTCGCTCGTCGCCGGTCCTCTCCGTTTTTTCGCCTGGGACGATCAGGACGTGTTCGTCACTTGTGCGCTCGCGAATGTAGTCGGCCTTCTCGTGAACGTAGCGCTTCACGCCGCCGCTCAGCGGTGAGTAGAACTGAGTGAGGTCGCAAACTTTCAAGGAATTTGCGATTTGCGACTTGTGATTTGCGATTTCGCAAGCGCGCTCGAGGCGGTTTTCTTAGAAGCGGCGGTAATAGCAACAAGTTCGATCGCCTCCGCGAGCAAGGGTTGAATTTGTTTTGCGCTTAGCAACTCACCTTCGATGATCAGTTCCAGCCAAAATGCTGTTTCATCCGCTTCTTCTTCTACGGTTCCGAGCTTTGCGATGAATTCCAGCTTCGCTCGAGCGCGGCAGGCTGCGCGGTAGTTCGCGGCCACCGACGTTCCGCTCCGCATCAATTGATTTCCAATCGCACGTCCCTGGATGCTCCTGGGTAATGCGCCCACAAGCTTCATGATCCGAAGCGCAAATTGCTTCGTCCGTGCAATCATCTCACGCTCGTTCATGGGGTTCTCCAATCGCAAATTGCAAATCGCAATTCGAAAATTAATCGCCTAAAGCGGCCAGATATTTCTCCGCTTCCATCGCGGCCGCGCACCCCGAGCCGGCGGCGGTGATCGCCTGCTTATAAACGCGATCAGCTACATCCCCCGCGATGAAAACGCCCGGATGTTTGCTTTCGGCCAGATGCCTGACGAGTAGATAACCCTCCGGATCGGTTTCCAGTTTTCCCTTGAACGCTTTCGTGTTCGGATCGTGTCCGATCGCAACGAACACGCACGCGACCGGCAGCTCGCGTTCTTCGTGCGTCACGACGTTGCGCAATATCACCGCGCTCATCTCGCCTTTTTCATCAGGAATGTAGCGCGTTACGACGGTGTTCCAGATCGGCTCGATTTGTTCGCAGGCCAGAACGCGGTCGGCCATGATCTTCGAGGCGCGGAGCGTCTCGCGGCGATGAATCAAATAAACTTTCGACGCGAACCGTGTCAGGAAGAGCGCTTCTTCCGCGGCGGAATCGCCGCCGCCGATCACGCACACTGGAACGTTTCGGTAAAACGCGCCGTCGCACGTCGCGCACGATGTCAGTCCGTGGCCGACCAGTTTTTCTTCGTTCTCGAGCCCGAGCCAGCGGGCCGACGCACCGCTTGCCACGATCAACGCGCGCGTCTCAAGCCATTCGTCGTCGGCCTTGATTCGAACATAATCGCTGTGTCCCTCGAAATCGGTGACCTCCGAATAGGCAAAACGCGCGCCGAATTTCTCCGCCTGCTCATGCATGTTGATAATGAGCTGCGGGCCGTCGATGCCTTGCGGAAATCCGGGGAAATTCTCCACGAGCGTTGTCGTCGAAAGCTGTCCGCCCGGCTGCCGGCCTTCGAGGACGAGCGGGTCAAGGTTCGCGCGCGCGGCATAAATCGCGGCGGTCAACCCCGCGCATCCGCTCCCGACGATGATCACCTTTTCCATCGGGAAAACGTAGCACACCGCGCAACCCGGCGCTGTAGCCGCGGTCCCGCGATGGCGGGATCGCCGCGCGCCCCAACGCCTCGACAGAGCGAGGCGACTACAGCATTTTCCCTGATGCCGGAATTGGCCGAAGTGGAATATTTTCGCAGGCAATGGGATCGCGGTTTGGCGAAAAAGATCGTGCGCGTCCAGCTCCACGCGCGGAAGCGCGTCTTTCGCGGGTCGAATACGCGGGCACTCGTCCGCGACTTGACGGACTCTCGCTTTCTCCGTTCCGAGTCCTGGGGAAAACAGATGCTCTTCCAGTTCTCGGGAGGGAAATGGCTCGGTATTCACCTCGGAATGACCGGCAAGCTGCGTGTGGAACTATCAGGCTTTCATCCGGAGAAGCACGACCACCTGGTGTTGCACCAAACGAAACGAGCGCTCGTTTTTCGCGACGCCCGACTTTTTGGTCGCGTCCGCTTTCATCATGGCAAATCGGCGCCGGACTGGTGGCGCGCCGGCGGACCAGACCTTCATTCGGTCGCGTTCGACCGCGCGTTCTTCGACGGCTTTCTCAAGCGTCACGCGCGCGCGCCGATCAAATCGGTTTTGCTTCTGCAAAGCGGATTCGCCGGAATCGGCAACTGGATGGCAGACGAAATTCTCTGGCGCGCGAAGATCACGCCCCGGCGAGTGACGGGCCGGCTGTCCACCGCCCAACGCGACCGATTATTTCGCGAGACTCGTTTCGTCGCGATCGAATCGCTTCGCATCATCAGTCCGGCATTCGCCGATCCGCCGCGCAACTGGCTGATCCACCAAAAGTGGAAACGCGACGGCGTTTGTCCGCTGCATCGGACGCCGTTGCGTAAGGCGATGATCGGCGGACGAACCACCGCGTGGTGCCCGGAATGCCAGCGCTAAGTTACGTGCACGACGATTTTGTGGAATCCGGTCGTGCCTGATTTGAAGGGACGTTCTTCGTCCCACTCCTGGACCGCGCCCTCGCCGTCGGTGGCGCGGACGACGAGCGTATAATCGTCCGCTGCCGCGGGGCGCCAATCATAACTCCACAGCGCCCAGGTCAGTTTCGTGCCGGGATAATCGAGCTTCGCGTCCTGCCAGGTTTTGCCATCGTCGAAGCTCACTTCGACGCGCGTGATCCCGCGATCACCGCCGAACGCCACGCCGCGCACGGGAATTCCATTCGCCGCGATCGGGCCGGTGAAAGTCGATTCGTGGTCCGGCTCATCGAACCGCGATCGCGTCGGCACGATGAAATCCGGGCCCCAACCTTGTTTCTCGTAAAAGCCGATCGCGGTTTCATCGGCCACTTCGATGCGCGTGATCCATTTCACGTGTTTCTCGCCGAAGTATCCGGGAACGATGACGCGCGCGGGAAATCCGTGACGGTCCGGCAACGTCTCGCCATTCATCTCGTAAACCACGAGGGTGGTCGGATCCATCGCCTTCTCGAGCGGGAACGTATCGGTGTAATTGTCCACGCCGTGGAGCCGCACCTTGGTCGCCCCCGCGAGCGGCGACGCGGCGGCGAGCAGCACTTTCATCGGCACGCCTTTCCACTTCGCGTTGCTCATCAGGCCGGCGTCGAGTCCATTGCTGATGCACATCAGCGTCGTTTCCTGTTCGACCGCGGGCAGCGACTTGAGGCGATCCAGCTTGTAGGTTTGGCGCGTCTGGACGAGGCCGCTTACTTCGAGCCGCCATAGATGTTCGTTCACCTTCGGATCGACGACGTTTTTCGTCACGCAGTAAAACAGGTCGTTAGGCGTGATCGGTTGAACGATGCGGCCTTTGTATTGGGTGCCGTCGTAACTGAAGGTGGCGATGCGATAGAGCCGTCGCAATAATTCCGCGCCGCCACCGGCCACGAGGATGGCGATGCCGCTTGCGATTAACGCGCGGCGGCCGATCGGCGGGCTGAATTCCTGAGCGTTGATTTCGACGCGGGCCCGGGTGAGAAACCGGAAGAGCAACACGAGCGTCCGCTCAAAAATAACGAACGCGACGAGCAGGCCGCTGAGGGTGACCGCCATGGCGCGATTGATCGGCAACCCGTGATAATGCGTGCCGAGGACCGGCCACAAAAAAATCCCAACAACCAGTAACGGAAGCAAAGTGAACACGGCGCCGGAGATGGCAAAACGATTTCGGCCGCAGCGCCGCATGACCAGTCCGTAAACAATTCCTCCGAGTCCGCCGACGAGCAGTTGCCCGGCGACGACGGAACCCACGCCGAGCTGCTTCATATTGTTGTAACCGCCCACCCGACCCATCAGCGACAGGAACGTGTCAGCTGGAATGAAGACGGAGAGCCGATCGCCGAAGATCACTAGTGGCGTCGCCACGCCGAATAGCCAGGCGAGGATCAACATCACCACCGTCATGAACAGTCCGGCGATTAATCCGGCCAGAAATCCGGCGCCGATCGCGCGAAGCCGTGTCATCTCCCGAGCTTTACCAAGTCAGTGTCCGAAAGCGACGCGAAAAAGCGTGGCGATGATCCGCGCGCCGGCCACGAAGGTGCCGCGCAATGTCCCGGACACTTTCGATTCGCCGCCGCTCCGGCAACGATGATTCACCGGGACTTCGAAAATTCGCAGGCGCGCCCGGGCCGCGCGCATCTGCATCTCGAGATTCCAACCGTAGGTCTCTTCTTTCATTCCGAGTTTCTCGAGCGCGCTCCGACGGATGGCTCGAAACGGACACATGTCGGAATACTGAACGCCGTAGAGCAAACGTAGAATCGCCCCGGCAATGCGACCGGCGAACACTTGTTGGAAATTCATGCTGCCGCGCTCGCGTTTCCCGCGGGTCCGCGAACCAATCACGAAATCCTGTTCGTCGCGCCGAATTGGTTCCACGAGCTGCGACATGAACTCCGGGCAGTCGCTGCCGTCGCCATCGAGGAAAACGACTACGTCGTCCCGCGACCGCGGGAGAGATAACGCCTGCACGCCCGCGGCGCAGGCGCGACCGTAACCGGGCTTCGGTTCGAGAACGACTCTTGCGCCAGCAGCGCGTGCGCGTTCCGCCGTCCGATCCGTGCTGCCGTTATCGACCACAATGACTTCGCCGGGCAAACCAGTCGTTAGGCAATCGCGCACGACTGCGGCGATCGGTTCTTCTTCGTTCAAAGCCGGAATGACGACCGAGATCATCCCAACACCAGCCAGGCGAGTGAGAAATAAAAGGCCAGCGCGCAGAAGTCCGTCACGGCGAGCGTCACGGGCCCAGCCGCGATCTTCGGATCGAGCTTCAGCGAGTGGAGAAGTGATGGAACGGTGAACCCGAACAGGCACGCGGTAACCAACGACACGGCGATGCTGGTCCCGATAACCGCGGCTCCCTTCGGGTCCTGCCGCCAAACCCAGACGATCGCTCCGACCAGCGCGCCGCAGGTCAGCCCGAGCAAAACCGCGGTCGCCATTTCCCGGCGCAAGTTATCGAGAAACCAGCGGCGCGTCAGCGTGCTGGCCCGCAATGCCTGAATCGTGACCGTCATCGATTGCATGCTGACGCTTTCATTCAGTCCCAGAACCATGGTCAGAAAAAATGCGATCACGAGACTGCCGGCGAGCGTCGTTTCAAAAAAACCCGCCAGCAAAGCACACGCAGTCCCGGCGCCGACCGTTGCGAGCAACCAGGGAAAGCGATAACGAAAAACGCGCCACGGCGAGGCGCCGCGGATTTGCGCCAGCCGAAATCCGAGCGCTTCGAAAACTTCGTCGCCCATTTTCGCGGTCCGTTCTTCTTCCCGCTCGCCGGCCTCCATCATTTCTTCGGCGAACAGGCTGACGTCGACCACGCCCACAACCCGTCGCGAACTGTCCACGACCGGAAACGCAAAGAACTTGTAGAGCACAAAAAATTCGCACGCCTCGAGCACCGTCGCGCTCGCCGGGATCGCCACGACTTTTCGCACCATGATTTCATCGAGCGGCGCGTCGAGCGGCGACGTCAACAGGCGCCGCGTTGGCAGGACGCCGACCAGCCGTCCATCCGCATCGGTTGCGAAAAAATAAATGACGCGCTCCCCCACGCCCTCGCGCCGGATGCGCTCGAGCGCTTCGGCCACGCTCATCTTGGCATCGAGCAATGGAAAATCTTTCCGCGCGTGCTCGACGATCGACGAATTGAAATCGGGGATCTTAACCGTCTCGCTCACCGCCTACCTTTACGCGATGAACGATCCCTTTGCTCCGAAGAATGTTCGCAGCTTCGCTGAAGTAATCGCGGACATCGGACTGCTGGCGGATCCAGTCGAGATAACGGCCGATGCCCGTGGCGAGATCGACCTGAGGCGCATAACCGGCGGCGCAAATCCGTTCGGTACCACTCGTTAGGTGCCGCATTTCGCCGGGACGAAATTCGCCGTTTACTTCCGGCGCGATATGAATGCCGAGTGCGTCGGAAATCTGCTCGGCGATCTTGCGAATACTCACGCCGGCGCCGCTGCCGACGTTCACGGGATGGCCATCGAGCTGGTCGCTTTCCGCGGCGAGCAAATTCGATCGCGCGACGTCCTCGACGAAAGAGAAATCGCGGGTCTGCTCGCCATCTTCGTAGAGGACCGGCGGTAAATTGTTGAGTAATCGCGTGCAGAAGATGGCGATCACGCCGGTGTAAGGATTGAAAATGGATTGGCGCGGCCCGTAGGTGCATGAGTAACGCAGGGCGACAGTCGGAATCCCGATTTGTTTGCCCCAAAGCAGAACGAGTTTTTCCTGGTCGACTTTCGTCAGCCCATAAACGGTTTCGCCGCCGACCGGCGCGCCTTCTGGAGTCGGCGCCGTGGTTGTCACTGCGCCGCAGACCGGGCAGTGAACCTCCCAGTCGCCCCGCTGCAATTGCGCGATCGGCCGGACCTCCGGAAAAACGAGCCCATGTTCCGGACATGTCGCCGCGCCTTCGCTGTAAACGGCTTGCGAGGACGCGACCACGATTTTTTTTATCGGCAGATTCTTTTCGCGAATGATCTCCAACATCTGGGCGGTGCCGAAGCTATTAACGCGGACGTACTTTGCGATCTCCGGCATGTAGCCCCCGTAGGCCGCCTGATGAAACACGACGTCGATGTCGTTCAGCGCGCCGGTGATCGTCTCGCGATCGGCAACGTCGCCTTCAACGAATTCGACGTCACTGCTGATCCAGGCCGGCTTCCCGTGGCGATGCGTTTGTGGCTCGAGGTTATCCAGGATCCGAACCCGCCAGCCTTCGCTCCGCAATAAATCCGACACGTGCGAACCGATGAGGCCGGCGCCGCCGGTGACGAGGGCGTGCTTTTTGTACGAGTTCATGACTCGTTAGGCCAAAATCGGTTCTGGCCTTCACGCCGAAGCAGCTCGGAGAGAAACTGTCGCGTGGCCGGCGCGGCGGAAGAATCGGTGCCGCTACCGTTCGACCCGAACAACTCCTGACAGAGCCGCGAAAGCGTTACGCGATCATCGACGTCGTACCAGGTCGGCAGGAGATGAACCGGCAAATTGATTTCTCGCGCGGCCGCGATGGTTTGTTCGAGCACACGCTCGGTGCTCCAATCAATCTGGTGAAACAAATGGTGATGAGTCTGTTTGAGCCCAATCAAATAATAGCCTCCATCGTCCGACGGTCCGAGCACGACGCAATCATTCGGCTGCGATAAGAGCTCGACTGCCTGAGTGAAGGCGGTGTCGGGCACGGTTGGACTGTCGGAATTAATCAGGCAAACCGCATCGAATCCCAGCTCGAGGAGATCATCAGTAGCCGCCGTGAGCCGTTCGCCAAACCCTTCGCCCCGTTGCGGCACGAGAATGAATTCTTCCGGCAAGATTCCGGAATACGCTGCCTCCGAACCGCGCGGTGTATAAACGCCGACCCCCGTCGCGCTCCCACGCACAGTCGTGCGCGAAATCGCCGCGGCCGTATCGCGCAGAAAGCAAATGTTCAGTGATGCTGCTTCTTCCGCCGAGAGAGGCGGCGTCAGTCGCGTCTTCACGCGACCGGCTTGCGGCGCTTTCGTCATGACGGCCAATGCGGTCAGGCCCGACGACACGCGATCGCCTTTCGACGGATCAAGGATGCGATGGATCGCATTCATGCCAGCGTGTTTTCTTGGCGCGAACGAAACTGCCTCAACCCTTTTCGCAAAGCGCGTAGTGATATCGCCCTTCACGCCAGGTCTCGATCTTTCGCCACGGTTGGGTAGCAAAGAGCCGGTTCATCTCGCGCAAGGACAAAACCCGGGCGCGCGTTGGTTCGCGGTAGCCGTTATGAAAATGGATTAACCGCGCGAGCAGCCACATCGTAAAGAGCGGGATCGAAGCCCAGAACGCCCAGCAAGGTTCAGCGATAAAACAGCGGCCGCCCGGTCGCAGGACGCGATACATTTCGGCTACTGCGCGCCGTCGATTTGGCAGCACCGTAAACAAACGTGATGCGATCAGTTCATCAAACGAATCGTCGGAATGCGAAAGCTCGAGGACGTTGTCGCTTTGAAAGCGGCAGTTGTTTAAGCCAAGCGCCGTCTGCTTTTGTCGCGCCCAACTCAATTGACTCGGCGAACGATCAACTCCAATCACTGAAATCTCAGGAAAGTGCGTCGCCAGTTTACAGGAATAAAAGCCGGGCCCGCATCCGAGTTCGATCAACTTCTCTCCGGTCCGCGCTTTTCCATTCGGCCAAAGCGCGCGGATCATTCGCTCGGTGTCATCGCGAAAAAGTTTTTCCCGACAGAAAATGTAGAGCCACGCAAAATGTTCGAAGAGACTGTCCGAAGACGTATCACCTACTTCCGCGGTCCCTACCGAGCTAAGGGCAGATGCGGTGGCCGCCGGGTTAAGCGGCAAAACCGCCGGCTCGGAGAGCGCAGCTGACTGGGACTGGAGAGTTTTTAACACCTTCTTTAAGATATATTTTCTAATCGCCGGACAATTCTTAATCTTATCGGTGCGAACAACCCGGTTGGACTTTTGATTTCCCCTCCGACCGCGATCGGCCGCGAGGTTGTTGATAACATCGCGCACCGTTCTCGACAAATCCCTTCGGGCTAAGGAGGACGCAAAATTGTTGGTCTCTATTCGATCTTGTTGGCTTCTTGTTCAGCCATCATTTAACAATGCGGAATGAAGATCGTTCTGCGACGCTGGTTCCTCGGGATCGCCGGATTTGTTCTGCTCGCGCCGTTTGCGTCCGCGGAACCGTCCCTTTGGGAAATCCAGAAGATGCTGGTTGGCAAAAAGTTTGTGGACCTGACCCACGCTTTCGCGCCTGGAATTCCACGCTGGCACGGTTTTCCCGACGAGAAACGCGAGACGGCTTACTGGTACGAAAAGGGTAAAGGCTCTCTCGGTGAAGGATTTTTCTCGGAGATTTACACGCACGTTGGCCAATGGGGAACGCACGTCGATCCGCCGGCGCATTTTATTCGCGGCCTGCGCACGGTCGATCAAATCAGTTTACAGGAAATGATTCTGCCGCTGGTCGTGATCGACGTGCACACGGAGTCAGCGAAGGATCCGGATTACATATTGTCACTCGAACGCGTCAAGAAATGGGAGGCCGACCACGGCGCAATTCCAGCGGGCGCGTTTGTCGCGATGAGGACTGATTGGTCGAAGAAGTGGCCCGATGGCGCCGCGATGGAAAACAAAGACCAAAACGGTGTGGCGCACTATCCCGGCTGGAGTATGCCGGCGCTGAAATATCTTTTTGAGGAAAGGAAGATCACGGCTTCCGGTCACGAAACAACCGACACAGATCCCGGCGTCGCCGCGTCAAAGGACGACGCGACGTTGGAGACTTACATTCTGAGCACGAACCATTATCAGATCGAACTCCTGGCGAATCTTGATCAGGTGCCCGAGAGGGGCGCGGTGGCGATTGTCACCTTTCCTAAACCAAAGGGAGGTTCGGGTTTTCCAGCGCGCGTGTTCGCGATCTGTCCGCCATAACGAAAAATTGCCACATCGGCGGCGCTGTTGCGCACTGACGCCGCACCAGCCAGTATTGCATCATGGTGAAACTGCGGCGGGCAATTGTTCTGCAAATTGGCGCGCTGCTGGTGATTGGAATCACACTGTTCATCCTCAGCCGACTTTTCCCCATCGTCGAAATTCTCGCCAACGTGCAGCAACATGTGATGCGGTGGGGTGCGTGGAGCGCGATTTGTTATCCCTTCTTGTATGCGTGTTGTAACGTGCTGCTGTTGCCGGGCGGCGTCTTGAGCATCGGCGCGGGCTTTTTCTTTGGTCTCTGGTGGGGATTCGCGATCGCGCTGTTCGGCAATGTTGTCGGCGCGGCCATTTCCTTTTTCATTAGTCGTTCGTTTGGACGGCAATGGTTGAAACGCAGACTCTCTCGGAACCAGACGTTCGTTGCCCTTGAACCAGCGATCGACAAAGAAGGGTGGAAAATCATCCTGCTCAGCCAGCTTCACCCGCTCTTTCCCACCAGCCTGCTGAATTACCTTTACGGGCTTACCCGAATTCGCTTTCGAACCTGCATGCTTTGGGTAGCAATCGGCCAAGCCCCAGGTTTATTCTTGTACTCATATCTTGGGACGCTTGGCCAACTCGGGTTGAATCTGGCGAGAGGTAAAACGCATCCGCGGACAATAGAATACTGGATCTGGCTGGGCGGTTTCGCAGCGGCAGCCATAATTCTTATCATACTTGGCCGCATTGCTTTGCGATTGTTGCAACGTGCTCAAGATGAAGTGAAATTGGCCCAACCAAAGCCAGATCCGGCCCTCCCATTGCAAAGTGCGACGGTCAATGTTTCACGTGGAACATGAGCCGTCACGGGAGCCGTTATGATGTCATCGTTGTCGGGAGTGGCCACGCTGGTGTCGAAGCAGCCTTGGCGGCTGCGCGGCTCGGATCCTCTACGCTTTTGCTAACCCAGAATCTGGACACGGTTGCCCAGATGTCGTGTAACCCGGCAGTGGGTGGCCTGGCAAAGGGACAGATTGTGCGGGAGATCGATGCTCTGGGCGGGGCCATGGGAACTAACGCAGACGCGACCGGTATCCAATTTCGGCTCTTGAACAGAACCAAGGGACCAAGCGTTCGAGCGCCTCGAGTGCAAAGCGACAAAAAGGCCTATCAATTTCGGATGAAGGCTGTGCTCGAGCGGGCGGCCAACCTGCAGATCAAACAAGCAACGGTTTCTCGGATTCTGACTGATCGCGATTCGCGAGCTACCGGTGTCATAACCGACATCGGGATGATTTTCACTGCGAACGCCATAGTAATCACGTCAGGGACATTCCTGCGGGGACTGCTTCACGTGGGGGAGCATTCGCGGCCGGGAGGGAGAATGGCAGATACAAGTTCCGGCCTGAGCGAGTCGCTTCGCGAGCTCGGATTCGAGATAGGCCGATTCAAGACAGGCACTCCCTGTCGGATCGATAAACGGTCTATCGATTTTGAACGGTGCGAAAAACAACTTGGCGACGAGCCGCCGGTGCGATTCAGTTTTCTCCCCATGCCGGAGCGGGCAGACAATGACGTTTTCACCTTGAATTCTGAGTTGTTCTGCGTGGAACAGTTGCCGTGTTGGATTACCTACACGACCGCGCAAACACATCAAATCGTTCGGCAGAATCTGAACAAATCGGCACTCTATTCAGGTCGGATCGAAGGGACCGGGCCCCGATATTGCCCGTCGATCGAAGACAAGGTCGTTAAGTTTCCTTCCAAGTCGGCACACCAGATTTTCCTCGAACCCGAGGGTCGCCATACCGAGGAATTCTACGTCAATGGCCTTTCGACGAGCTTGCCCTATGACGTCCAGGTTAAGTTCATCCGTTCAATCCCGGGTTTGGAGACAGCGGAGCTAATGCGGCCGGGATACGCCGTGGAGTACGATTATTTTCCGCCCACCCAGCTCAAACCGACATTGGAAACGAAGCGGATTAATGGCCTTTACTTTGCTGGTCAGATTAACGGCAGTTCCGGATATGAAGAGGCTGCAGCTCAGGGACTTATAGCTGGAGCAAACGCTGCGCTGAAGGCGCAAAAGCGAGCGCCTTTTATCGTTGCGCGAAAGCAGGCATACATAGGGGTGCTTATCGACGACTTGATTACGCTTGGAACCGACGAGCCGTATCGAATGTTTACCAGCCGCGCCGAAGAAAGACTGTCATTGCGGCATGATAATGCGGACCAGCGATTGACGGAACGCGGATTCGAGGTGGGATTGGTCGATCACCAACGGCACGCAGTTTTTCGCGCGAAGATGGACGGCCTCGAAAGATTGCGGCAGACGATTCCCGAGATTTCCGTCGGTGGCCGACCGCTCACCGCCCTTCTCAAAACCCAGGCGTTTGATTTTCACTCGCTGCCGCATGAAATCCGAAAACTGGCCCCGGTCGAACTATGGGAGCTGGTGGAAACGGATCTGAAATATGAAGGTTACGTCCAACGGCAAGCGGTCCAAAATGCAAAACTCTTCCGTGATTTGGGCCGGCCGATCCCAGCGGATGTGGATTATGAAAAGATTGCGGGATTGCGTCACGAAACTCGGCAGAAGTTGTCGGTCGTTAGGCCGTCGTCGCTTGGCCACGCAGCCCAGGTAAGCGGCATCACACCTGCCGACATTTCGATCATCTCGATCTGGTTGCAGAAAAAAGGGCGGAGTCAGCCGACCGGCAGTTAACGCCACGGCGAAATGAAACCGTGTGGGTCCTGGTCATAGCGTGTTGCCTCGCTGGTTATGTTTGTGGCTCGTTTCCGGCGGGCTACTTCGCGGGACGTCTCACCGGCATTGACGTTCGCACGGTCGGGAGCGGCAACATCGGCGCCACGAACGTGCTTCGTGTCTTGGGAAAAAAATGGGGCTATCCGGTTTTTGTGATTGATGCCTTGAAAGGATTCGCTGCAGTGCGCGTCGCCTTTCTAATCGTGAACCGCTGGCCAGAAGCGAAGCCCTACGCCGAATACTTCGCGATCCTCGCGGCGCTGATGTCCATTGCCGGCCACATGTTTCCTGTTTGGCTGGGCTTCAAGGGCGGCAAAGGCGTCGCCACTTCCGCCGGCGCACTCATCGGGTTAATGCCCCTGGCCGTGCCGCTCGTCTTTCTCGTTTGGGGGTTGGTGTTTGAAACGACGCGTTACGTTTCGCTCGCTTCAATCATCGCCGCGATCGCCCTGCCAGTCATCGTCAGTCTGCTCGCGCACTGGAAATTCGTCGACACCTGGGCGCTGATTTATTTTTCGATCCTGATCATGTTGCTCGTGCTCTGGCGGCATCGCTCGAATTTTTCTCGTCTTCTGAAGGGAACCGAACAACGCTTCACCCGAAAGTGAGCATCCGAACGACCGCAATCCTTGGCGCTGGCGGCTGGGGCACCGCGCTCGCGGTTCTGTGGGCAAAGCGCGGCAACGCGGTCACGCTTTGGGGCAACAACGCTGAGCGCGCGGGGCAACTTCGCGAGACCCGCGAGAACAGCGAATATCTCCCCGGCATTCAAATTCCCGAATCGATTGCGATCACCAGCGAGATCGCGGAATGCACCGGCGCGGAGCTGATCGTTTTCGTCACGCCATCAGTCGCGCTTCGTTCGGTCGCGATACGATTGCAGGCAGCCGGTCTAAACGGCGGCGCAGTTCTCTTGAGCGGCACGAAAGGAATCGAGCACGGCACCGGGAAGCGGATGAGCGAAATACTTCATGAAATTTTTCCGAACAACACCATCGCGGTCCTTTCCGGCCCGAATCTCGCGGCGGAAATTGCGCGTGATGCGCCGGCGGCCGCGGTTCTTGGTTGCCCAAACCATCAGTGCGCCGAAGAACTGCAATCGTATCTCAGCAGCGAGCGCTTCCGCATTTACTCGAGCGACGAAACCATCGGCATTGAGCTGGGCGGCGCGTTGAAAAACGTTTTCGCGATCGCGGCGGGCGCGAGCGACGGGTTCGGTTTGGGCGACAATTCCAAAGCGGCGCTCGTGACGAGATCTCTAGCGGAATTGTTGCGGCTGGGCACCGCGATGGGCGGCAATCCGCGCACGTTTTACGGACTCAGCGGCGCCGGCGATTTGATCGCCACTTGTTTCAGTCAGCTCAGCCGCAACCGTCGTGTCGGCGAACGGCTTGGTCGGGGCGAGACGCTTGAGCAAATTAGCGGCAGCAGTCACATGGTTGCGGAAGGAATTCCGACGGCGAAGAGCGCTTATGAATGCGCGCGCAAACTAAACATCGAGACGCCGATCATCGATCAAATTTATTCCGTCGTTTACGAAGGCAAAACTCCGGCGGACGCGATGCAGGCCTTGCTCGGGCGCGATCAAAAAGCCGAGCGCGCCTGATCGGGAATCACGCTTCGCAGAATTGCGCGATCACTTCCGGATAGAGCGCGTGCTCGGCAACCTGGATCCGCGCATGCAACGATTCCGGCGTATCGCCGGGAAGCACCGCGACTTTTCGTTGCCCGATGATTTCGCCGCTGTCGATTCCGGCGTCGACGAAGTGCACCGAGCAGCCGGTAATTTTTTCGCCGGCCTCGAGCGCCTGCTTCCAGGATTCGATCCCAGGAAATTTCGGCAACAACGAAGGATGAATATTGATGATGCGTCGCGGAAAAGCAGCGAGCATTCGCTCTTTCAGCACCCGCATGAATCCTGCGAGCACGACCAGCTCGACGCCGGCCGCGTGCAATAACCGCACCAATTCCATTTCCACGTTCGGCTCCAGTCGCGTCCGAAATTTTCCCGGCGGCAGATAAACATTCGGCACGCCGTAGTCGCGCGCGACGTCGAGAATGCCGGCATCGAATGTGTCGGCGACAACCAGACGCGCTTCCGCGTCGAGTTTTCCCGCGCGGATTTGCTCAAGGATCGCCTGGCAATTACTCCCCGTGCCCGAGCCGAGAATCCCAAGCGCCAACTTTTTCATTCGCAGCCGAGCGTTTTGATTTTCTCGAGCAAACTCGAAGTCGAATGTCCGGTCTCGAACGGCAGAATCCGGATCTCCGTTCCGATCCCCTCCAGCGCGCTTCGCTCCTCGGCGTGCAACGAATCGGCGGTGTAATCGCCGCCCTTGACGTACATCGCCGGTCGCACTTTCTCCAGCAGCGCCGTGGCGCGATGCTCCGGAAAAATGACGACATGATCGACGCAGGCAAGCGCCGCCACGATCTCGGCGCGATCTGATTCACGATTCAGCGGCCGCCCTTCGCCCTTCAAACTGCGCACCGATTCGTCGCCATTGATCGCGACCAGCAACGCGTCGCCCAACGCGCGCGCGGCCTCGAGATAACGGACATGGCCGACGTGAAGCAAATCGAAGCAGCCATTTGTGAAAACGAGTTTAGAGCCGCGCTGACGCATTTCGTTCGCAATCGCGCGCGCCTGATCCGCGGTAATGATTTTCTCCGTCATTCTTTCGGTGCGATGAAACGTAATGCGCGCGGCACGATTTCAAAACGCGCCGGCTCGTTTCCCACCAGTTCGCCGTCCACGTTAAACCACATCCCGGGTTTCGAATTCACGGTTAATTTCGCCGCGCGCCGGAACACGATCGTCTTGCTCGAGAGATGAGTGCCCAGCGCAATTTGCGCCATCGCGACGGCCAGCTCCGGCGCCGGACGCCTTGGAATAAGCACCACGTCCAGTAAGCCATCGTCGATTTCCGCCTCGGGGGCGATCAACGTTCCGCCGCCGACATAGCGGCCGTTCGCCACCACCACGTTGTAAAGTTCCAGCATCAACGATTCATCATCGTCGAACGCGAGCGTCGTGCGATAGGCGCGCAATTCCGGCCACGCCGCCGCCGCGCTCCGCAAATACGCCAGCGGCCCCCAGGTCTTTTTCATTTCCGGAGTCAACTTTTCGTCAACCAATCCGCTAAAGCCGCCGGCCGAGACATTCACAAAATAGCGGAGCTCATCGCTGGTCACCCGCACGAGATCGACGGCGCGTGTTGTTCCGGCGCGAATCAAATCGATCGCCGCTTTGAGGTCCGTCGGGACGCCAATGGACCGCGCGAAATCGTTCCCAGTCCCGAGCGGAATCAATCCGACGCGGGCTTCGCCGAGATTTTCGCCGATCCCGTTGATCACTTCGTTTAGGGTTCCATCGCCGCCCGCCGCGATGATTAAGTCGCGTCCTTTTTTCAGCGCAGTCCTGGCAAAGCGCGCGGCCGAGCCCGGCTTGTTGGTGAGCCGAATTTCCGCTTCCGGCAATTGTCCAAGGAGCGCCGCTACTTCATCGAGATCGCGAATGCGGCCGGCGGATGGATTGAGAATTATGCAGGTGTTGCGCACAACAGGAGAGGTCCCACACGCGGCGGATCCTAGAGAGTATTTTTTGTTTCCAGCTCGGTCACCAGCGCAATGTATTTTTGAGTAGCGGGATGATTGGGACCGAGCTTGCGGCGGGCGGTATCGGCCGCGCGGCGGGCTAGGTCCTTGGCTTCGGATACCTTGCGCTCACGCGCAAGAGCGCCGGCGAGATCGTAACACGCATCCAGGGTTTCCAAATGATCCGGGCCGCGAACCTTCTCAGCTATTCGTAACACTTCGCGGTACTCCGGCTCGGCGGCAGAGTAGTTACCCTGGTTAAAGAGAGAGTTAGCAAGGCCGCGATGGCTTCGCATGGTAAGAGCGTCGTCCGAACCCAGAGCCTTTGTCTCAAGATCGATCAGCTCGCGGAACATGGTTTCCGCTTCGGTGTACTTCTTGTCGCCCATAAGCACGTTCGCGAGACTATTGCGGTTCAAGAGAGTGTTTGGGTGTTGTGGGCCCAGGATGCGTTCTTCGAGGGCGATAACCTGGCGATATTCGGTGGCGGCCTCGGCGTATTTGCTTTGAGCCTGTAAGGCATTGGCCAGACCAGATCGCGCCGACAAGGTATCCGGATGCTCGGGGCCGAGAGCTTTCTCTTCCAGGGTGATGAGAGCGCGATAGTCAGTTTCAGCTTCGGCAAACTTACTCTGGCTCATCAGCACCTTATCCAAGCGCAACCTGCTAATTAAGGTATCAGGATGCTCCGGACCCAGGATGCGTTCTTCGAGCCGAATAACATCGCGCAGGGTTACCTCAGCCTCGGAATACTTACCCTGGTGATCCAGCGCATAGGCAAAGCTGCTTCGGCTCCTGAGGGTATCGGGATGCTCGGGACCAAGGACCTTGTTCTCCAGGTCAATAACTTGTTGATACTCGCTGGCAGCTTGAGCGTGTTTGCCCTGCCGGTCTAGAGTAAGGGCGATGTTGTTGCGGGTCCTGAGAGTATCGGGATGTTCCGGCCCTAGCACTTTCTCGCGAATGGCCAGGATGCGGCGATGCTCTGCTTCCGCGTCGGCCGGCTTGCCCCCATTATCGAGGGCGATAGCGAGACCGTTGCGAGCCAGCAAGGTATCGGGATGCATTGGGCCGAAAAGCCTTTCTTCCAGTGCCACGATGCCTCGGAAGCCTTCGACAGCTTCGTTATACTTTCCCTGGCGATACTGGGCGTAGGCGAGGCGGATGCGGCTCCGCAAAGTATCGGCGTTATCAGGCCCGAGCGCTCGCTCCCTGGCATCAGCGGCGCCGCGCAAGACTTGCTCGGCTTCGCGATAAGACCCTTGTTCCATCAACAAATCGCCGATAGCATGTTGAACGTCGGCCCACTGGGTCGCGTTCGCCTCGCGATCAGTCAGCTTTTCCGCAGCCCGAAAATCCTCGAGCGCAGTTTTGAACTGGATACGTTTCTGGGCCGCGAATCCGGCTAGCTGGTAGGCCTGGACTATCTCGCCCGGCTTACTCGATCCGGCCTTTTGCAATTCCTCGACGGCTTGCAAGGCCAGACGTTCAGCTTCGCCAAAGTTATTAGCCACGTAGGCAGCGTTCGCCTTCTCATAGGTAGTAGCATCAGGCGCACTTTGAAGGTTGAGAGCTACATCCGGCAGCTTCTGTTGCAGGACTTTTGGGTCCACCCCTACTTCTTTGCTGAGCGCATCGTAAACTTTTTGCTGGACGACAACCGGGTTCTCTTCGGTATTCGATTGGCGAACCTCCGCTTCCACGCGCGGATACTTCAGAATGCCTTCGCGCAGCTTCGTCATTTCCTGGCTCATGGTAACGACGGCTTGCTGGGCTTCGACGATGCGCTTGGTGCTTTCGCGTTGATTATAAAGAAGCCAGAGCCCCAGCCCGACACTAAGAACAAGAAGGATCGCTACGCCGGCCGCCCATTGTTTCACGCCACGACGAAGCCGGACGAGGTCGTCACGCAGCTTGAGGACGCTGGCCTCTAATCCTTCCCGGCTCGTCAGCGGATGGTATAGGTGCGCGTCGGCTTGCAACCGCTGCCGATAAGCAGCCTGAAGCGCGCGTAGTTCATCCGGCTCATTTTCGCAGGCGTCGACTGGGAAAGTTTCGTCGACAAAAAGATACCAGACTTTCTTGCCGCGTTTTCGCGCATAAAGCGCTTCGTATTGCGTGTAACTCACGCGGCCAAACTCTGGATCGGGCGCCGGCGGCTCGGCCCCGTAGCATTTGCCGACAATCTGAAGGACGCCTTTGGATTGATCGATCTGCTGGCGCAACATCGCCCGAAGATCGCCGGTCTCGGTACCGAAGATGTCCTGCCAGATCGGCTGGTAACCCAGGAAGGTGAGCGTGTTAGCGGCGAGCTGACGGCCGCTGCGCAATTCCCGGCTAACAGCAGAAATGAAGATCAACGGAAGCGAAGCCATGCCGATTGTCGTTTAGGATTTTTTCACAAGGACGGACGAGAATGGCGTATTCACTTGCAATGAACCGATCAGCTACGTACAAGGGCCATACGATGAAAACACGGATTTTAAAAGCGACTTGTGCGGTAACGATAGCGGCGCTGCTGGCCGGTGCGTCGGTGCGGGTAGCGCACGCCCAAATCCCCTATGTGCCGAGCCTGCCGTTTAGCCACAGCAACGCAGCCGAAACGGTCGTAACCGCGGCGGTGGTCGCGGCCACGATTTATTTCATCGCACGCTATGAAGCGACGGAACGGCAACGGCAAGTCGCCGAGATGCGCGCTCGCCAGTCTTATGCGCGGATGCCGGAGGGACGCAAAGCCGCGATGAAAAAGAAGAAGGTGCGCTACATCGCTGTGGACACGGAGAAAGGACAGAAGACGTCGCCGAAAGCTAAGAAGACGGTGATGATTTACGACACGCAAACGCAAAAGGTGGCGAGTAACACAGCATATGATGTCGAGAAGTCGCCTGCGGTAGGATCAACCACGAAGATCGACAATTACTCGGCGGAGTACGTCGGATCAGGGTTATAACGCGCGAAGAAAACGCCGAACGCCCAACATCGAATCGAGAAGAGAGTTAGTATAGCTGCCGCGATCGCTGACGACAGCTACATCCTCCTCGTTGCGACACGAAGGTCTTAGTTGTTGAGGTTATAAGGTGCTGATCGGCGGATTCATTGTGAACGCTTATTCGTTCACGAACCAGCCGCAGAACATTTTGGGGCATGAATGGCGGGATGGGGGTGGGCAACGTCGAGGCCTACAATCTCGGCAACCAATAACGGCTTCCATTTTCGAACCCAGGATCCCGGCACGCCCTGTCGCGCGCCTCGATTTAGTGTATCGTCGCTGGATGGCGAACGACGTGACTGATCAGACCGACGCGATGGAAAGCGGCGCGGAGTTCGTCCTCTCGAGTCAGCCGATCGTGCCGGAACAGCGCGGGTCGGATCCGAATCCGCGGCGCGATTACGAGAATCTCGGCGAACTCCCGCGCTCATACGGCGGCGCCTTTCTTTTTGCGATCGCGCGCGATCCGCACACCGTTTTTGTTTATTGGGACATCGATTGGGTGCCGGTCTTTGGGCCAACGCCGCCGGTCGATCGCAAGGTGCACCTGCGTGTTTTGTGGCACGAAGGCATCGAAGAATCCACCGCTGCGGTCGAACCGCTCGCGGCCAGCCATCTCTTTTCGGTGTTGCACGCGCGCAGTTCGTATCGGGTCGAGATCGGTTATTACGCGCCGGAAAATATTTGGAACTCGGTGGCGATTTCTTCGGCGGTCATCACGCCACCGGATGATGTCGCGGAGAACGGTCCGGTCGATGTGGCTACCATTCCGATGCATCTGAGCTTTCAGCGGATCGTCGATACCTTTCGCGGCTCGAAGTACGATGGCGACGCGCTCGCGGAAATTGTCGGCCGCCTGCAGCACCACGCCGATAGTTCGGACGCGACCCTGCCGGAAAGTGAGCGCGAGCTTTTGCACGCGCTCGAGTCCGGTCTTCCCGAATCGCAAGCAGCGCAGCGCGCGCGATTGCGCAACGCGCCGGACGTTTTCGCCGGGCGCGAACGCGTTGAATCGATCCTCGGCCTGGGGGCGTCGAGCCCGATCTGATTCGCTGTCGCGGCGGTCTATGAGCGCCGAATCTATTTGTGGAGGCTGATGCCTTCCGGCATCTCGGGCGGCGGCGCGCTAAGCCGGCTGTGATTCTTCCCGTAGCTAAAATAGAAGACGAACCCGATCAGCAGCCAGACGATCAACCGCAACCAGTTCGTCCAGCCCAGACCAAAAATCATCGCGCCGCAGGTGATGATCCCGAGAATGGCGACGAGCGGCGCGGCCGGAACGCGAAAGCCGCGTTCGAGCTCGGGACTGCGCACTCGCATGATCCAGACGCCGAGACAGACGAGGATGAACGCGAAGAGCGTTCCGATGCTGGTCATCTCCCCGGTCACATCCGCTGGAACGAACGCGGCCATCAAACCGGTGAAAACAAAAAACAGGATATTTGATTTATAGGGCGTGCGGTAGCGCGGATGCACGTCGGAGAAAATCGGCGGGACCAGGCCGTCGCGGCTCATGGAAAAGAAGACGCGCGATTGGCCGAGCAACATCACCAGGATCACCGAGGAGAATCCGGCCAGAATAGCGACGGTCACGCATTTCGAGAGCCATTCGTATCCGTGCATGTAACTGCTGATCGCGTAAGCCACGGATGCTTCGCCGCCCCGCTGCGGATCGCGGAAATCCGCGACGGGCGCGATCCCACTGAGCACATACGAGAAAAGGACATAGAGGACCGTGCAAACAGCCAGCGAACCGAGAATCCCGATCGGCATGTCGCGTTTTGGATTTCGTGCTTCCTGCGCGGCGGTCGAGACCGCGTCGAACCCGATGTAGGCAAAGAACACCACGCCGGCCGCCCCGAGGATTCCCATGATTCCGCCAAACGGATGGGTAATGCCTTCCGGTGTCGTATAGGTGGTCGGGGCGGGGATGAACGGCGTGTGATTTGCCGAATTGATGAAACCCCAGCCGAGCGCGATGACGAGGATAACAATGCTCACCTTTAGGATAACGATGAGTCCGTTAACGAAGGCGGATTCCTTCGTGCCGCGAATCAAGAGCAGCGTCAGAATAAAAAGAATGAAGACCGCTGGCAGATTGACGATTCCGGCGATGCCCGATGGATCGTGCTGAAAAGGCGTGTGCGACCATTGATAGGGGATGCGCCAACCAAACCAATCCAGGACGCGATTCGCGTACTCGCTCCACGCAGAGGAGACGGTGGCGGCCGCAACCGCGTATTCGAGAATCAAATCCCAGCCGATGATCCAGGCGACGAACTCGCCCATCGTTGCATAGGAATACGTGTAAGCGCTGCCCGCCACTGGAATCATCGACGCGAACTCGGCGTAACAAAGTCCGGCAAACGCGCAGCCGATCCCGGCCACGACAAACGCGAGCACGACCGATGGACCCGCCCGTTCCGCGATCGCCGCCGCGGTGCGAACGAACAAGCCCGCGCCAATAATTCCGCCGATGCCGAGCGCGATGAGATTGATCGGCCCGAGCGAACGCTTCAGGCTGTGTTCGCCAACGTTCTCGGCTTCCTGCATCAGCCGGTCGAGAGGTTTCCGCGCGAATAAATTTGCCATGGCGTTTCGGCTTCCTGGTTGTCGTTAGGTGTTGGTGCTGACTCCGAAGAGGTTCGGTTTCGCTACGTCGATTGGCTGTCTGCCGCCGGTCCGGCCTCGGACTTGCGCCAGAGAAAATAAATCGGCACACCGGTGAGGACGATGATCAATCCCGGCCAGGTCGTTGCCGTTTGATAAATGAAGAGGACCAGCAGGATCACCGTCGCGCCGATAATGTAGAGCGCGGGAATGATCGGATAACCAAATGCTTTGTAGGGCCGTTCGGCATCGGGCCGTTTTCGACGAAGCACGAACAGCCCGAGGATCGTGAGAATGTAAAAAATCAGCGCGGCGGAAATCACGTAGTCGAGCAAATTCCCGTAAAGATTTCCGTAAGTGATTTTGCCCGCCGCGTCGATCTTCACCGTGCGCGGGAGAACCAGAACGCCGGCCCAGATTCCCTGAATGATGAGGCCCCAGGCAGGGACGTGATGCTTATTGAGCTCACTAACGCGGCGAAAGAAAAGTCCATCGCGCGCCATCGCGTAATAGGCGCGCGCGCCCGCAAGAATGAGGCCGTTGTTGCATCCAAACGTCGAGATCATGATCGCGACCGCCATGATGGTCGCGCCCGCACCGGGGAAAATGACGTTCGCTGTTTCCGACGCGACGCGATCGCTCGGCGCGTTTTGGATCGCCAAAAACGGAAGCGCAGCGAGATAGGCAACGTTCGCGAGCAGATAAAGTCCGATCACGAGAAACGTGCCGAAGGCGAGCGATAGCGGAATGTTGCGCCGCGGATTTTTCACTTCGCCAGCCGTGAAGGTGATGTTGTTCCAGGCGTCAGCGGAGAAAAGTGAATTGGTTTGCGCGACGCAGATGCCGACGAAAAGGCCGAATGCGGTTACTGCTGTCAGGCCCGGGCCGACTTCCTGCAGGCCGCCGCGTAATGTCCAGAAATCTTTGAAGTTTTCCGCGCCGGCGCCGGACCGAATTCCGACAATGATCCCGAGCAGGATCAACGCGATGAGCGCGCCGGTTTTCGCCGTCGTGAAAACGTTCTGGACGAGCTTGCCGAGATTCAACCCGCGCGTGTTCATGAAAGTGAGGAGCGCGATCATGGCCAGCCCGAGGAATTGCGCGGTCGAAAGCGAGATCGCGTAGCCGCCAAAGCGGATCGGCTCGATGATGTAATTCGATTCCGATACCCACGGAATCAGTACGCCGGTATAACGGCCGAACCCAACCGCGACGGCCGCGATCGTTCCCGTCTGGATGACAAGGAACAATGTCCAGCCGTAAAGAAAACCCCAGAGTGGCGAGAAGGCTTCACGGAGATAAACGTATTGGCCGCCAGCCTTCGGCATCATGGCCGCGAGCTCTCCGTAAGAGAGCGCCGCCATCAAGGTGAGCAGGCCGGTGACCAGCCAGACCACCAGCAGCCACCCCGGCGAGCCGACTTGTCTTGCGATGATCGCCGAGACGATGAAAATGCCGGAACCGATCATCGAGCCCGCAACGAGCATCGTCGAATCGAGCAAGCCGAGGCCTTTGATAAACCCGCCATTGCGAGGCTCGGCCGGGACGGAAGTGACGGTCGTTTCCAAAGTCCGCAGAGTTAACCATCTCGCCGCCCAGCGACGCAACGCCAAAAGAGAGCGCTTCGCACCCAGTGGGGGGTGTGCTATTCTCTGCGACTTGTGTCTAGAGGGGCTTTGCTTGGGAAGAGACTTGGCGCGCTCGGCGCGTTTGTTTTCGCAACTTCATTGCATGCCGCCACCGCCGGCGCTCTGCAATACGAAGCGTTGCCCCTGATCCGTTCGAGCCAAAATCACTTGCTTGTCCGTGCCGAAGTGAACGGCAAACCCGCGCTTCTCGGGGTCGACACCGGCGCGCCGGTAAGCGCGATCGCGCTTAATCGCCGCGAACATTTCGGACTGGCGCCCATTACCGGCAAGTCCGATCTGCCGTCGAAGCTCAGCATCAACGGCGCGTTTAATTCCGTCGCCATCGCGCGCAATCTCAAGCTCGGTGACCTCAACCTCGTCGATGAACCGATGGTCCTCGTCGATCTCGGCGGCCTTCGCCGTTCGAGTACACGCGACGAGATCGACGGAATCCTCGGCGCCGACATTTTATTTCCGACCAAGGCGCTCCTCGATTGCCAAAGACAGGTGCTCGTTTTGAAAATAAATCCGAGCGTGCCCGGCACTGTGCCCGGTTTCGATTTCAGGGGATTCCGCCGCATCCCGATCCATGTGAGCGACGGGTTCAATCTTTATGTCGACGGCTCCGTGAACGGAAAACCCGCGCGGCTCATGGTGGACACGGGCGCGTTCGCGACCCTGCTCCATTCGCGGTTCGTCCGCCGGATGCAAATTCCGATGCGCGACACGCCGTTCAGCTCGTCCGGCGTGAATTTGAAACAGCGCGGCGTGCAGATGGCGACGATCTCGCGGTTCTCGATTGGCTCGATGAATCTGCAGCGGAAAGACGTCGGCGTCATCAATCTCGAAGGCCTGATTCATGGCGGACTCCTCGATGCCTCACCGCCCGTTGCCGGCCTTCTCGGTTCCGAAATCCTCCGCCGCCATCACGGCATCATCGATTTTGGGACGAAGAGTCTGTATCTAAAAGCTGAAACGCTGAAACGCTGAAAATCTGAAATGCAGAAATCTGATTAGCTATTTCAGTTTTTCAGCGTTTCAGTATTTTCCTCACTCGATATCCAATTCGCGCACCTTTTTCTGCGCGCGGATGACCTCGACCTGGTTCCGCAATTTGTCGGCGAACCCGATTTTCTGCGAAATGCCGTCCAGCAAAATAACCGGCGACGAAAGATCGGAAGTGTTCACTTTGATGTTTTCCAATCCGACGATCCGATAAATGAATGGCTGGAGAACTTCGATGTCTTTCACGCGATATAACTCGAGCGTCTCAGTGACCTTGCTGAAAATACCCTGCGTCATTTTCAGCCGCTCGGTCGTCAATTCAAAGACGTTGTTCTTCGTTTCGAGATATCGCCGCAGCCCAATGAAGATCGGCACGATGAGCCAGCAAAAGAGGAAGCAGAGGATGAAACACCCGAGATTTTTCAGTTGCGACGCCGCCCCGCGCCAGATCGTTTCTTCCGCCATGGGCTCTGTTCTATCAAACCGGCGGCGAAGCACAAGATGATCACGCAGGCTTTCGTCCTCGGCGCCGGGCTCGGAATGCGATTGCGTCCGCTCACCGAAGATTTACCGAAACCACTCATCCCGGTTTTCCAAAAACCGCTGATCACGTTTGTCCTCGATCATCTGATCGCGGCCGGCGTGGAGTCGTTTGTCGTGAACACCCATCATCGGTCCGATGCGCTCCGCGAATTTTTTTCCGGCGGAAGGTATCGTGGACATCCGGTCGAATTAGTTCACGAGCTGGAAATTCTCGGGACCGGGGGCGGCATCAAGAACGTGGAGCGCTTCTTCACGGAAGAGCTGTTTATTTCCTACAGCGGCGACGTCCTGAGTGACCTCGATCTCCAGTCGCTGATCGACGAGCATTTCCGCGCCGGCAACGATGTCACGCTGGCGTTGCGCGAAACTCATCTCGGGAAGGATGTGGCTCTCGAAGCGAACCGCGTGGTGGACATCACCAACCGATACGGCCACGAAGGTCGCTACGATTTCGCCGGCGTCTGTGTGTGGACGCGCGCGGTTTTCGAGCGGATTCCGCCGGCTCAACACGTCTCCTATATTTCGACTCTGGCGGACTGGATTGGTGAAGGCGGCAAGATCGGCGGCGTCGTTCTCAGCGAAGGCAAATGGTTCAACATCGGGTCGCGTCGCGAGTATCTCGCCGTCCATCGTGCGATTGCGGCCGAGAATTGGCGGCCGCCGTTTCTGCCGGAGGCCGATTGGCCGATCCAAATCGCGCCGGATGCGCAAATCGATCCAACTGCGCGGCTCTCAGGATTTTATTCCGTCGGCGCCGGTTGCCAGATCGGGGCCGGAGCAACCGTCGAGGACACAATTCTGTGGCCGGGCGCACAAATCGCTTCCCGATCTCACCTCCGGAACTGTATTGTCCGCTCCCAACGTAAAGCCGAAGGCGACCTCCGTGACACCGACATCTAAACTGCTCCTCCGCCAGACCCGGATCCATTTCCCGCGTCTCGAAGAAGCGAAGGTCAAAATCACGCCGATCGAGAAAGGCGGGTCGGACCGGAAGTTTTATCGGGTTCGTTGTTCGCCGGAGCAGACGATCATCCTGGTTAAGTACAATCTCGAGCGGGAAGAGAACCGCCATTACGTCGAGATCGCGGAGTTCCTGGCTGCCCACAAAATCAGCGCGCCGAAAATTTATTTTCACGATCCAGCGGAAGGCCTGATCTGGATCGAAGACCTGGGCAAGACCGATCTCTGTAGTCATCGCGACGAAAGCTGGATGGTGCGCCGGTCGTTCTACGAATCCGCGCTCGGCGAGATCGTGAAGCTCCATTGCCTGCCGGACGACGAGACGCAGACAATCCGGAAAAGTTTGCCGGCGGAATTCGATGCCGCGCTTTATCGCTGGGAACAGAATTATTTTTTCGAGAATTGCCTCGGCCGTTTCTTCGGTGTGGCGCCGGAAGAACTTTCCAAACTGGCGAGTCTGGATTCGTTAGGCCAAATCGCCGAGGAGCTGGCGCGGCGGCCGCGGGTTCTCGTCCATCGCGATTTCCAGTCGCAGAACATCATCATTCGCAACGGCCAGGCGCACCTCATCGATTTCCAGGGGATGCGTCCCGGCCTGGCGGAATACGACCTGGCGTCGCTGCTCTTCGATCCTTACGTCACTTTTTCCCGCGCGGAATGCGAAGAGCTGCTTGCCGATTATGAATCGAAGCGTGCGGCGGCGGGCAGGTCTGTGGCCTCCGACTCGCGCGATGTTTTCCGGCTCTGCGGAATTCAAAGATTAATGCAGGCACTCGGCGCTTACGGGTTCCTCGGTCTGGTAAGAGGCAACAAGACGTTTCTCGATTACATCCCGGCCGCGCTGGATTCGCTGCGCGGACTCGTTGGCGAAATTCCCGAACTGGAAAAATTGAGCGCGGCGCTAGAGCGCCTGACATGATTCGGCGGCAATGTCCGCGAGCCGATGAACCCCGCCACCCCACCATCCGCCGAACCATTGCCGCGGCTCGTGGCGTGGGCCGCGGTCATTGGGAGCACTCTCCCGGAAATTATCTGGCGGGAATCCGGCCACGAGATTTCCATTTGGTGGACTGCGGGTGAGTCATTGCTGATTTTGCTGGCCGCGTTCGCTGCGATTTGGGTCGTGTCGTTGCGCAAGATCGCAAGATTTCTGATTGCGGTTTCGATTCTGAATTTTGTCTGGGGTTATCTCTCGCCCGCGCTCGCGGCGCTTCCCGGCGTCGTCGCCGTGACCGACAACGTGAGCTGGGGCGCGCGTCTGTTTCTCGGCCGGACCTTCACGCTTTCGGGGGTGCTCCTTGTCAGCTTCACGCTAATCGGTAGCGGAATTACTCGCCGCGATCTGTTTATCGCTTGGGGGAATCCGGCGGCGCCGGCCCAACCAACGCGTCTTCCCTGGACCTGGGTGGGCCCGATTTTCATCGTCGTTTTTGCGGTCGCGCTGGCGCCGTATTTATACCTCACGGTGCATCCAAACTTTCGGATCAGCGACCGCATCCTTCGGACTTTGCCGTGGAGCCTCGCGGTCGCGACCTTGAATGCGGCCAGCGAAGAATTTCAGTTTCGCTGCGTGCTGCTCGCGCACTTGAAAGGCGTCTTTCGTTCTTCGGAAAACATTTTGCTGACGGCGGCGTTCTTCGGGATCGGGCATTACTACGGCCAGCCTTCCGGCACGCTCGGTGTGCTGATGGCCTCCTTCGCTGGATGGATTTGGGCGCGGAGCATGATCGACACCCGCGGCTGCGTCTGGGCCTTCATCATTCACATGGTGCAGGACATGGTGATCTTCGGCTTCCTCGCCGTCGGCGCCGGGATGTGATGAGAGGAAAAGTTCGCGGCTGACTACCAGGTCCGGCGCAGCGGGGTGCGCGTTGGTATTACCCATAACCTTGTCGGTCGAGCGTGTCCGGATA
The DNA here is from genome assembly GCA_046262815.1 of Chthoniobacterales bacterium. Taxonomy (GTDB): domain Bacteria; phylum Verrucomicrobiota; class Verrucomicrobiia; order Chthoniobacterales; family UBA10450; genus AV80. The sequence goes on along the minus strand of JBHELY010000031.1, from coordinate 5,149 downwards.
CTAAAACCGTAACGGATAAAAGAATTGCCGGGATACATCCACCGGCTTTCGGCGCTTCGAAAGTAACTCCAACAAACAAAAAAACAATCTTCGTCCCTCAGGCTCCCCGCCGAATTAGCGAGAGTCTCTCGACCCGGAACCTCCCGCGACGCGGATCGGAAAAAGGAGGTCCGATTAAACCGTCACGCCTTCGTTTCGTGCTCTTAATAGCAGCCGCCTGCTGCTTCGCCCACAATTTTCCCGGCATCGCCTGGGCCGATCCGCCGTCAACGCCGCCGCCCATCCCGAGTCCGCCACCAAGTATCTCGGTTTCGAAACTTCGCGTTCAGCCGCATCGCGTGGCCACCGTCACTTATCCGGACCAATCGACTGTCCTGACCCGCGCGGCGGCCGGCACCTTCCAGATGTTGGCTGCGCGCCCGGGCGAACTAGTCACGGTCGTGGTGCCGATTCCGGTAACGGCGGTGCCGGTTGTAGCCTCGGTCCAAGCCTTGGACGGAGGGTATTTTGCCACCCTGCCGTCGGCGCTAAACCCTTCAAGCCCGATCAGCCCGCCGGTCGTGGTCGCCGTCCCGGTCGTCAACGGCAAGTTAACGTTTAACTTTCAAGCGGGCACCTATCCTGGCCTTTATCGCGTCCTCGTCCAGGGGATAGGACGTCCGGCCACCCTGCAATTCTGGGTGCAGAACGTGCAACAGCCCAAGACGAATCCGTGGGCGGTCAACTCTTCGCACTGGCAATCGCAATGAGCGCGCTCACATCGAGGAAGCGGTTGTTCGCCGGGCTCACCGCAACGTTTCTTTTTGCATTAATTCCCGCGCCGCTCTGCCGCGCCCAGGTCGGCAATGATAATCCAACCGGGCCGGCGGGCGTGTTCAATGGGAATGTCACGACCGGTTGTTCCTACGATCCATTGACTGGCAATGCTGTCCGCAGCGTGACCGACATGGTCGTGGCTGGCGGGGTGGGCACGTATCCTTTGGCTTTCAGCCGGGTCGCGAATAGCCGGCGTCAGACCTACGACGACTATCAGTTTGGCGCGGCAGGTTTCTGGCAGCATTCCTATTCCTGGAGTATCGATGGCTCGGAAAGCAGTAACACCGCGTCTTTTCACCCGACCTATTACACGGTCTCACTCCCTGACGGTCGCGTCGAGACGTTCACTCAAACATCCACAGACAGTTATTACCGCTCAGCGCCCGGTATTCGGGAGCGCTTCATTCCGCTCAATGTCCAAACAAAGCTCGCCTACCTGGTGCTGCCGGACGGGGGGAAAATTGAGTTCAAGGCGACACAGACTTCCGAATGCGATCCGGAACTGCGCCCGCCCTGCCAGTATTTCTACAGCTACCAAGCCGTCGCGATTTACGATCCATACGGGGTGAAGACAGCCTTGGCTTACAATACCGATGGGAGCCTGAACACGATCACCGAAGCGGGCGGCCGATGGATCCAATTGGTTTATGTCGAGACGCCGTGGACCAATTCGAATGGCGCGACGGATGTAGTGATCGACCACATCCAGGCGAGCGACGGGCGCACCGTCCAATACAGTTACGCTCAAAGGTCTTATTCGACGGGCACAACCAACTATACCTATCTCGCGAATGTCTCTTATCCTGGGCCAGACAATCAATCCCCGCCCATGGCGTCTTACGATTATCAAGCGCCGAATATAGGTGACGCCAATGGTTATCCCCTTCTCTCCACGGCTTACGATCCGATGTACGAAGGACCGATGAAACGGATCGCGTATCAATATGCGACCAGCAACGGGGATCCTATGATCCAAGTCACGGCCGGGCAAATTGACAGCGAAAAGAGCGGTTGGACCGGCGAGATCGTATCGAGGCTTTACATACCATACATTCTCTGGCGCAACGAAGTTCGGGGCGATGGCCAGAACAATAGCGGGCCGAGCCGGGTGTTCCAGTATGATGGCGGCCTCCTGAAGCAGGCGTCCGACTTCAATAATCAATACGCCATCCAGAGTTATGACGGTAATTCTTACATCAACCAAGTCCAGGATCGTAACCAGAACACGACTAATATAACGAACGAAGCGCTGATCGGCCGACCTACTGAGATTCTTTATCCTCAGACGCAATTCGACTCTGTTCGTTCCTCGGTTCAATACACCTATACCGGAGCGAACTGCCAAACGGACTCGTCGAATCCGTACTGGGTTTGTTCGACTAAAAATGAACGCGACAAGATAATCACTTACACCCGCGACGCAAAAAAACACGTCACGAGGATCGACTACCCCGATGGCGCCTTCGAGACTTTCAGTTATGACGACACCCTGGGAGTGGTCCTGGGTCATCGTTTGCGCAGCAGCAGTAATTCAACCCCTTTCGGCGGCCTCGAAACCTTCAAATACGACGGCAACGGGCGGCTGTTAGAATACCGCGATCCATATCATCCGGAGGTGATCGACCAAAACCATCCGGAGATTCTAGCCACGGCAACCCCGACCTTCAGCTACACGTATGATTCGGCTTACCGCGTCGAATCCGTCACTGATTCGGCGAACAATACGACCAATTTCGAATACACGCCGCGCGGCCAGCTAAAAAAGGTGACGCTACCGATCGATCCGTACGATCATTACCGGCACACGATCGAGAAGGTTTACAATGATGACGGCACGCTTCAATCGGTCAAGGACGAGATGGAGCATTCCACCAGCTTTACCTACGATGATTATAAACGGCCACTGACGGCGACTCTGCCCGAGCCCACACCCAACGTATCGCACACCTACTACGACTGGACGGGCGGAACGAACACGGCGGATTATTCGCATACAGATGCGAACCCGCGTCGAGTAGTGTCTCCCAGCGGCAAACTTGTGACGGCTGCGACTTATGATCCGAACGTACGCAAGCAATACGTGACAACAGGCACGGGCGCCGAGCAGGCGACCACACATTACGAATACGATAAGGTCGGCAACCTTTGGAAAGTGTGGGATCCCGCCGGACAAAGTACCGGCGCCTTCACGGAGTTTTTTTACGACCAACGTAATCGCCGGGTTGCGGTCAACGATCCCATTGCGGCGAACCGCAACAGCGCGGGTTATACCGCGAATTGGACTCTCGATCCTGCGGGAAATAAGATGACTTTTCGCGACGTCATGGATCACGTGACGACGTATGATTCCTACGACGACATGAACCGGCTGACTCATCAAACGGTTCCGCAAGACCCTTCCCCCGCCGCGATAACGAGCTTCGTGTGGTCGCATGCCGGCACATTGCTGAGTATGAATGATCCACGCTCGAAGGTTTATCTTTGGAGCTACGATCTTTTGAATCGCAAGGTGGGTGCAACTTATCCGATGGATAGCCGGGGCGTCGTCACCACCGAGTCGTGGCATTACAATGGCGACAGTAACATGGACGTTTACACCAACCGGGCGAACGCGACCCAAACGCTTGGTTACGACAACCGCCATCGCTTAAACGGTTTTACCTGGAACGATGGCACGCAGCCGATTACGACAATGACACTCGATGCGGCTTCGAACCTCCTCGCCGTTGAAAACAGCGATGCCCGGGTCGATTGCAGCTATGATTCGATGAATCGTAAGCAGACCGAAACGCAGACGGTTCACATCCCAGGAGTCACTAGCGCGCACACTGTCACCTATACCTATGACAGCGACGGTAACCGGGAGACCATCCAATATCCGAGCAGCTCAAAATTTGCCTACGCCTACACGACGCGAAATCAGCTCGACAATCTGAATGATTACGGGAACCAGGGCACGCCGATCGTCAAGTACTCCTACGACCGGAGCGGCAATCGGACCCAGCGCGCCCTTCGCAATGGCACGCGGACCGACTACGCCGCGGCCGATGCGATTAACCGCATCCCTTCGCTTCAACATGTCTTCGCGACGGGGCCGTCCGGCCGGTTCGATTACGGCTTTGATCTCATGAGCCGGCTCAAATACGAACAACGCAACGACGGGTTAGCGGACGGCTTCCAGTATGACGGCGCCGGGCAACTGATCGGCTACCAGCGCGATGGAACTTTAAATGCGAACAATGGCACCGTAACCAGCAACACCGCGGCCTCGCTCGCCTACGACGCCTCAGGGAACCGCAGCACGCTGACCAGCACCGATCCCTCGATACCAAATACGAGTTACACACCGAATGATCTAAACGAGTACATCGGCGTATCCGAAAGCACGGTGAACCCAACCCCGACCGCGACAGCTACGACCACGCCTAATCCGACCGCTACCGCGACCAGCACGCCGAATCCAACCGCTACGGCCACCGCCCCGCCGAGTCCGACGCCAACGGCTACAGCCACCGCCACAGCGACGGCTACCGCAACAGCTACTCCAACGATCCCGCTTCCGACAGCTACCGCGACGGCAACGGCGACATCGACTCCCACGGCGACCGCTACATCAACGCCAACCGCGACGGCTACCGCAACGGCCACGGCAACCCCGACAGCGCCGCCAGCACAATGCGATCCGGTAGAATTCAGCGAAACGGGTCACTACCCGGGAACGGTGTTTGTTACCCTGAGCACAGGCACTCCCGGGGCGACGATCTTCTACACGCTCGGCCAGTACGATTATCCGCCTGACCCGACCCACAACGAGGCAAGCCCTACCGGGAACACCCAGGTTTACACCACGCCAATTGGCGTCCCCAACGGTTCCCGCCGTTACTTGAAAGCGCTGGCGTACCGGTCCGACATGATCGACTCGGACGTGAATTCCTACGAAGTGGACAACAGCGGGTTGATCAATCCAGCGGGGCCAAGCGGCAGCGGCGGCGCCGACACGCCCGGCAATGCGACTCCCGCGTATGATTCAAACGGCAACTTGCAGACCTACAAAGACTGGGCCTATACCTACGACGCCCAGAACCGCCTCACCGTGGCCGACAACTATCTGACTGGCGCGCATGTCCGTTATTACTACGATGGACTAAACCGCCGGATCGCTGCGTCCGACAGTAGCGGCAACGTCACCATCTACGTCTGGGACGGCTGGAACTTGATCGAAGAACGCACCAGCGCGAACGGCCTGATCTGCCTTTACGTCGACGGCGCCGGCACGGACGAGAAAGTCCTGCGTTGGAGTCCTAACACCGGGCGCTTCTGGTATCACCAGGAT
>JBHELY010000030.1:0-34147 GCA_046262815.1 Chthoniobacterales bacterium | reverse complement strand
GCGTTAGCCACGCAACCAGGTAAACTGGGAGCGCGTAGGCAATAGGGATGAAGTAAGCCAGCCAGGCGTAGCGCGCGCCGCCCCATCTCCAGGGAAGTTCCGAAATTGGCTCGCCAAAGAGACGCTTGGTCGCGAGCGCGGCCAGACCCGGACTCCACATCGCCCCAGTAACGTAAAGCAGGTTGCCGGCATCCATCTTTCCAGCATGGAGAACGAAAGCGTTAAAGACGTTGCTGAAGAACAACGTCAAACCGTAGAAGACCGCGATCTTCTTCCAAGTCCGCGCGGTTGCTTGAGTCACGATGAAGATGAACTACCCGCGCAGTGCCTTGGTGAAGCGAATCAATTCGCCAGCTAGCTCTTCGATTCGTTCGCCGACTTCCTTGTCCTTTAGCTCGTCGCCTTCAAAGGCGCGGCCGGTGGCATAAACAAACCGCGGAATGATGACACTCCGAAAGTCGAGCATAAGACTATTAGCGAATGACATGACCGACATGTAGCTGCTCATCCCGCCCGCCGCGCAAAGAAAACCGACCACCTTATCTTCCCAGGCACTGCCTGTTAACTCTACGAGGTTCTTGGCCGCGGCTGCCACATCGTAGTTATAAACCGGAGTCGCGAGCAGAATGCCATCAGCGCCTTCAATTGCTTTACTTACTTTCCGGGAACCAGGCTTCGTATAGCAGGCGTCCGCATCGCATAACGGAAGATCCAGCTCGCTGATATCAAGCCACTCGCATTCGACCTTCTCCTTTTCCAAGCGCCGGAACGCGATCCGGCCCATGCGCCGGCTGTTGCTATCGGGATTCCCGCTGGTGCTAACTACAAGGTAACTGGCCATGCCGAGCGTGCTACTCGGCTTTGGTGTCGGTATGAAAGACGCACCGCCAATCGTTGCCTTCCTTCTTCCAGATGGACGCAGCGTTCAGCTTGCCGGAAGCATCCTTCCCGCCTTCGGTTGCTTCGACCGTCACCGAATAGGTCAACATGGCGGCATCCTTATCGATCATAACAACGTCGATGTCGCCAAGAGTATAGGATTTCAGGTCGACTGTCTTCACTTCGGTCATTTCCTGGTCGAGCTTGTTAATGCCGCTCCCATAAACGCCCCGAAAATCGGCCGAGAACATTTTCTTAAAATCGTCCCACTTTTTGTCCTTGAGGTTTTGCCAGGCATTCTTTTCCGCGGTGATGAGGGCATCTTTATCGGGTGACGCGAAGAGGCCGGCCGATGTGGCAAACAGGGTGACGAGAGCGAGCGCGACTAGTTTTCTCATTGGTTCCTTTTGTTGAGCAAAGCGCGATTAGATGAAAATTGACGGCGGCGGTCAATGCTGCCGTAATCGCCGCGTGAAATCGACTTGTTGGTTCGTGCTGGCAGCCCTCGTTGTTTGGATCATGTTTGCTCCCATCATGCGCGCGGATCCCACACCAGCCGAACGCGTAGCCGACATCCAGAAATCCCTCCAGGCGGCGAAGCTCGATGGCTGGCTCTTTTATGATTTCCGCGGGAGCGATCCGCTCGCCCCGCGCATCTTGAAACTGGGCGAGCACGCCTCGGGTTCGCGGCGCTGGTTCTATTACATCCCAGCCAACGGCGAACCGACCAAGATCGTTCACTCCATCGAACGTGGGAAACTCGACGCGCTCCCGGGCAAACGCGTCACTTACCGCGGCTGGGAAGAACAACACGCACTCGTCGCGGGCGCGATCCAGGGACCGGCCGAAAATCGCCCGCGTAACCGCGTGAAGAAGCGGGTCGCGATGCAATATTCGCCGAACAACGACATTCCCTACATCTCGCGCGTGGATGCCGGCACGGTGGAACTGATCCGCTCCTTCGGCGTCGAAGTCGTCACCAGCGCGGAATTAGTCCAGCAATTCGAGGCGGTCGTCACTCCCGAGCAACATCAGTCGCACGTCGAAGCCTCCGACAAACTGCATCGCGTCCTGATGGACGCGTTCGCCGAGATCGGCCGGAACATTCGCGAAGAAAAACCGATCACGGAATACGACATCCAGCAGTTCATCGCCCGCCGGCTCGATGAAGAAGGAATGACCCGCGAAGACGGGATTGTAGCGGTGAACGCCAACGCCGCGAACCCGCATTACTTCCCAACGAAGGAATCTTTCTCGCCCATCAAGCGCGGCGATTTCGTCCTGCTCGATATCGTGAGCAAGCTGCGCAAGCCCGGCGCAATTTGCACCGATCAAACCTGGACCGGTTTCGTGGGCGCCACCGTGCCGGAAGAATACGTCCGCATCTTCAACATCGTCCGCGAAGCGCGCGACGCCGCGACCGAGTTCGTGCGCAAGAATGTCCGCGAAGGAAAACCGATTCACGGCGCCGAAGTCGACGACGTCTCACGCGGCGTGATCAAGCGCGCCGGGTACGGCGAGCAATTCACCCATCGCACCGGGCATTCGATCGGCGAAGAATGTCACGGCAACGGCGTGAACATCGACAACTTCGAAACGCGCGACTCACGTTACATCACTCCCGGCATCCTCTTCTCGATCGAGCCCGGCATCTACCTCGAAGGCAAGTTCGGCGTCCGCTCCGAGATCGATGTTTACGTCGGCGACAAAGACATCGAAGTCACTGGACAACCGATTCAAACCGAGATCGTCCCGATCTTGAAAGATAACTGAGACTGGTTGCCCGCGCATGAAGCTCGAGCAAATCGATCACGTCGCTCTTCGTTGTGCGTCCCCGGAACGCACCATGAACTGGTATGTCAACACGCTCGGATTCGAGCACGTATTTCGCGGCCAGTGGTCAGGCGTACCGATCTTTTTACGGCTTGGATCGACCTGCATCGCGCTCTTTCCCCAGACGGAGGGTGATCAGGTTGGGAAAGGCAACGCACTTTCCCATCTCGCGTTTCTGGCCACCACTAAGGACGATTTTCAATCTGCTCAGGCCGAGCTTCAGTTGAAAGGCATCTCGTTCCAGTTTCAGGATCACGGCGTCTCCCACTCGATTTACTTCGTCGACCCCGACGGATTTCCACTCGAGATCACAACTTACGATTTGTAAAAGAATAGAGCCACAACAACGAGCACAAGGATTGACACAACGCGGCCGACGGACTTATCCCTCGCTCGTGACCCAGCGCCATATCCGTATCATCTTTGTCGCGCTCGCTTGCGGTTGGCTTTGCCTAGCCACCGTCTCCGGACAGCAAAAAATCCGCGTGGTGACAAAGCCGGTCGAACCTTTCTCGTTTAGCGACGGCGGGCAGATCAAGGGATTCAGCATCGATCTTTGGGAGGCGGTGGCGAAGGAAGCGAACCTTCAATTCGAAATGCAGAACATGGAGAGCGTCCCGCAGATGCTCGATACGTTGAATGCGAAGCAGGCGGATGTCGCCATCGCGGCCATCAGCATCACGGCGGAACGCCACGCGATGATGGATTTTTCGCAGCCGTATTTTGATTCGGGCTTGCAGATTCTGGTGGCGTCGAACGTGTCGCGAAACGGCGGCGTTGTCGCGAACCTGTCCCATCAGTTCATGAACTGGAACACGGTGAAGGTGGTCGGCCTGGTGTTACTGGTAATGTTCGCGATCTCACACCTGGTTTGGTGGTTTGAACGGCGACGCAATGCCGAAATGTATCCGGAACCGTACCGCGCCGGCGTTTGGGAATCGTTCTGGTGGACGATCAGCATGCTTTGCACAGGCGGGTGCGAAGCGAAAGGACCGATGGGCGTGCCGGCGCGGCTGGTCGCGATCCTTTGGATGGTGGTGAGCATTGTTCTCATCGCCTATTTCACCGCGGCGGTGACGACGGAGATGACAGTGAAAAGTCTTGCCGGTGACATAAGCGGGCCGGGCGATTTGCCCGGAGTGAAAGTAGGTACTGTCGCCGCCAGCACGGCGGAGGCGTGGTTGAAGAAAAATAAGGCGAAGGTCGCGTCCTATCCGGATGTGGCGAGCGCGAGCGCGGCGCTGAACTCAGGAGAACTGAAGGCCGTGGTTTATGATGCGCCGGTGTTGCGCTATTATCTTTCGAAGAAAATCGGGACGCGGCTACGCCTGGTTGGTCCTATCTTCGAGAAGCAATCTTACGGAATCGGTTTGCAGCAGGACAGTCCGCTTCGGGTTCCCATTAATCGCGCGCTGCTCGCGTTGAACGAGCGCGGTTTTATGGATGAACTGCAAAAAAAATGGTTCGGCGGGAATACAGAGTGAGTTCCAGGGCGCTCTGTCCTCAGCGTGTCTGACTGGGGTCTGGCCCGCCGGTCCCAGTGCCCGCCCTGAACGCGTTGATATACGTGAATCACGTATATGATAACCGGCAACAGCGGGGTGTTCTGCGACGAAACGGTTCGCTGTGAGAGGCGTTTGAAAAATCGACCGGGCCATGACATACGTGAATCACGTATATCAGAATCGGTCAGCGCGGATATTTTTTTCCGGACGGACACGATTGGAATTGCGAGTGTCGCTCACGCAAAGAATGACGCTCCGGTGCCGAGCTACAACGCTGCAGAAGAAGGTTGGCTACGCGCGCCGCCCCCGCTAAGCTCCGCAGCTTATGAAAACCAGAGCCGCGTTGTTGATTTTCGTTTTGTGTCTCGCTGGAGCGTTTGCCCAGCCCAGCGGTAAACCGCAGTACGGCGTCTGGGGGTTCGACACGGACGGCGCGGATCTGAAAACAAAACCGGGCGACGATTTCTTCCGCTACGCGAATGGCGCCTGGCTCGATCGCGTTCAAATCCCGGCGGACAAACCGGGCTACAGCCTGCGGCTCGCCATGAGTGATCTGACCGAACAACGGTTGCACGATCTCATGGAGGAGACGGCGAAGAAGACGGACCCGAAACCGGCGACGATCGAAGGCAAGGTCGGAGCGTTTTACAAATCGTTCATGGATGAAGCAGCCATCGAAAAGGCGGGCGCTTCTTCGATCAAGGACAAGCTAAGCGAGGTGCAATCGGCAAAAACGCGCGAAGCGTTGGCGGCGATGATGGGCAAACAAAACGCGGATTTCCATGGGGGTATCTTCGCGCTCGGTATTGACGTCGATATCAAAGATCCGAAGCATTACACAGTCTATCTCGGCCAGGCCGGCCTGGGATTGCCAGACCGCGATTATTATTTGAAGCCGGACTTTGCCGCGAAGAAGGACCAGTATAAGGCCTACGCAGCGCAACTACTTAAGCTACTCGATTGGCCGGATGCGGAGAAACGCGCGGCGGAAATCATCGATTTCGAAACAAAGATCGCGGACGCGAGTTGGACTAAGACCCAGCAGCGCGATCCGATCGCGACCTACAATGCAATGTCGATCGCAGAGTTGGAAGCGCTCGCGCCAAAATTCGCCTGGCGGAAATTCTTAACTGAGGCAGGCCTTGCCAAGCTGGAGCGTGTGGTGGTTGCGGAGAAATCAGCGTTTCCAAAGATCGCTGACATTTTCGATGGGACGCCGATCGAAACGTTGCAGGCCTGGCAGGCATTCAACATCGCCGACCACGCGGCTCCTTATCTTTCGAAAGCTTTCGCCGACGCGCTGTTTGAAATGCGGAACAAGACGCTGGCTGGGCAGGCAGAACAACAAGTGCGGTGGAAACGTGGCGTGCATGCGGTGAGCGGCGGGGATTATGGGGCCGGCGATCGTTACGATCGTTTCGGTAACCTGGGATGGGCTGTAGGTCAGCTGTATAGCGCAAAGTATTTTCCGCCGGCAGCGAAGGCTAAGATCCAAGAGCTGGTCGCGAACCTGAAGGTGGCAATGCATGAAAGAATCAAAGGTCTCGATTGGATGAGCGAAGCGACCAAGGTCCAGGCGCTCAAGAAGCTCGATACCTACAATATCAAGGTCGGTTACCCCGATAAGGCTCGCGATTATTCGAAAGTCGAAATCCGTGACAACGATCTCATTGGCAACGTGCGGCGCGCGGCGGTAGCGGACTGGGCATTTTATATCCAGCGACTGCCGGAACCGGTCGATATGTCGGACTGGGGCATGACGCCGCAGACGAACGACGCTTACAACGGCGCGCTGCGCGACATCGTGTTTCCCGCCGGGATTCTTCAGCCGCCGATGTTCGATGCGAACGCCGATGCGGCGGTGAACTATGGAGCGATCGGCGGCGTGATAGGTCATGAGCTAACTCATGGCTTCGACGATCAAGGCCGGAAGTTCGACGCGGAAGGCAAGCTTAACGATTGGTGGACCGCGGAAGACGCCAAGACCTTTGAAGCGCGTGCCAAAGTCCTGGGCGAACAGTATTCGAAGTTCGAACCGCTGCCGAACACAAAGGTCAACGGTGAGCTAACCATGGGCGAGAACATCGCAGACCTCGGCGGCGTTGTGATAGCGCTCGATGCCTATCGCGCTTCGCTCAAAGGCAAGCCCGCGCCGGTCATCGATGGACTAACTGGCGAGCAACGCGTTTTCCTGGGTTGGGCGCAGGCCTGGCGCGGCAAGGTCAAGGATGATTACGTCCGCCGCCAGGTCGTGAGCGATCCTCATTCGCCACGGCAGTATCGCGTGAACGGCGTGATGCGGAATATCGATGCGTGGTATAACGCGTTCAAGGTAAAGCCGGACGAAAAGCTGTTCGTCGATCCGAAAGCACGCGTTCGGATTTGGTGAGAAGCAGTTAAGATTTCCGGAACACGCGTGTCTGACTGGTAAAGGACCAGTTATGACATCAGCGTTACTTTATCGCTCAGCACACAAATGGCGATTCGCAGCGGCGCTGTTCTCAGCCGTGGCGATTCACATCGGGGCTATCAGTTTGGCAGCAATGCGCCAGGCGGAGCCACAAACGGCGTCAGGGGTTTCAACCGAGCCGCCCGACATAATCTTCGAGCCGATGGAACCGGTTACGGACCAGCTGCCGGACGCGACCGATCCGTTGCCGACGCCGCCCGTGATCGACCAATCGTTTATCGAGCCGACAGTAACGCCGCCAGCGGTGGATCCCACCAGCCGGTTCACGCCCGTCGTTAGGCCGAGAACCAGCACGATGCCCAGTTCGGTGCGCCTATCCTCTGCCAAGGTGTTCGCCGTGAGCGCACCGCGGCCTGAATATCCGTACGAGGCAAGACGACAGAAAATCACGGGCGAAGGAATCGCCCTCTTCACAATCGATCCGGGCAGCGGCAACGTCGTTCAAGTCATCATGACGAAGAGCACCGGGAATCAGTTCCTCGACAATGCCGCTATTACTGGTTTCAAGCGTTGGCGTTTTAAGCCGGGAACCGTGTCATCGGTCACCTGCCCGGTCACGTTCACGCTGACCGGCGCGTCCTACTAGGCTTTCAGCAATTGCGTCTGGGCTTCGCGCAGCTCGGAGGTGCGTTCGCGGACGGCGTCAGCATAAGCGGCGACCTGCATGTCGAGTTGGAGATGAAGCCGGCGCGTTTCGAGCAGGTTGTTCATTCGCAACAAAACTTCGAGTTGATCGAACGGTTTGAGAAGAAAGTCGGTCGCACCGGCGCGCAAAGCGCGCAGCTTCGTAGTTTCATTGGCATCGGCTGTGAGCACAATCACCGGCAAAAAGCTTTCGCCCGCCGCCGCGCGGAGGGATTCGAGAATAGTAAAGCCGTCGACGTGCGGCATCATCAAATCGAGGAGGACCAGATCCGGCTCGAAGACGATGCAAGTGCCCATTGCTAACCGCGAATCCGTTACTGTCTTGACGCGAGTGTAGCCACCCTCAGCTAGCATCATTTCCAGTAAAGCGACGTTAGCCGGCTCGTCGTCGATCACGACAATCTTCATCTTGGAATAAAGGGCGCCGTTAGGCAGCCAGCGCTGATCGATGGGTTGTGGTTCGCGACTCATCACTTCGACTAGGCGACAGATTCTAACTCTCGATCGCGATCGCGCATGGTCTCATCAATGACACGAAAGAACTCCGCGATATCGATCGGCTTGGTCAGATAGTTTCGCGCACCTGCGGCTTTGAGTCGGTTAATTTGCCGCGCCGTCGCGTCGGCACTGATTATTACGACAGGTATATGGCGAGTGACCGCGTCGTTGCGCAAACGTTCTAGGACTTCGTGTCCGCGAAGGTCGGGTAAGTGCAGGTCGAGTAAAATGAGGTCCGGCAGATGTTGGCGCGCCAGGTCCAAGCCCAGGCCGCCTTGCATCGCGGTGAGCAATTGAAGTTGCGGCTGTTCGGCCAGCATCTGCTCAACCAAAGTAAGGTTTGAGAGGTTATCCTCGATGTAGAGGATCCTGCCGCCGTCCCCAGCACATGCTCCCTCCAGCGCGGCAGCATGATTGTTGGGCAAAGCTTTTAGCGGCGAATCGGTCGCGGGTAGCTCGATCCAAAACGCGCTTCCCTTCCCGACTGTGCTATCAACACCAATGTCGCCACCCATGGCTTGCATTAGGCGCTGGCAGAGTGCCAGGCCCAGGCCGGTCCCTTCCACGCCGGATGGTTCGACATCCAATCGATCGAATGGAGTAAATAGCCGCGCCAGCTTTTCCGTCGCGATGCCGGCCCCGGTGTCACTGACAACTAGTCGTGTCTTTGCCAGATTCGATTGTTGGAGCGAAACAGAGACTCGACCGCCGACGGCAGTGTATTTAACGGCGTTCGTTAAGAGATTAAGCAGAACCTGCTTCAAGCGCTGACGATCCGCGAGGACATGAAGGTCCTTATCTAACTGAGCATCGACAGAGAGCTGCATCGAGCGTTGCGCAGCCAAGGGACGCATAAGATCGAGCGCTTCTTCCAAGATTTCAGTCACAGCCACTGGTTCCACTGAGAGCTGTAAGTGGCCGGCTTCGATCCGGCTGATATCGAGCACTTCGTTAATCAGTTTAAGAAGGTGACGTCCGGCGCTCATGATGTGTTCGACCCGCGCCCGTTGCGGCTTGGTCGGGTTTTGCCGTTCAAGTAACTGTCCGAAACCGAGGATCGCGTTCAACGGCGTCCGCAATTCGTGACTCATGCGCGAAAGGAATTCGCTCTTGGCGTGGTTTGCCCGGTCGGCCTCCTTTTTCGCTTCGCGCAACGCTTCCTCGACTTTCTTCCGTTCGGTGATGTCTTCCGCCATGATGAGGAATTCGCGGGGATTGCGGTCCTTGTCGCAAATCACGCAAGCGGTGCGATTGACCCAAAGTAGCTCGCCGTTCTTGCGAAGGTAACGCTTTTCGAGAGAACACCCTTCCCTGCCATCGAGCATCGCTTTCACGAGCCGTTGGCTCTCCGCCAGATCGTCTGGGTGGGTGAGGTTGAGCGGCGATCGCTCGAGGAGTTCCCCTTCGGAATAACCGATCATCTCGGTGAAACGCGCATTGACCTGCTTGAATTTCTCATCATGGAGTGCCACGACGGCCATGCCGATCGGCGCGTCGTCGAAAAGCTGGCGCGACCGTTGATCGCTGGCTTCGAGCGACGCTGTCCGGTTAGCGATAAAGCGCATTTCGCGGATACTTCTGAAGCACGAGATCACAAGAAAAACATTTTCAAACACCACCCAACCAGCGTGTTCGATAGAACGCCATGGGCTCGCACTGAGAACCCCATAAACCGAATACGGTAGATAAACGCCCCGCAGGAAATGATCGAGCCCGACTACTACCGTTGCCGGCACGAGCACCCGCCAATCGCGATAAAATGACAGGACGACAAGAGATCCGAACACGTGAAAATGCGTTTCGATGCGGCCGCCGGTCAATCCGATCAACAAGGCGGACATCAGCATTTGCGCGACCGCGATGACGTTCCGGGTGGCTACGGATCCAGGCCATACCCGCGTCATCCAAACCGGGAAAAGGCTGATCGCGCCGCCGATCAGAAGCGCGGACCACACGTGGATGTGAATCCGGCTGGATTCCCCATCCCAGGTTCGCGGCGAGACGACGAGGGCGATGACGATGCACGCCACCCACTGGAAGAGCATTAGCCTTGCGAAGAGCTTGTCCGTGTCGCGAAAAATCTGACGCCTGTGCTGCTGGAAAAGTTCTTCCGCTCGCTCGCTATTCGCTGCTGGTATTGGACCGGTTAGTTCGAACATAAGTTTCCTTCCGCCATGGTTGGGCGTTTCGTGAGAGAACAACCGAATACCGGCGTGCGTGTGCGCTCGACGGGTTGGTCAGTGAGCAGGGCCAGGATAGCGCTTTCCCCGGTGTTGCTGCCGGCATGGCCACGCGACGCGGTGATGCCGCCGCTGAAAATAAGGGTTCCGTCGCTCCCAAACACCACCGTGTGCCCGGAGGTCTTGGCGCCAAACCGCGCCGCTTCTTTCCCATTCTGATCGGTTATCACAGTGACCCCAGGAATCGCCGCCGCACTGGATCGCAAGTCGGTATCGTCCCAACCCGGCTCCGCGTTCTCCGGCTTCACAAAGAAGACATAGGCGTTCACTTTCCCGACGGCGTGCGCCATGATCTGGGCCAGCTCGCCGATGCTTGCCCGCGTGCACGGACAATGGGGATGGGCAAACATCAACAGAGTTGGCTTGTTCGGCTGCCGCGGGACAACCGACACCGAAGGCCAGTTTGACGCGATCGTTCCCACCTGCCCGGGAGTCGTTTCGTATTGGAACAGAGCACGCGCCCCGAAAGCGAGAGCGGCCATCCAGGTCGCCCCCAGCAAGGTAGTAACAAAGATTTTCTTACGAGAATAGGTCACGATGTGTGCGAGCGGCCGCTTCACTTAAGCAGCCGCCATTCCATCGTGACTCGGAATCACCCGGAATAAGATCGCCGCACAAATCGCTTGCCCCTTTTGCCGGAACTGATTAGGAAAACCGGCTTCGCATGCTGTTCAACTCGCTCACGTTCGTCGTCTTTTTTACCGTCGTCGTCTTTCTCTATTGGAGCATTGCGTCGTGGAACGCGCGGAAGAATTTACTCGTCGTCGCGAGCTACATTTTTTACGGCGCCTGGAACCCGCCCTTCGCGGCTCTCCTGTTCTCGACCACTGCGATGGATTTCTGGCTCGGCCGGCAAATCGGCAAAGCCAAAGATCAACGGTCAAAACGCCGCTGGCTGGTCGCAAGCGTTTGCATGAACCTCAGCATGCTGGGGTTTTTCAAGTATGGGAATTTCCTCCTGGAGAACTTCCAATGGTTGCTGGGGCGCGTCGGCGTCATTTATCAACCGCCGCATCTCGACATCCTCCTGCCGGTCGGCATTTCCTTTTACACGTTCCACTCCCTCTCCTACACGCTCGATATCTATCGCGGCGTCCTGCAGCCCACGCGATCGCTCCGCGATTTCGTCCTCGCTGTTTCGTTTTTTCCCCAACTCGTCGCCGGCCCGATTGTCCGCGCGGGCGATTTCCTGCCGCAACTCACCTACGCGCCGCGCCTGAAGACCGGACAATTTTTCTGGGGCCTCGCGCTCATGACGCTGGGTTTGTTTGAAAAAATTGTCCTGGCCGACACCTTACTTTCCGGGTCGGCCGACCGCGTCTTCAATTACGCCGGACCGCTCGTTGCGCTCGATTCGTGGGCGGGCGTGATTGCGTTCGCGGGACAGATCTTTTTCGATTTTGCCGGCTACTCGATCTGCGCGATCGGCGCCGCGCTTACCCTGGGCTTTCATCTCAAGGACAACTTCCGTTTCCCGTATGCCGCGATCGGCTTCTCCGATTTCTGGCGCCGCTGGCACATTTCGCTCTCCACATTTCTGCGCGACTACCTCTACATTCCGCTCGGCGGCAACCAGGTCAGGCCGTTTCGCGCCGCGCTGAATCTCGTGATCGTCATGTTCATCGGCGGACTATGGCATGGCGCCGCCTGGACGTTTGTCGTTTGGGGTTTGTTGCACGGTTCTTACTTGGTCATCGAGCGCGTTTGCCGGCTCCTGTTCGAAGAAAAACCGTGGGCGAACACGCCGATTGTTCGGATGCTGGCCGGTTTTGCGACCTACGGAGCGGTTTGCATCGCGTGGGTTTTCTTTCGCGCGTCCGATTTCACCATCGCGAGCCGCATGTTGGCCGGAATGTTCGGCGGCCATCCGACTGGCGACGCAATCCTCACGACGCGCGAGCTCTTGCAAATTGGAATGGTGAGCGCGGGCGTCATCGCGCTCCATTGGGCCATGCGCGACAACAGCTTCGAGATCGCGGTGATGCGCATGCCGAACTGGGCCGTCACCACCATCGGCGCCGTGATGGCGTGCGCGATCATTCTCACCCAGGGAAGCAGCAATGCCTTCATCTATTTCCAATTTTAAGAAACGCCTCCGCCTTCCGCGTCTGTTCTTCCGCAGACCATCGCGCGAAGAGCAAATTCACGGCGGCCCGCCTTTGGAATTCGAACGGCCAATTCCGCCCGCGCCCTGGCGGGGAATAGCAGTCGTGATCAGTATTATCGTGATCGCCGTAACGACGGCGTGGGAATTGTACTGCCGCTCGCTCGGCTACGGCCCCACTTTAAACGACAACGAAGACCTGTGGACGATGGCACGCCGGCGCGTTCAACCGGAATCGATCGTTGTCGTCGGAGATTCGCGGGCGTGGTTCGATGTCGATCTTGATGAATTCGAAAAGGGCCTGGGCAAACGGCCAATTCAACTCGCGATGGCCGGCTCCGCCGCCTGGCCGGTCTTGGATGACCTGGCGAAGGACGAAAGATTTCACGGCACGATCATTTGCAGCTTTGTTCCCGGTTTGTTTCTCGCGCCGCCAGGTTCGCCGCCGATGGACCGCGCGGAGCAAGGCGAAAAGCGATATCGCAACCAGACGCCTGCTCAGCGCGCGAGCGAATATCTCGGTATGTGGCTGGAAGAGCGTGTCGCGTTTTTGAAACCGGACGATTTGAGTCTTGAAGCGTTCTTGAATGAACTGCCGATTCCGAATCGTCCGGGCGCGCTGGTGCCGCCGCATTTTCCTCCCTATTTTCAAACCGAAGACCGCGAGCGCCGCGCCCGCATGTGGGAAAAATGCGCGGAGCCCGGAAGTCTGCTCGCGAAAAAGATCCAGCAAATCTGGCTGCCCCTGTTCACCCCGCCTCCGCCGCCAACCTATGTCCCGAAGGATGTGTTCTTCGCCGGGATGAAAAAAGGAATCGAAAAGCGCTTTTCTGACGTTGCTGGCGCGATCGAAAAAATTCGCCGCCGCGGCGGAAAGATCGTTTTCGTCCGTTTCCCGCACACCGGCGGACTGAAAGAACTCGAGGATCGCCTCACGCCCCGCGCCCAAACCTGGGATCCCCTTTTAAAAATGACCAATGCGCCCGGCATTTATTATTCAGATTTTCCTGAGCTGTCCGGATTCGATTGCCCTGAGTGGTCGCATTTGTCTGCGGGCGACTCCGTGGAATTCAGCAAGCGTCTGGTGCCGCATCTCAAAGCGGCCCTCCAACTCTGAACATGATCACCGGCTTGCAGCCGGCGTGAGTGTGATTCGCTCGATGAGCAGCGTGCTGAAAGCCGCGAATGGCCTCCCGTTCAAGTTCGGATCGGAATCGAAACGCAACGCAACAATCGGCGCGAAGGCCGGCGCGTGCAGCGTATAAGTGCGCGCGGGAACTTCGTGCTGATAATCGCAGCGTAACAATCCTTCGCTCTGCGAACTGAGTTCGTTCCCGTCCGCGTCCAGCGCGTGCGCGCTCCAGGCCGGGTGCGTGATCCCACTTTCCGTTTCGGGATAGAGCCGCGGCCGAACGAAGCTCACGCTCGCGGCGGGTTGTTTGAATTGAAGCGTGAACGACGCGGGCACGTTTCCCGTTTCGACCTGCGTCAACAGGTTTTGGCTCGTCGTCGGATGAACTCCCTGCCCGCTGTAAAGTCCGAGGTTGTTAATGAGGACGATTTTTGAATCGGCCGGGCGAAGGTCGCGAATCCCAATGCCGAGTTCGTGAAGGTACGGGGACGCTGCAACCTGATAGGTCGGCGGCTTCGTCGGCACATCGGGAAATTCTATGATGATGTCGCGCGTAACTGGCGATGAAGAGGGACTTGTGGTGGGCCTGACAGCCGTTTCGACTTTGGTCTTTCGCGGGGCGTAATAACGCCAGATCGGAAACGCCAGACCAAACAGCAGGACTACGATCGCCCAAACCCAGATCCCGCGTCGCGGCGTCGCTTTCGGCAAGGGATGCGGCTCTATCAACGACGCCGGCGCCGGCGCGGCCACGTCGGCATCCCCTTTTCCCAACAACGCCTCGACCGCCGCGGCCAACCGCTGCAAATGTTTTTCCACGGGCGGCGTGAGCGCGTCGAGCCAATGCGGCGTGCTCAGGAAATACGTCAGGTCGTCATTAGGCCGAACGTCTTCGATGCGCAGCTGGATGATGTGCAAATGCGACGAGACCGCGAGCTGCACTTCGCGCAGAACCTGTTGGGAGTTATTCGAATGCGCGGAGAAAATGAGCACCATCGCTTTGCTTTGCTGAATCGCGCGCGTTATCTCGCCGGCAAACGCTCGCCCCGGCTGCACATCGCGCGGCGCGATCCAGCAACGCACTCCTGCGTTCTCCAGCCCCGCGCAAACTGCGTCCGCGACCGATTTGTCCTGTGCCGAATGCGAAATAAAAACGTCGTGAGCCATGCGCGTGGCACGCCTTGTAAACTTTTCGTGCCGACAAACGCAACGACTATCGCCAAAGTGCCATCGTCGATCTAAATTCAGGAGCCGTCCGTTATTTCCATGAAACTAAAGCTGCTCGTTGTCCTCCTTGCCTTGCGACTCGCCACCCTCACAGCCCAGGCCGAAACCCCTGCTCTTTTTCAGGACGACTTTTCGAACCCGGCCAGCGGCTGGATGGTGACGAAAAAGGAGTACGCGGAGTTCGGTTATCTCGATGGCGAATATCGAATCCTGCTCAACAAAGCAGATTTTAATACCTACTCGCTTGTTCCGAAGCGGACCTTTGATAATTGCTCGGTGGAAGTGGACGTCCGCCTGGCCGCCGGACCTTCAAATGGCGTGTTCGGCATTCTCTGTCGCGCTGAAGCAGACGCGCAAACGGTCCATCAAGCCTATGTCTTTGCGATTCGCGGGGACGGCTTCTACGCCATCCTCAAGCGGACGAGCCCGAGCTTTTGGGACGCGATCGCCTACGGGAAAGAATCGAAAGCCATCAAGCCGGGGAACGCGGTGAATCATCTGCGGGCAGATTGTTCCGGTGATACCCTCACGTTTTACGTCAATGGCGAGAAACTCCTGGAGAAAACAGACGCGGCTTTTAAATCCGGCGGCGTCGGTCTGGCTGTGACCACTCAGCCGAAAAGTGAAACCTTGGATGTTCGCTTCGACAATTTTGTCGTCCGCAGCATCACGCCCTAAAACACCGAGAGAACGCAGTGACATTTACGGCGTAAGGAAAACCTTGCCGCTGTAGGGGTCTTTCACTTCCGTGCCACTGGGGAAACCGCGGACGTCGACGTAACCGGCCTTGGGCGCAAACGGGCTCGTGACGAAGCCGGGCTTTCCCGGAACTGGAATCCCATAAGGAATGTCGAGCTTTGAATTCTTAACCGGCGGGACCGAAGCGGGACGAACCGGCGGGCTGGTGGTCGTCGCGCTCGGCGTAGGTGTCGGCATGGTCGGCGGTGGGGTTGGCGGGTACTCGGGATTCCGATCGTTCCCTTTAGTCTTGGAATTTTTCTTGGTCGGTGGCGGCGCCGCCTTTTTCTTCTGCCCCGGATGCGCGATGGAATTGCCGAGCGCCTTGAAGAAGTCGCCGATGGAACCAGCTTCAGCCCGCGGCGCCGCGATTAGCGTACTGATCGCCAGTGCGAAAAATATTTTTTTTAGCCCGGTGTTCATCTGTAGTCGCGGCGAAGTGTGATGCAGGTCATGGTAACGTTCAACACGAGGCGGAAAAACCTCCAAATCTTCGGAGCGAAAGAAAATCGATCCCATGCCGCGAGCCGCCATCCAGAGCAAGGTCCGCTGCGATTTCGCCGATGACCGGCGCGAACTTAAAGCCATGCCCGGAAAAGCCGCCGCAAAGAATCACGTTTCCGTGATGCGGATGGCGGTCGATAACGAAATTGCCGTCGGGCGTGAGACTGTACATGCAGGGCTTTGCTTCGCGGAAACTGGCGGCAGCTCCCGGCATCCACGCCTCCGTCGCCCGGGCGACTGGCTCGAGATCGCGAGCTGGATCGACGTCGCGATTGAGTTCGTCGGCAGTCGTTAGATTTCCGAAGCCGTGAAAGGCGACTTTCACGCCCGCGCCGAAATCGGGAAAACCATACAGCGGCGCCGGCAATCCGGCGCGATCGAGCAGGAAGGCTGGGAACCGCGGCGCCTGGTATGCGTTTGTCGCGGGCGTAAACCAGACCTGCACGTTGCGCTGGACCCGAACCGTTACGCCAAGTCCACCTAGCGCTTCTTTGAACCACGGACCTAACGAGAGGATAAGTCTCGTCGCCGATATCTTGCTGCCATCATGGAGAGCTAACCTCACATCGTGATCGCTGGCTTCCCAACTTCGCACTACCGTGTCGAAACGAAGTTCCGCTCCGGAAGACTCCGCCGCTTTCAAATGTGCGCTAACAGCCTGTTCCGGATCGAGAACTCCACCATCCGGCTCGAACAACGCGATCTCATCCTCCAACAGCCGCACCCTCGGATACCGCTCCCTAACTTCCCCCCTGCTCCACTTCTCCAACGCCAGTCCATGCCGCGCCGCGGCCCGTTGGGTTCCCGAAATGATCTTGCTGTTCTCCTCGCCGACTGAAATCACCCCGGTGATTCGCAGCAAACCCTGACCGCCTTTTCGTTCCAGCGCGCGCCATAACTCATAGCTGCGTAAAACAAGCGGGACATAGGCTGGATCCTCGAAGTAAGCCTGACGGATCATTCGGCTCTTGCCATGGGACGAGCCCCGATCATGCGCCGGGGTGAATTGTTCCAGGCCGATCACCGACGCACCGCGTCCCGCGCAATGCGCGGCAATGGCACTGCCAATCCCACCCAGGCCAACGATAGCCACATCGTAGGTCAAAGTTAGTCCTCGATGTCAGCCGCCCAGACCGTCATTTCCAGAGAGGTAATTTCTTCCACCGCTGTTGGCTGTGGAGAAGGCGATGGCTTCGCCTCCGCGATGTCGATATGCTCTTTCGCGATCACGGTGGCGGCGCTTCGTTTTTTCGAGCACGCGCTCAAACTCAGCGTCACTAATAAAACAACGAGCCCGCGAATCAGCATGACGTTGCACAAGACCGAGCGAGTCTTTCGCGTCAAGCGTTCTTCGAAGAGCGATGGCTTTACATCGGATCTGACGCGATTATCTGAACGATGGTAATGGAACAATTCCACGCGCCGGATCCCGCTCCACCGAAGCCACCGCTCCCGCGGGAGCGGCTCGGTGCCTACATCGCCGCGACGTTACAACCGGATGAACGCCCGCTTCACCAGACCCACATCCATTGGATCGCATTGAGCGGATCGGTTATCGGCGCGCTCCTCTGCCTCATCGTCATCATTCCAATCGCCATGCTTGCTTCCTGGCGCAACTTCTATTGGGCGTGGCTGCTACTCGTGATGCCCGTCGGCATTCTGCTCTCCGCGGCTGTAACCATAAAAACCAGCGAGCTTGTCATTACGGACCGCCGCGTCCTGATCAAGGTTGGATTCATTCAACGCCATACCTTTGAGATGTTCATCTCCAAGATCGAGTCCGTCGCTGTCTTCCAAAGCATGCTCGGCCGTTTCCTGAACTACGGCACAGTCGAGATCCGCGGAACCGGCGGTTCGTCCGAATCGTTCGCCACCATCGACGCGCCTTTGCCGTTCCGCGACGCGATCCAACTAGTCCAAAGTAGTTCCGAGAAGCGCTGAGACTTACTTTCTTTACTTTCCTTCTGGCTACTGAGGCATCGAGAAGCAAACAATCTGATCAGCATCGCGATAGTTAGTCCATAAGTGCTGGCCGTCGAAAGTAAGCGAGCGACATTGAAACGGCACCTTTGCAATTTCGCGGATAGTTGGTTTTTCTTCTCCGGGATCGAGCCGCGCCAGTCGCCAGTCCCCGCCGTTTTGTTCCGTGCCGCGGAGCACGTAAAGGATGCCATCGATAAAAGCGTGTCCACTTATTTCTGCGCCGATGGCGATCTCTCGGACAATTTTCCATTCCGAATCCAGTTTCAGAATTCGATGGTTATACCATTGACTGAGATAAAGATTGCTGCCGTCGTAGCTCAGGTAAGAGCCAGTGAAATCCGGACACGGGATTCGGGGCTCGACGGCAAAGCCTTTTCCAGGAATATAACACCGCAAATAGCGATCATCGTCCGCGCCCTCTCCAAGAGTGAACCAAATAACGTCATCTACTGAAACGGCGGCCCATGGAATGCCCGGCGCTTTCACGTCATCGAGAACTCTCCAGCTCTTCGCGTCCATTCGGTAGATGCGACCCAGATCGCGGGATCCGAACCAAAGCTCGCCATTGTGCCAGGCCAGCGCTTGCGGCGTAGGGGCCGGCGAAACCCGGCGTTCCAATTCATTGATCATCGGTAAGTCTGCCATGCAACCATTCTAGCTCTGGCTGCGTGATTTGAACAATTCCGGACTTCCGGCTTCCGATGTCATGGCGCGCTCTGTATTCTCGAGGCCATGGACATCACCACTTCAAACGCAAAACCGGATCCGGCGCCGCCTGACGTAGTTGTCCGGGGAAATGCGCGCAGCTTTCTTCAAGGCATAGTTGTCGGCAAGCATCATCTGGTCGCCGATGAGCCCGTCGCTTTCGGGGGACGCGATGAAGGACCGGGACCGTACGATTACTTGTTGACCGCGCTTGGTGTTTGCACGTCGATGACAATCGGGCTGTATGCGCGCAAGAAAGAGTTTCCGCTCGAAGACATCATCGTCTCGCTTCACCATTCGCGCATCCACGCAAAGGACTGCGACGATTGCGAGACGAAAGAAGGAATGCTCGACCGAATCGAGGTCCAGGTGGAGATGAGCGGCCCGTTGACGCCCGAGCAACACGCGCGCTTGATGGCCGTCGCGGCGAAATGCCCGGTCCATCGCACACTGACGTCGGAAATTGATATTCAGCTTCGCAGTGCACCGGCGGCCGCTCCTTGACTCGCTGCCTCGTTTCCTCTAGGGATGGGCCAACATTAGAGGAAAGGAAATCCTATGCTCACGCTTTCTTGCGGATTTATCGTCCTGGTCGCCGTCGTGCTGGTTGTCTTTATCGTCGCTGGCTACAATTCGCTGGTTACGCTGCGCAATCGTTATAAGAACGCCTACTCGCAGATAGACGTGCAGCTCAAACGGCGCTACGACCTGATCCCGAACCTGGTCGAAACGGCGAAAGGTTATCTGGCCCATGAGCGCGGGACGCTCGAAGCTGTGATTGCGGCGCGCAATGCCGCTGTCACAGCCAACACCCGTGCCGCCCAGAATCCGGGCGACAGTTCAGCGATGAAGGAAATTTCGTCCGCGGAGACCGCGCTCTCCGGCGTCATGGGACGCTTGTTCGCGCTGGCTGAAAGTTACCCGGATCTCAAGGCGAATACCACCATGCTTAGTCTCATGGAAGAGCTAACCTCGACGGAAAACAAAGTTTCGTTCGCGCGCCAGGCTTATAACGACTCAGTCATGGCTTACAACACCCGGCGCGAAGTTTTTCCGACTAACCTCATCGCCGGCCCGTTCAACTTTGGACCAGCCGAGCTGTTCGTCATCGATAAACCGGAGCAGAAGGACGCGCCCAAAGTCTCGTTCTAGGTCTGGCTAACTCTCGCGCGCGTGGACTTCTTCGAGCGCCAGGACAAGGCCCGCCGTCACACGGCGTTTCTCGTCTTCTACTTCGTGGCCGCGATCATCATGTTGATCGGCGCCGTTTATCTCGCTGTGCTTCTGATTTTCGGCGCGGTCGAATCGAAGAACGTAGTCGACGAAACGACCACCTCCTGGTCGCACGCGAAAATGTTTTTAGGCACAGCTATCGGCACTCTCGGCATTATCGGCGCTGGCAGTTTTTTTAAGACGCTATCGCTCGCGCGCGGTGGACGCGCCGTCGCGGAGCTGCTCGACGGCCGGCTGGTTAACCCGAACTCAACGGACGCGCACGAGCGCAAGCTGCTCAATGTTGTCGAAGAAATGGCTATCGCGTCGGGGGTGCCGGTTCCGCAGGTCTACGTGATGGATGGCGAGCCGGGAATCAATGCTTTCGCGGCCGGGCACTCCGCCAGTGATGCCGCGATCAGCGCGACGCGCGGCGCCATGATGTTGTTAACCCGCGACGAGCTCCAGGGCGTGATCGCGCATGAGTTCAGTCACCTCCTCAACGGCGACATGAAGCTAAACCTGCGTCTAATGGGTCTTATCTTCGGCATCGTTTGTCTTACTGTGGTAGGACGGATCCTGGTTCAAACACGCGGTCGAAAGAATCCGCTTCCTTTGCTAGGTCTGGCTTTAATCATCATTGGTTGGGTAGGCGTGTTATTCGGGCGGCTGATCCAGGCGGCGGTTAGCCGGCAGCGGGAATTTCTCGCGGACGCTTCAGCGGTTCAATTTACCCGCAATCCTCCGGGTCTGGCCGGCGCGTTGAAGAAGATTGGCGGAATAGCCGAAGGTTCGCAGCTTCAATCACCCCGCGCCGAAGAAGCCAGCCACCTATTCTTCGCGAATGGATTAAAGAGCGGATTCTTCGGGTTCGCTACTCATCCTCCACTGCTGGAGCGAATTCGCGCTTTGGATCCGTCCTTCGACGGAAAGTATCCAAGCGTGGTGTTACCCGACACTCCCTCGATGGTAACTCCGCCACCTTTGCCTGAGGCATCAGCATTAGCTCAATCACTGCCGCCGCCGCTTCCGACTGTTCGTCCGCCGCCTTTGCCCATTGTTATCGTTGCGCAACAAGCAATCGTTACTGAAATAGGGCAACCGCGCGCCGAGCATCTACAACACGCGGCTGATCTTCATCAGGCCGTGCCGGGCGCAATTCAAAACGCCGCGCGCGAACCGCTCGGTGCCCACGCGTTGGTCTGCGCGTTTCTTCTCTCCGATGACCCAACTATCCGCGATAAAGAGCTCGACGAGCTAGGTCGCGTTACTTCAACGGCTGTCCGCGATGAAACCGCTCGCCTTTGGCCTGACATTCAAGGCATCCCGGAACAGGCGCGCATACTTTTGATCGACCTAGCGTTGCCGGCCCTGCGGCGGTTATCTCTTCCGCAATTCGAGCAATTCCGCGCGGCCGTAAACGCACTTATCGCGAGCGACAACGAGACCGATCTCTTCGAGTTCATGATGCAAAAAATCGTGATGCGTCATCTCGATACGCGTTTTTATCCCGAGCGTCACCCCGTTATCCAGTTCTACGATCTGCGACCCCTCGCCCGGGACGCCGGCATTCTTCTTTCTGCTACTGCCTATGCCGGCGCGGACGATGCCACCAAGGCGCAGGCCGCGTTCGCCAAGGGCGCCGAGTCGTTAGGCCGGATCGCCCGCACTGAAATTCCATGGCTGCCGCCGACCGAATGCGACTTCTCCCATCTCGATGCAGCTCTCGACCGGTTCGCGCAGTCCGTGCCGCAAATAAAAAAGAACACCCTGTCCGCTTGCGCTGAAACTGTCGCCTTCGACAATGTCATCCAACCCCGCGAAGCCGAACTTCTCCGCGCCATTGCCGATAGCCTCGATTGCCCGCTGCCGCCTTTCATTCACGGATAGCGGCATTACCAAAGCCAGAAACGCGGCCAGCGTTTGGAAAGAAGCGAATCGACGCCCCAGACGCGGCCCGCGCGCGAAAGGAATACAGTCATTGCGATGAAGAAAACCGCCGCATCTTCGCTGTCAGGCGACCAAAACATGCGGGCTTTGGCTAGCATGTAATTGAGAAAGAGAAGCATCGCTATCAGCGCGCCGGCACGGGTCAGCGTCCCGGTAAGGAGTGAAACTGCAGCCGCCAGCTCTCCCGTCATTACCAGGTAACTGAACAAGGCTGGATGCGGAACCACGATTTGCTGAATGAATGCAATGTACCACGCAAAGCCACCTCGCCGGCCAACGCCGCCGAGAAACCCAAGCATCTCCGTGGCGAAAGGGGCATCGCGGGTAAGCTTGCCGAGGACCGTGACCAACAGAATGACGCCGAGATAAATTCGGAGGAATGCAAAAAGACGCAGGAGATAACGCGTCGCAGGCGTTGATAGCATCGACTCTCCCCAATCCGGCCGCTGTTCGTGTGTCATTTGATTTTGTGAGCCTTTTCTTCTTGTGAACTATGACTTCTAATTCACCATATGCCAATGATTGGAAAAGTTGAAAGCCTTTGGCGATATCCGGTCAAGAGCATGCGCGGGGAAGAGATGGAGGAAATGTTCGCCGGTTATGCCGGAGTTTATGGCGATCGGCTTTTTGCTTTCGTAAGTGATGGCAGCCCGAAAGGATTTCCTTACTTCACCGGGCGCAACCAGCGACAGATGATTTGCTATCGCGCTCGGTTTCGCGATCCGGTAAAAGCAGCAGCGCCGAGTTATCGGCGTGAAGCCGAAGAAAACGGCGCGTGGCCGCTTCCCGCGAGTGCCATGCAGCTGGCGATCGAAGTTGAAACGCCCGGCGGTACGTTCCTTCAGATCGACGATCCATCATTAATCGATTCGCTTCGCGACGGGATTGAGCATTCTAGTAGCATCAAGCTGCTTCGGTCCGACCGTGCTATGACCGATTGCGCGCCGCTGTCCATGTTCTCTCTTCAAACGGTCCGCCAACTCCAGCGGGAATCTGGAGTCCCGATCGATAAGCGACAGTTCCGCGCCAACATCTACCTCGACCTTCCGGAAATCGCTGCTTTCGCCGAAGACGAATTCGTCGGACGATCTTTGCGCCTCGGTTCGAAAGTAGTCGCGAGCATTACCAAACGCGATGGCCGCTGCATGATGATCACGCTCAATCCGGATACAGCCGAGAAATCGCCCGGAGTTCTTAAGACCGTCGCCCAGAAGCACGAGGGAAAGGCTGGACTTTACGCCGCCGTGCTTATTGAAGGAATGGTTCGCAAAGGCGATCCAGTCGAGCTACTGGACTAAGGTATGAAAGACGACAAAGACAATGTTCAGCTAAGCGCGGTTGAAGATCACGACGGTATCCTTACTATTCGCGGCGGTGGACCGCGGCGCGATTGGAACGGCATTCATTACAAGCAAGGGATGTCGGCGAAAAATGTGGGAACGACCAAGCTGTCGGCGAATATCGCGACTATCCCGCCGGGCGGGGTGGCTTACGCTCATATCCACGTCGGCTTCGAATTAATCCTTTACATCCTCGAAGGAAAAGTTCGCCATGAATTCGGTCCTGGTCTGAAACAGGTCCTGGAAAACGAGGCGGGCGATTTCATTTACATCAAACCAGGCGTCCCGCATGAAGTATTTAACATGAGTGATACTGAGCCCGTAGTGGCATTCGTCGCCCGCTCCTCCGCCAAGGAGTGGGATGACATTATTCCGTACGATCGCAACCAGAAGGAGAAGAGCGCGCAAACATGAAGCGCTTCGCCCTGGTCTGCCTATTTCCAATGCTACTACAAGCTCAAACCGCGCAGCTCGTCGAACAGTTAGGAAAGACCGTCCTCTATGGAGACGTTGCCATTTCACCCGATGGCACACGCGTAGCCTGGGTCCAATCAACCGCGTCCACGCCCACGAAGCAGACCTATGTTCGCGAGGTTTCAGGAGAAGCGGCCGCCAGGATGATCGATACCGCAACCAGCGGTGATCGGACTGATTCCACTCCTGCCTGGTCGCCGGATTCAAAGACGCTGGCCTTCTTCTCCACTGCCGGCGAAAAAGATCAGGCTCAACTTTGGACCGTCAATGCGGATGGGCGCAGTCCCAAGAAGCAAACGCAGCTGAAAGGGTACGCCGCACGGCCGCGTTGGTCTCATGATGGCAAGCAGATCGCGTTTCTTTACGTCGAGAACGCGGGCGGCGGCGGTCCGCTTTTCGCCGCGCCAGCGACGACCGGAGTTATCGACACCGCTATCCATAATCAGCGCATTGCGGTTCTCGAGCTTGCCACAGGAAAAGTTCGACAGGTCTCGCCGCCGGAACTTCATGTCTACGACTATGATTGGTCTCCGGACGACAAAACGTTCGTCACTTCCGCCGCTCCAGGACCCGGCGATAACAACTGGTGGATCGCCGAGATCTACACGATCGATATCGCGAAAGGTAACGCTACCTCCATCTACAAACCTTCTCTCCAGGTGGCGATGCCGCGCTGGTCACCGGACGAAAAGTGGGTCGCTTTCATAGAAGGGTTAATGAGCGACGAAGGATCCCATGGCGGGGATCTTTGCACAATCGCTGCGGATGGCTCCGGCCTAACGAATCGAACCAAAGGCCGCAAGAGTTCTCCCAGCTCTCTTTTCTGGCTCGAGCCCAATCGCATTTTCTTCACTGAATTCGTGGGCGGCAGCAGCGCCATCGCCGAGCTGACCGTCGCCGATAACTCCGTCCAGACGCTGTGGAAAGGCGATGAAGAAATGCGCGCCTTCGGCAATTTCCCGAATTTCGTCGTCGCAAAGGACGGCAAGCTGTCAGCGGCGGTGCGGAGCGATTACACCACAGCGCCGGAAGTGTGGGCCGGACCGTCAGGCAACTGGCGGAAGCTTACTCAGAATAACTCATCGCTGACTGCCAGCTGGGGCAAAGCAGAGAGCCTTCAGTGGACGAACGACAACTTTAATATCCAGGGTTGGCTTATTCCTCCGGCTAAGGTCGAGGGTAAGAAGCATCCGATGGTTGTTCTTATTCATGGCGGACCAAGCGGCATTACTACGCCGGAATGGCCCGCCGGCTTCGGCATGTCGCGCGCCATCATCGCCGCACTTTCAGCGCATGGTTACTATATTCTCCTGCCTAACCCACGGGGCAGCTACGGTCAGGGCGAGGATTTCACGCGCGCGAACGTAAAAGATTTTGGCGGGGGCGACCTTCGCGACATCATGGCGGGTGTGGACGCCGCGCTCGCGAAGTATCCGATCGATCCTGAGCGACTCGGTGTTACCGGATGGAGTTACGGCGGCTTCATGACGATGTGGACCGTCACCCAGACAAATCGGTTCCACGCCGCGATGGCCGGCGCCGGCATCGCCAACTGGCAGAGTTACTATGGCCAGAACCTGATCGATCAATGGATGATTCCGTTCTTTGGTGCATCTATTTATGACGATCCCGCCGTTTACGAAAAGAGCTCGCCGATCCATTTCATTAAGAACGTCAAGACGCCCACTCTGGTTGTTGTCGGCCAACACGATGCCGAATGTCCTTCCCCGCAATCCTATGAATTCTGGCACGCCTTACGGACGCTGAATGTGCCGACCCAGCTGGTCGTTTATCCGGGCGAAGGCCATCTTTTTGTGAAGCCCGAGAACCAAACCGACCGGCTCGACCGCACTTTCGCATGGTTCGACAAGTACTTGAAGTGAGCCATCAGCCTTCATGAATGCGAACTTCGTCTTCGCGCTGGCAGTCGGAATAGGTGTTGTTGCCGGTTTACGTTCCTTGATGGCACCGGCCGCGGTGGCTTGGGCAGCGCACCTTGGTTGGTTACATCTGCAGGGAACGTCTCTCGGCTTCATGGGATCGAAGATTGTCGTCGTAATATTCTCGCTCCTGGCGATAGGCGAGTTAATCGGGGACAAGCTGCCGCGGGTCCCGAAGCGGACCGCAGTCGCACCTTTGCTCGCACGAATTGTTACGGGCGGTCTGTCCGGCGCCTGTCTTTGCGCATCGGTCAACCAGTCGTTAGGTATAGGCGCGGCGTTGGGCGCGGTCGGCGCGATAATCGGAGCCTTCGGCGGTTACCGAACCCGGAAGCGCCTGGGACCTCTACTGAGCGCTCGTGACTTCGTCATCGCCCTCCTCGAGGACATCGTCGCGATCAGCCTGGCGATGTTCTTCGTTTCCCGCTGACGCCGGCATCTCTTGCATCGATCATAAGCCAGGCAGTCAGAGCGCTCATGATCGCGAGCGCGGTTCCGATAAGCATTACGCGCCGGAAAGCATATAGAAACGATTCGCCAACTGCCTGCCGGAGCGGCGCCCGGATTTCCGGCGCAGCGTGCGAAACATCGGCGGCGGCAAGTTTCGCCCGCTCGCTCTTCACCGATTCTTGCGCGGACACCGGCACGTGCAAATCGAACAGTTTTGCATCTAGCGCACGATCGAAGTTTTGCCGCATCACAATTCCGAGGAGGGCGATCGCGAGCAATCCAGCGATGCGGGAAATGGCATTATTGACGCCGGACGCAATGCCGGCCCGCTCTTGTCCGATCGAGTTCATGACGGTTGTCGTGAGAGGCGCGACGCTAACGGCCATGCCAATTCCGAGGACCACGACCGCCGGGAAAAAAGTTCTCCAATAACTACCGCCCAAGCCTGGAAACATGAAGAGCGCGAAACCCGCCGCCGCGATCATCGGCCCGACGACAAGTGGAATTTTCGCGCCGTAGCGTTGGATCAGGCCGCCGGACCATCGCGACAAAAGAAAAATAAGCAGGATCAAGGGCAGCAATGCCGCGCCCGCTTGGGTGGGCGGATAATGTTGCACCTGAATCAGGTTCATCGGAAAAAAGAAGAGCGTTCCACTGAGCGCGCCGTAAAGAAAGAGCGTCAGGAGATTCGCGCCGGTGAAGCTGCGGCTTTGGAACAGATCAAGTGGCAGCATTGGATCGCGGTGCCGCGCCTCGAGAAGGATGAAACCTCCAAAGCACAACGCCGATAAAACAAAGGACGCGATCACCGCCGGATGCCCGAAGGTCAGCCGGGCCGATTCGATCAGGGCGAACACGAGCGTGCCAAGACTAACTGTAGTTAGGAATGCGCCACCGAGGTCGAGTCGTCCGCGCGCGTTGCCGATGCTCTCCGGAACGTGCCGGAGCGCGATGACGATAACAATGAGCGCCAGCGGAAGATTGATAAAGAAAACGGCCCGCCAGGAAACGTGATCGATAAGCCAGCCGCCCAGGACCGGGCCGATGGCGGCAGTAATCGCGCTAAACCCCGACCAGGTGCCGATCGCCCGGCCGCGATCTTTTTCGGGAAAGGCGTTGCTGATAATGGCCAGGCTCCCCGGGACAAGGAGCGCAGCCCCGAATCCCTGCACCGCGCGTGCGAAGATGAGCTGATGGATCGAAGCAGCGAGGCCGCATCCCCCCGAAGCCAGGGCAAAAATGGCGACGCCAATAAGGAAAATCCGCCGCCGACCGGAGCGGTCGCCTAACGACCCGCCGACGAGAAGAAACGCCGACAGCAAGAGCGCATAGGCCTCGATCACCCACTGAACGTCGGCGAGACTGGCGTTGAGACTGGTTTGTAACGCCGGCAGAGCAACGTTGACGACGGTTCCATCGATGAAGGCCAGGCTCGAACCGAGAATCGTAGCGGCGAGCACCCATTTGCGGGAAGCGGGCGGACACGGTGTCTCCGTCTCACCCGTCCGATGCGCGGTCCCGTGGCGGGGTTGGCGAGTCGGTTGATTCATCCGCAGAAAACCAACCGACTCTTATTCTTCTTCGCCGACGTAAGGCAGGAATTCTTCGCGAACGATCTTGCCGTCCTTCACGGTGTAAACGCCAACTTCCGACATCTGGAATCGCTTCTTGGATTCCTTATCGGTCACGTCGGCGTCATATTGGACCACGAATCGCTCGTGGGCCACGAACGGCCCGCTCGCTTTGAAGCTGTGCACTTCCATAGCGTTGATCCACCAATCCACCTTCCCGTGCACGCCTTTGATCCCGTGCGTTTCCGGTGAACCGCCTCCCGTGCCCTGCGCTTCCACACTTACAATGTCATTCGCGTAGAGCTTTTCGACGGCTTCCTTCCACGCTTGCTTGCGGACCAGCTCCACCACTTTGTTTGCGATTTCTTCAGTGTTCATGCTGCTTCTTAGTCGCAGGACTCCACCTTGCGCAACTGGCATTCATCGAAAACAAATTTTCCTGTTCATGGGGAAGAGGAATCGCGCATCGTCAGCGAATGCCTCGTTGTCCGTGGGCGACGATCGAGCCGGCCATCAACTATCACGATGAAGAATGGGGCGTGCCGGTGCATGACGATCGAAAGCTCTTCGAATTCCTGATTCTTGAAGGCGCGCAGGCGGGACTGAGCTGGATCACGATTCTGAAGAAACGGGAGAACTACCGGAAGGCGTTCGATGGATTCCGCGCCGAGAAGATCGCGCGCTACGGCGCACGCGAGGTAAAGCGGCTGCTTGCCGATGCCGGGATCGTGCGCAACCGGCTCAAGATCGCAGCCACAATCCAGAATGCGAAGGCGTTTCTAGTTGTGCGGAGGGAATTCAGAAGTTTCGATGCCTATCTCTGGCGCTTTGTCGGCGAAAAGCCGATCCAGAATCGCTGGCGGCGTTTGGCCCAAGTACCTGCCCGGACCGCGGAATCCGACGCGATGAGCCGCGATCTTCTCAGCCGCGGTTTCAAGTTCGTCGGTTCGACAATTTGCT
This sequence comes from Chthoniobacterales bacterium, assembly GCA_046262815.1. GTDB lineage: Bacteria > Verrucomicrobiota > Verrucomicrobiia > Chthoniobacterales > UBA10450 > AV80. Next base: position 5,787 of record JBHELY010000030.1, on the reverse strand, counting down.
ACGCGTTGATGCAAGCCACTGGCATGGTCAACGATCACCTCGTTTCCTGTCCACGCCACGCGCAACTCGGCGACGCGCCCTCGCGCCTTTCCCGCATGTCTTAAGGTCGGCAGACGTGCGCCTGTAGGAACGCCTCGCATTGCTCGCAATAAAAAGTCCCCACCGCTCGTGAGTAGAGCTGGCTCTTCGTTCGACTGATGCCAAAGGGCAGAGCGTTCGGCGAACAGGCGCGCACCTTTGTTTCCTCCTTCGTGGGTTGGACGAGTATGCAGATTGAAGGATCAGGTCCATACACGGTCGTTTTACGCAACGGCTGGTGATGCTTGGCGCAGAGACGTTCGCCTGCTCGACCAATGGTAACTGGAGCTCCTTTCCATGGCGGACACGCAGCTGTCGCCACCGGCGCAATCCACAGAATCAAAACCAGAACGCGGAAAATCGTCCTCCAATAGGCGTAGACTTTCTGCATCTTGTCGGTTATGAGGACGCGCTTCGGTTTCATCTCTTCCTGTTGTCGCGGATTGCGATGTCGCGGACGCAACGCTAGCCTGCTCTCGCTCCATGACCATCCGAATCCTCGTTACCGGCGGCACCTTCGACAAGGAGTACAACGAGCACACCGGGCAACTCTACTTCAAGGACACTCATCTTGCCGAGATGTTGAAGCTCGGACGCTCGCGGGTCGAAGTTACCATCCGCACCGTCATGATGATCGATAGCCTGGACATGACCGATGCCGATCGCGCCCTCATCGTTCAGAACTGTTTGCAGTCGCCCGAAGATCGCATCGTGATTACGCACGGGACCGATACGATGACGGAAACCGCCGCGGCAGTCGCAGGCGCTGTCTCCGGGAAAACCATTGTGCTGACCGGGGCGATGATTCCATACGCATTCGGGAGCTCCGACGGCTTGTTCAATCTCGGCAGCGCGCTTTCCTTTGTGCAGGCGTTGCCACCGGGAGTCTATGTCGCGATGAACGGCAAATGTTTTCCGTGGGATCGCGTCCGAAAGAATCGCGACCGCGGCGAGTTCGAAGAACTACCGTTGTAGCGTCAGCAATGTCGCCGTTACTCTTGCTGCTTGGGCATCACCGAAACCATCCAAGCAACTCCAAATCGGTCCTTGAGCATTCCGAACTTCGGCGCCCAGAAGGTCTTCTCGAGTGGCATGGTGACAAGACCACCGTCGCTTAGCGCGGCGAAAACACGTTCTGCTTCCGCTTCGTCCGAGACTGTGATGGATAGAGAGAAGCCTTCGAAGGGCGCCGGCCCTTCACAACGACCATCCGACGCCATGATCATCGTCTCGCCGATCCGCAGACTCACGTGCATGATTTTTTCGTCGAAGCACTCCGGCAACCCGGGCTGCCGTTCCGGAGCGTCTTTGAACCGCGCCAGCCTTACTAACTCGGCGCCGAGCGCTTTCCGATAAAACTCGATCGCTTCTTCGCAGCGGCCGCCAAAAAACAGGTACGGTTGAACGGATGTCTTCGTGCTCATGACGGAAGCTTGAATCTATTATGGCGACGGATCAACCAATTGGAGCTCAAGCCCAATTCGCTGTAAGCAGCTCTCGCGTTTCCTCTACCCCTACGCGCCAGATTTCCAGCATCTCGTCGTCGGAGCGCTGATAGACGCCGCCCCAGTTCCCGTCCTTCAAGTAGGCACGAAGCGCTTTCGGATCGAGCTGGCGAATCATGTTCAGATCGCTCGCCGGTTTTTGTTCCGCGGGCATTTCGACATTCGCCAACCGGGTCCACGGAAAATTTTCCATCCACGAGGCGTGGGACGCGACTGGATCAAACGCCTGGACCTGGGCCCAGACCTTCGGGGCGTTCCACCAATTGTGGAACTTGATCCGCATTCCCGGATGATCCGCCAGCCATTCGGCAACCAAACCCTGCGCCGGAACATTCCCGCCGTGGCCGTTGACGATCAGGATGCGTTTGAATCCGTGTTCGCACATCGAATCCAGAATGTCGCGCACTACCGACAAGTGAGTTTGGACGCGGAGCGAGATCGTCCCCGGAAACGCGCGAAAGTATGGCGTGATGCCATAAGCTAATATTGGAAAGACGGGAACGCCGAGAGGTTCCGCGGCTTCGATCGCGAGTCGTTCCGCGAGAATACTATCCACGCTTAGACTTAGATAGGCGTGTTGCTCAGTGCTGCCGAGCGGTAACACACAGCGATCATCGCGGCGGAGATATTCTTCCACCATCATCCAATTCATCTCCGCTATGCGCATCGTTTACTTTTGGGTGAATGCTTCCTTGTTCACGACGTACGGCATCTTCGTCGGATCGCCGCCGTAGTTTCTTTCCAGCACATCGATCACCGCCTGCGCCGTGCGTCCTGCCATGCCTTTATCCGGATCGACGTCCAGCCTGGTAATTTGCGCGCCGCTCGCGAAGTGATGAAACAACCGTGCGCGATCCGCGATCTCCGGATCGAGCAGTGGCGACTCCGGCGGTAGTGGTTCCTTTTCGAAAACATCCAGCGCCGCGCCGGCAATGACTTTGTCCTTCAGCGCTTGCGCGAGAGCTTTCTCGTCCACGACCGGACCGCGCGAGCTATTCACCAGGTAAGCGGTCGGCTTCATCAGCTTCAACGTCTTTTCGTTGATGAGGTGATAAGTCGGCTTGTCGGTCTCGCCTTCCCGCAAGAGCGGCACGTGAATGCTGACGTAATCCGCGCCGCGTAACGCCTCTTCAAACTCCACGTATTTGATCCACGTCTTCTCTTTCTGGATTCCACGCGCGTGGCGCAGATCCATCAACTCCTGGATAGAAGCGACATAGCTGTCGTTATGATATGCCGGGTCATAGCATAGGATATTCATATCGAAACCCGTGCATTTCTTAATCATCGCCAATCCAATGCGTCCCGTCCCGATGACCGCGACTGTCTTTCCAGTTACCTCGTCACCCAGAAATGGCAGAAAGGGATGCCACGAGGGCCAGGTCTGTTCCCGCACCAGCTTTTCGCTCTGCCACATCTTGCGCGCCAGCATGCCCATCATGAAAAATGCGAATTCCGCCGTCGCTTCCGTCAGGACGTCCGCCGTGTTCGTGAACGGGATCTTGTATTTGTTCGCGTCCGCGCGGTTGATGTTATCGAACCCAACCGCGATCTGCGCCACGACCTTCAGCGTTCCCTTCCCCGCCTCGAAAACTTCTGCATCGATGCGATCGCGCAGAGTCGTGATCAACGCATCGATCCCGCTCCTCACCTTCTCGATGATGAGCGTTTTCGGCGGCGCCTCCGGTCCTTGGAAAACTTCGAGCTCGTAACCGCGCTCGCGTAACCGATTTTCAGCCGGATCGCCGATACGCGACGTGGCAAAAAGGCGAAAAGATTTTTTAGCGCTCATGGATTCCGCAACGGAAGCACGTGTTTCCATCCCCGACAATCGCTCGTCGCGAATGCAGCCAATTGTAGGGCAGGCGCGCCGCCTGCCTCATTCAAAGGCCGGCAACCGGAGCGGTTGCCCTACAAACTCTTCTCCGCCCAGGCGCCGATGCGATCGAGGGCTTTCTCGATGTTCTCGATCGAGTTCGCCACGCTGAAACGCATATACCCTTCGCCGAAATCACCAAACGCGGTGCCGGATAATCCAGCCACGCCCGCTTCATCGAGCAGCGCGTCCGCCAGCTTCTTCGAACGCCACCCGGTCCCCGTGATGTTTGGGAAAACATAGAAGGCGCCTTTCGGAAGACGGCAGGAAAAACCTTTGATCTTGTTCAGGCCGGCTACCATCACGTCGCGTCGCTTTTTGAATTCGGCACACATCGCGTCGACCGATTCCTGCGGCCCGCGCAACGCTTCGATGCCGGCCATTTGAGTAAAGCTCGCCGTGCACGAGTTGGAGTTCGTCATCAACCGCGCTACATGCGTCGCGAGATCCGCGCGCATAACGCCGTAGCCCATTCGCCAGCCAGTCATCGCGTAGGTCTTCGAGAAGCCATCGAGCAAAATGCAGCGCTCCTTCATTCCATCGATCGACATGATGGAATGATGTTCGCCTTCGAAAATGAGGCGGCTATAGATCTCGTCGCTCATTACCATGACATCGCGATCGCCAATCGCGGCCGCGATGTCTGCGATGTCTTTTTCCGTCAACACGCCGCCGGTCGGGTTCTGCGGCGAATTCAGAATGATCAATTTCGTGCGGTCGTTGATCAGACCGGCGAGCTCGCCAACATCGAGGCGGAAATCCATTTCTTCCCGCAGCCGGATCGGGACCGCTTTCGCGCCGACGTAGTTGATCATCGATTCGTAAATCGGAAATCCAGGATTCGGATAAATGACTTCGTCTCCTTCTTCCGCCAGCGCGAGAAGCACGAAAAAGATGATCGGCTTGCCGCCGGGAACGACGACCACTTCTTCCGGCGTCGCGTTCACTCGCCGCGTCTCACTCACATATTGCGCGATCGTTTCACGCAATGCCGGCAATCCCGCCGAAGGTCCATAGTGGGTGAATCCCTTGTGCAACGCATCGCAGGCCGAGTCTATAATGTTCCGCGGCGTATCGAAATCCGGCTCGCCGATCTCGAGATGAACGATATCGCGCCCTTTGGCCTCGAGCGCGCGCGCTTTCACCAAAACTTCAAACGCCGTCTCGGTCCCGAGCCGCGCCATTCGTTTCGCCAGGCGGAGTGGACTCTGGGCAGCCTGATGCATTCGCGGATTATAGCGCGCTCACGCAATTTGTCTTGTCTCCATGTGCGCTGACTTCGCTTCTCGCTTCGGCCCGGACCCGAATCGCTAAAAAACTCGGATGGCCGGCACATGATATACGTGATTCACGTATATCAGAATTGAGCGCCCTGAGCGATCAACGACCTCGACGCTCACAGACTAAAGGAACGCGTAGTCGAGATCGGATTTGTCGCGGCTGTTTTGCCGGTTATCTTGAAACTTCACTCTTTCTATCGCCGATGGATTACGTCATTCGCGCCCTTACTTCCTCCGACGAGCCCCTTCTCTGGGACATGCTCTATCACGCGCTCCAGACGTCCAAACGCGCGCCGTCACGCGACATCCTTAAGCAACCTGAATACTCCCGTTACGTCGAAGGCTGGGGCCGCGAGGGCGACACCGGTTTCGTCGTGTCGGATAAAATCACCACTGAAGTCCTCGGCGCTGTTTGGTATCGCGTCCCGCCGTCCGATGCGAGCGCCCACGCAGAGTCGAGCGAGCCAACGCCCGAGCTCGCGTTCGCGGTCAAATCCGGCCAACGCAAACGCGGTCTCGGCGCGGCGCTTCTCACTCAACTTGTAAAAACAAACCCGCATCACTCCGCCATCTCGATCCGCGCCTCCGCCAACAATCCCGCCGTCCGCCTCTACGAACGCTTCGGTTTCCAAATCGTCAGCGACACCGCCGGCACCGTCACTCTTCGCCGCGAAGTCTGACTCTCATCTTCCGCCTTCTGCGAATGACTGCCAGCCACGGATTTAGGTATGCGGAAAAAAAGCTCGACAAGGAATTTGGTACGCAATTGACTTTATTCTACACAATGCGAGCTACGGCTGTGAGAGCCTCGGCAATCGCCGCTTCTTAAATCGTAATATTGTGGTCATCTTTAGGCGATGAGTCCATTGTTCGAGAGCTTGTCGGAACACTTAACGTTTCTTGGGTATCGGGCGGTCCCGGGAGCGGAGATCTCGGGCCTGCCTCCGGAGATACCCGATGATCTCATCAGCGCAGAACATGAGACGAAACCGATTTTCTGGGTATTGCCAGCGGGGCAAGGCGCATTCTTTCGTGCGCTATTCTTCCT
>JBHELY010000029.1:37465-37725 GCA_046262815.1 Chthoniobacterales bacterium | reverse complement strand
GTTGGAGCCACGGTGACGCTGAGTTTTTCGACGCAGTCCGCCGAGATTCATCGACGTCAAAACGGCCCCGCTATTTAACGTTCCTTGCGCCAGCCAAACGCTCCGCGCTTGTCGATACGCGGGTCATTCGCTGCAGAGCAGAATCTTTTCTTGATCGGCCGCCAATTCGCGGAATCTTCCAGCCAGGCAATGGAGTTTGCCTTTCCGGAAGGGAAAACCGCCTGAGCTAATGACTCCTACTGATGCCGCAAGGCAACGGT
>JBHELY010000029.1:0-37455 GCA_046262815.1 Chthoniobacterales bacterium | reverse complement strand
CAACTACATTTGGGTCATGATCGGCGGTGCGCTTGGCACTGGAGCGCGCTTCTGGGCTTCCGGAGTTATCGCCCGCAGGTTCGGAGAATTTTTCCCGCTCGGTACACTCGCCGTTAATATCACCGGCTCTTTCGCCATCGGATTCTTCGCAGCCTTGACCGATCCACAAGGCAGATTGCTCGTCTCCCCGCGCGGCCGTCAATTTTTCATGATCGGCGTTTGCGGCGGCTACACGACGTTTTCATCGTTCAGTCTGCAAACGCTCGATCTCGCGCAGGACGGTGACTGGCTCAAAGCCGGGCTGAATGCCGCGCTCTCTTTCCTCGGTTGCATGTTCGCGGTCTGGCTCGGCCGGATCGCGGCGCTCAGTCTCACTCCTAATTAAAACACAATTATGAACCTGCCATCAGACGCTGTTCTTCTGCGCATTTTCGTCGGCGAAAGCGACCGCTGGAAACATCAGCCGCTTTACGAAGCGATCGTGCTCAAGGCGCGCGAGCTTCACATCGCCGGTGCGACGGTTCTCCGCGGACCGATGGGTTTCGGCGCGGCGAGCCGCATTCACACGGCGAAGATTCTGCGCCTCTCGATGGATCTCCCGACCGTGATCGAAATCGTCGACACGGAAGAAAAGATAAACACGATCCTGCCGGCATTGGATGAAATGATGGGCAGCGGTCTCGTGACCTTGGAGAAAGTGAAGGTGATTCACTACCGGCACCGTGAACCGCCAACAGCTCCGGAGGGTTGACCCGTCATGTTGCAAAATGTCTGGTTCATCGCGGCGCTTTGGATGGGGCTCGCCTTTGCCGCCAGCCTGATTTCGATCTGGACCGGAATTTCCGTCGCCTTGATCGAAATCCTCGTTGGCGTGTTTGCCGGAAACGTTCTCGGCATTCACGCCACCACGGAGTGGATTAATTTCCTCGCGCTGCTCGGCAGCGGAGTTCTCACCTTTCTCGCCGGGGCGGAGATCGATCCGCGATCGCTCAAGGCAAATCTGCGCGCCAGCGGACTCATTGGGCTTCTCTCGTTCAGTGTGCCATTCGTAGTGGTCTGGTTGTTCGCGCAATTCGGTCTGGGCTGGCCGCGGCCGCAGGCGCAAATCGCCGGTATCGCCCTTTCCACAACTTCGGTCGCGGTCGTCTACGCCGTAATGATCGAAGGCGGTTACAGCAATACTGCGATGGGCAAAACAATCCTGGCCGCCTGTTTCATTACCGACTTCGGCACGGTGCTCGCGCTCGGGACGTTGTTCGCCAATTTCAGCATCTGGCTTCTCGTTTTCGTCGTCGTGATGTGCGTGGTGCTCTGGTTTATGCCGACCTGGACGAAGTTTATCATCGTTCGGCTCGGCGCGACCCGGGTGAGCGAGCCGGAAGTGAAATTCATCTTGTTCATCCTGTTTTTCCTCGGCGGTCTCGCCACCACCGCAAAAAGCGAAGCAGTCCTCCCAGCGTACCTGGTGGGCCTCGTCGTCGCCGGCGTCTTCCTGCGCGACAAAACATTGGTTCATCGCATGCGCAGTATCGCGTTTGCGATCTTCACGCCATTCTACTTCATCAAGGCGGGACTTTACGTTTCGCTCCCGGCGCTTTGGGCTGCGCTAGGCATCATTGCCGTCCTGCTTTTCCTGAAAATGCTGACCAAGCTCGTCGGCGTCTTTCCACTCGCTCGAATGCATTTCATGAAGCCGCGCGAGGCAACCTACACGACGCTACTCATGGCGACTGGCCTGACTTTCGGGACCATCTCCGCGCTCTTCGGGCTGCAAAACAGCATCATCGATCAGCGGCAATACACGATCCTCGTCACCGTGGTTATTTTGAGCGCCTTTGTCCCGACGCTGATCGCGCAGAAGTTCTTTCAGCCGAGCGTGGCGGCGATGCACGCGTGGGGCCGATTGTATCGAAAGCGAATCGGAGTGCTCAGTGTTGAGGATATTGAGGAAGCTAAAAACGATGGCTAAGGCTTTGACGTTGCCGAACCGGGCGTCGGGCTTTGTCGGACGAGAGAAGGAAACGAAGCAATTGGCTGGCTTGTATCGCGACAAAAAACATGTGCTTGTCGTGGGCCCGGCCGGCATAGGCAAGACCGCGCTCGTCCGTCACGTTCGGCAAAGTTGTCCGCTTCTTTACTGTGAGGAGAGTTCAAGTCTTAGAAGGATTTGCGATGCGATTGAACGCCAGCTTGGCTGGAGTCATCGGAAACTCAACGTCGTCGAGCGAAAAAATCGCTTGCTCGCCTATCTCGACCGGCGCGCCCAGGCCGTTTCTTTCGATCACGTCGCGGAAACGCCGCCGCGGGTGGCGCATTTTATCGGGACGCTTGGCGAACACATTCCAGTTTGGATCATCGCGCGCTCGGATCAGCCGGATGCGATCGGCCGGGTTTGGGAACATTTGTATAAGTTCGCCCGCGTCGAGGTAGGGCGATTGACTCGCGCCGACACGCGCGCATTGACCGAGCGTGCGGTGCATGATCGGAACATCGCGCCGGAAGTCCTCGATCACGTGCCCAGGATCCACCGAATCAGCGGAGGCAATCCCCGAACGCTCGAGGAATTGTTCATCGAATTAGCCGCGCGCGACTACGCAATCGGCTCCTCATTTGGCGTCCGCCTGCTGGAACTCGATCGCCAGATTCAACGCCTGACTACTGACGTCGCTGTCGCCGCGGCCTAAGCTTGATGAGAAATCAACCGCACAAAGGCCTTTCCTTCGGAGAGAATCATCTTCGCACGATCATGATCTCACTGCGGTTCCTCGATAAAAACCTCTGCGAATGGGAAAGGTGGGCGCGTGGCGAAGTGCCGGGCGGCGCGATGTATCAGCCGCGCGATACCCTCTCAGCCGATCAGAAGAAAAAGCTGCTGACGGAGATTGCCGAGGCACGGCGTCTCATCGCTCGAGTGCGCGATGATTTGAAGCTTGTCCCAGAGACTGCCGCGTCATCGAGGCTTATCGTCGGGCAGGCCACTATTCTTTGGGAAATGCTCGCCGAATTGAATAGCCGCTCGTTAGGCGCTTACGGCGCGGTTTCGCAAGAGATCGCCGATTACATCGATCCCGTCGGCGATCAACTTACCGAGGCGATGAAACGCGTGTCAGCGCTTCTGTCGCGACCCACCGCGTAATCGTCACGATCCCGGAACGGGCAGGAAGCCACATTACAATTCGGTAAAGAAAAGGCTTGCCTTTTACATTACAAAACCGTAATCGCCTCGCCCATGTCTTCCCGATCTCATAACGGCCGGAGGACTATCTTGGCCTTGGCCGCCGTGGTTTTCGCGCTGCCATTTTCGCTTCGCGCGCAGCAAACCGCAGAGAGCCGCATCATCGTCACCGCCGAGCCAGTCCCCACGCCGCATCCTCATGATGACACCCGCCCGAAACTCGAACATATCATGCGCGAAGTTTCCGAAACGCAGGTCACGGTCACGAAAAAGGCGACCATCATTCATCTGGACAAGGAGCCGCCGGTGCAGGCGAATAACCTCCAGCAATTGTTCACCAAAGCCCCCGGCCTCGTGGTTTCGGAACAACAGAATCCTGGTCAATACAATTACAGCTATCGCGGTCTCGGTAACCCGCAGGAATCCGAATACACGCTTTTCCTTCAGGATGGCTTGCCGCTGATGGCAGAGTGGATCGGTTTCCCGACGCTCTATTATCAGCCGGTGCCGCAAAGCATCAGCGAGATTCAATTTATTCGCGGCGGCAACAGCCTTCTTTACGGGCCGGAGCCAGCCCCGGCGGTGAACTTCGTGACGAAACATCCCGTGCCCGCCACAGCGTTGGGCGGTTACTTCGAGCAAACCGGCGGCCTGAATGGATTCTACAACAGCTACGCGTCAGTCCAGGACGCGTCAGGTCCGCTCGAATATCGGCTCGATGCGGATTACCAGACGTCCGACGGCGAGCGGAACAACGGCTGGTACGATCTCTGGCAGGCGAACGGTTACCTCGGTTACCGGCCGAACGACAATAATCTCATCGCGTTCGATGTTCACGCGAGCCGCTTCAACGGCGGGGACCCGGGCAAACTCACCCTCGCCCAGTTCGAGAACGATCAAAATTTTTCGACGACGCCTTACAACGAAAACTGGGTCGACCGCTACAATTTCGTTTTGCGTTACGAAGCGAACCTCGGTGACGGCTGGCTGATGCAGGCCAAGGGTTGGTTCACTCATCAGGACATCGATTCGCGCAGCGCCGGAAATCTCGGGCCGGCGACGTCGCTCAATCCGACGGTTCTGCCGACGAGCACGACATTTGGTTACGAAGAATTCAACAACGGCGGACTCGATCTGCGTCTCCGGAAGAAATGGGGCGAAGGCACGATGTTCAAGGGGAGCGCGCTCACTTTCGGCGGCGTGGTTTATCACGGCGAAGCGCCGTTCCAGCGTTACACCGTCGGCAACCTTTATGTGCCGCGCGGCACCACATCGAACGTCGTCCCGCTCGATCAGGATCGCACCGCGGATTACCAGGCATTTTTCGTCGAAGACCTGATCCGCATCGGCAGCTTCCACATCGTTCCGTCATTCCGGCTCGATCATGAAAACGTGGAAGTGGATTCGAGCCGCGCGCCGTGGCTGAGTCCGCCGCTGGCCGCGAACTCGCCAAACATCGGACCGAACACGATTAGCGCCGATCATTGGATCCCGCTCTGGGGAATCGGACTGGGCAACGATTTCGGCAAAGGAAACGAGACCTATTTCAACGCGAGCAGCGGCTGGCGACCGACGCGGTTCTTCGACATCGCCGGCACTTCCCGCACGATTCAGCCCGGCCAATCGATTCCCGATCCGTTCCGCTCGCTCGACATCGAGCTGGGCGTTCACGGCACGCCGCTGAAAGGCTTCTGGTACGACGTCGGATTGTTCTGGATGCAATTCGAGAACCGGACCGAGAACATCAACGTCGGCGGAAGCAGCACGCTTTTCTTTGTTCAGAATTCGGGCAACACCCGCCATCGCGGTATCGAGGCTGAATTTTCTTACGATCTGCTCGCGCCATTCCAGCCGGAGATCGCGCCGTCAACGACGACAACCGATTCGAAATCAGGTAAAGACGTTTCGGTTGCGCCCCCGCCGTCGCATCCGTTGCAGCTCATTGTGTTCAGCAACTTCCAATATCTCGACGCTGAATTTACCCACAGCGCCGTTCTTATTCCAGGCACCAGCCAGACATTGGTCGGCAACGAACCGGCTTATGCGCCCGAGTTCATCTGGAAAGGCGGTATCACTTTCCAAAAGGAGAAATGCTTCCGCATCACCTTCTCGGGCGTCCACGTTTCGGATCAGTTCTGGGCCGACAACAACCTTCCGAACCCGGCGACCGCGACCGGCCCAGCCATCCTCGTTCCGGCGGTGATCCCGGCCTACACCGTCTTTAATTTTTCGACTGAAGTTTATTTGTCGAAGAACGTGCGTCTGTTCGGCGGTGTCTCGAACCTGGGAGACGAAAAATATTATTCGCGTGTCTTCTTGAACGGACTGATCGACCCAGCTCCGCGCCGGACCGGTTACGCCGGCGTGTCGGTGGAGTTCTGATCGACTCGGCCACTGTCAGTTTTTGCTCCCCCGTTCGAGCACGGTGAGCGATCATGGCGACTGTCTCCGGCAGGAGAAGGAAGACCGTCAGCCGTTTGATCGGACTCTTGTTGCTCTGCGTCTGCCCCGCCCTTGGTGGAGCGCAGAAAACCGACGCGCACAGGCCACTTCCTGACCCGAAAGATCCCACCGTTGGTGACCGCGAACGGACGAACACGCCGAGGCTGAAAATATTTCGCGCGGACGACAACCACATCTCGGGTGCGCTGCCAGCGCAGTTGTTGCGGCAACCGTTGCTCGAGCACCTATTCCTCCACAATAACGAAGTAAGCGGAACCGATAGCGAACGTGCTCAGCCCGAAGCTGACCATCCTGATGCTCGCCAATAACAAGTTGTCCGGCCCGATTCCGGAGGAGTTGGGCAAACTCAAAAAGCTCACGGATCTGCGTCTCAATCGGAACCAGCTCTGTGGGCCAATCCCGACGAGTTTCATGGACGCGCCATCTCTCGGGTTCTGCGTTTAGATCAGAACCAACTTGTCGGTCCGGTGCCGGGCGGGCTCGCGAAACGCCTGACGGTTTTTGACGCGTCCAACAATCCGGGCCTGGTTCCAGCGCAGTAGCTTTAAGCTTCGGCAGATCCAGGCACTGCACGCTCGGCGGCCTGGAAGCCGATCTTGGAGTGCGTTCCGTCGCAGAACGGCTTCGTCGTGGACGCGCCGCAGCGGCAGAGCGCCATCCGTTGTTTCGCGGGGTAAACATTCCCGTCGTCATCCTTCAACTCCACCGGCCCCGTCACGATGTAGGGCCCGTTCTCGATGATCTCGATTGTTACGTCAGCCATGATCCACTCTATTCGGACTTCGCGGTCAGGCGCGCAAAATCTTCCCGCGTGTCGATGTCGATCGCGCCCTCGTCGAATCTGATGGAAGCAACGTCTCCGGGTCGATTCGCGATCAGCATTTTCGCGCCCGAATCATCGGGGAGCGACAGTAACGCTTCAAGACAAGTGCGATCGAACAACGCCGGCACTCCAAGCGTGTTTGCGTAGCTCGAAGCCACGATCGGCTTCCCGGTTTCCTCGTGCGCCGCGACCAACTGAGCGATGACCGTCGCGTCGACAAAAGGCTGGTCGCAGGCGAGCAACACAACCGCTTCCACTGAGTTCGCAAGCTGTCCCAAACCCCGGCGGATCGACGTCCCAACGCCATTCCGCCACTCAGCGTTTTCAACCACGATTACATCGCTGACCTGAATCCCGCCGCCGCTGCCTCCGCCGCTGCATGCACTGCCACCGCTGCCACCGCCACCGCGGGTCCGCCTCTCATTCTCCAAAGGTGGGCAAGATGATATACGTGAATCACGTATATCAAGTTCCGACCGAATCGATTCGCCGATCTCTCCGACAACCACGATCACGGGATCGCAATCGGCGGCGGCGGCGCGAACTGCGCGTCGAATGAGTGTCTCGCCATGGAACCTCAGCAACTGTTTGGGCTGGCCGAGCCGCGACGATTCGCCCGCAGCCAGGATTACTGCGCCGATGTTGCCCATTCAGTCGGCGGCGGCGGCGCGACGGGCCGGACAACATTCCAGCCGTGGATCGGCGCCTTACGATCGCGCAACGGTTCGCCGCTGGCATCGGCGAAGGCGGCCTGGATTTCCGAGACGAGCGCGAGCGCCAGCTCTTCGGGAGTTTCAGCGCCGAGATCGAGACCGGCCGGCGCGAAAACTTCCGCGTCGATCGCAATTCCTTCGTCGAGCACGGCGTGAAGCAGTTGATCTCGCCGTTTCCGCGGGCCGAGCAAACCGACATATGGCAGATCGAGTTTCAGCAACGCACAGAGCGCGGCGAAATCCCGGCCGTAATTGTGCGACTTCACGATCGCGGCGCTTCGACTGTCAACGTAGCGCGGAAGATCAGCCGGCTCTTCGATTTCGAGAACTTCCCACCCGAGGATCTCGGCGAAAGCCCGCAGCGGCGGACTGTCCGGCCCTTCCCCGAAAATCAGGAGGCGGATCGCCGGCTCGATTACCTGGGCGAAGGCGCCAACGGCAATTACTGCGTCCGATTGAACCAGCCGCGTCCCCAAATCGCCGTCCGTAAAAATCGTGACGGCGCGGCAGCTGCGCCGCTCCGAAAAATTTGCAGCCAGCTTCGCGAGAAAATCTTCGCGCGCCGATTCGACGAAGATGTCGATGCTGCCGTTGCAGCCGAAGCGCAATCGCGTGTCGAAGCTCATCAAGATCGGCGTCCCGTCGCGCAATACTTCGAGCGCCCGCCTAACGACTTCTTCTTCGAGGCAACCACCGCTTAGCGAGCCCGCCGTGGTTCCATCGCTGCAAATCAGCATTCGCGCACCCGGCCGGCGATAACTCGAGCCCCGCGCGGCGACGAGGGTCGCAAGCGCCAGCGGTTCGCCTCGATGCAACTCGTAGAGGCGAAGAATGTCTTTGATCTCCTTCATTCGTCAGGCCTTCAGCTCTTCCGGTTGAAGTGGCAGCCGCCGGATTCGTTTTCCGGTCGCGGCGAAAACCGCGTTCCCGATCGCCGGCACGATCGGCGGCACCGGCGGCTCGCCCATTCCGGACGGCTCTTTTCGTTCGCTCGGGATAATATGCACTTCGATTACCGGCGCGTCTTTCATCCTCGCCACAGCGAAATCGAAATAGGTCGATTGCTGGGCCGCACCGTTTTTGAAAGTAATGTGTCCTCCCAGCGCGGACGAAATTCCCCAGATGATTCCGCCTTCGATCTGCTGCTCGACGCCGATTGGATTGACGACCAGTCCGCAGTCGACCGCCGCGACCACGCGCTCCACTTTAACGTGGCCGCTTCCGTCAACCGCGACGTCGACGACGTAGGCAATGTGTGTCCGGCCATCGTAGATGTTGCAGGCGACGCCGCGTCCGTGGCGCGCGCCGGCTTTCCTGGTCCATTCCGATTTGTCGCGCACAGTTTCGAGAACGCGGCGGAGCGGGCGGCGATCGTAGGTGTCGTCGCCGATCTTGAACGTGTCCGGACCCTGCAAAAGTTGAAGGCGAAACGCGAGCGGATCGGCGCCGCATTCGTGCGCGATTTCGTCGATGAAGGATTCGCGTGCGAAAATGCTCGAGGGCGCAAAGACTGCACGCCAGGGTCCGTGCAAGACCGGCAAATCCACCGGCACATAACCGGTCTCGATTGCTGGAACAATATAGGGGAAATCGTAAACGCCCCATGAATAACCGCGATACCACGCAGCGTCGCGCAGTTTGTCCGCCGCGATAGTCGAGAGATTGTGAAACGATCCCGCCTTGGTGTGTTTCCAGGCGACGGGTTTGTTTTGCGCGTCCAATCCGATGGAAAGAAAATGCGCGGACGCGGCCTGGAAATGGCCGTGCTTCATGTCGTCGGGCCGCGACCAGAGCACTTGGACCGGCGCTTTGGCCGCACGGGAAATCTCCGCGGCTTCGAGCGCGTAATCGACGGCAAGGCGCCGACCAAAGCCGCCGCCAATAAGGGTGACGTTGACCTCGACCTGCTCCGGGCCCAGACCGAGTAAAGTCGCGACCTGTTTTTGCAAGCGGTTCGGCGCCTGCGTCGGCGCCCAGATCGTGCACCGATCGCCTTTCACGTCCGCCACGCAGTTCATCGTCTCGACCGTCGCGTGGGCGTAGAACGGATAAGAATAAAGGGCTTCGATCGTGCGCGCGATCGGCGCAGTGTCCGGAGGCGCTTCTTCTTTGCGGGTAATGTTGGCCTTCGCGCGCGCCGCCTCTTCCAATTTCTTCGCGTGCGCATCCGAATCGAATGCCTCCGGCGGCGGCTCACTCCAATCAACAGCCAGAGCATTCCGGCCTTTGATTGCCGCCCATGTATTCTCGGCCAGGACAGCGACGCCACGATCGGTCTGCACGATAGATCGCACGCCGCGAACGCCCCGCGCCGCGCTTTCGTTCATCTTTTTCGGCTTCGCTCCACGGAAAGGCGGACGTTCGACCGACGCGTAAAGCATCCCCGGAACTTTTGTGTCGATGCCGTAATGCGCGCCGCCGGTGACAATCTCGCGACCATCAATGCGCGCCGTCCGTTGTCCGATGATTTTAAATTCGTCGGAGCTCTTGAGCGGCGTGTCCTTCGGCACCGGCAGCTTCGCGGCTTCACCGACGAGTTCGCCAAAGGCCAGCCGCTGACTGCTTCTTCCGTGCACGACTGCGCCGCCTTCGGTCTTGCACTCGTTAGGCGAAACTTTCCATCGGATCGCCGCCGCCGCTGTTAACATCGCCCGCGCCGCTGCTGCCGCGCGACGCAAGACCCAGCCGTCTTCCATGCTCCCACTACCGCCGGTCCCGAGATCCTTGAATTCCGCGCTCGGCGACGCCTGCACGATTTTGATGCGGGACCAGTCGGCCCCCAGCTCGTCGGCCAGAATCATGGCGAGCGAAGTGCGGACGCCCTGCCCCATTTCGGATTTGCTGATCGTCAACGTGACGGTGCCGTCGCCATCGATCCGGACCCAACCATTCGGTTTGAATGGGCTCGCCTCTTTTTTCTCGTCGGCGCCAAACAATCTGCGGCCGTCGAATCCAATGACGAGCGCCGCGCCGCTCAGCGCCGCTGTTTTCAGAAAAGTACGCCGGGTCGCGATCACGATTTTTTCTCCTTCATCAAGGCCGCTGCGCGCCGAATCGCTTTCCGCATCCGCGGATACGTCCCGCAGCGGCAAACCGAATCCGACATCGCGTTATCGATCTCGGCGTCGGTGGGATTGGCGTGATCTCGCAACAAACTGCACGCCGTTAAAATCATTCCAGGCTGGCAGTAGCCGCATTGCGCGACGTCTTCCTCGAGCCACGCGCGCTGGCAAGGATGACTCGCGTCGCGCGACAGCCCTTCAATCGTGACAAAGCTGCGCCCTTTCGCTTCGCTCGCCGGAATCTGACACGAACGCACCGCTTTTCCGTTCTCGAGCACCGTGCACGATCCGCAGACGCCGACGCCGCAGCCGAACTTCGTGCCCGTCATCGAAAGCGTGTCGCGCAATACCCAGACGAGCGGCGTGTCTTCCTCCACGTTCACGACGCGTTTCGCGCCGTTGACGGTAATGGCGATTTCGCTCATACGACCGAGGGAGCGATGAGGCAGTCGCCCTTTGTTAAACTAAATCAACTTATCCGGCGTAATTGGCAAGTCACGAACGCGTTTGCCGGTTGCGTGATAAACGGCGTTCGCGATCGCTGCTGCCATTCCCGTGATCTGACTGCAAGACTCGGCCGTCCCACATCGGCGATTTATTGTTCAATTGAAAAGATACAATGAATGTCCGCGCTTAGGGATTCTCCGAAAAAAGCGCCTCGCTCTTTCGCACCACCCGGATACAGCCGGACTGTTGGAGCGCTTTCGTCCTTTCCTTCACGATATTGGCAAAATCGGTTAAGTTCTGTTCCTCCAGCCGCTTGATGTCCTCCGGCTTCATCCCGCCAATGCGCAACTGGTCTCCGCGAAAATTAAAGACATGCTGAATCGAGGTCAGCGTCTTCGGCACATCTACGGGGTAAAGCGTACCCTCATGCAGCACCACAAAGCCCGTGAAGGCCCGTCCATACTTGGACTCAATCGAAATATTTTTAGCGCGGGCGTGCCCGTACACATCGTGCACCAAGCTTTGCGAGGTGCTCTCGATGTCCTCCAGCGTCCGTGGAATATAAACGGTAAAAATGTCCACCATCCGATACTGTTTTAGGTCGTCCGAGCGTTCATACATAAAGCACCCGGAGTCGCCGATAATAAAACCACCTAGAAAATTATCCACATAGCCAAGCGCGAGGGGAGCTGCGGGCGAGAGAAGCTCCTGGATGGTGCGCGCCGCCGAGTCCAAGTTTTCGCTCCGCACCTTCTTCAACGCTTCCACAGACCAGTCCCCATACTTCAGGGCCAGGTCACCGCGTTCGATCCCACCGCTGACCTTCTGTCCAAAGTCGAGCAACATCCTGCCCAAGCTCGCGATCTCACGGCGAAAAAGAATGAGAAATAGCGCCAGAACCAGTGGGTACCCGATCTTCGCGAGAAAGCCCAGGATGACCTTTAGCAGCTCAGTATTCTGGGGACTCATTTCATCCCAAAGCTAGCCGCGCGGACTGCCCTGTCCCTTAATTTCGCGCAATGCTGTCTCCGCGCGCAATAACATCGCCTCCGTCTTCTCCGCATGTATCAGCTCAATGACCGCAAATCGATATGAAACAATTATCAGCTGACCGCTTTCCATAGCGAGGGCCGGAGTTGCTTCGCAATGCTCGCGGAAGGTTTCGAAGAGTTTCGCCGTTGCCGCAGGATCCAGCGGGAGAAAAAACAAAAACTCGTCCCCATGTCGGAAACGCAAACTCACAATGCCTTTCGGCAACCACGAGCGAAGGTTGCGCATGAAGCCGGCAATCACCCGGTCTCCAGTGTCATAGCTATAGAGATCATTGACGACATGAAAGTTCTTCATGTCCAAAATGACGAGCGAATAGGCGCGCGACTGCGCGAGGATAAACTGATGAATCTCCTGCACATACTCGATCCGTGGGATCAACAGGAGCGGATCAAGCGCACACATCGGTTCGGTGCGATGCATCTTCTCGTCAATCATTGCCTCGTCTACAATTCGAGTCGCCTCGTTCCCAAACGCACGTTCGGCCCGATCCCAAGCGGTTTGCGAGCCCTCGTCTCTTGGCGCTAGATCAGCTTGTCCGGCGTAATTGGCAAGTCCCGGACGCGTTTGCCGGTCGCGTGATAAACCGCGTTCGCGATTGCGGCCGCGATTCCAGTGATCCCGATCTCGCCCATGCCGCGCGCGCCGATCGGATTGAATTTGAAATCTGGCTCGCCCACGAACGAAACATCGATGTCGGGCACGTCGGCGTTCGTGGGGACGTGGTAATCCGCCAGGTTGCGAATCACCGGCAAGCCCGTCGCCGGATCGTAGGAAGTTTCTTCCATCAACGCCATCCCGATGCCCATCGTCACGCCGCCCATGATCTGGCTCCGCGCGGTTTTCGCGCTCACGATCCGTCCGCAATTCATCACGCTCACCACCCGCGTCACCTGCACCCGCGGCAAAAGCGGATCGATTTTCACTTCGCAGAAATGCGCGCCCCAGGACTGGAACGCGTTCGTCTTGCTCTGCTCCGGCGGCGTCTCCTTGCTTTGCACCTCGATCGAATCTTTCCCGGCCCGCTTGAGAATGTCCGTGAAGCTATCGGATTTGTTCTGGTCGGTGACGATGCCGATCCGGCCTTCACTCACTAGCGCGATGTCATCCGGTTTCGCGTTGTAGAGCGGCGACTTGGAATCTTTCACCGCCAGTTCCGCGAGTGCCTTGTGCAAAAGAACCGCCGCTTCGTGAATCGCAGTGCCGACTGTGCCGGTCGTGTTCGATCCGCCTGCCACGGGCCCAAACGGAAAGTCCGATTTGCCGAGCTCGAAAGTAACCTTCTCAAATGGAATCCCGAGTTGCTCCGAAGAAATCTGGGTGAGCGCGGTGTAAGCGCCGGTCCCGAGATCGTGCGTGGCGCATTGCACTGTCGCCGAGTTGTCCGCGCGCAAAATCACTTTGGCCGCCGCGCTCATCTTGTGCGCGGGATATGTCGCGGTCGCCATTCCCCAGCCCACGAGAAGGTCGCCATCTCGCATCGAGCGCGGCTCCGGATTTCGCTTCGACCAGCCGAACTTCTCGGCGCCGAGTTGATACGCCTCCTTCAGGTGCTTCGCGCTAAACGGAATATTTTTTGTCGGATGATTGTCCGCGTGGTTCGCGAGCCGCAACGCCACCGGGTCCATCTTCAACGCGATGGCCAGCTCATCCATCGCGCATTCGAGCGCGTAAGTGCCCGGACATTCGCCCGGCGCGCGCATGAACGTCGGCGTGGAAACGTTGACGGGATAAACCGTTTCCTCGACCCGGATCGACGGGCTCTCGTACATGACGCCGGTCGAGCGCGAGCCGCACGATTCCGTGAACTGCCCGACCGGCGACGTGAGAGTTTCGCTGACGTGCTTGATCGCCTGCAGTTTTCCGTCGCGAGTCGCGGCCAAAGAAAGCGTCTGCCGGGTCGGCGTTCGATGGCCGGCGCCGACAAACATATTCCGCCGGGTGACGTGCAATTTCACAGGCACGCCCGCGACCTTTGCGCCCATCGCCGCGAGCAGGACATGCATCCAGACCGCGCCCTTGCATCCGAACGCGCCGCCCACAAACGGACAAATGATCCGGACCTGTTCCCGCTCGAGCCCGAACGAGCGCGCCAGAATATTCTGCACACCCTTCAGAAATTGCGTCGCATCATAGAGCGTCAATTTCTTGTCGCCTTCCCAATGCGCGATCGTGCCCGACATCTCGATTGGGTTGTGCGTTTCGGTCGGCGTGATGTAAGTCTGCTCGATCTTGACCAGGTTCGCGTCCTTCAGCGCCGCCTCGGCGTCGCCTTTCTTGATCTGAACTTTCTCGTCCAGATTCTTGCTTGGCTTGTCCGCCTTCTTCACCGCCGCTTCCATCGTCAGGAGCGGTTCTTCCGGCGCGTAGCTCACTTTGACCAGCGACGCCGCGTACCGCGCCTGCTCGATCGTCTCCGCGACCACCAAGGCGACGTACTGGCCGGCGTAATGCACGCCATCGTCGCTCAACGGAAAACGCTCTTCATTCCGGATGCCGCTTCCGCCGCCACGATCTTCTTTCTTCGGCGCGCTTTGAAATTTCGGCATGTTGAGATGGGTCAACACCGCCAGCACGCCCGGCACTGCTTGCGCCGCCTTTGTATCGATCGCGGTGATTTTCCCTTTCGCGATGTTGCTCTCGACTGTCCAGCCGTAGGCGCATTTCGGCGCATCGAATTCGACTGAGTACTTCGCGGCGCCGGTCACCTTCAACCGGCCGTCCACGCGACTCCGCGCTGGTCCCATGGTGGCGGCACTCATGACGTCATCCCCGCAACCGTGCTCAACGCTCGCACGATGCTGCGCTTCGCGAGCTCGATCTTAAATGAATTGTGCTCGTAGCCTTTCGCCGCCGCCAACTCCTCGTCGGCAGCAGCACGAAAAGTCTTTTCATCGGCGACTTTCCCGACGAGCTGCTGTTCCGCTTTCTGCGCGCGCCACGGTTTGTGCGCGACACCGCCGAGCGCGATCCGCGCCGCCGTGATTGTTTTGCCGGCATCGATTTCGAGTACCGCCGCCACGCTGACAATCGCGAACGCGTAGCTCGCGCGATCGCGGATCTTTAAATAATGCGAGCGGGCCGCGAATGGTATCGCCGGCAGATCGACCGCAGTGATCAACTCGTCATCCTTCAAATTTGTATCCACGTTTGGTGTGCTGCCGGGCAGCCGATGAAAATCGGCGAACGGAATTTCACGTTCACCCGTCGGTCCCTGGACATGCACAACCGCCTCGAGCGCGGCCAGCGCGACGTTCATGTCGCTCGGGTTGGTCGCGATGCATTGCTCGCTCTGCCCGAGGATGGCGTGGATGCGATTGTATCCGTGAAGGGCGCCGCAACCGCTGCCGGGACTGCGCTTGTTGCACTGCGGAAAGGCCGGGTCGTAGAAATAATAGCAGCGCGTCCGCTGCATCAGATTCCCGCCGACCGTCGCCATGTTGCGCAACTGCGGGCTGGCTCCGGCAAGCAGCGCCTGGCTCAAAACCGGATAGCGCCGCTTGATCAAATCATGCTCCGCCAAGTCGGAATTGCGGGCGAGCGCGCCGATCCGGACGCCCTTGCCGTCCGGCAATTCCTCGATCTGCGCCATCGGGAGCCGGTTGATATCGACCAGCTGCGCCGGCGTTTCGACGCCCATCTTCATCAGGTCGATCAGATTCGTCCCGCCACCGAGAAATTTCGTCCGCGGCTTGGCGGCGATGGCATTCACTGCGCCAGCTGCATCGTTCGCACGCGAGTAGGCAAATGGGTTCATGACTTCGTTTGCGCCTCCTTCACCGCGGCCACGATGTTCGGATACGCGCCGCAACGGCAAAGATTGCCGCTCATCCATTCGCGAATATCCGCATCCGATTTCGCGTGCCCTTCCGCGATGCACGCCACCGCCGAACAGATTTGCCCCGGCGTGCAATAGCCGCATTGAAATCCATCGTGCTCAAGAAATGCGGCCTGGACGGGATGCAATTGATCGCCGTTCGCGAGGCCCTCGATGGTTGTGATCTCGTCGCCTTCGTGGACAATCGCGAGGCTGAGACAGGAATTAATCCGGCGGCCGTTCACGAGAACGGTGCACGCGCCGCACTGGCCGTGATCGCAGCCTTTCTTTGATCCAGTCAGCTGCAAATGCTCGCGGAGCGCGTCGAGCAACGTGGTCCGCGGATCGATTTCGAGCGCGTGCTCCTGCCCATTAATCTTGAGCGTGACTTTCGCCGGAGTAATCGCGGTCCCGGGCGCGTTCTCCGCTGCTTCGGCCGATCCGAATCCCATGAGAGATGGTCCGAGACTGATGGCCGCGCTCGTTCCGGCTACTTGTTTTAGAAAATGGCGGCGCGTGGCCGGACTACCGAAGATGAGCAGGTCATCCAACCCGCCGGTGGGATCGATCGCCGCCAGCTCAGCGGGATCGATCGGTTCCAGATCGTCGTCGTTCACCGTCTTAAATTCGCTTGCGCTCCAATCATTGGATGCGGCGAGATAACAATGATGAACATCGGCAAAACGCTGCGCGTGACAACGCGAAAAGCCTGGCGCGCGTGGCTCGAGAAAAATCACGCGCGGAAAAAAGAAATCTGGCTGGTTTACGCGACGAAGAAAAGCCGGAAGGGACGCGTTCCGTACAGCGACGCGGTCGAAGAAGCGCTCTGTTTCGGCTGGATCGACGGAACCATGAAATCGATCGACGAAAATTATTTCGCACAACGGTTCAGTCCGCGTCGCAGCGCGAAGAGCCAGCTGTCGGAAACAAACAAGGAGCGCGTCCGGCGACTGATCCGCGCCGGATTGATGACGCCGGCCGGAATGGAGAAGATCCGTGGCCGAATGAGCGAGGAGTTCGTTCTCCCGCCGGACATCGTCGCGGTCTTGAAGCGCGACCCGCAGACCTGGAAAAACTTCCAGCGTTTTCCGAAATGGTATCAGCGCGTCCGCGTCGGCTGGCTCGATATGTCGCGAGGGAACCGGGAAGTTTTCCAGGCACGGCTCCGTTATTTCCTGAAGATGACCGCGGAGAACAAACGCAATGGGCAGCTGCACGACACCAGCATTAAAGAACGTTCTCGCTTCCGTTGAGACGCGATTGAAATATTAGACGCAATGAAAAATTTCCTCTCCGATCTCCGGTTCGGTCTTCGCATGCTGCGCAAGTCGCCCGGATTTGCGTTGACGACGATCGCTGTCCTTGCGCTCGGCATCGGCGCAAACGCGGCGGTCTTCAGCGTGGTCGACGCGGTCCTCCTGCGCTCGCTGCCTCTGCGCGATCCGGAACGCGTCGTAATGATCTGGGAAAAAAATCCGGCGCTGGGCGGTTCGATTGGCGAGCGGGTGCCGTCGGCCTACGTGAATTTTCTGGAGTGGCAGCGGCAGGCGACACAGTTCGAAGGGATCGCCGGATTCGAGGACGCGAATTTCAACCTAACGAGTGGTCCGGAACCGGAACGGATCGAAGGCGCGCGCGCTTCGCCGAACATCTTCACCCTTTTTGGCGTGAAGCCAGCAGTCGGAACGAGCTTCGATTCGGCGGCGACCGATCCGTCGAAGACCCACGTCGCAGTCATCACGGACGCCTTTTATCGCAGCCATTTTGGCGGGCAGGGAAACGTGCTCAGCCAGACGCTCACGCTGAATGACGTGGCTTACACAATCGTCGGCGTGCTTCCGCCTGAATTCCATCTCCCGGCGGCACGCGAAGGACAGGACCAGCATTCGCCGAAACTCTGGGTGCCATACGATGAAACCGCGACGCAAAACCAGATCGAAGCGAGGCGCCGCAAAATGCAGGTCTACGGCCGGCTCCCCGATGGCGTTTCGCTCGCTCAAGCGCGCGCCGAGCTGGATGGCGTCGCGAAACGTCTCGCGGAACAGGATCCGACTCAGAACGCCGGCTTCGGCGTGAATGTCTTTCCTGTTGCCGTGGAAAATCTCGGTCAGGATTTGCGGCGCAATCTTCTTGTCATGCTCGGCGCGGTTGGTTTCGTTTTGCTGATCGCATGCGCCAACATTGCTAATCTGATGCTGACCCGCGCCGCGGCGCGCCAGAAAGAAATGGCGATCCGTAAAGCCCTCGGGGCCGGCGGCGGCCGATTGATCTCGCAATTGCTCTCCGAAAGTTTGCTCCTCAGCGGCATTGGCGCCGCGCTCGGACTCGGGCTCGCGCATTATGGAATCAAGGCGCTGGTCGCGCTCCAACCGGCGGGCATCACCCGGCCCGACGACATTCAAATGAATCTCTCGGTGCTCTTGTTCACGATCGGCATCTCGATCGTCGCCGGCGTTTTCTTCGGAATCATCCCGGCGCTCCAGGCCGCGCGCACGGACGTGAACGTTTTCCTGAACCAAACGCGCGGCGCGAACAGCGGCCCGTCTTCGAGCCGGATGCGCCGCGCACTCGTGGTGGCGGAAGTCGCGCTTGCCTGCGTGCTGCTGGTCGGCGCCGGCTTCATGATGAAGAGCATGCTCGCGGTCCTGAGCGTCGATCCCGGGTTTCGCGCCGACCATCTTTTGACGATGAAGTTCAGCATGCCGCCGTCGCGTTACGCGAGCGACGTGCAGATTGCGGGTTTCTGCCGCCAGGTCGAAGACAAAGTCGCCGCGATGAGCGGGGTGAAGAGCGTCAGCTTTTCCGACGGACTCCCGATGACGCGAATTCGGCTCACTCGTTTCGTCCTCGCAGGTCAGCCGCCGCCGGCGCGTGGAAGCGAACCGACCGCCGACATGCGCGGAATTTTTTCGCCCGGTTATTTCGACACGATCGGCATCCGGTTGATCGCCGGCCGCAACTTCACCGCGGATGAGCTCCAGACGAAGGCGCCTGTCCTGGTGATGAACCAGACATTGGCAAAACGGCTTTGGCCTAACGAATCGGCGGTCGGTCAGCACCTTCGCAATGTTCCGGCAAAACCCGATGCACCAGTGATCGTTTCGACGGTAATTGGAGTCGTCGCGGATACGCACCAGGAAGGACTCGAGAGCAAGACGCGGCCGGAGATCACCAAGCCAATGGTCGATTTCACCCAGCTCACTTTCGCGGTGCGCGCAGAGGGCGAGCCGGAATCGCTCATCACGGCGGTGAAAAGCCAGGTTTGGTCGGTCGACAAAAACCTGCCGGTCTATGAAGTGCGGACGATGGAACAGATTCTCGACGAAGATACGAGCCAGCGAAAATTCCAATCGTTCGTCATGAGCATCTTTGCGGGACTCGCGCTCGTGTTGGCGTCCATTGGATTGTTCGGTGTCCTCACGTCGCTTGTCGGGCAACGCGCGCAGGAGATCGGAATCCGGATGGCGCTCGGCGCGCAGAGCAAGGATGTTTTGCGGATGGTGGTCGGCGAAGGTGTTCGGCTGGTCTTGCTCGGCGTGGTGATCGGCGTCGGTGCGGGGATCGCGCTCAGCCGTTATCTCGCGAGCCTTTTCTTCGGCGTCAGTCCCGCGAGTCCGGCGACGTATCTGGAAGTGGCGCTGCTCATGATTGGGATCGCGCTGATCGCGTGTCTCCTCCCGGCGTTGCGGGCGATTCGAGTCAATCCGATGACGGCGTTGCGCTACGAGTGAAATGGAATCAGATCATCCAACACAAAAGGGGGCGCGCGCCGCGGCGGAAGAAATCCTCCGAATAATTTACGGCGATGATCTCGCGGGCTGCACGGTGAGTCTCGATCAAATCACGGGTGTAATTTCGAGCGCGATGACGGGCCAGGCCCACGTCGACCGTGCGATCGCCGAGCTGAACGACAAGGCCTATGAAGCCATTCGGCTGTTGTCCACGCCTCCGGCCAATGGTTCTTCCCTCAACGCCGATGAGTTACGATCACTGCTCAGTGACCGGCTCGACAAGATTCAAATCCTGGCCAACAAAGTAATCGCCGCGACCCAGGCGCAGAAGGAGATCTCCGCCGAACCGACCAATTCAAATCCCGACTGACAATATGAAAACAATCCTGATTGCGAGCCTAGGTCTCTTCAGCCTAACGAGTGCATTTGCCGGCCAGCGTTTTGATGAGGCGGCCTGGGAGAATGTCCAGACCTACGATGTCCCGACGTTGCTGAAACAGGAAACGTCTTTGCTCGGACGTGTCGTTGCGGTCCGCTTCCATTATCGGAGCGGAAAGCTGCGCCATTTCGCGCCGAGCTGGTATGAAGCATCCCTCTGGCAGCACGATCCCAACGCGAAGAAAGGCTTTTCGGCCGTGCGAGTAATCGTCGCGAAGAAGGACATGCCGACATTCGAAACGATCACCGCCGATTCTAATTCCACCACCAACGTCACGGTCTACGGCCATGTCGAAAAAGATGTCGACAACAATTTCGTCCAGGTGCGCCTGCTGGGACGCAAGGTCGTGCTCGACTCAGCCGGCAACGCCACAATCGATTGGTAATCAGTCGCTGCGGCGACGTTCAACTCAATGTTCGAGCAAATATCGTTGCCGATCTTGTCCGCGATCTTCGCCGCGGCCGGGATCGTCGTTTGGATCGCGGGCGTTTACGTTTCGAAAACGACTGATGTCCTCTCGTCGCGCTTCAAACTGGGCGAAGCGCTCGGCGGCGCGATCCTGCTTGCGATCGTCACGAATCTGCCGGAGATCGCGATCACCGCGAGCGGCGCGATGCGGAACCAGCTCGGCATTGCAACCGGAAACATTCTCGGCGGCATCGCGATCCAGACAGTCGTGCTCGTGGTTCTCGATGCCTTTGCCATAAAAAAACGCGCGCCGCTCATCGGCCACGCCGCCGGGCTCGATCTGGTTCTCGAAGCGGTTTTCGTGATCGTGATGCTGACGCTTGTCGTCATGGGACATCAATTGCCGGACGCGCTCGTCTGGCACGGATTCACGCCCGACGGGCTCGTCATCTGCGGGACGTGGATTGTCGGGCTTTATCTGATCGGCAAAGCGCGCGGCAACCTGCCATGGCAAAGCAGCGGCGACGCGCCCGGCGGGCAACCCCGCCGGACGGAGCGGCAGAAAGAAGAAAAGGCGAAAGGCCAGAAGGCCAGCACGGCTTGGGCGACGATAATTTTCTTAATCGCAGCCACCGCGACATTGCTTGCCGGTGTCGTTTTGCAACAAACGAGCGAAACGATGGCGAAACAGATGGGCCTGAGCGGCGTCGTGTTTGGCGCAACGATTCTCGCCGCGGTCACGGCGCTGCCGGAAATCTCGACCGGTTTCGCGGCGGTGAAGCTTGGCGATTACAAACTGGCCATAAGCGACATCTTTGGCGGAAACGCATTTCTGCCGGTGATCTTTCTCGTGGCGACGCTTGTCTCCGGCAAAGCTCTATTGCCGCACGCGACCAAAGCCGACATGTATCTGACCGCGCTCGGGATGTTGCTCACGGCCATTTACATTTACGGCCTGATTTTTCGGCCGCGCCGGCAAATCGCACGCATGGGGATCGATTCATTTGTCGTGTTGGTTCTTTATGTGATCGGCGTCGCAGGACTGTTCGCGATCAAATGAGTTTGCCGATACGCTCAAGACCATGAACGCGCTCATTCGATCTTTCGTCCTGATTTCATTTTTTGCGCCGTTAGTTCTTCGTGCCGCTGATTACCCGCCGCCGACGGAAGGCGATTACGTCATTCGTGATTTCAAATTCACCTCGGGCGAAACGCTACCGGAACTGAAGATCCATTACCGGACCATCGGCAAACCGGCGAAAGACGACAAAGGCTTTGTCCGCAATGCCGTTCTGATCACCCACGGCACGACCGGCAGCGGCGGGCAATTCATCCGGCCGGAATTCGCGGGCGAACTTTTCGGCCCGGGCCAGCCGCTCGACGCGACGAAGTTTTTCATCGTCTTGCCGGACGGAATCGGCCACGGCAAATCGAGCAAGCCGAGCGACGGGATGCACGCAAAATTTCCGCGCTACGGCTACGTCGACATGGTCGAGGCGCAATATCGGCTGCTGACGGACGGCCTCGGCGTGAACCACGCGCGGCTCATCATGGGAACGTCGATGGGTGGAATGCACACCTGGCTTTGGGGCGAAACGCATCCCGATTTCATGGACGCGCTCATGCCGCTGGCGAGTTTGCCGACGCAAATCTCGGGACGGAATCGCGCCTGGCGCCGCGTTCTCATCGACGCAATCCGGAACGATCCGGATTGGAAGGGCGGTGATTATTCCGCGCAGCCGCCGAGTCTGCACACCGCGGCCGAAATGCTCTGGCTCATGAGCAGCAATCCGATTTTGCGGCAGAAGGAAGTGCCCGATCTCAAAAAAACCGATGAAGTTCTCGACAAATTTGTCGCGGACCATTTCAAGACCGACGACGCCAACAATGTCCTCTACGCGTTGGAAGCCTCGCGCGATTACGATCCCGGCCCGGGCCTCGAGAAAATCCGGGCGCCACTCCTCGCGATCAATTCCGCTGACGACCTGATCAACCCGCCTGAGCTGGGAATTCTTGAGCGCGAGATCAAGCGAGTCGCGAAAGGACGCGCCGTTGTCATTCCACTCAGCGACAAGACGCGCGGACACGGCAGCCATACGATGGCTGCCCTGTGGAGGAACGAACTGGAGCGGTTGCTGAAGGAATCCGCGAAGTAGCGCCATGCTCCGCGCTGCCGAGAAATTTCTCCACGAACAAATTCCGATCACGCGCGCGATGGGATTGCGGGTCGTTGCGAACGACGAGAGCGGCTTCACCGTCGAAGCGCCGGTCGCGCTGAATTCGAATCACCTCCGGACTGCATTCGGCGGCAGCATCAACGCGGTGGCGACATTAGCCGCTTACGGATTCCTCTGGATGGAACTCAAGGACGCGGCGGCGCACGTGGTCGTCGCGGAAAGCTCGATCCGCTTTCTCCGGCCGGTCCGCAAAACTATTCGGGCGACGTGTCTCCGACCTGAGGCGAACAGCCTGGCGACGTTTCGTGATCAGTTTGCCGAAAAACGAAAAGCGCGAATCAGTCTTCGCGTCGATGTGACCGAAGCCGGCGAAATTGCGGCGGAGTTCGAAGGCCGATTCGTTGCGCGGATGTCATAGGCGCCGAAGGAGATGACAGCGAAGAACATTTCGTGTGGCGAAGTGCGGGACATGGGTTGGGGCGTGCTCACCCAGCTTACTCTTCCCGGCGGCGGCAGGCTCGGCGTTTACCAGCCACGGCACGCGCGACCAGAGCCGATGAAATAGCGGGCTGCTTCGCTTTACGGCAGCCAGCCGCCGACGGCCTGGATCGGTTCGAGTTGTCCGGCTTGCGTAATCCACGCCGCAATCGCAGTCCGCGGATCGACGCTTGATTTTGTGGACGACGCGGGCAGACGCAATTCTTTCGCGCCGGCCTTCAGCGTTTCATTCGTTAGGCCAAGAACAACGAAATCGTGACTCAATTTTTTTCCGGTATTTTCTCCGGCGGTCACGTCCGCGGTTAAGGAAAAACCGAGCCGGGCAACATGGATGTCGTAGCGGCCGGATGAACCTGAAGAAGCTTTGAAGGCGGCGGTGACGCGCTCGCCGTCAATCGTGATCTTCAAAAGGCCCGGCGTGTCGGTCGAGGCGTCCGGGAGTTTGCCGTACTGCCATTCCTTTCCGTCGAGCGCGAAGGCAGGCGTGTAGACGCTTTCTTTTTTCCAGTGCACCGAATAATCCGCCTGCCGCTCAGTCCACGTCTTCGAGCCAAACGGATCGCGCCAGCCGAGGTGGTCCCAGTAATCGACGTGGAATGCGACCGGGACGATGTCCTGCCAGAGGCGCGGCTGGTTCTTCAGGCCGCTCATCCACTCCTCTGCCGGCAGACAACTGCTGCAGCCTTCCGAGGTGTAAAGCTCGATCAAATGCGTGCGCGACGGTTTGCTTTCGAAAACTACTTGGCCGGCCTGAGTTGAAAACGCCGTCGCTAAAACGAGCAGAACACAAACGTATCCGATCACAGACGAATCTTACAGCTTCACTCGTTGTAACCGCAAAGCGTTTCCGATCACCGAGACGGAGCTAAGACTCATCGCGGCCCCGGCCAGAATGGGACTGAGCAGCCAGCCGAACCACGGATAAAAAACGCCGGCGGCGATGGGAATGCCGAGCGCGTTGTAAATGAACGCGAAGAAAAGATTCTGCCGGATATTGCGCATCACAGCGCGGCTGAGCTGGAAGGCGTGGGCGATTCCGTTGAGATCGCCCTTCACAAGTGTGATGCCGGCGCTTTCCATCGCGACGTCGGTGCCGGTTCCCATCGCGATCCCGACGTCGGCCGCAGCCAGCGCCGGCGCGTCGTTGATTCCGTCGCCAGCCATCGCGACGACGGCGCCACGGCGGCGCAACGTTTCGACCCGCTCGTGTTTGTCTTTCGGCGCCACGCCCGCTTCGACTTCACGAATGCCTAAGTTTTCCGCGACGGCGCGCGCGGTGCGTTCGTTGTCACCGGTCAGCATGATGATGTTCAAACCGAGCTGGCGCAGTTCGCGGATCGCGTCCGCGGTCGACGGTTTGATTGGATCTGCGATCGCGATGATTCCGGCAACGCGGTTGTTTATCGCAACGAAAACAACAGTCTGCCCTTCTTTCTGGAGTGCGGTCGCGTGTTCTCCCAAGGTGGACGGCACGGCGGCCGTCCCTCCAGCGTGATTACGAACAAAATCGAGCTGGCCGATGACGATCGAATCGCGATCGGTCTGCGCGGTCACTCCGCCGCCGGTCGAGGAGGAGAAGTCGTTGAGATTCTCGATCGGGACTCTTCTTTCCCGCGCCGCCGCGATAATCGCCGAAGCCAGCGGATGCTCGCTCCGGCTCTCGGCCGAGGCGGCCGCGGCGAGCAGTTCTTCTTCCATTGTTTCAGTCGCGATGATCTTCGTCACGCGCGGTTTGCCTTCGGTCAGCGTCCCGGTTTTATCCACGACAAGGGTGGTGACTTTTTCCATCACTTCGATCGCGCTCGCATTTTTCACGAGGACACCGGCGTGGGCGCCGCGACCAACGCCGACCATGATCGACATCGGCGTGGCGAGGCCGAGCGCGCACGGGCACGCAATGATCAGGACAGCGACAGCATTGACGATCGCGTGGGCGAGACGCGGTTCGGGACCGATCCAAATCCAGGCGATGAAGGTGATGAGCGCGGCGAGCAAGACCGCCGGCACGAAGTAACCCGACACTTTGTCGGCCAATCGCTGGATTGGCGCGCGGCTGCGTTGCGCTTCGGAAACCATCCGCACGATTTGGGCGAGGACGGTTTCGTCGCCGACGTGTTCGGCTTTCATCACGAAGCTGCCGGTGTTATTGAGCGTACCGCCGATCACTTTGTCGCCGGCCGCTTTTTCCATTGGGAGCGCTTCGCCGGTGATCATCGATTCGTTCACCGAGCTGCGTCCTTCGACGACAATGCCGTCGACCGGAATTTTTTCACCGGGACGAACCCGCAGTTCATCGCCGGATTTCACCTCGGCGAGCGGCACTTCGCGCTCCGCTCCATCGTCGATCAAGCGCGCAGTCGGCGGACTAAGATCGAGAAGACTGCGGATCGCATGGCTGGTGCGGCGACGCGCGCGCAGTTCCAACACCTGGCCGATCAAGACCAGCACGGTGATCATTGCCGCCGCCTCGAAATAGAGGCCAGGCTTTTGGTGATGGGTGCGCGGAAACAAGCCGGGGAACAAAAGCGCGACGCAACTGTAGAGCCACGCGACGCCCACACCGATGGCGATGAGCGTAAACATGTTCAGATGGCGGCTGAGCAATGATTGCCAGCCACGAACAAAGAACGGCCAGCCGGCCCACAGAACCACCGGCGTCGTCAGAACAAACTGGAGCCAGCGCGATATGTCGCCGGACATCCATTCCGGCGCGGTCGGAAACAGATGCGACATCGCGAGGACGAAGACCGGCGCCGTCAGTGCGGCGCCGATCCAGAGGCGGCGCGCCATGTCGGTTAATTCGGAATTATCTTCGACAGTCGCCCGCGAAATCGTCTTCGGTTCCAGCGCCATTCCGCAGATGGGGCAGGCGCCCGGCGCATCGCGCTCGATCTGTGGATGCATCGGGCAGGTGTAGGTGGTGCCGGGAACAGCGGGGATGGGCGCCGTTGTGGAAGACGCGTGATGACAACACGTGTGTTCGTGTTGATCAGAGGCGACTGCGTCTTCTTTCACGTCGAGCCACTATATTGTAGCGACGGCGCTCTGTCGCCGTAACACGCGTCCAAACATGACATCGCGCGAAAGTCGTCCGAACGTTCACGAAGATGCGGACGACATTTCGTGATCGAGCGGAAGCGGGACAATTACTCGCCGAGCGACTACTCGAATACGAGACGCAGCCGAATGCAATCGTGCTTGCACTTCCGCGCGGCGGCGTGCCGGTCGGCTACGAGATCGCAATCAGGCTCCATCTGCCGCTCGATGTTTTTGTGGTCCGGAAACTCGGCGTGCCGGGCCAACGCGAATTGGCGATGGGCGCGATCGCGTCGGGCGGAGTGCGCGTTCTAAATGAGGAGGTGCTGCGCGCGATGCCGTTTGCCGCCACGGCGATCGCCGAAGTGACGGCGCAGGAAACGCGCGAAGTCGAGCGGCGCGAACGCGATTACCGCGACGGACGGCCGGCGCCGGAACTCGAAGGGCGCGTCGTCATTCTCGTCGATGACGGTTTGGCTACGGGCGCGACGATGCTGGCCGCAATCGCGGCGTTGCGGCAAAAAGATCCGGAGAAGATCGTCGTCGCGGTCCCGGTTTGTCCGCCGGAGACGCTTGATGAAATCAAGCGGACCGCGGATGAGACGGTCGCGCTCTTTGCCCCGGATTGGTTTCGCGGCGTCGGCCAATTCTACGAAGATTTCGCCCAGCTCAGCGACGAGACCGTGCGCGATTTGCTCGCGAGCGCGGCGGAAGGACGATAGGCGAACGTTCCCGATGCGGCCGTTCTTTCGATTATCGATCCTGTTGCTGATCTTGTGCGCGCGCGCGTTCGCGGCGGACGATGCCGCGCAGGAAAACCGATTCATTTCCAACCCGCGACAGCTCGTGTTCGAAGGGAAACGGAGCGGTGAAGGCTATTTTTCGCCGGACGGAAAGAAGCTCATCTTCCAAAGCGAGCGCGAGGCGGAGAACCCATTTTATCAGCAATACATTCTTGATTTGGAATCGGGCGAAACGACGCGCGTGTCGCCGGGCCAGGGAAAAACGACCTGCGGATTTTTCCAGTCGGGAACCGACCGCGTCCTGTTCGCTTCGACGCACGCTGACCCCGAAGCGGTAGCGAAACAGAAAACGGAGCTGGAATTTCGCGCGAGCGGAAAACAGCGGCGCTACTCGTGGGATTACGACGCGACCTTCGACATTTTCTCGGCGAAACAGGACGGCAGCGATCCGGTTAACCTGACGCATTCGCCCGGGTACGATGCGGAGGGATCGTATTCGCCGGACGGAAAACAAATCGTGTTTTGTTCGCTGCGTTCGGCTTTTCCGCTCGAAAAACTTCCGGCCGAGCAGCGCGCTCGTTACGACAAAGACCCGTCGTGGTTCGGCGACATCTACATCATGAATGCGGACGGCTCGAATGTTCGCCGCCTGACAAACGAACCAGGCTACGACGGCGGCCCGTTCTTTTCACCCGACGGACAGCGCATCGTCTGGCGGCATTTCGAAGAGAACGGAATGATCGCCGATGTCTGGACGATGAAGCTCGACGGTTCGGACAAGAAACGAATCACCGACTTCAAGTCGATGTCGTGGGCGCCGTTTTATCATCCGAGCGGCGACTATTTCATTTTCACTTCGAACAAGCTCGGGTTCGAGAACTTCGAGTTGTTCATCGTGGACGCGAAGGGCGAACACGAGCCGGTGCGGGTGACGTTCACGCCGGGGTTCGACGGCCTGCCGGTCTTTTCGCCGGATGGGAAAAAGCTGTGTTGGACGAGCGGGCGGACGGGCGATGGGAAATCGCAATTGTTCATCGCGGATTGGAATGATGCCGCGGCGCGAGCGGCGCTCGGTGTCTCAACGAAAGAAAGCGAAGCGCTCTCAAAGTCGCCGGCCACCGGGATCACCGATCCCGGCTACAACGCCGAAATCACAGCCAGCGATCTGCGAAAGGAAGTCGAGTGGCTGGCGGACACGAAACGCGATGGACGCATGACGGGAAGTTTAGGCGCGCAGGAAACGGCGAAATGGTTGGCGAATTATTTTCGCGAAGCCGGGCTGAAATCGTTTGCGGAGAACTACGCGCTGCCCTTTCAGTTCAACGCCGGCGAAAAAGTGATTGCTGACAAGACGGCGCTCGAGATTTCCGCGGGCGACGCGAAATCGCCGACGGTCGCGAAGCTCGACAGCGATTTTCGCCCGCTCGGTTTCAGCGAGAGCGGCGAGTCGCGCGGTGAAGTCGTTTTCGCCGGTTACGGCCTCGTCGTTCCAGGGGAAGGCGCGGCGGGCTACGATTCCTACGCGGGCCTCGACGTGAAGGACAGGATCGTCCTGATCTTTCGCTATGTGCCGGAAGGCGTGGACCAGGCGCGGCGGGCGCAGTTGAATCGCTATTCCGGGCTGCGTTACAAGACGATGCTGGCGCGCGAGCGTGGCGCGAAAGGTGTGCTCGTCGTGACCGGGCCGAATTCGCCGAACGCGGGGCAGCTGCTCGCGTTGAACAACGACAACACGACTGCGACCAGCGGGATCATCGCCGCTTCGATCAATGGCAGCATCGCTGATTCGCTGCTCAAGCCGGGCGGAAAGAATTTGAAAGAACTCCAGACGGCGCTCGACCACGAAAATCCGCACGCGGAAGGCGGGTTCGTTTTGCCAAACGTGAAAGTGAGACTCGCGTGCGGCGTCGAGCATTTGAAGAAAACCGACTCGGACGTCGTCGCGTATCTGCCGCCGGTGAACGGGAGCGACGAATACGTTCTCGTTGGCGCGCACTACGATCATCTCGGTCACGGCGGCACGAGCTCGCTCGAACGCGCGGGCGAGGAAAACAAAATTCACCCCGGCGCGGACGACAACGCTTCGGGCACGGCGTGGATGACGGAACTGGCGGCGTCGCTCGCGAAAGAGCGCAGCGAGCATCCGGATAAATTCCGGCGCGGCATTATTTTCGCAGCGTGGTCGGGCGAAGAAATCGGGATCATTGGTTCGGCGGCGTTCTGCGAGCATCCGCCGGTGCAGTTGAACAAGATTGTCGCGTACGTGAACGCCGACATGGTCGGGCGGCTGCGCGATAACAAGCTCACGATCCAAGGCGTGGGCTCATCGCACGCCTGGCGGAAGCTGATCGAAAAACGAAATGTCGCCGCCGGATTCAACCTGACTTTGCAGGACGACCCGTATTTACCGACGGACGTGACGAGCTTCTACACGAAAAATGTCCCGGTCCTGAATTTCTTCACCGGCGCGCACGAAGATTATCACCGGCCGACCGACACGGCGGAGAAGATCAATTACGAGGGCCTGGAGCGGATCGCGAAATTTTCGCAACAGATCGTGCTCGATCTCGCGCAAACAACCGAGCGCCCAGACCTCGCGAAAGTGGAGCGCACTTCATTGGAGGCCGGCGGTCGGGAAACGTTGCGCGCCTATCTCGGGACGATCCCGGATTACACGACCGATGTGAAGGGCGTGAAGCTGAGCGGCGTCCGCGGCGCGAGCCCGGCGGAGAAAGCGGGATTAAAGGGTGGCGATGTGATCGTCGAGTTCGCCGGGCAAAAGATCGCCAACATTTACGATTACACTTACGCGCTGGACGCGGTGAAGATCGGGCAGCCCGTGAAGTTGGTGATCGAGCGCGAAGGGAAACGGATGACGCTGACCGTCACGCCGGAAGCGCGGAAGTAATCACGGCACGAGCACCGCTGCGCCGCGCGATTTCCCATTGCGTAATGCGTCCAGCGCGTCGTTCGCCTTCGCGAGCGGGAAGGTTTGCGTTTCGGTTCGAATTGGAATTTTCGCGGCGAGCTCCAGGAATTCTTCGCCGTCACGCCGGGTGAGATTCGCGACCGAGGTGACCGTTCGCTCCTGCCAGAGATCGCGATAGGGAAACGACGGGATGTCGCTCATGTGAATTCCACCACAGACGACGGTGCCGCCGCGCTTCACGACGCGTAGCGCCGCTGGAACCAGCGCCCCGACGGGCGCGAAGATGATCGCGGCATCCAGTTCTTCAGGCGGCGCTTCGTCGGACCCGCCGGCCCAGGTGGCGCCGAGGCCGCGGGCAAACTCCTGCGCTTCACGATCGCCTTTGCGGGTGAAGGCAAAAATTTCGCGACCTTCGAAACGAGCCGCCTGCGCGACGAGGTGCGCGGCGGCGCCGAAGCCGTAAATACCGAGTCGCTGCGCGTCCCCCGTTTTTCGGAGTGAGCGGTACCCGATCAATCCCGCGCAGAGCAACGGCGCGGCCGCGACGTCATCGAAAGCATCTGGAATTGAAAAGACGAAGCGCGCGTCCGCGACGGTGAACTCAGCGTAACCGCCATCGATTGTGTAGCCGGTAAACCGCGCGCGCCTGCACAAATTCTCGCGGCCGGAAGTGCAGTAATCGCATTCGCCACAAGTCCAGCCGAGCCAGGGAATCCCAACGCGGTCGCCGACCCGGAAATTCTCGACGCCTGCTCCGACTCCCTCGACGCGTCCGACAATTTCGTGGCCGGTCACGAGCGGCAATTTGGGTTCCGGCAATTCACCGTCCACGACATGCAGATCGGTGCGGCAGACCGCGCAGGCGCTGACTTTCACGAGCACCTCGCCATTACCCGTCTGCGGAATTGAAATCTCATCCGCTGCCAGAGGCTGGCCAACTTCATGCAGTCGCATCGCGCGCATCGCGGCACGATAGCGCATTCTGAAAACGAAACCCCCGCCGGATTTCTCCAGCGGGGGCTCGTTTAACTCTCAGCCCGGCTTACTTTGCGCAGCAGGGCATCTTAATTAGGCAGCAGCCGGAGCCGCCACCGCAGCAATCAGCCGAGCTCGAAGTCGCACTCGCTGTGCCGACCAGCGCCAACGCGGCTATGATCATTAAGAGATATTTCATGGAATCCTCCTGTTGAGTTTCCTTGCAACCCCGTCCCGCAGTCGCGGGACGAGCCGACGCGATTCGACCGAATCAGGCACGCGGCGGTGGA
Organism: Chthoniobacterales bacterium; assembly: GCA_046262815.1. Classification (GTDB taxonomy): domain Bacteria; phylum Verrucomicrobiota; class Verrucomicrobiia; order Chthoniobacterales; family UBA10450; genus AV80. The sequence goes on along the minus strand of JBHELY010000029.1, from coordinate 6,679 downwards.
ACAGGAGGCCGTTGCGAGCGAGTGTGCTCGGACAAAACGTAAGCCGCAAATTTTTCGTCGCCGACGGGCGGATAAACAAACGGCGTGGCCGCCGCAGCGATGCCCGCGAGCCCGAAGGCGCAGGCGGCGCAACATTGTTTGTCCGGATCCGGTTTCGGCGAGTGGCGGTCGCAATCGTGACTCGCGGATTCCGCTTTCATCTTCGCGCAACAATCGGTCTTCTCAATTTCCGGAACCAGTGGCTGACGGGGAAGCGCGGCGAACGCGATCGACGCGCTGAGCGCGAGACAGATGAGAAACCGGAATGCTTCTCTCACGGCCCGATGATACGCGCGACGATATTCGAATTCAACCGATCGGATTAGGAATCGCCTGCGATCTTTCGGGCGGCTAGATTCCTCTTCGATGTTGGACGCGACGCCTCCGCTGCCACCGCGCAATGCCGCCTTGCAGGTCTTCCTCGGAGCGCTTGTCGCCAATGGCGTTGGCGGAGTTCTGCTTGCCGCCATTAATTGGTTCGCCCGCGCTCACATTCAGGACGACATCAGTACGTTCGTTGTCTGGCCCAGTTTCTTTTTTCTCCCCTTCTTTGTCGGGCTCCTGGCCTCGTGGTTTTGGCGCCGGCTTAACCGCACCCTGGGCTGGAGTTTTCTCGATGCGCTTTGGGTTACACTAATCGGCCTGGCCGCCGCCGCCGTCGTTCTGCGCGAAGGCATTGTTTGTATCGTGATTGTTTCGCCCGTCCTTTACGTCTTCATTCTTTGCGGAGTGTTGCTCGGACGGATTTGGTTCCGGCCGAACTATTCGAAACTCCAGCTCACGATCTTTCCTCTCCTCGCGTTGATCGCGCTCGGCGAATCGGTTTACCACTCGGAGCAGCCAGCCGTCGTCACCGACCGAATCCTCATCCACGCGCCGCCGGCAAAAGTCTGGCCGCAGGTTCTCGCCTTCCCGGAGATTCCCGATCCACCGAGCTACTGGATTTTCCGGCTTGGTCTTCCGTATCCAACGAAAACGACGAACGGCGGAAATTTCGTCGGCGCGGATCGGCAATGCATTTTCAGCAACGGTGTCGTGATCAAGGAACGGGTGGCCGAGTTCGTCGCCAACAAAAAGCTCGCCTTCGATGTCGCCGAACAGCCGACCGATCCCGAAGCCTACGGGCACATCACACTTCACCGCGGTCAGTTCGTTTTGCAGGACAATCACGATGGGACGACGACCTTGATCGGCTCCAGCTGGTACACGCTTCATGTCCGCCCCCGCTGGTATTTCGATCTCTGGACCCGCGACATGAGCCGCGCGGTGCACCTCCGCGTGATGAATCACATCAAGCAACTGGCCGAAAAGTAACTACCCCGCTTGGATTTGAACCAAGAATAACGCCTCCAAAGGGCGCTGTGTTACCGTTACACCACGGGGTAATCGAATTTTCGATTGCCGATTCTCGATTTCGGCCCGCGCCGCTATTCTTAAGGCGCAAACGCTCTTGCGCAATTCGCAATTCGACTGAGCTAGAGAAACGAAACGTCGCTGACGGCGCAACCCGCGCGGGAAAATTTCGCCTTATCCAGGATCATCTGGACACACGCGAGAAGTTCGTCAGGTCGATGCGGTTTGCGAATGAAGCCGGCGAGGCCGGCGGCCTGCATGCGATCGACCCGGTCCTGCGCCTGGGAAAGAAAGCCAGTGCTGAGTAGAACCACGACGGCCGGATTGAGGGCGCGAAGACGCTTGAATGTTTCTTCGCCGTCCATGAACGGCATCGAGAGGTCGAGCAGGATCAGATCGAACCAGCGCGGACGTTTCCGAAATTGTTCCAGGCATTCGAACCCGGATTGGACCGTCACGACCTCAAACCCGGCCTCGGAAAAAACGCGGTAAGCCAGAACCCGCGCGTTGGGCTCATCATCGACCACCATGATGCGCCGTGGCCGCGGCGAAAGCGCGTGGCCGTTGGCTTCCGAGTTTTCGGTTTCGAGTGGTGGTTGAGAATTTTGCTCGTCATTCATCGCTGAAAATGCGCGGCGCGTAAGCGTCCGTCTTTCAGAGGCATAGAAAGCAGAAAAGGTGCCGATCGTACCCGCCTTCAAAGCGCGAATTACCGGAGCCGGGCGAAGCAACTATTCCCGTTTCCGGATTCGCAAAGTCAGGTAAACGGGCTATGTTTCCTGCCCCACAAATGAGCCAATTGTCTATCCAGAATCTGCGGGTCTCGATCGCCGAGCAGGAAATCATCCGCGGTCTCTCGCTTGCCCTTCCGAAAGGCGAGGTCCACGCGATTATGGGCCCGAACGGCTCTGGGAAAAGTACGCTCGCGAAAATGCTGGTCGGCCATCCCGATTACAACGTCACCGCCGGCAAGGTCGAGATGGATGGCGAAAACATTATGGAACTGGAGCCCGATGAGCGGGCGCGCAAAGGACTGTTCCTCGCCTTTCAATATCCGAGCGAAATTCCCGGCGTCAGCATCGCCAATTTTCTCCGCGCCGCTGTCCAGGCGCGTTTGCCGGAAGGCGAAGAACTCGAGGCGACGGAGTATTACGCCAAGCTTTACGAAAAGATGGACCTGCTGGAGATGGACCGCTCCTTCACCTCGCGCTCGGTCAACGAAGGATTTTCCGGCGGCGAAAAAAAGCGGAACGAGATTTTGCAGCTGGCCATGTTGCAGCCGAAGTACGCGGTCCTCGACGAAACCGACAGCGGGCTCGACATCGACGCGCTGAAGGTGGTGGCGCACGGCGTTAATTCGATGCGCGGGCCGGACATTGGCATTCTGGTCATCACCCATTACCAGCGGCTGCTCGAATACATTGTACCCGATCACGTTCACGTCATGGTTCAAGGCCGGATCGTGCGGAGCGGCGGCAAGGAGCTCGCGCTCGAGTTGGAAGAGAAAGGTTACGAAAGCTACGAAGTGGAGGCGGAAGTGGGTGAGCCGGCGGTCGCTTAACTGAAGATTATTATGGCCAAGGAACCATCAGCTTTAGAGGTCGAGCGGAACGTCGGGAACTTCGCGTATCCGGAAACCCACACGCACGACGCCGGCGTCGGCCTGACGGAAAAGACCATTCACTACATCTCGGACATCAAGCAGGATCCCGATTGGGTCCGCGAGTTTCGCCTCAACGCTTACAAAACTTTCATGAGCAAGCCGATGCCGACGCATTGGGCGAGCAAGGATCTGGAGGCAATCGTTTTCGACAACATTCGCTATTACCTCAGCGGCGGAACGCAGCCGAAACGCAATTGGGAGGACGTCCCGGACGATGTGAAACGGACCTTCGAGCGGCTCGGAATTCCGGAACAGGAACGCAAATTCCTGGCAGGCGTCGAAGCCCAGTTCGATAGCGAAGCGGTTTACTCGAACATCAAGAAAGCGGTCGGCGAACAGGGCGTCATTTTTGTCGGCAGCCGCGAAGGACTGAAGGATCATCCGGAAATTTTCCGGAAATGGTTCGGCAAAGTGATCCCGACCGGTGACAACAAATTCAGCGCGCTGAATTCCGCGGTCTTCAGCGGCGGTTCCTTCATTTACGTCCCGCCGGGTGTAAAAGTGAAGCATCCCCTCCAGGCTTACTTTCGAATCAACGCCGAAAACTTCGGCCAGTTCGAGCGGACCCTGATCATTTGCGACGAAGGCTCGGAGTTGACCTACATGGAAGGCTGCACCGCGCCGAAGTTCAACACCGCGACTCTGCACAGCGCGGTCGTCGAGCTGGTGGCGTTGAAAGGCGCGAAGCTGCAGTACATCACGGTCCAGAACTGGTCCTCCAACGTTTTCAATCTCGTCACCAAACGCGGTCTCGCCCACGAAGATGCCGAGGTGAAGTGGATTGATTGCAATATCGGTTCGCGCCTGACGATGAAGTATCCCGGCGTGATCATGAAGGGCCGGCGCGCCCGCGGGGAAGTGCTTTCGATCGCCCTAGCGGGTGACGGGCAGCATCAGGACACTGGCGCCAAAATGGTGCACGCAGCCGATGAAACGACGAGCAACATTATTTCCAAGAGCATCAGCATCGGCCAAGGACGGGCGACTTATCGCGGGTTGGTCCAAATCCCGAAACATCTCAAGAACTGCAAGAACAACACCGAGTGCGACGCGCTCCTGATCAACTCAACCAGCCGCACGGACACTTATCCGGCGATCACCGTTCGCGGCACCGGCAATTCCGTTCAGCACGAAGCCAGTGTCAGCCAGGTGAGCGCCGAGCAGATCTTTTACATGCAACAGCGCGGCCTGACCAAAGCGCAGGCCATGAGCCTAAGCGTAAATGGATTCGTCAACGATCTCGTCCGGCAATTCCCGATGGAATACAGTGTGGAATTGAAGCGCCTGATCGAGCTTGAGATGGAAGGCTCGGTCGGCTAAGGTTCCGCCCCCAAGACACGGGCGAACGGCGGCGATCTCGCGGTTTCCGTTTTCAGGGTATGAGTAACCAGACAGCCGTCCTCGACGAAACCATGATCGAATCGCCGCAATCTCCGCGCGCGATTCTGTCGTCGCCGTTCGAGGCGCGTTCGGGCGAAATGCCGGCGTGGTTTCGCGAGCAACAGCAGGCGGCCTGGACGAAATTTGAGGCGCTGCCGTATCCGAACCGGAAAGATCAGGCCTGGCGTTTTTCGAATGTCAATGCGCTCGATCTTTCGAGTTTCAACTTCGGCGCCGCGCTGAGCCAGAACGAACGCGACGAAATTCTCGAGCGCTCGTCAGGCCTCCACGAAGTCGCGGGCCGCCTGATCTTCGCGGACGACCAATTGCTCCGCCGCGATCCGTTGCCGCAAAAACTTCTCGCCGCCGGCGTGATCTTGAAACCGCTCGAGCGCGCGATCATCGAGCACAAAGATTTGTTTCGCCGACATTTCATGACGCAGCCGGCCACGCTCGGCTCGGCCAAGTTCGCCGCGCTGCATGAAGCTTTCGTCACGTCGGGCACTTTCGTTTACGTCCCGAACGGCGTGGAAGTCGAATTGCCGATCGAGATTTTCCATTGGCTGCACGGCGAAAATGCTTCCGTCTTTCCCCACACCCTCCTGGTCGCCGACGAGCTGGCGAAGGTGACCGTAATCGAGCATTTCCGCTCCGCTCATCCTGACAGAAACGGATTCGCCTGCGGAGTGAACGATCTCGTGGTCGGTCGCGGCGCGAAGCTCAATTACGTCTGCACGCAGGACTGGAACGAAAAGGCCCTTGCTATTCAGATCAACTCAACGTCGGTCGAGCGCGATGCCTCTGCCCTCAGCCTGAACGTTCATCTCGGCGGTGCTTACACTCGTTTCGAAGGCTTGAGCCGATTGACCGGCGAAGGCGCGCGCAGCGATATGCTCGCGGGGTGCGTGGCCAACGATACTCAGGAGTTCGATGCCCGGACGTTGCAGGACCATATGAGTCCGCATACAACGAGCGACCTGCTCTACAAAAATGCGCTCAATGATCGCGCCCGCACTACTTTCGGCGGCCTCATTCGAGTCGAGCCGCACGCGCATTTTACCGACGCCTACCAAAAGGTCCGCAATCTCCTACTCAGCGACGATGCCGAAGCCAACTCAATGCCCGGCCTCGAAATCCTGGCCGACAACGTCAAATGCAGCCACGGCGCCACCTCCGGCCAGATCAGCGCAAACGAATTGTTCTATCTTCTCTCCCGCGGCATCCCCGCTCCGATCGCGAAACAACTTCTCGTTTCCGGCTTTCTTAACGAAGTCATTGATCGCCTCGATCATCCGGCGATCACTACGTTAGTCCATGACCTGGTCGAAGCGAAGTTCGCGCGCTCTTAACCTAACCGCTCGAATCTCGGACCTCCGTTAGTGGAGATTGAAGACCTCCACTACCGCGATTCCAGTCCCGCCGTTCTTCCCCGCCAGGATCGCAGTGAACGCTCCGGGCGGCAGGCTGGTAAAGATTCCGGACTCGAGCGGGTTCTGGGGCGCGAGTCCGTTCGCGCTCAGTTGCGCAGCCGAAGCAGAATCGTCCTGCCAGTTATCATTCGCGATTAGGAGCGCGCCGTTGCCATCATGCAGTTCAAGTGTCGGATCGGCCAGGACAGGATTGAGGCCGAACTGGGCCAGCGAGGGCCCTATCCCTCGCACGGCTATGCGGGCGTTACCGCTGTTCTTCCCAAGGATAAACCCTCCGATCATGACGTTGTTATCTGTTAGAACAAAACCGCGCGTGCTAATATTAGCTAGCTGCGAATCAGCGGTCTGATCCGTGTCATAGACTTCCACCAGACCTACACCGGTTTCGCCATTTTTGCCGGCCAGGATCGCAGTATAAGGCGCTGGCTGGAGGGTGGCGACAATGCCTGACTCCTTCGGGTCCCGAAGCGCCAAACCAAGTGCGCGGAGCTGCGCGGCCTGCGCAGAGTTATCCTGCCAATCGTCACTGGCGAAGATCAACGAGCCGTTACTTCCTCTAAGCTCAAGGGTAGGATCAGTGAGGACACCAGTTACGCCAAATTGAGCCAGCGATGGACCTATGCCGCGCATAGCTACGCTCTTGGGCGCATTTCCGGTGATGATGAATCCGCCAATCAGCACATTGTTCCCGGCCTGAACCTGCATCCGGGTCGCAATGTTCAATGCCTGAGCCGCCGGAGTTGAAGTGGGAGTAGCTGTAGGCGTGGCGGTAGCTGTAGCTGTTGGTGTGGCGGTGGCGGTAGCAGTGGCGGTA
>JBHELY010000028.1:0-38412 GCA_046262815.1 Chthoniobacterales bacterium | reverse complement strand
CGAGTGAGCCGCCGGGGGCGAGAAGCTCATGGAGATTTCGCAGCGCCGCGCGGACATCGGCCACGGCATGGAGAACGTTGGTTCCAACGATGAGATCGAACGATCCAGGCTCGAAGTCCTGTTCGGCAAAAGGTCTTTCGAGATCGAAAATCTTTGTCTCAACTTCCGGGAAAGCCGCCAGCTTTTGCATCGCTCCGGAAAAGAAAGCGGCCGAGACATCGGTGAAAACATACGAATGCAGACCGCGTTCGAGTGTCGGCAGAAGTTGGGAGGCGAGACCTCCAGTTCCCGCGCCGATTTCGAGGATGCGCAATCCGCGACCTTCGGGCAGAACGCGCGCGGCCTCCCGCACCGCGGCGGTGATGGCGGCGAGCCAGTGACTCGTGAGCAGGCCGTCTCCATAGAACTGTTCCAAGAGCTCTGCTCCGGCGCCGGCAAAGAGAACCTGGATCGCGTCCTTTTCGCCGCGAAAAATCAGACCCAGCTCGGCGCAGGTCGAGGTGACTAGGAGCGCTTCCGGCAGATGACCGGGATTTTGTTGGATGAACTCCCGCTTCATGGCCGGTGCCGAATCAGCCGCTTTTCCAAACGCTCCGGTCGGGCGATAACCCCCGTCGGCTTTTTCAAGAAGACCGCGCCCTTGCAGCTTCAACATCAGTTGTTCGAACACTGGGCGCATCTGCGCAGCGACGCGGAGAGTTTCGGCCGTGAAATCTACTCCGATTTCCGCGCCCATCTCGCGGAGACCAGCGCAAAGCAGTGCTGCGGCCAAATCATCTTGAGCTGCAATCGCCCCTTTGAGGCGATCCTCTCCGCGAGTCGCGATCACATCGGCGAGCGCAACCTGCGCCACTTCGCGCAGACGAGACAACGGCACTGGCTGCAACGGCGCCGGCCGGGAAACCATCGGCGTTCTTTCCCAATCTATATGATAGAGGACGTCGCGAGTTCCGCCGAGACTGTCGCGACGGATGCCGGCAACGCTAATTGCTCGGAAGCCGTCAATCAGGACGCACGGCTTGCCCTCTTCGTCGAAAAGGCTGATTCGTCCGTCCACGAATTCGCTATTGCATTCGAGCACATTGGCGCGAACGCGGGCGGACGCTCCAGGCGAGCGCAGGAAAAGAATCCGGCCGAAACGCACCGGCAACTTAAGCTGCGAGCCGCGCGCTTCGACGGCGGCGCGACCGCCGGAAAATATGTGCAACGCGCCATCGAGCAGGACCGGATGCAACGGATATTCGCTCGCCCTTCGTGCCGTCGTTTCGGAAAGCGCCACTCGCCCAGCCGAAACACCCTGGCCGACTGAAAGCTCGCGGACCGAACGAAACTCTTCGCCGTAACGCAGACCCAGGTCGCTCATGTAACGATAAAACGCGTCGACGTCGAACCGCTTCAAACTCGCCAGCTCGCCACGGTTTTCCGTTTCAAAAGTTGAGGTCGCGAATGGTGATTCCGTGCGTTCGCCGCGCATTGAGCCAACCACATGGAGCGACCACGACGCACCTTGATCGAACCGGCTTTGAATAGTGAAAGTCCGACCGGCAGGCTCATAAGAAATCTCGAGCTGAACACCGGTGGACGCGTCAGCAAGGATGAGCGGTTTGCGGATCTCAAAATCTTCGATCACGAAAGGCCGGCCTTCGAACAGCTGCATGCCGGCTTCCAAGGCCAGATCGACAAACGCCGCCGCTGGAAAAACGATGTGATTCTCGACCTTGTGGTCTTTGAGGAACGCCATGTGCCGGCTATCCAGCCTGGCTGCCCAGGTGGGGGTGGCGCACGGCGTCCGCGTGTCGAGCAATCCGCGACCGCCCGACCCGAGACGGCTTTCGCGCCATTGCGGGGCCTCGTTCCACCAGCGGCTGCGATCCCACGCATAGGCCGGAAGCGGAAGGAGACGACGCGACGGCGTCATGGCTTTGAAGTCGAGCGCAACTCCGGCGCGATGCAGATCCATCGCAGCCTCGAGGAGGGAATCGTGTTCGCGTTCCTTGCGAACAGAGGAAATCACAATCGGTTTCGAGCCGTTGTGGCCTGCGAGGCACTCTTGAATCGAATGAGCGAGCGCTGGATGCGCGCCGAGCTCCAACCAGATGTCGACCCCGAACTCGGCGATCGCGTTGATCGCTGGCGCGAATTGGACCGGTTGCCTGATTCCGCGAGCCCAGTGCGTCGCGTCACCCGCATCACCGTTAAGACGGCTGCCCGTAATTGTGCTGAAGAGCGGGATGTTTTCCGGCTGCGGCGCCAGATCGGTCAGCGCATTCTCGAGCGCATCCGCCGCGGGCTGCATCATCGCGTGATGAAATGGATGATCGACCCGCACCAGTCGTGCGAACACGCCTTGCGCTTCCAGTTCGCCGAACATCGCTTCGATCGATTGAGTCGGACCCGCGAGCGTAAGCGAGCGAGGACTGTTGAACGCCGCGATGGAAACAGTCCGGTCGTGCTTGTCGATCAGGACCCGCGCTTCTTCCTCGCCGAGGCCGACCGCGAGCATTTTGCCTTCGCCGCGCGCGCAACCTTCCATGAAACGCGCGCGGAGAGCGGTAATTCGCGCGCCTTGTTCCAGCGAAAACAGACCGGCCACACAGGCCGCGGCAATTTCACTTACGCTGTGACCGACGACCGCCGCCGGTTGCACGCCCCACGATTTCCACAGCTCCGCTAACCCGACCTGCATCGCGAAAATCGCTGGCTGGGCAATTTCGGTCCGATGCAATTGCGACGTTTCCTCGGAACGGCCCAGTTCTTCCAAGAGCGAAAAAGTCGCGAGGTCTTTCAGGGCCGCGTCGCAGCGCTCGATCACATCGCGAAACACGGGCTCGTGCTGCATGAGCTCACGGCCCATCGCCCACCATTGCGGGCCTTGTCCGCTCATGACGAAAGCAACTCGCGGCGCATTCTCCGGCCGCGGAGTGAAGGACGTCCGAACCTTCACGCTGTCTTCCTTGATCGCGAACGCGTCGAGTTCCTGGATCAGCTCCGGGATGGAGCGGGCCACGAGCGTCAGACGATGCGGATGGTGATTGCGTCGGTGGCCGAGTGTGTAGGTGAGCTCGGGCAACATCGGCGAATCGCCGTTCAGATTGACGCGGTCGGTCAACCACGAAGCTAGCTTCATGGCGTAGCCCCGAAGGGCATCTTCCGAGCGGGCGGAAAGCGTTACCGGCCAGCCGCGGTCGAGCCAGACCTCCGGATGGTCCGCGTGCGAAGGAGACGGAGGAGGCTCCGCGAGAATGATGTGCGCATTTGCGCCTCCGAATCCGAAAGAGTTTACACCCGCCAAGCGTTCGCCGTCTGTTTCCGGGAACGGTTCGACCTCAGTCGGCACTCGCAGTTTCAGTTTGTCGAAATCGATGTGCGGATTCGGCGAACTGAAATGCAGACTTCCCGGAATTTCACGATGCTGAAGAACCAGCATCGCTTTCAAAAGTCCCGCGACACCGGCGGCAGTTTCGAGATGTCCCAGATTGGTCTTTACCGACCCGATCGGTAACGGCGTCGAACGATCCTGACAGAGAGCCTCGGCAAGCGCGTGCGCTTCAATCGGATCCCCGACGGCGGTGCCAGTGCCATGTGCTTCAACGAATCCGATTCGCCCCGGCGAAACACCGGCGTCTCTGCACGCATCCTGGACGAGCCGACTTTGCGCTTCCGCGCTCGGCAACGAGATCCCGTTCGTGTGGCCGTCCTGATTCAACGCGGTGCCGAGGATCACGCCCTGGATCGGATCGCCGTCGGCGATGGCCTGGGAAAGACGCTTCAGCAGCACCATCCCGGCGCCTTCGCCGCGCACGAAACCGCTCGCGCTGGCATCGAAGGCCGCGCATCGCCCCTCTGGCGAAAGCATTGCGGCCTGCGAAAAACCAATGAATCCACCGGGTGTAATCATCACGGTGACGCCGCCCGCGAGCGCGGTATCCCCGCGTCCTGCCCAGATATGTTCGCACGCAGTGTGGACGGCGGTGAGAGCGGACGAACACGCCGTGTCCATCGCAACGCTCGGACCGCGGAGATTCAGACAATAGGAAATTCGATTCGCGGCAATGGAATGAGCGCTGCCGGTCGCAGTGTGGGGCGCAATCCCGAAATGGTCGAACGCGGTGCTCTGCATTCCCTGATAGTCGTTGTGCGAAATGCCGACGAAGACGCCGATGTCGCTGCCCTTCTCGAAATCGAGGACGACGCCGGCATTTTCGATCGCCTCCCACGCCGTCTCGAGCAACAAGCGATGCTGCGGATCCACGTAAGGCGCTTCGCGCGGCGAGATGCCGAAAAATTGCGGATCGAACTTGTCGATTTGATCCAGGAAGCCGGCCCGCTTAACAAATGTCTTTCCTGCGATCCCCGGCTCCGGGTCGTAGTAACGCTCGACATTCCATCGATCGGCCGGGACTTCGCTGACGGCATCCTTGCGTTCGAGCAACAACTTCCAGAAAGACTCCGCGTCGATCACCCCGCCGGGGAAGCGGCATCCAATTCCTATGATGGCGATACGATCTTTGTGCATGTGGAGGCCTCGCGGGAGGCCAATGATAAGGACAACCTATATTTATGGCAACCGATGTCGCCGCTAAATCAGCCGGACGCGTTTGCAGTGGCCGTTACAGAATATTCGTTTTTGAGGTAACATTGAGACGGCGGAATCGCGCGATTATTCGGCGGCTCGGTTTTTTCGAAATAGTGAGAAACGAATTCAGGACGAGTTTCGAATTAGAGGGACAATCTTATGTGCGGCATCGCAGGCATGATCGATCTGGTGGGCCAACGTCCCGTTCCCGAGGGAAGCGTGCAACGAATGTCCCGGGCGTTGCTCCACCGCGGCCCCGACGAGGAAGGGTTTCTTATTCGACCCGGTCTCGGCCTGGCTTCGCGCCGGCTGAGCATCGTCGGTTTGGCTGACGGCCAGCAGCCGATCTTTAACGAGGACCGCAACGTCGCGGTGGTTTTCAACGGCGAGCTGTTTGATTACGTCGAGCGGCGGGATGAATTGCGGGCGCGCGGCCATCGGTTCGTTACGCACTGCGACACCGAGATCATTCCTCATTTGTGGGAGGATCACGGAGATCAAATGTGGGAACGATTGCGAGGGCAATTCGCGATCGCATTATGGGACGAGCGCCGCCGGCAACTCCAGCTCGGCCGCGATCGCTTCGGGATCGCGCCGCTTTTCTGGACGCGGCAAAATGATTGGCTGCTTTTCGCGTCGGAAATCAAGGGACTGCTCGCATCCGGCATGGTCCCGATCCGGCCCGATCGTCGCGGGATCGATCACGTCTTCACTTTTTCGGCGGTGCCGGGTCCACGAACTTGTTTCGAAGGCGTCCGACTTCTGACCCCTGGCCATTGCCTGAGGATCTCGCCCTCGAATGGAAACGGACCGGGCCCGTTAGTGGAAGAGAGAGCGTTTTGGGAAATGGATTTCCCCGATCAAGGTTCGGAGGAACGAGGCGAAAATCCGAAGCGACTCGTTGACGACTTTGAGAAGCTTTTGCTGCAAGCAGTCGAGGAGCGGTTGCGTGCGGATGTTCCGGTGGGCGCTTATCTTTCCGGCGGTGTCGATTCCAGCATGATCGTGGCGTTGGCCTGCCACCTGAAAGGTCCGGCGATCAACACTTACACGGTCCGCGTTCACGAGCCGGAGCTGGATGAACTCGATGCGGCGAGTCTCTCCGCGCGCCATATCGGCGCCAAGCCGCCGATCGTCCAGGACTTCCGCGACGAAGACGCGCTTGCGACCTACCCAAAACTAATCACCGCCGCGGAAGCGCCCGTGATCGACACGGCCTGCGCGGCTTTGCTTCAGCTTTCCGGGCGCGTCCACAGCTGCGGACAAAAAGTCGTGCTCACCGGCGAAGGCGCGGATGAATGGCTGGTCGGTTATCCCTGGTACAAAGCGGCGAAACTGCTGGGCTTCCTCGATTTGATTCCCGGCCTCGGTCTCAGCAACGTCGCGCGCAACGCGTATCTGCGGCTGAACAACGTCCCGCATTTTCCGAAATCGTGGCGCCGGGAAGTCGAAAGCGCCGTCGGCGGTCCGAACGCCTGGATCGATGCCTACGGCATGCTCGCGATCTCGAAGTTGCGTTTCTACAGCGAATCGATGCGTGAAGCCCTCGGCGACACAAATCCGTGGACCGAACTGGATTTTCCGATTGAGCGCGCGAAGCGATGGGCGCCCCTCCATCGCGGAGTGTGGATCGCGGCGCGCGTTCTTCTGGCCGGCCATCTTCTCCAGGCAAAAGGCGATCGAGTCGCGATGCATTCTTCGGTCGAGGTGCGCTACCCATTTCTCGACGAAGACGTCTTCGATTTTCTGGCGAACCTTCATCCAAGCTGGAGACTCCGCGGCTTTCGGGACAAACATCTTTTGCGTCTCCTGGCGGAACGATGGGTGCCAAAGTCCGTGGCGCGTCGGCACAAAGTTATCTTTCGTGCGCCGCTGGATAGTTTTCACATGGAACCGGAGCCGCCATTTGTCGCGCAGCTTCTGAGCGAAGAATCGCTGCGCAAAACCGGCTACTTCGACTCAGCCGCCGTGGCTCGATGGCGGACCGACTTTCGCAAAATGCGCGCTGGTTCGCTGCCGCGGCTTTCTGTCGAAATGGGTTTGATGGCGGTCGCGGCGACCCAACTCTGGCATCATCTCTTCATGGGCGGCGGGCTCGCGGATTTGCCCGAGTGGACCGCCGTGCCAACGCCCGCGGCTACTGAAGCCGCCGCCAGCCCTACTGCGATTCCGGTAACGCAACCCTAATGCATTTTCGCGAGCGCCTCGCGCCCGCGTGCTTTCGTTTCCGGATCGTCCTTCTCGGCGTCGTGCATCGCGAGACCCTTGTTGATGAAGTCGCGCGCTTCCTGGTTCTTTCCCATCTGCGCGTAAACCCGTCCCAGCTCGATGTAGTGCATGAGCCGGTGGGGATTGAGCGCGATCGCTTTCTTCATGTCGTGCTCGGCATCATCAATCGATCCTTTCGGAAGCTGGCCGTAAATTATGTTCGCGAAAAATCGTTTCGTTGAGCTGACTTCCGCCAGGACGCGGTTCCATCGGCCGAGAATATGCCACGCGGTATCGTTTTGCGGATCTATCGCCAGGGCTCTGTCCACTGATTCCTTGATCTTTGGCGAAGCGGAGACCTGTTCTTTCGTGGGCATGTAGGGCAGCATTTTTCCAAGGGTGATCGCCGGTGCGAGCTGGGCGTCGCAATCTTTTGGCCCACATGCGGCTGCCCGCTCCGAATAGTCCAATGCGATGTGACCCAGGCGCAGTTTTTCCTGGGTGTCCGACGCGTCCGTCATGAGATAGCGATATTGCCGCGCGATTCGAACCAGCAGATCCGGGTTCTTCGGTTCCACTTTTTCCGCCGACAGATAAAGCATTAAGGCATCGTTGGCCTGAAATTTTCGGTCGAAAACTTTGCCTTTATCGATGAGATCGTCCGCTGAGTCCGCGGCAAAACCGATCGGCGCCAACGCGAATGCGAAGACGATGGCCAGAAAGCGATAGGTAAAGGATTTCATCGGAATTCGTGTGGGCGCGGCACCTCCGGCCGGAATTAAGAAGGTTTTGCCGACGAGCCCTCTTATTCAGACGGACGAGCGCTCTGCATTGTTCAAATTATTGGGACAAATCGATATCGGTTCTGGTTATTGTTTTTTTACGGCTTCTTCGACGATTCTCCCTGCATTTAATAGCTGCGCTTCGGCCAACCGCGGACCGACCAGTTGCAAGCTGGTGACCGGAACGCGAAATCGGTGGGAAGCCGGAACCGGCATAGCCAGGGCCGGGTTGCCGGCGAAATTCACCGGGACCGTGTTCTGGATCTGAAGAACCTGCGCTTCGAGAACGCCTAACCGCAGGTTGAGCAAGGGAAGCATCGGCGGTGCTTTTTGAAGGGTGGGCAGAGCAATGAAATCGACCTTCTGGAAAACGTTATCGAGCGTTTGCTGCCACGCGCGCTGCCTCTTTACCGCAGCGCCATACGTGGTGGTGTAAGTGACCTGGCCCAGGCTGATGATCGCCTTTGTTCGAGCCGAGACTCCGGGTGCCAATTGAAACCCCTGATTGCTCAGCCACGTCCCGCCCGCCGCAACGGTGTTGCCGTCCGTCTTCGCCGCGTCCCATTTTTCGCGGAACTGATCGTCCAACTGCACGACTTGGAATCCGGCCCGGGCCAACGCGTCGTCAATCGCCTTGTCGACCTCGGGATCTGTTCCTTGCAGCTTCAGGCGTCCGACCCGGATGTTACGGCCGGACGGCTTGGCGGCTCTGGCCGCTGCGTATCGCCCGGAAAACCCGTCTTGCAGAAGGTCCATTCCTTCCACGGTGCGCGCGATATCCTTTCCCATTGGGCCGACCACATCCAGGTGTCTGGGCTCCAACGGATATACGCCTTTGATTGAAACCAGACCGAACGTCGTTTTCAGACCGACGATGCCGCAACACGCGGCCGGGACCCGGATCGATCCTGCGGTATCGGTCCCGAAGGCCACGTCGGCCTGCCCGTTCGCCACGGCGACGGCATTTCCCGACGAGGATCCACCGGGAATCAGAATACTCCTCAGCGGATTCCTGGGCGTCCCGAAGTATTCATTCATGCCGGAGGGCGCCACGGCGAATTCGGTCATGTTTGTCTTACCAACGATCTGAACGTTGCGCCGGCGTGCGTTGGCGAGACAGGCGGCATCCGCTTTCGCAGGCTGGTGGGTTAATAGGAAAAAATTCGAGCCGGCAGTCGTAACGACTCCCTTCATGTCGATGTTGTCCTTGATGGCCAGCCGCAAGCGCTTGCCGTTGGTCTCTGCCGGGAATTGCTTAATGAATGCGCGGTCGCCCGGGAGATGTTTGGTAAACAGCGGCACCGCCGAGCATCCGCTGAGCCCGCTCACGAGAAGGATCGCGGGGAAAATCGTTCGAATAATCGTGAATGTGAAAAACGCAGCGCGAAAAAACTGGCTGAAAAATCTGGACATAATACGCACGAAGAACAGCGCGTCTGGCGCGCTCACAAAGGAATCGGGCCGGTAGGTGCTAACGGCCGCCCGCGGTGACCCGCGTTCGAGGAAATGGCGAGTTTCGGGAACCGGATCGTGGTTCGCATCCGATTCACTAGAGAGCGGATGCTTCTTTCTCGTGTGAGAAGGAATTCAAAAGCGTTCGCCAAAGGGTACCCAAAGGAAGGAATGAAAGTGAAAAAGACAATACTCAGCATCGCGCTGGCACTGGCTGCGCCGTTTGCTTGGGCGCAGACTTCGAGCACAACGACGACCACAACGACCACCGACGGCGGCGGGACGATTACCGAATACACGCCGGGAAGCGTGATCACGCTCAAGGAAACGAGCGGGCCGCGCCATTACCGGTTCGGCAAAACCGTGACCTACGTCACCAAGAGCGGCAAAACGCTCGACGAGGAAACCGTTAAGGCGCGCATCAAGATCGGCATTCCGGTCCACGTCCATTATTCGGGCGAAGGCGACAACATGCTCGTCGATCGTGTGATCCTCGACGAGGATTAATCGGCGGCTGGTTTCTCATTCAGCACCGCGCCTGCGTTCGGGAATTTTTCCTGGACGCCGGCGCGTTTTCTTTTGGGCGCAACGAAAATCCGCCCGGAAGACCGCGCAGAAGCGATTCAGTAGTGACCCAGGGAAAAAAACGGGAGGGTAACATGCGGAAGATTTTATTTTTGATCTCAGTCGTGGCGGTGCTCGCGACGACAACCAGTTTCGGGCAGGCGCCCGCCTTCAGTAAGGTCGTCGTTTTCGGCGACAGTTTATCGGACACGGGCAACGTGCGGGCGCGGACAAGCGCCAAGAGCAGCGGCGCGATCGATTATCCAAGCCACACTTTTAACTACGACAACGGCCGATTCACGAACGACACCGATACTGATCCTGCTTCGCACACCTATCTCGGCGTCTGGCACGAACAGCTCGCGCGCACGTTTCTCGGATTGCCCGCGGCGAGCAACAGCCTCGGCGGCGGCCTCAATTACGCGTTCGGCGGCGCGACCACGATGGACGGCACGCATGAGGAGGTCGAGCACACTCCGGTCGCCGACATCAGCATTACGGTCGACGACATGGGCAAACAGATGGACGATTATTTTGCCTCCCACGTCGTCGATCCGAATGCGCTCTACATCGTTTGGGGCGGGAGCAACGACATTCGCAATGACGACACTTCCGCTAGCGTAACGGCGACCGTGGGGCGAGTCGAAAACCTGGTCAGCCGGCTCGCCAGCGCGGGCGCGCAATACATCATGGTGCCGAATGTGGTGCCGCTTGGCGACATTCCGCGATATTTTGGAACGCCAAAAGGCGCGACGGCGAACCAGGCCTCGGCGGAATATCGGAAAGAGCTCGCTCTAGGTTTGGATGCGCTCCAGAGCACCCTGGCCACGCAAGGATTCACGCCCGCGATTTATCGCGTTGATGAATGGGCGGACGCCGTCCGCGTTTACAGCAACGGTCCGCGCTTTGGATTCACGAACATCACCAGCCCGTCCCAGGACAACTCCGGCGCGAATCCTGACCAATACATTTTCTGGGACGACGTCCATCCGACCACGGCCGGCCATTACCGCCTCGCGCTGACCGCTTACAACGCGATCATCAATCCGCCGCCGTCGCCCTCAAAGATGCTAAATATTTCCACGCGCATGTTTGTCGATACGGGTGAACGCGTTTCCATCGCCGGGTTCATCGTCACCGGCGACATCGCAAAAAAACTTCTTATCCGCGGGATCGGTCCGTCGCTTTCCAACAGCGGCGTGCCGACTCCGCTCGCGAACCCGACCGTGACGTTGTTCGACAACGGCGGCAACGCCCTCGCGTCGAACGACGACTGGAAAAAATCGCCCGACGCCGCCGAGATCATGAGCACCGGGCTCGCCCCGAGCAACGATCTCGAGTCCGCGCTGATTGCAAATCTTGCGCCCGGCCAGTACACGGCGCAATTGACCGGCAACAGCGGCGGCACCGGCAACGGCGTTATCGAAGTTTACGATCTCGCGTCCAGCGCGAGTCCGGTGGTCGCGAATCTCAGCACGCGCGGATTCGTCGGCGCGGGCGACAACGTCATGATCGCCGGCGTCATCATCGGCCAGGGCGATCCGCCGATCATGGTTTTCCGCGCGCTTGGTCCGTCACTGGCGAGTTTCGGCGTGACGAATCCGTTAGCTGATCCGACTTTGGAATTCTACGACAGCAACGGCAACCTGATCGCCAGCAACGATGACTGGCAAAATCCGCAGGTCCAGGCCCTCCGCGCGACGAATCTCGCGCCGTCGAATACCAAGGAGTCCGCGATCGTTTCCGCATTCCTCAGTCCGGGGAATTACACCGCGGTCGTGCGCGGTAAGAACAACACCACCGGCGTGGCGATTGTGGAATCGTATCGGATCCAGTAGCGGTTTTATCTTCGGTCAAAGAGCGATTGCTTCTCCGACTTTCGCAGCTCCCAATCCTGTTTCTGATTTTCCAAGCTCAGATATTGCGGCTTGAAAAACTGTTCCGGATCGGGCAACGAGGACCCTAGCCCCAACGGGATGTAACTCCAATATCGCGAGTAATACCACGGCGATTTGGCGATCGTTTCTTCTACTGCCCGCTTCGTTTCGATCTGTTTCTCCAAATGCTGCGTGAACAGATCCGTGACCGATGGCCCCTGCCGCAGCTCGAATGTTCCCGTGACGATGATCGGCGGCAGTTCCGCTTCCTGCGCAACCGCCGTCGATAATCCGGCGAGCGCCAAAACAACCGCGGGACCGATCTTCACAGGCCAAAGATTCACCCGTGCCGAATCGAAATGCACCTTCTTTCCTTTAACGCGCTTGGATATTGGCGCGCCGTTTCCTAAGTTAAAACCATTGTGCAAGCGAAGGAAGATTACGTGCTGAAACTTCTCGAGGACGTAGGCCTGGTGACGCGTTCGCAGATCGAAAGAGCCAGGGCGCGCCTGAATGGCAGCGGCAACGTCGTCGATTTGCTGATCAAGGACGGGACCGTTTCCGACGCCGATGTCTCGCGCAGTCTTGCCGCCCAGGCGCACATGGATTGGGTCGATCTTTCGGGGAAGGTCATTCCGCCGGACGTGATCAACCAGATTCGCGCGGAAGATGCGCGCCGGTTTAAAGTCATCCCCGTCGGCTACGGCGAGAGCGGCTTGATCGTCGCGGTCAGCGATCCGCTCGATATCGACACGATCGATAGCCTGAGCTTTCTGCTCCAGCGCGAGATCGAATTGGTGTGTGCGAGTCCGGACAAAATCCGGCAGGCCCTCATCAAATATTACGGCACCGCGGATGAAGCGTCTGACATTCTCGCGCAACAAATCGGGCACGATGTCGATTTCGGGCTCGAGATCACGGAGGGCGGCAGTCTCGAGAGTGCCGATGAAGCGGACGCGCCAATTATTCGAATGGTTTCGATGCTGCTCATCGAAGCGCATCGGCTCGGCGCGAGCGACGTGCATCTCGAGCCGCTCGATAAAAAATTCCGCGTCCGTTTCCGGATCGATGGCGTGCTCCAGGAAATGCAGGCGCCGCCGAAGCGGTTGCAATCCGCGATTGTGAGCCGGCTCAAGATCATGACCGGCTCGATGAGCATCGCCGAAAAGCGCTTGCCGCAGGATGGACGCATTCAGGTGAAGATCGCGCGCAAACCGATCGATCTCCGCGTTTCCACGATCCCGACGAACCACGGCGAAAGCGTGGTCATGCGCGTGCTCGATAAATCGAGCCTGATGCTCGGGTTGCCCGAGCTGGGATTTTTCAGCGACGACCAGGAAACGTTCGAGCGGTTGCTGCGGCTGCCCGACGGCATCCTGCTCGTGACCGGCCCGACCGGTTCCGGAAAAACGAGCACGCTCTATTCGTGCCTGAACTACATCAACAAACCGGACCGGAAGATCATCACGGTCGAGGAGCCGATCGAATACCAGATGAATGGGATCAACCAGGTGCAGGTGAACACCGATGTCGGCATGACATTCCCGGTCGCGCTCCGATCGATTTTGCGGCAGGCGCCGAACGTGATCATGATCGGCGAAATCCGCGATCTGGAAACGGCGTCGATCGCCACCAACGCGAGCCTCACCGGACATTTGGTTTTCAGCACCCTGCACACAAACGACGCGCCATCGGCGGTCGCGCGACTCGTGGACATCGGTGTGCAGCCGTTTTTGGTCGCGTCCTCGGTGCGCGCGATCATGGCGCAACGACTCGTTAGGCGGCTCTGTTCGAACTGCAAGCAACCCGGCGAACTAAGCGAAACCGAATCGCGCGCCCTGAATATCGAGCCCGGTCAAATGGCGGATGCCCAGGTCATGATTCCGGTCGGCTGCGAGGAATGCCGCGGCACTGGTTACAAAGGCCGGATGGGGATCTTCGAGATTTTCATCATTGACGACAACGTCCGCCACATGATCAACAACCGGCAATCGACGTTGATGCTGCGGCAGCGGGCGCGCGAGCTGGGCATGCGCACCTTGCGCGAAGACGGCGTGCGCAAAGTTCTCGCCGGCCTTACGTCGGCCGACGAAGTGATCTCGATCACGTTGGGAGATGTGAACTGAGATGAACGCGCAACAGGTCGCGGACATTTTCGTTGAGCAACAGGTGCTCCAGCCGTCGCAGGCCGAAGACGTGTTGCAGGAAGCGCAGTTGAACGGCAAGACCGTGGAGCAGGCCCTCGTAGACGGCGGGTTCGTCGATCAACGCGGATTTTACCAGGTCATCGCGGACGCGCTCGCGACGGAGTTTGTCGAGCTCGGCGCAGGTGAAATTCCCCAGGAAATCCTGCGACTCATTCCGGCGGGTCTGGCGCGGCTCCATCGCGCGCTGCCGATGGCAATGAACGATAACACGCTCGACGTGGCGCTGGTCGATCCGCTCGATCTCCGCGCGGCCGAAGATTTGCGCTTCGCGCTCGGGAAAGACGTCCACGTCGTGGTCGCACCGACGGACGAGGTGGAAGAACGGATCAAGCGCTACTACGGCAGCGACAGTTCGAGCATGGAAGACATCCTCAAGCAGCTCGGCGAAACCGGCGAGCTCCTGGCGTTGCGCGGCACGGACGAAAGCGCGCAAGCCGTCGAGGCGGAAGCGAACGCCACGCCGATCATCCGGTTCGTCGATCTGATTATGTTCCAGGCAATCCAGGACCGCGCGAGCGACATTCATTTCGAACCGTTCGAGAACGAATTCAAAATCCGGTATCGCGTGGACGGGGCGCTTTACGAAATGGCGCCGCCGCCGCGGCATCTCGCGCTCCCGGTGATCTCGCGCGTGAAAGTGATGGCGAATATGAACATCGCCGAGCGCCGTCTGCCGCAGGACGGGCGGATCCAGAAAAATGTCGCGGGCCGCAATGTCGATCTGCGCGTCTCAACGTTGCCGACGCAATTTGGAGAGAGCGTCGTGTTGCGCGTTCTCGATCGCTCCACGGTAAATCTCGATCTCGAAGCACTTGGTCTGCCTGATTACATTTACGATTACATTCTCGAGATTATTAACCGGCCGAACGGCATTTTCATTGTCACGGGACCGACCGGTTCGGGAAAAACGACGACGCTCTATTCGTGTCTGCGCCGGATTAACACGATCGATTCGAAGCTGCTCACCGCGGAGGAACCGGTCGAGTACGACCTCGAGGGAATTGTGCAGGTGCCGGTGAATGAAGCGATCGGGCTCACTTTCGCGCGGACGTTGCGCGCGTTTCTGCGCCAGGATCCGGACCGCATCATGGTCGGTGAAACGCGCGACCTCGAGACTGCGCAGATTTCCATTCAGGCGTCGCTCACCGGTCATCTCGTTTTCACGACCCTGCACACGAACGACGCGCCGGGCGCGGTCACGCGCTTGATCGACATGGGCGTGGAGCCGTTCCTGATTTCTTCCACGCTCGAAGCCGTGCTCGGCCAGCGTTTGCTCCGGAGCATCTGTCCGCAATGCCGAACCACCTATCAGCCGAGCGACGCGCTGCTCGCGCAGCTCGGCCTTGCCAAGCGAGACATCGGTGACCGCAAATTTTTTTACGGCAAAGGCTGCGATGTCTGCAACCAGACCGGTTACAAAGGGCGTAAAGGCATTTACGAATTATTGAAGATCACCGATCCGTTGCGCGAATTGATCAACGAACGCGCGCCGACGGTAACGCTGAAAGAAAAAGCGATCGAGCTCGGGATGGTGACGCTACGGCAGGATGGCCTGCGCAGCATTTTCGCCGGCGACACGACGATCGAGGAGGTCCTCAAGTACACTTGAGGAAATGACGAATACCGAATGACGAATGACGAAAGAATGACGAACGAAGCAATTTTCGGTCATTCGTCATTGGTCATTGATTCGTCATTCGTCATTCGGTAATTCGTCATTCTTCACCATGGCTCGCTTCACTTACATCGCTCTTGATTCGCGCGGACAGGAATCGACGGGGCTCGTCGAGGCGTCCACCACGAACGAGGCGATCGGCGAACTGCGGCGGGCCGGGTTTTTCCCGACGCACGTCTACGAAGAAGGCGCAGGCGCGGCGGCACAGCCGAAAGCGGCGCGGCAGAAAAAAGTAAAAGAACCGCGCGCCGAAAAAAAAGCGGGCGGCATGAACATCGTTCTCTTCCAAAAGAAAACGGTGAAGCCAAAGGTATTGATGATCTTCACCCGGCAGCTCGCGACGTTGATCGACGCCGGGTTACCGCTCCTCCGCGGATTGAACGTGCTCGCAAAACAAGAACGGGATTCGGTTCTCAAAAACAGGATCAATAAACTCGCGGATTCGGTCCAGGGCGGCAGCACGTTTTCCGAAGGGCTGGCGCAGCATCCACGCATCTTCAACGATCTTTACGTCAACATGGTGAAGGCCGGCGAACTCGGCGGCGTGCTCGAAGTCGTCCTGACCCGGCTCGCCGAATTCCAGGAGAAGGCGCAGAAGATCAAAAACAAGGTCGTCGCCGCGATGGTGTATCCGCTCATCGTGCTCGTGCTCGCCGTGGGAATCATGACCTTCCTGCTCGTGTTCATCGTGCCGCGGTTCGAAGCGATTTTTCACGACATGCTCGGCGACAAGCCACTGCCCGCGATCACGATCTTCGTCATCAGCGTGAGCAGTTTTGTGCAAAATAACTGGGCGATTCTGCTGGGAGCGTTCGTTGCGCTAATCGTCGCTTATAAAATTGTCGCTCGAAGCCGGGCCGGGCGAAATGTTCTCGATCGGATCAAGCTGCGCGCACCGCTTTTTGGCGATCTGATTCGCAAGACGGCGATCTCGCGTTTCTCGCGCACGCTGGGAACACTCGTGACGAGCGGCGTCCCGATTTTGCAGGCGCTGAACATCACGCGCGAGACCGCCGGCAACAGCGTCATCGCCCGCGCGATCTCCAAAGTGCACGACAGCGTGAAGGAAGGCGAATCGATCGTGTTGCCGCTCGAAACCAGCGGCGCCTTTCCGCCGATGGTCATCAGCATGATCGACGTCGGCGAAGAGACGGGTCGGTTGCCCGAGATGCTGCTGAAGATCGCTGAGGTTTACGATGACGAGGTGGATAACTCCGTCGCCGCGCTCACGTCGTTGCTCGAGCCGATCATGATTGTCTTTCTGGCGTTGGTCGTCGGCACCATCGTGATCGCGTTGTTCATGCCGTTGATCAGCATCATCAGCGGATTGCAGCAACAAAGCTGACGCGCCTGCGGGCGAATGACGAATTTCCGAATGACGAATAACGAATTAATTCCCGAATGCCGAAGGACGAGCGCGTCGCGCCACACGACTTTCGGCATTCGCTCATTCATTATTCCTTCGTCATTCGACATTCGTCATTCGTCATTTCGCGCGCCACGCGACGCTTTCACGCTTATCGAGCTGCTGATCGTGATGGCGATCATCATCGTGCTCGCCGGTTTGATTCTCGCGACCGCGAATTATGTGCAAAAAAAAGGCTACCGTTCGCGCGCTGAAGCTGAGATCGCCGCGATCTCGGCAGCCTTGGAGAATTACAAGGCGGACAATGGAGTGTATCCGAGCACGGCTGAGACGAACGCCCTTATCCCAAACAAAATGGGCGATCCCAACACCGCAGATTACACCAAGGCGAGCTTAGCTCTGTATAAGCTAATCAGTGGCGATGCGAACGCCGATCGCACCGCTGAATCGAAAAGCTACTTGACTTTCAAACCCAACCAACTAAGTCCGACCGATCAAACAGCAAACGTAATATCCATCCGCGATCCTTTCGGGAATTCATACGGTTATTCGACCGTCAAAGCGTCCGTGCCTTCGGGGACTGACGGTTATAATCCAAGCTTCGATTTGTGGAGCACCGCCGGAAGTGTCGACAGCACTACGTCGCCAAATCAATCGCAGTGGATCAAAAACTGGTGATCAGCGCGCGTCGGTGTGGACGACGATGACGACGCGGCGGTTCGGGCGCTGACGGTCGATCTCGGCTTGTTCCTCGGGGGAATTCACCACGAACGGGCCGCGAGGCGTGACCAGAAACCTCGATGCGCCGTAGCCTTTCGTTTCAACCTGCGCGGGATTGATCCCCATCACGTTTACCAAATATTCCTTCACGCTGTCGGCGCGACGTTGACTGAGATCGAGGTTGTAATCAGGCGAACCTAACGAATCCGTGTAGCCTTCGACCGTGAAGGTCGCTTTCGGGTTGCGCTTGATCAGCGTCCCGAGCTTTTGCAATTGCGAAATCGCGCTCGGTTGCAGATCGGCACTGTCGTAATTGAACAACTGATCGTCCGGCATTCGCAATTTCGTCCCGGAACCGAGCGGACCTTTCTGGGACAGCAATGAATCGATATCGCTGAAACCCGGCGCCTTGTTCCGGGTCGGCCCGCTGCTATCGCCCGGGAGTTTGTTGAAAGTGTTCGGCTTTTTGATCGTGGTGCTGGTGGCCAGTTCCGTCCCGGTCAACGCCGGCTGCGGCCGCCCCGAAGTAGCCGAATCGTTCAATAGGTTTTGTTCCCGCGTCGCGTTCGGACTTTTCGTCAAGGTCTGCGCGCTGCTTTGCTCGAGCTCGGTCATCACCGAGTCCGGATTCTGTTCCACTTTCGGCATGTCCGGCAGAACGTCGCGCGTGTCGTCCGGTATCGCGGTCGTCGCGTGGACGTCATCCAGCAACTGATCGAAAGACTTTTTCTCGTCGGGCAACTGCACGTCCGTCTTGTCCGGCTCCGGTTTCGCCGCCGGATTCGCCTGGTCCGCGCCCGGTTTTTCGAGCGGCTGCATCTCGACGCTCTTGACTTTGAAAGTCGGGACCTGGACGCGATTTTCCAGCATCACGTTCGTGGGCAGGAAAGCGGTGCGATAAAAATAACCGCACAGCGCTCCGTGGAGGGCCAACGAAATGATCAGTCCCACCAGGAGCCAGTTCCGCTGCCCTTTTCCCTGGAGCAGCGCCTCCTCGAAATCGAACTCGGACGTTCTCATTTCCCCGGGGAAACGAACCGGCAAAGGAAGGTTGTTGTCAAATGTTGGCCGATTTCGTTCGCCGGATAAAGGCCTGGGCCGCGCGGCGAATATCGTCCGCGACGCGCGCTTCCGGCGAAACGAATTTCGGGGTGAACCACGGGAACAATCCGATCAGATCGTGCGTGACCAGGATCTGGCCGTCGCAATGCGAACCCGAGCCAATACCGATCGTTGGAATCTCGAGCGCTTCAGTGATGCGGCGCGCAGTTGCGGCAGCGACAATTTCCAGCACAACCGCGAACACCCCGGCCTTTTCTACGGCGGCCGCATCGGCAAGAAGGGCATCGGCTTCGGTCGACGTGCGGCCTTTTACTTTGTAGCCGCCTTCCTCGCGCACACTCTGCGGTAACATTCCAATGTGACCCATGACGGGAATGCCCTCAGCGATGATCGCTTCGATCTGCGCGACGTGACTCGCGCCGCCTTCGAGTTTCACAGCCTGCGCCCCAACTTCCATCAAAGCGCGCGCGGACGCGACCGCTTGCGCCGGATCTTCGTAAGTGTGAATCGGCAGATCGCCGATGAGCAACGCGCGCTTCACTCCGCGCGCCGCCGCGCGGGTGTGGTGCACCATCTCATCGAGCGTCACCTCGGTCGTGTCCTCATACCCGAGCACGACCATGCCTAACGAGTCGCCGACGAGAATAATCTCGATCCCGCTTTCATCGAGCAAGCGCGCCGTCGGGTAATCGTACGCGGTTAGCGCCGTGATTTTGTCCCCGCGCCGCTTCAGCTCGCGAAAATCCTGCATGGAGTCCGACCCTACCACTCCAAATCCAGCCGCACCACTCCCGTCATGGGCAAACGCAGAAGCAGGACATCGACGGCTTCGGCTTGTCCGGGCAAAACCAGATCGGGGCGGATGTCCGCCAGCGGGCGAAGAACAAATTCGCGGTCGACGATGCGCGGATGCGGTAATTGCAGCTCAACGGTTTCAATAATCATTTCGCCGAAATAAAGCAGGTCGAGATCGATCGGGCGCGAAATGTTTCGATCGTGAGCCGCGGGCCGGCCAAGAACTCGTTCAATGGCGGCGAGCTCGCGCCGCA
Organism: Chthoniobacterales bacterium; assembly: GCA_046262815.1. Lineage (GTDB taxonomy): Bacteria > Verrucomicrobiota > Verrucomicrobiia > Chthoniobacterales > UBA10450 > AV80. The sequence goes on along the minus strand of JBHELY010000028.1, from coordinate 18,874 downwards.
GTTCGATCGGCTGGCCCGCGTAACCAAATTCGATCACGGCATTGAAGAAATTCGCGGCGCCTTTTTCGCAGTCGACCGGTTCGGTCTCGTAGATCGCCGAGCAACGCAGCGGCGGCAGCGTTCCGCTCATCGCCGCGATTTCCCGGCGCGCGTTGCGCAAATTCGCGAGCCGCTCTCCGAGATTCGAGCCGAGCGCGACGCCGGCCCTCATCGCAACCCAAGAACATCTTCCATCGAATAAAGCCCTGCCGGTTTTCCGACGACCCAGCGCGCCGCGCGCAGCGCCCCGAGCGCGAACGTTTCCCGGCTCGCGGCTTTGTGTGAAAGCTCCAAGCGTTCCCCTGCCCCGGCGAAGCTTACCGTGTGATCGCCGACCACGTCGCCGCCACGGATGGAATGGACGCCGATCTCATCCGCCCGCCGTTCGCCGACCAAACCTTCGCGACCGTGCCGGACATTCTTCGCATAATCGAGGCCGCGCACTTCGCACAGAATCTCTGCCAGTTTTTTGGCGGTGCCGCTCGGCGCATCTTTTTTCAAGCGATGATGCATCTCGGTGATTTCGAGGTCGAAATCTTTACCGAGCATCTGCGCGGCTTTTCGCGTCAGCCAAAAGAGCGCATTCACGCCCACACTGAAATTCGGCGACAGGACCACTGCGACCGATTTCGCCAATTCCTCGATCGCCGCGCGCTCCTCGTTCGAATGACCGGTTGTTCCAATGACGGCTGGCCTTTTCGCGGCGCGGCAGGCGCGAGTAAGTTCCTCACTCGCGTTCGGATGACTAAAATCAATGACGGCATCGCAATCGCCGATGTTTTTCCCGATGTCATCGCCGAGATCCAAACGGGCAGTTACCTCGAGGCCGGCTTTGGCCGCCGCCGCTGCGATCGCCTCGCCCATCCGGCCTTTGGCTCCGAGCAACAAAACGCGCACCGGCGTTTTCACGCGACCTCGGCAAACGCTTCGAGCGTTTTGCGCAAGCGCGCCTGGTTCGCCGCGCTCATTTCGCACAGCGGCAACCGGCATTCGGCCGACATCGCGCCGCGCCACGAAAGCGCGGTCTTCACCGGCGCCGGATTCGGTTCGATGAATAGATCCTTGAAAATCGGCAGCATTTTCAAATGCATATCGAGCGCGCGTTTCGTGTCGCCCGACCGATACGCCTGGACGAGCGCGACCACTTCCGCCGGAAATAAATTCGACGCCACACTCACCACGCCGACGGCGCCGACCGACAGAAACGGCAACGTGAGCGAATCGTCCCCGCTCAAAATCGTGAAGGTTTCCGGCAAGCGCGACCGCAAATCGCCGACACGATCGACGCTGCCGCCGGCTTCCTTGATCGAGACGATGTTTGCGCAATCCATCGCCAGGCGTTCCACCGTTTCCGGGCCAACATCGACAGCGCACCGGCCCGGAATGTTGTAGAGCATGATCGGCGCGGACGTAGCTTGCGCGATCGCCTGGAAATGGCGGAAGAGGCCTTCCTGGCTCGGCTTGTTGTAATACGGCGCGACGACCAGCATTCCATCCACGCCCATCTTCTCCGCGGCGCGCGTCGCCGTGATCGTCGCACTGGTGGAATTGGAACCGGTTCCCGCGAGCACCTGGCATTTGCCTTTCGCGACTTCAACGGTCACGCGGATGACTTGTTCGCGTTCCGCGGCGGAAAGCGTCGGCGATTCACCAGTCGTGCCGACCGCAATCACGCCGCTGACAGCATCCGCGATCTGGCCTTCGACGAGTGCTTCGAGCGCCGCGACATCGACTTCACCGTCGCGAAACGGGGTGACGAGCGCGGTGTAAGTTCCTTTAAACATTTTCCTACTGCTTCAAACGTCGATCGTCCCTTCAAACACGAAATCGGCCGGCCCGGTCAATGTAACGTTGTGAAATTGATCGCCGCTTTTCTCCAACCCAACCTGCAATTCGTTCCCGCCGCGGACGAGCACGCCAATCGGGCCCTCGGCATTTTTCGTCGCCGCAAAAATCAGCGCGCTCGCGACGACGCCTGTGCCGCACGCGAGGGTTTCATCTTCGACGCCGCGTTCATACGTGCGGATCGCGATCTGCCGCGGACCGCGTTCCTTCAGGAAATTCACGTTCGCGCCCTTGGGCGCAAAAAGATCGTGGCGCCGGATCGCCGAACCAAGACCGCGGACGTCGGCATGTTCGAAGTCATCGACCGGCACGACGACGTGCGGCACTCCGCTGTTCACGAAGTGCGCCGCGACTTTTCGATCAGGCAACGGAATCGTGATCCCGAGCTGCATATCTTTCGGCTCGCTCATTTCCAACCGCACCAGATCGCCCTGCAGCTCCGCGCCAATCACGCCGGCCGGCGTTTCAAAGGACACCTTTTCTTTCGGACCGGCCACGCGATCCGCGTAACGCGCAAAACAGCGGGCGCCGTTTCCACACATCTCCGCCTCGCCGCCATCGGCGTTGTAATAGCGCATCCGAAAATCCGCGCCGTTCGCCGCGCGCTCCAGGACAAGCACTCCATCCGCGCCCACCCCGCGGTGCCGATCGCAGATCTTCGCGATTTGATCCGCGGCCAGCTGCAAATCGCCGACCCGATTATCGATCATCACGAAATCATTCCCCGCGCCGTTCATTTTCGTGAAACGCAGCATGGGCAGTTCGTTACCACAAACTGAGGGCAAAGCCAAACTGGTAGGGACGCCGCGCTGCGGTGTCCGTAGACGGGCCGAGGCCGTTCGGTTGAACACCGCGGACGGCGCAGCGCGCCGTTCCTACCAGTTGCGAATTCGCGCTCAGGTTTTATCTGTGTCCAGACCTTGAGAAAGTTTTTCGCCATTGTCGTTCTGCTGGTTCTCGCCTCCTGCGCATCGAAGGCCCAAATCGCACCCGGCAAATACAACAACGTCATCCTGGATCAGATCCGGACGATGCCGTCAGGGGGGAAATATTCCGCCTCCCGCGCCGCGACAATCCGGCTCCAATCCGCGGCGCATTTCGAATCGGGCATTTTTTCCGTCGTGCCGGACGCGGCCTCGCCGAGCTACTGTTCCGGAGCGACGTATCTCGTCTTCATCAAAACCATCGAAGCGCTGCGAGCGCGCGGCTCGCTCAGCCTCAATTACGCAACCCTGGAAAGCCTTCTCATTCGCAACCAGCGCGACGGCGAGGGCATCTGGGGACGCTGGAACGCCAATGGCCCGGGAACGGCGCGGCTTTTCCACGAATTGGATCTCGGAGAAAACTTCGACGACTTCGCCCAGGCGCAGCCCGGCGATTTCATGAAGATTTTTTGGTCGCCAGAAGTCGGACGAAGCGAGCACGGTCATTCGGTCATTTTTCTCGGAATGGAACGAAAAGGGGGCTTGGATTACGTCCGTTTTTGGTCGAGCAACATTCCCGGCGGTTACGGCGAGCGCAGCGTCCCTCGCTCAAAAATTGTTCACGCGATTTTTTCGCGGTTGGACGATCCGGCGAATTTGTCTCGAGCGATGACCGTGCCGCCGGTGGATAGATATTTGGCCAGCCTGCTCTCTTCCCGCTCGAGCTACGAGGAAGCGAAAGCGAAGTGCGGGATGTAAGACCGCCAAGCCGCCGCAGGTCAACCACTCTTCACCGCGGCAGCCAGTGGCGCGACGAATTCGGCAATTCGCGCGGGCAAATCCGTGGGATTCTCGCCGATTCGTTTGACTATCGCGCTGCCGACGACGACGGCGTCCGCGACCTGCGCTACTTCGCGCGCCTGCGCGGCGGTTGAGATTCCAAAGCCGACCGCGATCGGCAGTTTCGTGTGCCGCCGGATTTCGTTAACCTGATCGCCTAACGACGAAGCGACGCTGCTCTGCTCCCCGGTCACGCCTTCACGCGAGACGTAGTAAATGAATCCGGCCGCTCGGCTGCAGATTTGTTCGACTCGTTCCGGCGGTGTGGTTGGCGCGATCAAACGAATGTGCAGCGGACCCTCGCTAGGCTGATCTTCCTCCGGCGGAAGATCGAGGAGTAGCAGACCGTCCACGCCCGAGTCGGCTGCATTCCGATGGAACCGATCGAATCCGAATTGAAAGATCGGGTTTAAGTAGGTGTAGAGGACGATCGGCATTTGCGATCGACGGCGGATCTGCCGGACGCAATCGAGAACGCCGGCAACAGTCGCACCGGCTTCGAGCGCACGTTGGGCAGCGAGCTGATTCACAAGACCGTCCGCGAGTGGATCGGAGAACGGGACCCCAAGTTCGAGAAGATCGACCCCGGCGTTCTCCAATGCGAGGGCAAGCTCAACCGTCCGCGGCAAATCGGGATCGCCCGCACAGACGTAGGCGATGAACGCCTTTCCGTTCTCCTTCCGGAGCGCGTTGAAACATTGGTCGATTCGATTTGGCATTCGAGCTAACTTTCGAAGAGGAATTCCCGACGTCCAACGCCGAATGAAAGAGACGCTGACGGTTAACGAAATTTATCATTCGATCCAGGGCGAAAGCACCTGGGCGGGCCAGCCGTGTGTCTTCGTCCGGCTGACGTTCTGCGATCTGCGCTGCAATTATTGCGACACCGAATACGCGTTTTACGAAGGGAAAAAGCAGACGCTCGATGAGATCGCCGCCGCGGTCGCGGAATTTCGCTGCCCGCTGGTGGAAATCACCGGCGGCGAACCGCTCCTCCAGAAAAACGTCTTGCCGCTGATGACGATGCTGGCCGACGCCGGCCACACCGTTTTGCTTGAAACGAGCGGCGCCCACCATATTTCGAAGGTCGATCCGCGCGTCCATCGCATCATGGATTTGAAAACGCCCGGGAGCGGCGAGTGCGACCGGAATCTTTTTTCGAATATCGAGCATCTGACCGAACGCGATGAAGTGAAGTTTGTGATGGGTTCGCGGGAAGATTACGAGTGGTCGCGGGAACAAGTGCGCCGGTTTCGTTTGAACGAACGCTGCCGCGCCGTTTTGTTCTCTCCGATTTTCGGCCGGATCGATCCTCGCGAAATCGTGGAGTGGATTCTGGCCGATCGTTTACCCGTCCGTTTCCAATTGCAGATGCACAAGTTCATCTGGACGCCGACGCAGCGCGGCGTGTAGTCGTCAGACGATGCGAGTTCGCCTCACCAAGGATTTTCAGTTCGAAGCGGCTCAGACGCTGCCGAAAGCGCCCGATGGACATAAGTGCCGCCGGATGCACGGGCACAGTTTCAAGGTCGAGATTTCGGTCGAGGGCGAGACCGATCCGGCGACCGGTTGGGTTTACGATCACGCTCAGATTTCGGACGCGATGAAACCACTCGTGCAGCAGCTCGATCATTCCTATCTGAATGAAATTCCCGGCCTGGAAAATCCTACGATTGAGAACATGGCGGCGTGGTTCTGGAAAAAACTCCAGCCGCTCTGCCCGGGTCTTTGCGAGATTGTCGTGCACGAAACGCCGACGGCGCGCTGCGTGTATCGCGGCGAATAAGAGCGGCTAATGCTTCGGCGCGCGGACTGTCCCCGCTTCCGCCGCTGATTTCCGCTGCGCCACAATGCGATTGGCGATTTCCTCGACCATTTGCTCGAGGAGCATCCGCAGATGCGTATTCGGCCGGTAATCAGCCGGCGCGATGTGCTTCACGCGGTCGGCGTGCGTCGAAAGCTGATAACACTTCTTGAAACCGACGCGCTTCGGATCGTCGGGGTTGTAGACAGCGATCGCTTCCCCGCCATTTTTTTTCATTACGGTGAAGCACGGCACATCAGTCGGCCCATCCCCGACGTAGATCATGTTCGGAAACGGCACCGGCCGAATCTCCGCGTCCATGTGATCGTTCACGTCCTGCGACATATCGAGCAGGCCCTTGTTGATCCGAAAAAGATACTGCGTTTTTTGGGTGTGACTGATCACGCGCTTTGGAAATGTGATCCGGTCCTGCTCGTCGATATCGAACTCGCAGCCGAACACGGCGCGCACGTACGGCATCAGCCGGCTCCCATCGATCAGGATCTTCAGGCCCGACGAAATGATGTAATGCTCCACCGAGATTCCGTAGGCGACGTGTTCTTCGGTGAGCAATCCATTCCGGAATTCCTCGAACATTTCCGGGATGCCTTTGTAAAAATTCAGTTTCTCGCCTAACAACTTCAGGTCTGCGTTGGTCGGCCGATCCATCCCAAGGGTGTCGAGCAGCACCTTCATGTAGGCTAGCTCGTTATCGTAGCCGTCGTCGCGGACGAGCTCCGAGCAGCGCCGCCAGAAATTTTCCGAGTTGATCCCGAACGCCGGAAACACCGTCTCGTCCTGCATGTAGCTGGGACTCAGGGTCTGGTCGTAATCGTAAACGATCGCGATGATGTTTTGCGGCGCGGACATCGGTTCAGTGGTTTACCGAATGATTGCCCAGATGCGAAACGAAATCGGCGAATAGCTCGTCGTAACCTTCGCCGCGTTCGGGATGATATTGGACCGCGAGCGCGAATGGATGATCGCGGAGCCGCACCTGTTCGATGACGTCGTCGGTGGCGCACCAGGCTTCGACTTCGAGACCGTCGCCGAGTTTGTCGAGCGCCTGATGATGCGAGCTGTTTACCTTCTCCAGGCGATGGGTCGCGGAACGATCCGTCCGCAACGGCTGGATGTTGTGCTCCTTCATTTCCGGCGCGTTGTGTCCGGGAATGTCGAGATGGAGGGTGCCGCCAAGGGCGACGTTGAAAAGCTGCATGCCTTTGCAGATCGCGAAGATCGGCACGCGGCGCTCGAGCGCGTCTTTCGTGGCCTCAAATTCCCAGCGATCCCGATCCGGCTCCACATCGGTGTCGAGAATCGAAGGATCAGGGACGGGCTGATGAAGAAATTCCGGCGCGACGTCCGGGCCGCCGCTCAAGAGCAGGCCCTGCATTTTTTCCAGCGGCACCTTTTGAGTTCGGGCGTTCCAGAGCCGGACGTTCGGGTGTTTCGCGAACGCGCGACGAAACCATTTGTCGTCTTTGGCGCGAATCCAGGTGGCCACGTGCGGCATGGCCCGACTTTGCGACCCTTCATCTCCGTTGTAAATAGCAGGCCCGGCCATCATGAACGACGAATGGAAAGCCGAAACGCTGCGAGCCGAATGCGAACGCATTCTAAGCGAAAGCAAAGCCGCCGCCTACGCGATCGCGATTCACGATTATGAGACCGGTCTTCGTTTTTCGATAAACGCGGACCGTCGTTTCCATGCGGCGAGCACGATGAAGGTCGCAATCCTTCTCGCGATCGGCAAAGGCATCGACGACGGCCGGATCCGGCCTAACGACACGCTCCACGTTCGGAACCGTTTCCGGAGCGCGATCGATCGCACGCCGTTCCGGATCGATGCGGAATTGGACGGCTACCCACAGCTCCACAAATTGATCGGGCGCACGGCAACGATATCCGATCTCACGGAATGGATGATCGTTTCGAGCAGCAACCTGGCGACGAATCTTCTCCTCGATTACCTCACCGTCGAAGAAGCGCAGAAAATTTTACGCGATGCGGGCGTGAGCGGCATCGAGCTGCGGCGCGGCGTCGACGACACGAAGGCGCACGAGGAAAACTTTAACAACGAGACAACCGCTGAGGGTCTTCTCCAGTTGTTCGCGGTCTTGCGCGGCGATTTTCTGTCGAAGACGAGCCGCGAGATGGCGATCAACATTCTTCTCCAGCAACGCTTCAATTCCATGATTCCGGCGCCGCTCCCGTCGCACGCGAGCGTCGCGCACAAGACCGGCGAAATTTCGACGGCCTGTCACGACGCCGGCATCGTTTATCTTCCGGAGCGCGAACCTTACATTCTCGTCGTCCTTACCGAAGTCCTGGCAGAGTCGAATGACCGGCGTGAAACGATCGCGAAGATTTCAGCGGCCGTCTTCCAGACATTGACCGGCGCGGAGGCGAAAGCGTGAAAGCCATCGATGGTTTGACTCTCTCGCCGGAACATCGGGCGGCGCTTCGACCCGGCGAAGCCGTTGGCAACGAGAACGGCAACGTCCATCATCTGCCGCGGTTCTTTTTTGAAGTCCCGAGTTGGGAAGAAGCGCACACGCTCCGCGTCGCGACGCATTTCACGCTTTCGGAATTGATCACGGTCGATTCGCGCGAAGCCGAGCTGCTCCTGCGGACGTTCCCTCACTACGTGCCGTGCGCGATTCTGGCCCTGGCGCGTTACCTCGAAGATTTCCGCCGTGAGGTCGACGCGCCGGTTTTCATCAGCGCGAATGGCGGCTACCGCTCACCCGCACATCGGATCAATCGAGGAGTGTCGCTTCACAGCTGGGGAACCGCCGCCGATATCTACCGCGTCGGCGACACTTATCTCGACGACGAGAAATCGATCGCGCGCTACGCGGAGATCGCCGTTTCGCTCGGCGCCGAAGTGCGGGTCCGTCCTTATCAGGAGGGAGACGATCATCTCCAGGTCGATCTCGGTTATCTCACCATCGTGCCACGCGAATGCAGCGAATCGTAAAACAGGATCGATCGAAGGCCGGCGGCCGCATCCACCTTCACCCGCCGCGCGCCGTCATCGGGCTGGAGGCGGAATTCAGTCTGATCATTAACGGCGTCCGTGAACGCCCGGAAAAGATTTTTGGGACCGCGCAGAAACTTATCCGGCGCAAAATGCTCCCGCGGACCGGACGCTCGTTCCAGCTTCCGTCCGGCGGCGCGATCTATTTCGACACCGGTGTCATCGAAGTCGCAACCCCGATCGTGGAACTGGAGCCGGGCTGTTGTTATCGCGCGACCCGGCTTTTGTGGGAGCAAATCCACTATGTGGGCGAGGAACTGCGGAGCTGGGCGCGGCGAAACAAATGCCGGGCGCAGCTTCAGGGTTTTAGCACGCATTACAATTTTTCCTTCGAAACGAAGCACGCGTCGGCGGTGCGCGACGCGAAACGGCTCGGTTATTTGCTGGCGCATATTCTGCCGGCGCCGGTGATCTTGCTGGCGGCGAATCGCAAAAGCACCGCGGTCGGCGTTCGCCCGCGCGGAAAGAGAATCGAAGTAACGGCCGACTTCACTCCGGATGCCGCGCTCATGCTGGCGACGTGCGCGTTCATTGCAGGCGCGGCAGGAGTGGCGAGCGCGTGGCCTGATTACGATCTCGCGCAGCTCGAGAAGAACAATATTCCGCGGTTCGCGCCGTTCCGATTGCGCAAACATTCATCGCGTCAAGGCTGGCGCGTGACGAAGCAATCGCTCGAGCACGATCCTTTCACCTGCAACATCAATGGGCCGATCTGGAAATTGCGCGATGGCCGGCAGCTGAGCCTGCGCGAAATCGCGCGGGAAACATTGGAGCGGTTTCGCTCGAGTGTTCGACGCGTCGGCGATCTGGAAACGCTGCGGCACATCGAAGCCGTGTTCGACGGCGATGCGCGATCGCTCCTGGATTTTCCAGAGCGGCCCGAGGCCTACGACGATGCCGGACACGCGTGGAATTGGAACCGCCGCCGGATGCGGCATTGGCCGCGATCAGCCTACGAAAAAGTGATTCATCGCGTCATCGCGCGCCAGCCGATCCAGATTCGCGGAAAGCGTTACGTGGCGGAGCGAATGCAAGGCTGGTACGAAGTGGTGTTTCGCGAAGCGAAAACCGGCACGCGGAGGATTTTTAATCTCGATCATCTGGCGAAGTTAATGGCTCGGCCGAAGACGGGCCGATAGAAGCTCCAAATTCCAAGCTCCAAGCTCCAGAGAAATTCCAAGCACCAAACACCAATCAGCTCACGCGTTTTGGGCGTTTTTTGGTGCTTGAGATTTGGTGCTTCTTTGGAGCTTGGATGTTGGAGCTTGGAGCTTTTTACAGCCCCATCATCTCGCGCACGTACTTGATCGGCGGGCTTCCGAACGAAATCACCGTGTCGTTGTATTTCTTCAGGTCGAACTTCGCGCCGTCGCGGGCTTTCGCCTGTTCGCGCAAGGCGAGATGCTCGGTCACGCCGACGAAATAGGTCGAGAGCTGCGAGGAACTGAGCCGGGCGCGCTTCCATTTCGCCACGGCTTCGCCTTCCTGCTGGAATCCTTCCTTCATCATCACGTCGAGCGCTTCCTGCTCGCTCATGTTTCCGGCGTGGATCGACTGATCGATGATCGCGTTGCAGATCACGCGCAGCCTCATCTTGAGCTGCTGCATTTTCACCTCCGGTCCGCCGTAGCCGGCTTCGGCCATGAATTGCTCGGCGTAAACGGCCCAGCCTTCGATGAAAGTGCCGCTCTGGAAAATCGCGCGGACGAGAGTGGGCGCCTTGAATTGGTTCGAATGAGCGAGCTGAAGATAATGTCCAGGCATCGCCTCGTGCACCGTCAGATCCCGGATCATGTAGTTGTTGTACTCGCGGAAGAATGAATCCTTCCGTTGCTGGTTCCAATCGTCAGGCGTCGGTGCGACCGCGAAAAAAGTTTTGCCGTTTTTCTCGAGCGCGCCGGGCGAATCGCAGTAGGCGATAGCTTGCCCGCGCTTGAACTCAGGCATGACGACGATGTCCACCGGCGTGCTCGGCACGGTCACCAGGTTCTTCATTCTTACGAAATCGGTCGCTTCCTTCAGGACCGTCTTCGAGTAATCGACAATCGTGTTGTCGTTAGGCCGTTGTTCCGCCAGCTTGTCGAGCACGGCCGCCGTCACTTTCTTGCGGTCGGCCAGCGTCGCCTCATCGGCATTCGGAAACTGCTTCTTGTAGAGCGGCAACGCCGTTTCGTAGATCGCCTTCTGGGTCTGCTCGAGATCGGCGCGCGCAGCCTTCATCAAATCCTCCATCGACATGTCGGAAGCGAGAGCGAACCGTAGTTTCTTCCGAAACTTGTCCGCGCCGATCCGGAAATCGCCGGTCGAACGCGGGAGTAGATCGTTCTTCAGCCAAGTCTTGTAATCGTTCAGCGCCGCGATTGTTTTGTCCTGCAACGGCGCGAGATCGGCCTTTGCTTTTGGTGCTTTATCGAGCGTCTCGTTCAGTCCTTCCTTGATCAGCGATATCGCACCCTGGGTCTGATCAATCGCGGTCTCGGTATAAACCTGCGGCGGATTTTTCAGGTTCGCTTTCGCCTGCGCGATGACCGCCGGAATTTTTTCCAGGCGCGCCTTGATGCTGGCGGCGCGTTTTTCGGGCGGCGCGAAGTCGCGCGCGACGAGAAGATAAAGACTGTTGGCGAGGCTCTCGTTGTAGAGAAGCGGATTCCAACTGCGTTCCTTGAGCTCCTCGATGCCGAAAATTTCGTTATCGATATTGTCCTTGAGCAAACGAACATCGACGCGGTTCGGTCCGGTCAGCTTCGTCAGATCGTTGAACGCCTCGAGCTGCTGGCGAAAATCCTTGGCGCGCTTGAGTTCTTTCGCCTCCGCTTCGTCGGAATAATCGGAGAGCTTATCGTCGAAGCGGTGATCGCCCAGGCTGGTGGCGTATTCCGGGCTCACCTGGAGCAATCCTTCGATATAATCCTTGGCCAGTTTTTGGAATTTGTCGTCTTCCGGCGTGGCGTAGGACAAAACGGGAAGACAAAATCCGAGCGTGATTACGAATGCGAGTTTTTTCATGGTTGGTTATGCTTCCGGTTGGACGGCAAACCCGACCCCGGGTTCGGCTTCACCGGCAACTGCCGTCTGGTCCTGCAAATAGGTGCGGCCTTTGTAAAACGGCGCGACGATGGCAAAAATTACCGCCGTTCCAAGCATTACCCAGACGAAAAACATGAAATAGCTCGTGCCCTGAAGTTTCACCGAGCCGTCCGGATTTTGGATGAAAAAATTCACGCCGGCTGTGAATTGATTGCCGAGCGAGATCGCAAACAAATAGGTGCACATGACGAGCGATTTCAGCTTCACGGGCGCCTGGGTGTAGGAAAATTCGAGGTGGGTTGGCGACACAAGCGTCTCTCCCGCAGTGAGGATGACGAAAGCCCAAACTTGCCAGATGATATTCGGCCGCGCTCCGGCATCGATGTGAGTCTGAATGAGCGCGACGACGAAGAACGAGGCCGCGGTGATGAAAAGTCCTGCGCCGATCTTCCGCAGTGGCGTAAGCCTCACGACCTTTTCCACCAGCGGGTAAACGATGTAGGAAAAAAGGGGCAGCATGATCAAAATGAAAACCGGATTGACCGTCTGAATTTGTTCCGGCAGCCATTCGATCCCGAAGAGCTGCCGATCCATCGATTTCGCCTGAACGATCCAGGACGAGAAATTCTGCTGCCACAGCGCCCAGAACATGGCCATGAACGGGACGGGAAGGAGAATGTTAAGCAGCACCTTCCCAGTTTGCCGGTTGAAGATTTCGCGGGCGTAGTTCCGCCCGCCGGTCGGCGGAATGTGAACGAATTTCTTGCGGCCAGCCCAAAAGAAAATCGTCGCGATTACCATGAAGATACCGGGCAGGCCGAAGGCGACGTCGGGACTGTGCAACCGCGGGTTTTCCAGGAAAGTGACGACGGATGCCGGCAGCTTCGCGAGCAGACCGTTTGGATCAGCTTTGTATGGGTTAAGCAGCCACGGGATGAGCAGCGTGGAAAAAGCCGAGCCGGCGTTAATCGTGAAGTAAAACCAGTTAAAAAGCTTTGGCAGGAGATGCTTGTTGGTTTCGCCGAACTGGTCGCCCACGTTAGTTGAAACACACGGCTTGATTCCGCCCGCGCCGAGCGCGATCAGGAAAAGGCCGATCGCTGACAGCGCCACAGGCGAGATAACGTGCGCGACGGCGGAACCCATCAACGCGAGCACGCCGTGGCCGGCGCAATAAACAATCGACAGCCAGAAGACGACCCAGAATTTCCCGAAAAACGCGTCGGCCAGAATCCCGCCGAGAAGCGGGAGAAAATAAAGAGCCGAGACAAAAGTGTGGTACCACGCGTCGGCCTGCTCTGTCGACATGAGCGCCGGCTGACCTGCTTTGTTGACCAGATACGTCGTCCAGAAAATGACGACGATCGAGTTCATCCCGTAGTAGGAGAAGCGCTCGGCCGCCTCGTTGCCGATGATGTACGGAACGCCGGGCGGCCACCCACTGATCTTTGGCGGCGACGTTAGATACTCAGACTTGGCCATGCGGCGGCTCTTCTTCCGTTACGGCTTCGGCTTGTCGGGGAAGAAGTTCGCCGGTGAATTACGCGGCTCGGGCGTGGGCGACATATGCGAATGGTGATCCATCGCCGCTGCCTGATCGGCCGGCGACGCGTGCTCTTCACTAGTGGCTTTGGTTTCCGCGGTCGCGTGCTCGTCCGGCAGCTCGCCGACGTGATGGCGTTCGCATGAGCACCAGAAAATCAAGAATACGGCGGAGGACCAGGCGATGGCTTTGCGAAAATCGAATCGCATAAGGTTCGGCACACTAAGCGCCGAGCGATGGGCTGCGCAAGGGAGAAAGCTTTTCTCTCAATCGTAATCGTGCTCGTGCTCGCGCTCGAATTGTAGGGCGTTTCTGTGAAACGCCATTTGTCCCGTGGCGTCTGACACAGACGCCCTACAATTGCACCAGATCGAGCACGAGCACGAGCAGGACCACGAGCACGATTACGAATTGAAAGGGAACCCCGCCGGATTACTATGTGCGCAAAGTGGCGCGACCGGTAAAAAGCAATGCCTGGAATGAAGTCTTCGCTCTGATTCTCCTCGGCGTCGGCACACTGCTTTTTCTCGCGCTCATTTCTTATACGCCGAAGGATGTCCCTTCTTGGATCTGGTTCAGCCAGGTTTCGTCGCCGAACAAACCGGCCCAAAATTTCATCGGGCCGTTCGGCGCGATCATCGCCGGATTTTCCTACATGATGCTGGGGGCCGCGTCGTATTTGCTCGCGGTCGTCCTGCTCGGATTCGGCGGCGCGAAATTGTTTAACCCGAAGCTGCGGGTCGCGCCGCGGATCGGTTGGATCGTTCTCTTCGTCGTATCCGGCGCGTGCCTCCTCCAATTGCAAACCTCGCATCTGCAAGGCTGGCGGACGTTGTTCAATATTCCCGGCCCCGGCGGCTGGATCGGATATTTCATCGGGAAAAAAATGCTGCACACCTGGATGGGCGGCGTGGGCTCTCTAATCCTCCTCACCGGGATCTACGTCAGCAGTTTGATCCTGATGACGGGCCTGCGGCCGATCCATATCGTGCGCGAAACGATCGCGGGAATTCGCCGCGGGGTGGTGGCGCTAAAGGAGTGGCGATTGAAACAGCGGCTGCGGAAATCCGATCTGAAAGAACGGCTCGCGATCAGCCAGCAGGAATTGGCGAAACAGCAGCGCGTCATCGAAAAGCAGTTGAAGAAAAAAGGCGCGCCGGTGCCGGAGCCGGCGGCGGCCGTGATTCCGCCGGAAGAATTAGCCAATCGGCCGAAGCCGAAGGTCGTCGACACGACCGCGCTGCCGAGCGAGCCGCCGAAAAAGAAACCGTCGCTGGCGGAGTTACGCGGCTCCGAGACGAAAACGAAAACGCCGGCTGGCCTAACGAGTAAAACCTGGGACGCGGAGAACTATGCGTTGCCGACGCTCGACCTGCTCGACGTCCACGATACCGAGGGCCGAACCGCGGCCGATCCGGCGGAGCTGGAACAGATTCAGCAGATTCTCATCGAGACGCTCGGGCAGTTTGGGATCGCCGTCGCCGCGGGCGACATCACCAAAGGCCCGACGATCACCCGCTACGAAGTTTATCCGGCGAAAGGCGTGCGGGTGGACAAGATCGTGGCCTTGGAGCGCGATCTGGCGCGGGCGACGCGGGCCGAGCGAATCAACATTCTCGCGCCGATTCCCGGCAAGGACACCGTCGGCATCGAGCTGGCGAACACACGCAAAGTGAAGGTGACGTTGCGCGAGCTGTTGCAATCGCACGATTGGGAAGAGGCCAGATCGAAATCGAGAATTCCGCTCGCCCTCGGCAAAGACGTTTACGGGAAGACAATCATCGCGGACCTCGCCCAAATGCCGCACTTGCTCGTGGCGGGAACGACGGGCAGCGGCAAAAGCGTTTGCATCAACGCGCTCGTGGCGAGCATGATCTTCCGGTTTACCCCCGAAGAACTGCGCTTCATCATGATCGATCCGAAGGTCGTTGAGATGCAGATGTTCAACGCGCTTCCGCACCTGGCGTTTCCGGTTGTGACCGATCCGAAGAAAGTGCTGCTCGCACTCCGCTGGGTGATCGATGAGATGGAGAAGCGTTACAAGATTTTCGCGGCGGCCGGAGTGCGGAACATCACCAGCTTCAATGGCCGACCGCCGAAGAAGACGCAGAAAGAATTGGATGCTGATGTAGAGGCGGGTGTCTCACCCGCAAATGGGCGAAACGCGGCTGAGACAGCCGCCACTACAATCAAAGTGCCACGCGAAGACGAGCTCGTGATTCCGGACCGCATGCCTTACATCGTGATCATTATCGACGAGCTAGCGGACCTGATGCAGACGGCGCCGGCGGATGTGGAGAGCGCGATCGCCAGGATCACGCAAATGGCGCGCGCGGCCGGAATCCATCTCATCGTCGCAACGCAGACCCCGCGGGCCGACGTCATCACCGGCGTCATTAAAGCGAATATCCCGAGCCGGATCGCGTTCCAAGTCGCGTCGAAAATCGATAGCCGGGTGATCCTGGATGAGAACGGCGCCGACCGTTTGTTAGGCCAGGGCGACATGCTGTATCTGCCGCCGAGCACGTCGCGGCTCATCCGCGCCCAGGGCGTTCTTGTGACCGACGACGAAATTCATCGCCTGGTGGAATTCGTTTCCGCCCAAAGCCCGCCAACCTACGACACGTCGATGCAGGACAAATTGCAGCTCTCGAGTTCGTCGATGGACGAAGACGTGACCGATGAAGATGAGGAACTGGTCGAGAAATGCCTCGGGATTATCCGGCAGGAAAAACGCGCGTCGACGTCGCTGCTCCAGCGCCGGCTCCGGCTCGGTTACACGCGGGCGGCGCGGATCGTTGATATTCTGGAGCAGCGCGGCATATTGGGGCCGGGCGAGGGCGCGAAGCCGCGTGAGATTCTCGTCGACCTCGACGCCGCGGTTTAGCCGGCGCAACGTTTCTCAATTTTTCATGGAAGGTCTTGGTAAAAAATTACAGGAAGCGCGTCTCGCACGCGGCCTCACGCTCGATGAAGCCGGCCGGATGACGAAGATCCGGCCCGCGCAGCTTCAGGAGATCGAGAACGAAGATTTTTCGCAGTTCCCCAGCCTCACTTACGCGAAAGGGTTCCTCCTGATTTACGGCAAGTTTCTCGACGTCGACGTTTCGCCGTACCTGGAGGCATTTGAAACCTCGGAAACGTTGACGACCGATGGCTATTCCTATTTGCAGGAAGCAGCGGAACCGGCACCTATCCGGCCGGCCAAAGTACGACGGCGCAGTGTGCCGGTGAGCAGCGGCGGCGGCCGTAGTTCGTTCATGCCGCTCATCATTGGCATCATCGTCCTCGTCGTCGGATTCACAGTGATGAAATGGCTTCTCCAAATGCAGCGGCTCAAGCCACGGCCGACGCCAGCGCCCGGCACTTCGCCGATCGCCACCGCGACGGCTTCCGACAAGATCATCGCGCCGCACGCGCAACCGGTCGAAAGCACAACTCCGCCGCCAGCACCGACTGAGGCGCCGACCGCTACACAAACTGTTGCGCCGACGATTACTCCGGCGGTACCAGCTCCGCCGCCGGCCGAACCGGAAGTCCGGCGGGCCGAACCAGTGAATCCCAAGGATGCCGCTCAAATTCCAACCCCGAGTCCTTCACCAAAACGTTCGCCTCGTCCGCCGCGCCCCACCCCATCTCCGCGCTTGAGCCCGACCGCGACCGTTCGCCCGCGCTAGTTAGAAACAATTTCGAATGTCGAGCCGACGCGTGACGCCATCTTCTGTAGCGGCGGTCTATGACCGCCGAAGAACCAACCCGGAAACGGAGAACGGCGGTCATAGACCGCCGCTACAGGGACCACCGAAGGTCGGCATGATCAGCCTCGGTTGCGCGAAGAACCTGGTGGATGCCGAGATCATGCTCGGGAGCGTTTTGAAAAGCGGAATGCAAATCACCGCGAACGCGGACGACGCCGATGTGCTCGTCGTGAACACCTGCGCGTTCATCGATTCGGCCAAGGAAGAATCGATCGAGGCAATCCTCGAAGCGCATCAACAGCGCGGCCTGGGCAAACGCGCGGGACAAAAACTGATCGTGAGCGGCTGCATGTCGCAACGTTTTTCCCGCGAGCTGCGCGAGGCATTGCCGGAAGTGGACGCATTCGTGGGCCTCGATCAGGTGAGCGAGCTGGGACCAATCGTCGAGCGCGTTCTGAGCGCGGAAAACGATCGCGGTTACTCGTTCGTTACCGAGCGGCCGACTTATATTCCAAATTACGACACTCCGCGTTTCCGTTTAACGCCGGCGCACAGCGCGTATCTGAAGATCGCGGAAGGATGCAATCATCCGTGCAGTTTCTGCGTTATCCCGCAAATGCGCGGCCGACATCGCAGCCGGCAGCCGTCTTCGGTGCTCGCCGAAATTCGAGCGCTTGTGGCCGAAGGAGTGAAGGAGATCAATCTGATCAGCCAGGACACGACCTATTACGGGATGGATTTGTGGGCCGAGAAAGCCGGGCCGCGCCAGCCGGTGGATTCCTCGCGCGGGCCGACGCTTTCCGCGCTGCTGCGCGCGATTCAAAAAATCGAGGGCGAATTTTGGGTCCGCCTGCTCTACACGCATCCGGCCCATTGGAGCGAGGAGCTGATCGAGACGATCGCGGCTTGCGACAAGGTTGCGCGCTACATCGATATGCCGCTGCAACACATCGAAGAAGGAATGCTGTCGCGGATGCGGCGCGAGACGAGTCGCGCGCACATCGAGGAATTGATTGGGCGATTGCGCGCTGGAATTCCTGGGGTGGCGCTGCGGACGACCTTCATCGTCGGATTCCCGGGCGAGAGCGAAGACGCGTTCGCGTCGTTGCTGGAATTCATCGAGCGGACGCGGTTCGAGCGGCTCGGCGTTTTCAAATACTCGCAGGAGGAAGGCTCGCGCGCGGCGAAAATGCCGGAGCAAATTCCAGCGCGAATCAAGAACGAGCGGTACCGCCGTGCGATGACATTGCAGCAGCGAATCGCTCGCGAGATTGCCGCCGAAAAAGTGGGGCGTGAATTACGATTGCTCGTCGATCAACCGCTGGTCGCGCGCACGCAGGCGGACGCTCCCGACATCGACACGCGGGTCATCCTTGCCGAACCGGCAGCCGTCGGAGAGTTTACGACGCGGCGCGTCATTGGCAGTCGCGGTTACGATCTGCTGGCGTAAAAATGCAGTGACAGCACCGGGACGTTTGTGCGATTTTCTTTACGCACTCTGATCGTTCATGGCTGAACCAAAAAAAGAAACCGTTCGGATCGCGCTGCCCCCACGGCCGGAACAAGCGGGCTCTGCTCCAAGCATCGCTAAAAGCGAAACCACGCGCATTGTCCTGCCAACTCGCACACCGGTGACACCGATCCGCCGGCCGCCCAAGATCACGCCGCTGCCGGCGGCTGAAGCGACCGCGGACACGCCCACGATTTTGCGCCGTCCGCCGACGATCACGCCGGGCGACACCTCGCCGCTCCTCCAACCGCTCCCGAAACCTCCGGGAGTCGGACAAGAAAATGGACCGGTCCCGGCAACCGACACGCCGTTGATCCATCGCGGTCCGAAAAAGGAAACGGCGCGTATTAGCATTCTGCCAAAGCCCGCGGCGACACCCGCGCCGGCCATCAACATGACGAAAACCCAGCCGTTGCTGGTCCATCCGCCCGCCGGTATCCAGGCCGCGCCGGTCATCATTACTTCAAAGCCGCTGGCGCCACTCGACGCCATCCCGCGCCCGCTTTGCTGGGCCGTTCTCGGGATTTCGGCGCTGATTTTTCTGATTCAAATTTGGAATTACGTCGTATCGTAAGGGATGGATAATCCGCTCAACCTCGACG
>JBHELY010000027.1:0-38957 GCA_046262815.1 Chthoniobacterales bacterium | reverse complement strand
CGACAGCAACGGCCACGCCGATGGCAAAGGTCGATACGCCGAGCATGACTCAAACGAACTGCTACTGTTATCCGTCTAATTCCGTGAGCGCAAATATCAGCACCACGACACCCAATGCCCAGATTTGTTGGACAAACGATGGCACCGACCCGACCGCCGGTAATCCGAGCACCCATATCATCACAAGCTCGAGCGGCCCAGCCTATGGTAACAGCTACGAATCCGTCACGTTCCGCGCTGTAGCGTATCGAGCGGACATGTTCGATTCGGACGAAGACGACGAGACCTTTTACTACGACGCCGAAAGCGGAGGCAACATGGCCCAGTCAATGGGGGCATCGGTCCAGAACGCGTCAAGCTACGACGCGAACGGAAACCTCACTGGCTACAAAGGCTGGACCTATACTTACGACGCCCAGAACCGGCTCACCTTCGCAGATAATCACTCCGGAACGCGGGTCCATTACTATTACGACGGGTTAAACCGCCGCATCGCGTCGTCCGATATTAACGGCAATGTCACCATCAACGTTTGGGACGGCTGGAACTTGATCGAGGAACGAACCAGCGGCAACGGCCTGATCTGTCTTTACGTCGATGGCGCCGGCACGGACGAGAAAGTCCTCCGCTGGAGTCCTAACACCGGACGCTTCTGGTATCACCAGGACGGTCGCGGCAACGTTTCCCATCTGTCCCATGACAGTGGCATTCTGCTAGAGCGTTACACTTATGATTTCTCCGGCAACGCCAAAGTCTACGATTCAAACGGCAACATCCGGCCCGGCGGCTCCGCCTACTCGAACCGGTTCCTCTTTCAAGGTCGTGATTATTCCAGCGAGCTCGGTCTCTACGATTACCGCAATCGCACCTATTTCCCTCAATGGGGACGCTTCCTGCAAACTGATCCGATCGGCTTTCGAGGCGATTCGAGTAACCTCTACCGGTACTGCGGCAACAATGGCATAAGCGGGGCAGATCCCTCGGGACTGGGGCATAGTTCAAAACCTGATCCCCAAAAAAGGGTTGATGGCAACACCGGAAATGGAGGCGAGGCAACAACCGACCGGCAAGTGGTAAGCGGTGCGCCAGTTGATTTCGATCGAGGCCCACATGGAGAAACCCAAGTAACTGATCGCAATGGCGGACTAGGTTTTCTTAATCAAGGTGGTGGGCGAAACAGCAGCGACGGCGGCGGAGGCTATAGCGTAACGTGGTCTAAAGACTCCAACCAACTAGGCCGATCTGGCGCTGTCTCCCCGGGAAGTGCAACACAAGGTTGGTGGACTAGTCCAAACGGCTTTCCAACAGGTAGTCCTTGGGTCGCAACGATCGCCGTCAGGACGATCATAAATGGGGCGATTGAACATAGCGTTAAGAGTTTTCAATCCGTAACGATAAACGTCCTTGGCGAAATCGTCGCTCAGACGAACTATATAGGCGCAACGTACGATGCAGCTGGTCATGCTTTTCAAGGCAACGGCTACCTACAAGCTTGGACAGAGACTACCCTGCCCCTGATCAACGTTTTCATGCAAGGTCATGTTTGGTCGGCCTGGCTTCCGGAAGCAACGGCCATCGATTACCGATTCCGGATTTCCAGCGATCTATTAAGCAACTCCGCAACCTTAACCGGAATGCACGATGCATATCCTTCGTATTCAGTTACGTTAAACGGCCATTCGTTTTATGATTTTCAAGAAACGTACATTACCACATTATTGCCGCCGATGGATGTGTCCGTGAATGTGGAAAGTGGTCTATGAGTACTATACCGCTGAACCGCATCAGCATTATCGTGTTGCTTATGGTGTGGATAGCATCTGGACGCGCGGCTCCCGGTCCGGGCGAGGTGCTCGCTCAAGCCGCTCCGGCCTGTCCGGCCCCAAACGTTGACACGGCTAATTGGGCCGACGTGTTGATTCAAGTTGCCCGCGTTCGACTTAAACTTCCGGCCAGATACAAGGAAAAATCGCCGGGAATGCGAGTCGGCGATAGTAGCCGCATTGTTTCATACCGGGCGGGCGAAATCGATCATATTGATTTTGAAGCGGACTCTGGAACGAATGGCTTGATATCCAAAGTAGTTCGACAGCCGCATTACCAGGATTATAGCGAGTGCGCAGAAGAGCGTGCCGGCGGCCAACTCAATATACAAAGTTTTCGCGGCGGAGGCACGATATTCCTTGCCGGCCGGGCGACGCCCTTGTACGAGGTTATGGCTTTTTATCAGGTGTCGCCCGCGGGTCGTCTGCGAATCACCAGTGGTTTTTCCACTCGACAGGCGCAGGAGGAAGCGCTCGCCATGCTACGGACCATCACGTCCCTCAAATAAGCCCCCGGGGAACAAGAGTCGCAGCGGGTGACTATGTTTTTGTATGCGCCCAACCGATCAATTTTGTCCTTAGACGGCCCGACCACGGAGAGGATTTTCGTGACCGCGGATCCTATCTTCGACATCAATGCGCCGTTCCATGAGATGCAAGGTTGGGTGAGCGCAAGTTCACCGCAAGGAATGCTGGGATTGCCGAATTTGGGGGAAACTGGCGCGGGATGGTTAGGCGGCGTCTCCTTCACGTTGGCGGGCACAGCTGCTCCCACATCTCTGCTTCCGGCTCCCGCGCTTCCAGCGGTCTCGCTCCCACCTGTGCCGCAACCGCCCCCAGAGAACGATTGGCATGACAATATCGCCGCGACAATTTTTGGAGGACGCGCTGAGCCAATGGAAAGCGGCTGGGATGGCCGGTCACTTTCGGCGGACAATATAGCCGGGGTTGCATTGCCATCAGATGATCTGTACGGCCAGAGCGTGGAGCTTTACAATCCCGCGAACGGCGCAAGCACGATTGCTCCTGTTTAAGATGCTGGGCCAAAGGTCATACACGATTATGGATATGTTTGGGATTACAACGCTCCACAGTTTCCCACTCGGGGCATTGATTTGCTTCCCCAGACCGCACGCGACCTAGGCATCGAGTATACTCGGACGTCAGGAGGTTACGCGCCGGTCGGAGACCCGACAATTAGCTGGCGATTTTACTGGCCTCATCATTAGTATCGCGTCATTCGGTGAACGCAACACGTCTCAGGCTTAATCTCAAATCGACCGGCGCCGCCTTGGCAGTGTTATTTATCGCATCGGCGCTGGCGCAAACCCAGCATGGCTTCGAGCTTTTCTCGAGCACGTGGGAGAAAGGCGTCTCCGAAGTTCACATCAAAGCGAGAGATTTTGCGCAGACAGCCCAAACGCCGGTCGAAACCGAGATCGTGATCCGATACACAGGCATTGTTCAAGAAATCCGAGATGTTAGAGGAAAACCCCTAAAGTTCTTATCGAATCGAAATGGAACGATCTTCGGTGTCAACTTGAGGCCCGCGACCGAGGTGAATCAAATCTACCTCGTTGTTAAAGCCAGGGAGGGTCAAGTCCAGATCTCTCAAAATCTTGGTCTTGTTTTAATTCCTAAACTAGATGGGATTCGCCCGGGCCTTTCTCAATCAGACGTTGATGATATGTTTCTAACAGATGTTGCAGAAAATCGCATCACGGTCGAATACCGCGGCGGGAAACAGCTCACTCCACGTGTGCGCCCGTTCGCCTTTCGGGCGGACATTTCGGAAAATGGGTTGATGACGATAGACCGAGACTCAATTCGCGAACTTTAGATTCGGGAACAGAAGAAGGCACCGAAGTGGTCAGTCTTATAGGCGCGGCAAAACGGTTCGACCGCCGTTACCAGGTGCGGCGGAGGGGATGCGCTTCGGTGTTAAAGACGATCTTATCGAAGTCGAGCGTCTCCGGCGGGGCAAAGAGGAGGTAGAAATATTTGAAGGTCTCGGCGAACGCGAAGCTTTCCATTTCGTCCCGCTTCTCTTTCGTGACCACGTTTTGGAGCGCGGCGTAACCGGAATCGACGCGGCAATATTTCACGAAGTCGTCGAACATCGTCTCGCCCATCCGGCGATACTCGGGATCGCGGGTGAAATGATGAAGGTAGTAGGTCGATTCGACGATCTCGGGGCGCAGGTGGTAGGTGAAGGCGGTCGCGCGCATCGCTTTGTAATCGAGCACTTCGGGTTCGATGCCGTGCAGCTGCCACATTTTGAAACCCGAGGCTTGTAACCGCCGTGCGCGCGGGACATCGCCAGAGAGGGCAAGCAGCGCCGGAAAGAAAGCGTCGAGCGCACCATAGGTCGTGTCGCCGCGCACGCCGCTGTTCATGTCGGCGTGGCCGTACCAAAGTTCGCCACGCACTTCATCGGCCAGATATTTTTGGACGGCGGGAATGCTCGCGTTCCACATTTCGAGGCAATCCTTGTCGCGGAAAAGCAGCCAGCATTTCCAAAGGTATTCGTAGTAGGAATCGATCCCGCCGCTGATGTGACTGTCGGGATCGGTCCACGCACCGGTTTCGACGTTGATGCCTGAGCCGACAAGGCCGATTGGCGACCGGCGTTTGTAGGTCTCAACCAAGGCGCGTTTCGCTTTGTCGTAGAAGATGGGATTGTTTGTGAGTTTGCTCAGCGTTCCGAACTCGAGAAGGAGCGTGCCGGTTTCGGCTGGATTCGAATTCGGATCGCGCACCTGGCCGGTGTGGAGGTTGACGTAAACGTAGGGCAATCCGGTCGGCGAATTGAACGCGGGTAACAAGCGGTTGCCCAGGTCTTCGGCCAGGGTGAGGAGCCGCTTGTCGCCCGTAAGCTGGTAACTCGAGAGCAAACCGCCGAGAAGCCGGATCGTGATCTCGAAATTTTTGACGTAGATGTCGCGATCGAAAGAGAGCTCGTGCGCGATCAGCTCGCGGGCCTTATTCGCTTCGCCGTCCAGCTTCATCAAAACGAGCGTGTCGAGCGCGTCGACCGGCGTCATGAGCAATGACTGCCCGTACCAGTCGTGCGGCGTTTTGCTCAACGGCTTGAGCGCGTCGTGTCCCCAGGCGTAATGTTCGTAGCTATTCCACGCGTGGAGAAATTCCGCCCGCACCCGCTCAGCCTGTTCGCGCGCATGCGCATCGTCGCGAGAACGCGCGCAACCGAAGAGCAGGACCGCTGCGATCGCGAACGTGATCGGTTTCGCGTTCAGCTGACGGCGGAAGGCGATTTAACGGTGGGTGGCCGGGATGCGCCGAGCTTCGGCAGATCCGGATCGAGAAAACCGAGAGCGTGCGGCGGTTTAATGACGCGAACACCGGCGGCGCGTTGTTGTTCGATAATCTGATCGCGGAAAGCCTGCATCCGCGTCCAATGGACTTTCGGCCGGAAATGATGTTCGGCGTGGTAGCCGTTGAAGAACCAGATCCAGTTGTAGAGCTTGTCGTAACTGCTCACGCCCCACGCGATCGGCTCGTCGGGGTTGCCGCCGTAATGCCGGTAGTAGCCATTCAGGTACGACAGGCAATGGCCGAAGTACCAGAAGCCAACGAGGAAAATAATGTAGTGCCAGTTCAGGATGCCGAGGGTCACGAACGTGCCGATGAAAAGCGCGATTTCGACGAGGCCCCAGGCGGCTTCGCGCGGGGCTTTACGCATCAAGGATTGAAAGACAATCTTGGGATCTTCGCGAAAGAAGCTCAGGAAGGTGTAGCTCAGCGGATGCTCGGCCTCGCCGTCATGGCCGTGTTTGTAGATCGAAAGCCAGTCGATGGTCTCGCCCCGTTCGTTAGGCCGGTCGGCATTCCCCTTATGATGCTGCATGTGGACGCAGTCGTAAAAGACCTGGCTGAACCCGACGCTGATCGACTCGAGGACGCTGAAGAGCCGGTTGAGGATCGGCCACCGGAAATAGGGGTTGTGAATGAAGTTGTGCGAGATGCCGTTGATGTTCCAGGAAATGCTGACCGAATAAATGAAACCGAGAATCAGCATCACCCAGAGCGGCGCGAGCGGGAAGAGGAAGAACATCCCGAAAAAATAAGCGAGATGGAGCAGCTCGGCCGCGACCGGGACGATGTCCCAGCGCGTAAAAGCGAAAATCTTGGAGTCAGTCTGGAGCCGCTCAGTAGCGACGTCGTGGATGGCGTGCACGGGGAGAGGAAGGTAGCCGAAATCAGCGATTTCGCACGCGCAAAAGTTTATTTCGCGGCGTCTGCTTCGCGCTTTTCGCGATCCAATTGATCCTGGAAACCGTGTTTGAATTCCTCGATATTCCGCCAGTAGCCGTCGGGATCGATGAAAGGATTCGGCGTTTGGCCGACGTGCGCCAGCTTCTTTTGCAATCCGAAATAGGAACCGTGCGCGCCGAGGAAAACATCACATGGCAGGCGCTTCAACAAAGCGAACGATTGCGCGTAATCGTCCGCGATGGTGGGATAGAGCGCGTTTCCGACCAGCTTGTATCCGGGAATCGTGACGCCGCCGAGGAACACGACCTGGTACGGCTCTCCGTTCTCCTCGACTGACATCGTCCAGGTCGTGCAGCCCCTTGTGTGACCAGGCGTCAAGTGCGCCGTGATTTTTGTGTCGCCTAGCTCGACCGATTCGCTATCCGCGATGATGCGATCAGCTTTTACCGGTTCGTAGCTTAAGCGATCCCCGAAAGCGAAATCGCCTTTGCCACTGTGCGCGATTAGTTCGGCATCGGCCGCACTCGCGATCAGGCTCGCGCCGGTCAGTTTCTTCAGCTCGGCCAAACCACCTGCATGATCGAAGTGCGCCTGGCTATTGAGCAATATCTTCACATCGGCCAGGCGAAAGCCGAGCGTCGCAATGTTCTGCTCAATTTGCGGCGCGGTTTCGGCAAACCCGGCGTCGAGCAGGATGTGGCCCGCGCTCCCCGTGATCAGAAATGAAGTCACCTCGGACGCGCCGACATAATAGATGTTGCCGATGACGCGGAACGGCTTCACCGGCTGGTTCGAGGCGCGGTCGCTCTCACGTTGCTGTGCAAGCACCGTGCTGGCGAAAGCGATCGCAACAAGAAGTCCAAAGACGAGTTTCGACATGAGGCGAATGATGGTGCGCGATACAGGGTTCGAACCTGTGACCCCTACCGTGTCAAGGTAGTGCTCTACCACTGAGCTAACCGCGCAGAGAGGTGGAATTATCTGCGGCGAGTCGCCGAATGCAAGTTGATCGCGCCGCAGCGAACGGATCAGGCCGCGAGCTTCGCGGCGTCTTTGTGGCCGAGAATGCGGACGGTCTGTTGAAGCTGCTCGACCTTGAGCGGCTTCTTCAAAACGGTGACCGGTCCGCGAGCCAGAATCCGGTCGAGCATTTCGCTGTCGGGATAACCGGTGATGACGACGATCGGCAATTCCGGATCGGCTTCTTTCGCGGCATCGTAAACATCGTCCGCCGGGCCGTCCGGCAATTTCAAATCGAGAAACAACAAATCGAATTTTTGTTTTTCGAGCGCGGCCATCGCCTCTTTCACGGTGCCGACAACCACGCGGCTGAATCCGATTTTTTTGAGGAAAATTTTGAAGAGGCTCTGAAGACTTTCGTCATCATCGACCACGAGCACGGTCGGCTGCCCCGACTTGTCTTCTTTCAAGATGTCCTTGTCGAGTGACGCTTTCTTAATGCGCCAGCGGCCGCCAATCTGGATGGCGGGAAGCTGCCCGCGTTGCACGAGATAGTACACGGTCGGCAACGGAATGCGCAGATATTTGGCCGTTTCTTTGACCGTCAAAAGGTTGTGCATGGCAGCAAGACATCAACTTGCGTCTCAATGGGCAAGTCTTTTCCGCTTGGGAGAGAATTATAGCTTTTATAGTCAATGTCAATCCTTCATTCAGGGTTTTTCTTACCTCGGACTAAGGGTTGATGGAACCGTAAGGTAAGTAAGCGAGAAAAATCGCCACGCCGCCCGCCCACATCGTGACTGGACAAGGCGAAAGCGGCAGCCGACTATTTCCATCTTTCGATGAGCGCCTTGTTCTTTAAGCGATTCCTCCAACGCCCGTTTCAAGTCGCTTCCATCATCCCGAGCTCCAAGTCGCTCGTGAAAAAAGTCGCGCGCAAAATGGACTTCAGCGAGCCGCGGATCATCGCGGAATACGGGCCGGGCGAAGGTGTTCATTCGCGCGAGATCGCGCGGCGGATGTCGGCCGACTCGCAGCTGCTCCTGTTCGAATTGGATCCGGCGTTTTCGCGCGATCTTCAGCGGCAGTTCGGGCGCGATCCGCGCGTCCACGTGATCAACGGCGACGCCGCGAAGTTGCCCGAAGAATTGAATCGGCGCGGCATTCCGAAGTGCGATTACATCCTTTCCGGGATCCCGTTCAGCATTCTCCCGATCAAAAAGAAGCGCGCGCTGTTGGAAAAAACTTATGAAGCGCTGGCGGACGGAGGCCGCTTCATTATTTACCAGGTGACGAACGAGCTGCGGCAGCACGCCACCATTTTCGATCGCGCGGAATCGCAATACGTCCTCCAGAATATTCCGCCGATGTTCATTACCGTGTTTCACAAAATGCCTCGACGGAACGGCCACAAACGCCCGATCCGGCCGGCCGTGGCGCTCTCGACCAAGAATAATCATCATTCGGCATGAAGGCCGGAGCCACTCGCGTGGAAAAAGACTCGATGGGCGAAATGTCCGTGCCGGAGTCCGCGCTCTATGGTGCTTCAACGCAGCGGGCCGTTCTGAATTTTCCGATTAGCGGCCAGCGTTTTTCCCGGCCGTTCATTCGCGCGCTCGGTCTGATCAAATGGGCCGCCGCCCAGGCGAACGCCGATCTCGGCCTGCTCGATCATCACCGGGCGACGTTCATCGTCCAGGCAGCGGAAGAAGTCGCGGAAGGAAAGCTCGACGAACATTTCCCGCTCGACATTTTCCAGACCGGTTCCGGGACGAGCACGAACACGAACGCGAACGAAGTCATCTCGAACCGTTGCTGCCAGCTTGCCGGCAAGCAGATCGGCGCGAAAGATCCGGTTCACCCGAACGATCACGTCAACATGGGACAGTCGAGCAACGATGTGATCCCATCCGCGATCCACGTCAGCGCGGCGGAACAATTGAAATGCTGCCTTGACCCGGCGCTGGAGAAACTGCAGACGGCGCTGGAAGCAAAGGCAAAAGAATTCCGGGACATCATCAAGATTGGCCGGACCCATTTGATGGACGCGACGCCGGTCCGGCTCGGCCAGGAATTCGGTGGCTACGCGCGCCAGATTTTTTATGCGCGAGAGCGGGTGAAGCGCGCGATCGACGTGCTCTCGGAATTGCCGCTCGGCGGAACCGCGGTCGGCACCGGGTTAAACCGGCACCTGGAATTTCCCGGCAAAGTGATGCGGCACCTGGAACAGCGAACCGGGATCAGGTTCCGCGAAGCGGTGGACCATTTCGAGGCGCAGGGAGCGAAGGACGGCGTTGTCGAAACGAGCGGACATTTGAAAACGATCGCGGTGAGTCTGTTCAAGATCGCAAACGACATTCGCTGGCTCGGCAGCGGCCCGCGTTGCGGCATTGGCGAGATCCGGTTGCCCGCGACCCAGCCCGGCAGCTCGATCATGCCGGGCAAAGTGAACCCGGTCTTGTGCGAAGCGTTGATGATGGTGTGCGCGCAGGTGATCGGGAACGACGCGTGCATCACCTGGTCGGGCGCGAACGGGAACTTCGAGCTCAACGTGATGATGCCGGTGATGGCGCACAATCTTCTCGAAAGCATTCGGCTGCTCGGCAACGCATGCGACGCGTTTGTGGAAAAGTGCGTGGGCGGAATCGAGGCAAACGAAGAACGGTGCCGCGAACTGGTGGAACTTTCGATGGCGATGGTGACCAGTCTCGCGCCGAAGATCGGGTACGATCGCGCCGCCGAGATCGCGAAGGAAAGCGCAAAGACCGGCAAGACCGTGCGCGAGATTTGTCTGGAGAAAAAAGTGTTGCCGGCAGCGGAACTGGAGCGCGCGCTCGATCCGGTCTCGATGACGGCGCCGGGCGGCGCGGGTTCCGCGGGAGGCTAACCGTCATGGTTCGGACGTTTGCTGCCGCAGTCGTGCTGGCAGTGTGCGCTTCCGGTTTCATTTGCCGTGCTGCGGATTCCGGGATCGATCTCGCCACGATCATCATCAAATCGGATGCGCAGGCTGCGCTCGGCGAATCAGTCAAGGACGCGCAGGCCCGCAGTGAAGAAGGCGCGGACGGTCATTATTCGCGCTGCAATTATTACAGCGAAAATCCCGGGCGCTCGCTGGTGGTCCGCGTTCGACAAGCGTCCGCCGGTCAGCTGGAACCAAAAAAGCAGCTCGAAGAAATGATCGCGGGCAACGCGAAATTCAAAGCGATCACCGGGCTCGGCGATAAAGCGGCGATGGTGAAAGAAGGGCCGGAGAAGGGGCCGAGTCACGCCCTGATGTTGTACGTTGCAAAAGCGAACGCGTTCGTCACGGTCGCGATCAGCGGGATCGATGATGACAAGGTGGCGACCGAAAAAGCGAAGACGCTGGCGAAAAAAATCCTCGGCAAGCTATAGTGCCGGATGGTTGCCAACGTTCACGGACCACAATTTTCCGGCGGCGCGAACATCGCGATCAAATGCCCGAGCCACACCTATGAGGCGACGATCCGTTTTTATCGCGACACGCTTGGGCTGCCCTTGATCGAGGAGGAAGAGGAAGGCTGCATTTTCCAGTTCGGTCCGAACCGGCTCTGGGTCGATCGCGTGCCGAACCTGAGCCATCCCGATATCTGGCTCGAACTGGAAACGAACGACACGGAGGCGGCCGCTTCCTATTTGAAAATCAACGGCGTCCCGCGCCGCGATGAAGTGGAACAGCTCCGGGAAGATTTCGACGGTTTTTGGATTTCCGATCCAGCGGGCGTGATTCATCTCGTCGTCGGCGACGAAGAGTAACGTGGTAGGGACGCCGCGCTGCGGCGTCCCGTCGAGCGCAGACGTGAATTCGCGGACGGCGCAGCGCGCCGTCCCTACCTGTGCTGAAATGTCATGCCGCGCGGGTCGCGTTCTCCGCCACGGTGGTCGTTTGGAAAAAGATGCTGTCGAACGTCGGCTGAAACGCGCGTCCCTTCGTCTGGCCGATCGTGAACCGGAGACTGATCTGCGACTGCGACGCGCAATGAACTTCGATCTCGGCCCGGCCACATTCGGCGAGCATCGCCCGAATCGCGCCCGCGGCCAGCTCCGGCGTGTTGCAATCGCGGCTGAGATGACCGAGCACGACGCGCTCGAGTTTTCCGCTGAGCAATTGTTCGATCACGGTGGCGGCGGCGGCGTTCGAAAGATGACCGTGCCGCGATTGGATCCGCTGCTTGACCGGCCACGGGCGATGCGGATCGGCCTGCAACATCTTCTCATCGTGATTCGTCTCGATCACGAGCGTATGCACTTTCCGCAGCCGCTCGACGACCATCTTCGTCGCGTAACCGAGATCGGTGATGAACCCGAGCGCGCTTTCGCCGGAGTGAAACGCGTAGCCGACCGGATCGACCGCGTCGTGCGGGACCGAAAACGTCTGGACGTGGATATCGCAAATGTGAAAATCCGCGCCGGTCTGAAACAGCCGCCAGTTTTTATGTTCGCCTAACGACCCCGACCAGCACCGGATCGCTTCCGCGGTGAGGCGGTTGCAATAAATCGGGACATGAAATTTCCGGCAGAGCACTTCGAGCCCGCAAACATGATCGCCGTGCTCGTGCGTCAGGAGCACGCCATCGAGCTGCGCCGGGGTGATTCCGCACTGCTCCAGGCGGACGACGATCTGTCGCGCGCTCAATCCGCCATCGACCAAAATCCGGCAATGATCCGTCGCGACCAGAGCGCTATTCCCCGCGCTGCCGCTGCCGAGCATGGTCAAAGTGAACACGCTTCGATTAGTAGCGGACACCACGCCGATTCACAAATCGGAAATGATTTTCGCGCAGAAAAATTGCGCGACTACTCGAGCAGCCCGGCAATTTTCTTTCCCGGCAACGCCAGGACGCGCTGCTTTTTCGCGCCGTAATCAAGGGAACGGAACGCGCGGATCTCCTCGAGGCGACGCATCGCGTTGAGGGTGTCGAGGAACTCTGTATAGCGCGCGGCGAGCTGCGTCGATTCGAGGTAACGATTGCGCAAATTCAAAGAGCGAAATGCGCCCGGGTTTTCCGCTGCAAACAAATGGAAGCGCAACCAGCGACGGTCGGTTCGCGAAACCTTTTGCGTTCTTCGGAAGAACGCGACGAACAAAAGTAGGACGAGATACGTGTCCACCCGCGCCTGGAGCTCGAGATTCCGCGCGAATTCCTCCGAAGCAATTTCGCGCTCGCCTCTCTTAAATTGGAGCGCGGCGTGCAACGCGTGGTTGATCTCTTCCACGAACGCGATCAGCGATCGAATGTTGCGATCGCTCAGCCCGGCGCGCGGATCGTGCCGTTCGAGTTGTTCGATGAGCCAGCGGGAATAATAGATGCCGACGTAAAGCTGATCGTCGGCGCGGCGGAGAAAGGTGCGGGCGAGCTCGCTCAACTCGCGCGCGTTCGCGCCCGCTAAACGCGAGAGCTGCGCGCATCGGCGAGAATCGATGAGGCAATCTTCCAGGTTGATCCCCACCTGAGCATAGGTTCGCTCGAATAAACGCTGGATCTGACTGAAGAGCGTTTCGTTCATAGTAAGAACGATGGACCGGGTTCTTCGTCCAAGTTGAGCAATGAGTCAGAGAGCCGATTCAATGCGCGGCGCACTTCGCGAAATCGATCCGCCAGTCCCTCGTAAACATCACTCAGATCGCATCGGCGCGCAGTCGCGTGCGAAGCGACGAGTTGGTAATTCGTGCGGCCCACCTGTTCGTAAAACGCGAGATCGGGTCCGCCGCGCAAGCTGCGGCGCTGTCCCGCGACTGCGGGATGGAAAATTCCGCTGAGAAAGAGTGAATAATTGCCGACGTGCGCCCGGAGCAGGAACGCCTGTTCGGCCGTTGCTTTGGTGAGCGCGATCAGCATGTCGGAGACGTATTGGCGGCCCGTCTCCGCGATCAGGTGCGGCGCGTGCAATCCGCTCGCGCGCGAAAATGCTTCGAGGAGCGACGCGACGTAATCACACAGCTTGCGATCAGTGATCCCAACATCCCGGAGGACGTGGCGCGCCAGCACATAAAAATAAAAATGCGACGAAATCTGGAGCTGCCCGGCGTTCGACAGGATCGCGTCGATCAGCCGCGGATTGTCGAGCACGGCATCGCGCGTTTCGGCGTCGCCGAGAAGATCGACCAGCGATACGTGATCGGTTTGCGAACGGGCCAGGGTGCGGACGACGAAATCGAAATCCGCCGCGGTGAACCGCGCCCGACAATTCGCCTGGATCATCGAGGAATCATCTTGAGCATCAGCAATGCCGCGAGGCAAGCTCGCGCTTCACGCTTGTTGATTCGCCTCCGCGTCCGCTACGCTCGGCGGCATGAACCCGAGGCGCGCAGCCATGCGGCCGACATTCCGCCTCGTCGCGGGCCAATTGCATGCGCGCGGATTTCCTCAGCTGCTGAGACCGGATGAAAAAGTCTTCGCCACGGCCGGGGCGGCTTTCTCGCGTAACCGGGTGCAGGGCGCCTCGAAGAATCGATAGAGCAACCCGCTCAGCAGAATCGCGCCCGCGATCTGAAGCGTAAAAGAGGCGAGCGCTTTCGCGCCCGGCATAGGATGATCGGGTCCCAGGCCGGCGCGACTGATGAGAACGAAGACGGGGAGATGAACGAGATAAAGACTATAGGACCAGAGCGCAATTTTGCGGACGGCGGTACTCGTAAAATTTTCGCGCGCCAATTTCCAAGCAGACGCCCACGGCAGGAGCAGAGCGAAACCGAGAGAGACGAGCGTGAAACGGAAGGTGCGCGCGAAATAATTGTCGTCGCCGAACTGGAGGTGGCCGTTCTCGATTTTCCAGAGGGTGAGATACATCGCGAGGAGCAAAATTAGACCGCAGAGAGCGCAGAGGGACGCAGAGCGAAGCCAAATTCTTTGGAAACGAATAGATAACCATGCGCCGAGGATGCCGATCATCAGTGCGTCGAATCGATAAATGACGACCATTCGTAATTCTTCGTCCCAGGTTTTCGCGGGATCAGTCGCGGCGATGAGACGGGCAATCGTCGAGAAGGCGAGGAACAGAAAAGCCGTGACCAGGAAAACCGCGCCGAATCGTTTTGTGAATTTGAGTCCGACCCAGAGAGCGAAGGGGAACAGAAGGTAAAACCATTCCTCGATCGCGAGGCTCCACGATTCCGGGAAAAACGTCATGTGAAAACCGGTCAAGTTCCGGACAAACAAACCGTGCGAAAGCGCTTCCCGGAAATTAACGGCGTGGGCGCGAAACAAATACTCGAAGACGACGTTGACGATGAGGAACAAGAAAAAAAGCGGCAAAGTGCGGAACCACCGGCGGGTATAGAAAAAGGTGACGTTCCCGGGCCGGGCGAGATCGGCGCCGGTGCGGATCAGGATTTGGCCGATCAGGAATCCGCTCAGGACGAAGAACAATTCCACGCCATAAAAACCGCCGTGCCCGAAGAAGCCGAGCGGTTCGCCGAAATGCGGGTAGAGGACGACGAAGCCGTGCGCGCAGACCACCATCAGGATGGCCACGGCCCGGAGAAGATCGAGGCCGAAGACCCGGCCGCCGGAGTGCACGGGCTTCATTTTTTTTCCCGGTGCCCGACCATTTCGCTGTCCCAGGTTCGTCGATCGACGCGAGTGAGATGTTTTTCCAGGCCGCGCTTGAGCAACGGCCGATGCGGAATGTCGCAGAGATATTCGGCGATGAACCAGATGTCTTTCTCCGTGGTCATCCAGGCGCGGCGATCGAACCGGGCGAGGTTCACCGGCTGCGAGTAACGCCGCAGCGTGCGTTCGCCGCGCAGATTGAAATAGACGTTGAAATAACTCAGCGCCAGTTCGCGCAGCGTCCGATAAACCGGCTCGCGATAGCGGCACCCGGCGAAATTCGACTTCGCGACGGCCCCCCAGTGTCCGCGCATTTTAAAAATGGCGAGAACGTGGTCGGTGTCCTGGTTCGCCTCCAGATCGAGAATAAGCGGGGGGAATCCGAGAACGCGCAACGCCGCCGCGGCGAAGATCGCGCCCTCGAGGCAATGCGCGGTTTTTTCGCGCAGGACTTTTCGCGGCGACCACGCCGTGCCGGCGAGGTGATACGGGATCGCATCAAGAAAACGCTGGACGCCGGCGGGCGTTTTTAGCGCGCACAACTGGCGCAACTCCGCTGGCGTGAACTCGAGCGGTTCCGGCATCGGGAAGATTAGATGCGGATTGTTCGTTGCAAAACTCCGGTCTCGCGTTTGAATTACGGGCCGCAATTCCGCGGCGCCTTGGGAAGGGTGGCTGAGTCCGGTTTAAGGCACTCGACTCGAAATCGAGCGTGGGGTTAAACCCACCGTGGGTTCGAATCCCACCCCTTCCGCCGCTCCTTTTTTTTCCGAGGTCGCAGCGCGGTTGAAGCCCGATCCGAGTCCGGTAAATTTCATCGAGATGAAAGGGCGATTGCTCCTGGCGCTGGCTTGCTCCGTCGGATTCGGCATTCATTTCGCCGAGGGCCGAAGCATCGATGATATTCCAGCGGCGAAGGAATCGTTGCTCCGAATCGTGAGCCCGAAGTTTTATCGCTCGCTTCTCATTTCACCGGTCGAAGGTTGGATTGTCGTCCGGGGCGACCTGATGAACGATCATCTCGCCGGCGCGAAAATCCTCCGGTCGGAACTGGGCGGGAGTTACGATCGGCTTGCGCTCGAGCTCGCGAAGAACCTGCAGATTGTCGATTACACGCGGGCGGACATGTCGGGCCCGTCGCGGACGGTTTTCGTCGATCTGCTAATTTATAAAATCGCCGACGGCACCATGGCGATTTCGTTCGCGCATTTCGATGGCGCGGGCGGAAACCAGCTCCGTTATTCGGGCGCGGCGTGGCTGGCGGTGCTAAAAGGCGACAAATGGGTGACCATCGAGCCGCGGCAACTCACGCCTCACGAAAAACGCGGACCACGGACCTATACGTTGGCGGTCGAGCCGGCCAACAGCGCGCGCAGCTTGCAGGGCAACGGCCGTCCGTCGATTGCTTCGATGTCGGTCACAGGCGGCGAAATCAACGCGATGCACGCGCTCCGAGAGCGGTGATGTTCTGCTACGTCGTGTTTCCGATCGCGGCAAAGAAGCGAAGCGCGCTCAGACTCGGGAGAAAGAAATAGGCGCCGCCTTTGACCGTAACAAACTGCGGCAACCTCGAGCGGTGCTGCGGCGCGCCGTCTTTTTGCGGCTGGGTGAAACCATCCGTGAAAGGGCAACCCGGAAGCGCCTCGCGATTTCCAAGCAGCGGATCGGATTCGCCGGTCAGGCCGGAAAACTTATTGCTGTTGATCCAGGCGTTTTGGAGGAACTCGAACTGGCGCGAAATGTTGGCGTTGAGACAAACGAAGTGAAGGCCGCGGTTGGGATCGTGAAGCGGCGCCGGTTCGTCCGCGTCGTAAGGTGGCAACCCCGGTCCGTATTCGCGCCCGCGTCGCAGGATCCGATGAAAGCGCACGGCCGACATTAAATCATCGCGAAAACCTCTTGGGCCGAACCCAAGCATGGTGACGAGTTTCTCGAGGCCGGTCGGTCGGCCGGGGTAATCGGTATTGCGCGGGTTAGCGCGATGCACGTGCGCGCCGAAAGGACAACGCATTCCCGCGGGGTCTTTCGCGAAAGTAAATTGGTTCAGACAAACGTCATCCGGATCGGAACCAACGCCCGGGATTGGTTTTTCCTGCGAACGAACGAGCGGACTTCCTTGCCGGGTCCGGCCGATGAAGGCCTGGGCCAATCTTTCCGCCGCGCCTTCGTCGCCGCCGGCTTGTTTCCGGGCGAAGTGCCAGAAACCGCGGACGTCCTGCTCCAGCTGCCGCATGACGAGATACGTGCCGTTGCGTCCGACATCTTTTTTCCCGGGCGCGCCGAGCGCATCAAGCAAACGGCGGCTGACCGGATCGGGATCGACTAAAGGCCGGGTGGTGAATTTGTCGTACTCATTGCGATAGCCGAGAAGGAATTCGCCGAGCGCGACGACATTGGTGTAATCGAGTTGCGGCGTATTGACGTCGCGCGTTTGCGCCCAATCGATTTCCGGCTGGCTGATTCCATCCGTAAATCCGAACGGTTCCACGCCGTCGAGGTCGGCCGTCCCGAGCCACTGAATTTCCTCGAACCCATCCGTCCAGGCATTCCCTTTCGACGTTTGAATAAGAGGGGCGAGTTCTTTTGGGTTCGCGAAAAACATCACGACCAGATGGGGCGCGTTCACGCCGTATCCCCAATCCCATTGCGAAGGATCGTTCGCCGCGATGTCTCCGAGCCGGCGAGCGCGGTTGGAATTTCCCATGCCGGCAAGAAACTCCGGCGAAAATCCGTCGACGATCGCCTGCGGAATTCCGAGCGCTTCCAAACCGGCGCGCGTGAAAGCAACCTGTAACGCGGTGGAAGGCGCCGGCCGCTGCGCTTCGGCCGTCGCGATCGCGCCAGTTCGCAACGCAGTTTGCAGCCACGCGCGGGCCGCGCCCATGCCGGAATTTTTTATCCGGAGCAGCGCATAGGAAGCGCCCCGCATTTTTCCGTAACCGAAACGAACGAGGCCCTGGACATCGGAGAAATCGACCGCGGTGTTGTTCATAGTAATGCGACCCATTCGCGGAGCGCGTCCGCGTTCAAAGACGGCGCCTCGAGGCCCTGCCGGATGCGCGTGTTTCGTTCCAGATCGATCGCGGTCAGGCCGAGATACGCTTTGTACCAAACCTGACTGGGCAACGTGTGGCGGCGCAGAAAGTCTTTGTATTTTTGTTCGTCCTGGCAGCCGTCGCGGACGAGCCAGTTGGTGCGCGGATAACCGATCCCGTTGCTGAAGACCGCGTTCAAACCGAAGCCGGTCTTATTGATGAAATCGTCCATGTAACTTTCGACGGTGCCGTCGTAGTTGCTGAAAAAGACCATCCGCTTTTTGCGATCGAGGTAGACCCAGCGCGCGAAATGAATGGTGCGAATGCGTCCGAGCCGGCCGGGCCGGACAAAATGCCGGGCCGCGTAATTCACGACCGTGAGCACGCCGCTTAACGTGAGGCGCCGCAGAAGTCCCGGCTTCACGCTGCCCATGGCGGTGAATTGATTGGTGACGTAATGGTCCTCGGCGTCGGCAAGCATTTCGGAATACTCCGGGTCGACGCGCCAGCACAATTCGGGATCGGTTTTCTCCAATCGCCGAAGGCAGATGAAGTAGATCGGCGCCGCGAGAATGAGCAACGGCGACAGAAGTAAGCCCGCCAGCGGAAGACCGATCAAATGCAGCACGTTTCCGATCCACCAGCCGAGTGGAGTCGGCTGTTCCGCGGTAAGTTTGAGACGATCCGCCGCTACTTCCTGAGCCGCGAATCTCCGAAGACGCGTGTGAACTTCGCGCGGCCCGAGTTGGCGGAAGGTGTCCGCATTGTCCGCCAGATATTTTTCGAACGCTTCCCGAAGCGCTGCTTCTTCGCGAACCTGAAGGGCCGTCCGCCCGCGCCAATTCACATAAACCGCGATGGCCGGCGCGTTCCGGCGCCGCATCCAGTTCGCGAGATCCGCTGCGCCGTTGAATCCGAGACAACAGGAAAAGATTTGGCGGAGACCGTTGCCGGCGCGAGCGACCAGTTGGCTGAAGAACGCGTCCACATCGCCGTCGATGTCGCCCAGGAATGCCAGCCAAAGTGGGTAAACTGGAACGGGACCGCCACCGTAAGCGCGAGTATCGAGAAGCGCGTTGTCCTTGAGGATGAGCAGGCGCGCGAAATGGACGTTATCGAGCGTGGCAAAAGGAATCAGCGTGTTGTTCGGGTCGACGCGACCGAGGTCGACATTCATTGAGTCTAGCAACGCGCGCAGTTTGTCTTCCTGCTCTGGATCGATCGGGGCCAGCACCGTGAAGTTCGCCTGCGGAGTCATGACGCGGAGCTAGAAAACTTCGCTGCCGTCCGGCTCGTAATGCGGCACGGCATTCATGTCATGGCGAAGTTTAGAGAGCGCGTAATACATGCGGCGCCGGGCGCGGCTTTGGTTCCCGAGCGGGCGATGCTCGGCGATGGTGTGCCACGGGTTGTAGGAAAGCTTTTTCGCGAAATCCATTTGGGCTGGGGAATCGAATTGCTGCCGGGGTAAACGCAGCGTCGCCACCGAAACGCGCGGCGAAAGTTTTTCCGGCCAAAGCACCGCGTTGTTTTCGATCGGCATCAGCTGCGGGTCGGTCTGTAACTGGAGGCGAATATCGAATTCGACGTCGCCCGCGGTGAGTGCGGCCACCATCGCCTGCCGCAAATAATCGTCCGGCGGCCGGAACGGCAGCCGCGGGATGCGCGAACGCTTTTTCGATTTCGGCCAGACCGAGTATTGCATGGCTCGGCCTTCGCCGAGGAGGTACGGCACGCAGCTGAAATAGGGCGCTTCGAACGGGCTTGTCTGCGTTTTGATGAAAAGCGACTGCATGATCAGGTCGAGGACGTGCGGTCGGCGGAAATTCAGGAAATAAAAAATTTGCGCGTTCTTGACGCTCTCGAGCTGCAATTGCGCGTTCGCCCTTGTGTCGGGCGTAACGAACGTCGGGGTGGAAACGCCAAACATGTCGAGGGTGAACCGTTCTTCCTCCATGAGCTTCGGGCCGGGCACGCCCATCAGTTTGACGCTGATGCTCATGAAACCGGGGTCGTCGATGTCCGGAGTAATGTAAGGGCCGGGACCCGAAAAGCGGACCCAGGCGCGATAAGTGTGCGGCTCGGCGTAGATGCCGTGGCGGAACTGCGGTGGAAGATTGTCGTGCACGATAAATTCGCCGCGCACGATTCCCTGGGTCTTGGTGTTTCCGCCGCGCTCGAACCCGCCGGGTTTCCAGAGGAGCCGCATCTGCTTTTCAAAGCTCGCGATGATCGAGTCGAGAGATTCTTCTTCGAACGGCAGCAATTTTTCCTCGGCGATCTTTAACCCCTCGTTAGGCCGCCTGCGGTTGATCAGCCAGGTCACGAAGCGGGCGACCGGATCGCGCAGGACGGCGTCGAACGGCCGCCGCAGCCAGTGGTCGAATCGGCGCTCGAATTGCAACAGCGCCATCAAAGTGTTGCTGACGAAATTCAGCACCGCCGAACCGGTGTTCGCGCGCGGGATCGGGCGACTAACGTTTGCGTTCAGCGCCGGAGGCGGGCCCGAGGAAAAAGGACACGAAGCGGACATGCTCCCCTGCTTATCCTCTCCGTCAGGTTCGGCGCCGTCGGGCATACCGAAAATGCGAATCAGCTGCCAGCCGGAAATTTTAGCGCGAAATGGATCAGCTTCTTTTTCCCCCAGTAAACGATCCCGAGGAAAATCCCGGGCGCGACTTCGCGGATCTCGTCTCGGATCCATTTCGCGATCAGCGAAGTCTTGGAATAATCGAGAACGATGCACGGCTTCTTGTCGAACCAGCTATCAGCCCTGTAGACCTTCGCGATGATCGCCTTGTGGCCGAGCGGCAGGATTTTGTTTTTCAACGTTCCCGTGGCCGGATCGAACACTTTTCCCTTCCAGGTAAAGAGGTGAATAAACCGCGCGATCTCGTCGGAAACGTTTGAGCCTGGCTTGATGATGGCGGTGCCTTCGCCTTCGCCTTTCGGGATCTCGCCCACGGGACTCTTGCGAAAGAGATCGTCGAGCTGTTCGTCGGACATGTGGAGGAACTGGGCCGGGTCGGTAATGGGGCTTGTATTGGTGTCTGGCATAGAGTGGGAGTTTTCGGTTCGGGTTTGTGGTGACCTAGAAGGTCTTGAGGAATTCGATCAGCGCCTGCTTGTCGCTGTCGGGCAGATCGGTGCCGAAGTAATGGCCTTCGTCTTCAATGAAATCCGGAGCGTTATTCACTTTCAACAGGTCCGGCACGAGCTTGCGCAGTTCTTCTTTGGCCGCGTCTCCGGATAGGTTTTCCGCGTGGATTTTCAGGAAGACCGCCTTCGCTTTGGCGAGAAGGAACGGCGCTTCGAGCGGGGTCGGTTGCAGATTCGCGATCAAATTGATCGGCGTGCCTTTGGGAATGAAAGCGAGGTTGATGTAACCGTCGGCCTCCGCGAGTGCACGCAACGGTTCCGGGACAAATTCTTTGCGGATGTGCAGTCCACAATCGTCCTGGGTGCGCCAGATTGAATCCTTGCCGAGGCGCTTCTCGGGCCAGAGTAATTTTTCCGCGGCGTCGTTGAAGGCGCGCATCCGTCCTTCGACCGACGGATCGCCGGTGAACATCCCCAGCATGTTGTTATGCAGGAACGGCGCCGAACTCCAGAGATTGACCAGCGATGGAGTGCGGTAATATCCCGGCCCGACATTGCGTTCTTTCGGGCTGAACTTGATCGGCTGGCTCTCGTCAAAGGGGTTGTAAAAAGCGAGTCCCTCCACGGGCGGAAGGTCCTTGTAAGTTTGGGAAGAGAAATTGTCCCAGACGTGGCCCGCCTTTGCATTGGTGCCGAACGCGCGCGCGCCGTTCGTTTTGATCAGAGTGAGCGGGTAACGCTTTTCGTCTGAAAGAAAATTGTTCTCCAGAAAATCGGGCTTCATTACTTCGGCGCGGAACCACGCCTTCGATTCCGCGCTCTGCGGATCCATCGAGCCGGGCGGCCGCTTGCTCGAATGGCAACTGGCGCAGCTTTCCGCGAAAACAATTTTGCCGCGCGCCATCACCGCTTCATCGTGACTGATCAGGTCGGCGCCGCCGGGTGCGTCCGCGAGATGAAATGGTTTCAGCTTGCGAAAGAAAGCCGCGACGTTGTCGAGGCGCTCTTCGGTGGCGAGCCAGAAGACGGAGTTCTCGCGCGCGTACGGAATTTCGAATGGCTCCTGCGGCTTAAGACCGATCAACCGGTTATGGCGGGTCAGCCAGTATTCGGAAAACATTCCGATGTTCACGTAAACCCGGATGGTCGCGCCGCGGACGCCGATCGAATCCGCGCCGTCTTTCAAAATGTGCGCGACCGGCATTTCTTCCTTGGTCCCCGGCAACGCCAGGGTGCCTCCGGATAATTTCTCGACTGCCGCGATTCGTTCGCGTTCGGCTAAAAGAAAGATCGGATTAATCGCGTTCGGGTTATTGATGTGGTCGGTCGCGATGCGCGAAGTGTCCGAGGTGCCGGGCGGCTGAGCGGCAAGCATTTCGTAAAACAGGCCGCCCTTGGTGACGTTGGGGCCAAAGACTTTTCCTTCGCGGATGTATTGGTTGCCGATGGCGGACGCGAGATTTTCCCACGCTGGATTCTCGGGGTCTGGCGGCGGACGCGTCGGGAGGGGCGAAATGTGACAGGCGCCGCAGGCTACTCCCACGCGGTACGGCCTAACGAGTTTGTTATCGTTCCAATAAGTTGGATCGGTCGCGAACCGGTTGCCGTCCCATTTCTTGCGCGCCTCCTCGTTGAACTCCGGATTGGGAAAAAGACGAAAGCCGAGGACGCCCGACGGTTTGCCGTAAACTTTCTCGTCGATTCCGGCCGGCTCGGGCGTGACCTGCTCGTCCAGCCAGAGACCGAGGTCCGGATCGGGTTTGGATGCGGCGCGGAAGCCGGGCTCGTTAACCAGACCGAGGGTCTTGAAGCGCTCGCCGCGCTGATAGGTGCGGTTATCGAGCATCTTGAGCAGATCGAGCAAGCCGTAGCTGTCCTGTGAAACATGGTTCCAAAAGATTTCGGTGCCGCCGCTCCAAAGGTTCCAGGCATTGCGTCCCATGATTTCCTGCGGGGTCAGCTCGAGCCCCCCATCCATCGGGTTGAACACGTCGGCGGTGATTTGGGGGAAGTCCGCCGTAGTTTTGCCGGCGCGCTTCGGCTCGTCCTGGATCACGGTTACTTGTTTTTCATGGCGGCAGGCGGACAAAATCGACAACATTGCCAGCATGATGGCGACGGTTCGCGCCAGGTGGTTGAGCTTGCGGGGTCTTCGATTCATTTCGGGATCTCCTATGTGATCTGGTGACGCAGGGAAAAATCGGTCGGGCAGTTGGCACCCTTTCCATCGGATCGATGGATGACGAGGCAGGGGTGTAGGGTGAACGCCATGGGGAGCGGCGTCCTAACCGCATATCGGACCGGGGCGGCGAGAGCAAGCCTTTTGTGTGGCTGAATGTCCGCCGAGTTTGGGTCGTTAGGGCGGGTTGGCTTCGCCGCGAAGTTTTGGGTTAAGTGGCTGACGGCAAGCGAGAAAAAAGTTCACAATTAAAATCTTGCCGGGGAGCGGCCATCCACTTCATCTTGTGTTCCGCCTGCCGCGAGTCCACTGCATCTTGTTGGTAGCTGTTCGCTGGCTGCTCACAAGTTATGCCCTGACGCGCCCCATGGGTAAAACGCCACTTATTCACAATAACCTTCGCCCAACCCCATCATGATCCAACTCAAGCCTGGCCTGACGCCTTCCTCGCTCAATCGTCCCCGTTCGAAGCCGGCCCGCACGAGTAGTCGTGCCGCGAAAAAGAAGAGCAAAGGCCTCCGCTTCGAGCGCGTGTTCAGCGATGCGGGCGTGGCGCCCTTCGACCAGGTGGATTGGGAACGGCGCACGGCGGAGATCACCGACGACAGCGGCAAGGTGATCTTCAAGCAGGAGAACATCGAGGTGCCGAAGAGCTGGAGCGCGCTCGCCACGAAGATCGCAGTCTCAAAATATTTCTACGGCGATATCGCCAACGGAACGGACCCGCACACGGGCGGCCGAGAAACTTCGGTCCGGCAATTAGTCCATCGCGTGACGCGGACGATCACGGATTGGGGAATCGCGGACGGCTATTTTGCGAACGCCGAAGCGGCCCAGATCTTTTATGACGAGCTGACCTGGCTTTGCGTGAACCAGCACGGCGCGTTCAATTCACCGGTCTGGTTCAACGTCGGACTGCATCATCAGTACGGAACCGGTCGCGACGCCGGTCTCGGGAATTATTTCTACAACCGCACGAGCTGCCGGGCGGAGCGGGCGGCGACGCAATACGAATACCCGCAGGGCAGCGCCTGCTTCATCCAGAGCGTCGAGGACACGATGGAAGACATCATGCGGCTGGCGACGAGCGAAGCGATGCTCTTCAAGTACGGCAGCGGGACGGGAAGCGATTTGTCGTCCTTGCGGAGCACGCGCGAAAAATTGAGCGGCGGCGGGAAGCCGAGCGGGCCGCTGTCGTTCCTGAAGGTTTACGACCAGGTCGCGAACGTGGTGAAGAGCGGCGGCAAAACCCGGCGGGCGGCGAAGATGAACACGCTCAAGGATTGGCATCCGGACATCGAGGAGTTCATCGACGCGAAGCAGAAAGAAGAAAAGAAAGCCTGGGCGCTGATCGAGCAGGGCTACGACGGAAGTTACAACGGCGACGCCTACGGCTCGGTCATGTATCAGAACGAAAACCTGAGCGTGCGGGTGAGCGACGAGTTCATGGACGCTGCGGTCGAAGATCGCGAATGGTGGACGAAGCGGGTGCGGGATGGGAAACCGTGCGAGAAAAAGGAAGCGCGCGCGTTGCTCCGCAAGATCGCGGAAGGAACGCACATCTGCGGCGATCCCGGGATGCAGTTCGATTCGACAATCCACAAATGGCATACCTGCAAGGGAACCGATCGGCAGAATTCCACGAATCCGTGCTCGGAATATCTCTTCCTGGATAACACAGCCTGCAATCTCGCGTCGTTGAACTTGATGAAGTTCAAGGGCGAACAAGGCGTGTTCGACGTTGAGCGCTTCAAGTCGGCGGTGCGGATCTACATCACCGCGCAGGAAATCATCGTCGATAACGCGAGCTATCCGATCAAGGAAATCGCGGAGAACTCGCACATCTTTCGCACGCTCGGGCTCGGCTACGCGAACCTCGGGTCGCTGATCATGAGCTACGGTTACGGTTACGACAGCGTGGAAGGCCGCGCCCTTTGCGGGGCGATTACTTCGATCATGACCGGCGAAGCGTACGAGCAGAGTGCGCGGATGGCGAAAGCGATGGGGCCGTTCCCGGGATATCGCGATGCGCGTTGCAGCGGTGTGTCGAAACCAGTCGCGAAAAATAACATCGCGGCGATGCAGGAAGTGATCGAGCTCCATCGTTCCGCCGTGAGCGAGATCGCGGCGAACGAAGAATTCGCTTATCTGAAAGACGAAGCCGCGAAAGTTTGGGACAGCGCCGCGGAGCTGGGAAAGAAACACGGCTATCGCAACGCCCAGGTCACGGTTCTCGCGCCGACGGGCACAATCAGTTTTCTGATGGATTGCGACACGACCGGGATCGAGCCCGACATCGCGCTGGTGAAATACAAGCTGCTGGCCGGCGGCGGCATGTTGAAGATCGTGAACCAAACGGTCACGCCCGCGCTCGAGAAACTCGGTTACAATTCCGAGGAGATCGAAAGGATCGTCGCGCACATCGACTCGTTCGACACTATCGAGGACGTGGAAGATTCCGATGGTTCGACGATCACTTCCGGACTGAAACCGGAACATCTCGCGATTTTCGATTGCGCCTTCAAAGCGTACCGCGGCCAGCGCAGTCT
Source organism: Chthoniobacterales bacterium (assembly GCA_046262815.1). Classification (GTDB taxonomy): domain Bacteria; phylum Verrucomicrobiota; class Verrucomicrobiia; order Chthoniobacterales; family UBA10450; genus AV80. The sequence goes on along the minus strand of JBHELY010000027.1, from coordinate 13,502 downwards.
CGGTTACATGGCGCACCTGCGAATGATGGCGGCGGCGCAGCCATTTCTAAGCGGCGCCATTTCCAAAACGGTCAACATGCCGGAAACGGCGACCGTTGACGAAATCATGAACACCTACATCGAGGGTTGGCGGCTCGGCCTGAAAGCGATCGCCATTTACCGCGATGGCTCAAAGCGTTCCGCGCCACTGAACACGCGCAAGACCCGCGACATGGGCGCGGCCGATGACGGCGACATCGCGATGGTCGAGCAGCCCGAATTGCAAGGGCGGATTCTCGAGCTTGAGGAAGAGCTGACGAAGGCGCGCGGCACGCCTGTTCGGCATAAAATGCCTGATACCCGCATGTCGTTGACCCACCGATTCGAAATCGCGGGCCACGAAGGTTACATCACGGTGGGACTCTTTGAGGATGGAATGCCGGGAGAACTTTTCGTCACGATGTCGAAGGAAGGCAGCACCATTGGAGGGTTAATGGACACGGTCGGCACGCTCACTTCGATCGCGCTCCAATACGGCGTGCCGCTGGAAAGTCTGGTGAAGAAATTCGCGTATCAACGGTTTGAGCCGAGCGGGTTCACGAAGAACCCCGACGTTCGCAACGCCACTTCCATTGCCGATTACGTTTTCCGCTGGCTCGGGTGCCAGTTCATCAAAGGCTACAAAGAAGCGACGGCGCCGAATCGCACTCAGCCCGAGCTGCCGATGAAAGAGATCTCCGACATCGAGAAGAAAGCGATCAACCGTCCCGTGACCGATCTGGCGCGGACGGCGGAGAAGGAAGTCATCGATGTCGTCGCCGGCCATGTTCCAAACGAAGGCGCACCGCACGTGAACGGCGGCGGCCACACCCACGCCGATCGCGTCCAGGAAGCACTCGGCAACATGTTCATGGACATCACCTGCTCCAATTGCGGGTCCGGCAAAGTCGTCCGCGCCGGCGCCTGCGGCGTCTGCACAGAGTGCGGCACCAGCCAGGGTTGTAGTTAAGGTTGGTCAGGCCGATACTCGGCCGCTGATGCAACTGGAAATCTTCACGCTGTGCGACGCGGCGACGGAGCATGCGGGGAAGTTGAACATCATCGGGACCTTCGATTCTTTGCGCGCGTTCGAGGCGCCGATCTCGCATCCGCAATGCGCCATCGCGGGGCGGCTTCGGTTCGAGGAAATCGAGGAGGGCGAGCACCGAGTGGTGCTCACCTTTGCGGATGAAGACGGGAATATCGTCATGCCGAAGTTCGACTCGACACTCGCAGTGAAGTTTTCCCCGGGACAGCGGACGGTCACCTCGCATTTCGTAATCCTAATCCAGCAGGTCCGGTTGCCGAAGTTCGGCGAATACACCGTTGATATGGCAGTCGATGGCCGGCAACTGGGCTCGTTGCCGCTTTACGTGACGCAGATCGAGCGGCCAGCGTGAAAATATCGGTTGTCAGCGGGGCCGGAATCCACGATTAGTCCCGCGCAATTGAGCGGAGGCTCTTGCGTCCCCACCCAGCCGTGTAGGCGATTCACATTTTGAAGTTATGAACGAGGCGGAGATTCAGCGGCAGAAGGAAATCAAGGAAGCGGAGGAGCTCCTTTTCACGGGGCCACAGGCGCTTGGGTTCGCGAAAGGCCTGTTCTTGGGACGTTTCGTGGCGGACTGGGCGATGCCGTATCCGCGGATTCCCGCGGCGCAACAGGCGGAATTGGACAAATCCCTCGCGGAAATCCGGCAGTTTCTCGATGAACATCTCGACCCCGTTGCGATTGATCGAGAGTCAAATATTCCGCAGCACCTGATCGATGGGCTGGCGCGATACGGCGTGCTCGGGATGACGGCACCGAAGGAATTTAGCGGCCGCGGATTTTCGCAACGAGCCTACTGCAAAATTTTGGAAGAGATCGGGGCGCGGTGCGCATCGACTTCGGTGTTCACGAACGCGCATCACTCGATTGGGATTCGGGCGTTGCTTTTGTTCGGCACCCGCGAGCAGAAACAGCGGTGGCTGCCGCCGCTCGCGACGGGCCAGGAACTCGCTGCGTTTGCGTTGACGGAAGAGCAAGCCGGCTCTGACGCGGCCAATGTCCAGACAACGGCGACGCCGAGTGCGGACGGTTCGCATTTCATCCTGAACGGCGAAAAGCGCTACATCACGAACGCCTCGATCGCGCATGTGTTGACGGTGATGGCGCGCACGCCGGTGCCGGGCTCGGACAAAACGGCGATCACGGCGTTTCTGGTTACACCGGACATGCCGGGATTCACGATGCTCGAGCCGCGAATGGAAAAACTCGGCATCAAGGGAACCGCGACCGGCCGTTTCGCGATGCGGGACATGCCGGTGCCGAAGGAAAACATTCTGGGACCGATGGGCAAGGGGCTGAAGGTCGCGCTTACGGTTCTCGATTTTGGCCGGACTACGTTCGGCGCGTGTTGCACAGGCGCGGCGAGAACGTGTCTGCAATTGGCGGTCGATCACGCGAACAAGCGCCGCCAATTCAAGAAGACCCTGGGCGATTTCGATCTGGTGAAGAAAAAGATCGGACGGATGGCCGCTGACCTTTACGCGATGGAAGCGATGACGGCGGTGACGGCGTCGCTGATCGATCGCGGGCTCGAGGATTACATGATCGAGACCGCGATGCTGAAAGTGTTCACGACCGAGCGTCTCTGGGAAGCGGTCAACGATGCCTTCCAGATTCACGGCGGCTCGGCCTACTTCACCGATCTGCCGCTCGAGCGAATCCTGCGTGACGCGCGAATCAACCAGATCGGCGAAGGCAGTAACGAAGTGCTGACGTCGTTTATCGCGCTCGTCGGGATGCGCGGCCCGGGCATGGAGTTCAAGGAGATTTACGACACGATGTTCAATCCCACGCGCGGCCTCGGCAAAGCGTGGTCGGCGGGAATGAATCGTCTGGGCGCGGCGGTCCGCGTGCCGAACGTGCCGGTGAAAACCGAAAGCCTGCGCGCGCACGCATCGCAGCTGGGCCGTTTGATCTGGCGGTTCAATCTCAGCGTCAATCGCGCTCTGATTAAATATCGCGAGCCGGTGATGGACATGCAGCTGGTCCAGGAACGGATCGCCGGCGCGGCGATGGAAATGTTTGCCTCGGCCTGTGTGCTCAGCCGGTTGGATTCCGATTTGCAGGGCATCGCGCAAAACGGCGCGTCGGCACCCGAGAGCCGGAAAGCGGCGCAATTATTCCTGCGCCAGTCGTTCCATCGCATTCGCCGATTTCTTAGCGAGCTCACGGACAACGACGATACCGAATTGCTCGCGACCGCGAACGTCGTGCTGGGCAAACAACCGGCGAAGGCGAACGGACAAAACGGCCAATAATCGCCGCTCGAGTCTCTGGCACGGCAAGCGCTGAACGTGCGCTGCATGCCGACCGCGATTGCCGATACCGCCATAGCCGAGCCGTATCGTGAAACTGCCGCGGCACCGAATCGTTTTTCGCTGAGCGGTCTGTTGTCCCGTTATCAACTAGTTCTGTTGCTGCTGATTGCCGCGATCTGGATGGCGCGTTCTCCATATAGCTCGTCGAACCTGGAGGTTCCGCCAGATAGCGTGGAATACGCGCTGGCGCCGGCGCAGCTGCTGGAGATCGGTCACTATCAGATTGTGGCAGAAGGTCGGGGATTGCCGCCGCGTTATCCGCCTTGGTTTTCAGTCGTGGTGATCCTGCCGGTCTATGTGTTGCTCGGCGCCGAACCCGGGAATGCAATTTTTGGCATAACGATTTTCGCTGTGGGCGGAGTGGGAATCGCCTGGGCAATCGGCCGGAAAATCAGCGGCGGCGCGGGTGGAATTCTGGCCGCACTTGGTCTGCTCGCTGTGCCGTCTTACAGCGCCTGGTCAACGCAGGTGATGTCCGATGTTCCATGCGCGGTGCTGGTTCTCGCGGGTTGCTGGCTCTTTCTTCAGATTCGTGCGCGGGCTGAATCCGATCAGTTGTCCTTGTTTTGGGCTGCAGGATTTTTGATCGCGCTCGCGACGCTGTTTCGACCGGTTTCGGCGGCAATGCTGCTGCCGTTAGCCGTGGCAGCGCTGGTTCCGTGGCGATTTCGTCGTGCCCTCGCGCGCAGTACTGCCTTACTCGTTCCAATGTTCGGCGCGGCGGCGATTGGTTTCGCCTACAACAAGGCTACGTTCGGCTCACCATTTCGGAGCGGTTATGATTTCTGGTCATGGACCGGTTCGACCCGATTGGAAACTTTCTTTTCGATTTCGAGCGTAGGACCGAATTGCCGGATGCTGTTCGGAACAGCCTTCCCGATCCTGCTGGGAATTTGCGTGGCAACAGACATCGTCCTTCGCGGAACCAGGCCATCAGCGCGGAATAACGTCGTTCCTCGTCTTCGTGATCTGATCTTTTTTGTCGCCGGCGCCGGAATTCCGATCCTGGTATTTTACCTCTTCTATTCCTATCCGTCGGATCGTTTTTTTCTGCCGATCCTCGCCGGCGTGGCTGTCATCGCCGGATCGCTGTTGGGGTTGCTGATAGATCAAGGTTATCAGCGCACTATCGGCGTGCTGCTCGTCGGGTTGATCCTGCTCGTGACGTGCGCGCGGATTGTCGTGCCGGAACCAATACCCCAGCGGAGAATCGCCGCGGACCGGATTCGACAGAACACGCCAGCCGACGCGATTATTATTTCGACGATCGATCCGGTATTCCTCGAGCAACGCGTCGCGCGCGGCTCGGAACGCCGGATTATGCCCCTTTCGCGAGACGTCGAGTACGCCCGCGCGGTTTATCCGCCGACACAAAATTCCAAGCCGCGCTACATCATTCAGTTTGTGGCAACGGAGCAAATCCAGGAGCTCGTTGCGGAAGCCCGGCGAGGCCGGCGCCTCTTTTTGGACGCCACCGGCATGGAAAAGGAGAACGCCGATGCTCTTCACCTGGTGAATTCGCGTTTTCGAATGAGTTGGAAAGCGCCGGCCCTTTACGAGCTGGCCCCTCTGTAGTGGCGCAATTCTAGCTCTAAAGCGGCCCATGGATCTCGCAGAGCTGGAACCTGCTCGGATCAACCTTGGTCGGAAGCGGCTGCTAATTTTCATCGTCGCCTACAACGCGCAGACGACGATCGAAAAAGTGCTCAGCCGCATTCCGCGCACTCTCCGCGGCGACAACGTCGAAGTGTTGATCATCGACGATTCGTCGCACGACGACACTTTTGGCAACGGGCTCCGTTATCAGCAGCGCGACTCAGCATTCAAGATCACCGTTCTGCGGACGCCGGAGAACCAGGGTTACGGCGGCAACCAGAAATTAGGTTATCGCTACGCGATCGATAACGGCTTCGACATCGTCGCGCTCATCCACGGCGACGGACAATATGCGCCGGAGAAATTGCCGGAGCTCATCGGGCCGTTAATCAACGATGAAGCGGACGCTGTGTTTGGTTCGCGCATGATCGACAAAAAGGCGGCGCGCCAGGGCGGCATGCCCTTTTACAAATGGGTCGGAAACCAAATCCTGACCGCGTTCCAGAACCGAATGCTGCGGACGGCGCTTTCGGAATTTCATTCCGGTTACCGGCTTTATTCGACGGCAGCGCTGGGGCAGATCCCGTTCGAGAAGAACACGAACGACTTCCATTTCGACACCGAGATCATCGTTCAGTTGGTCATGAAAAAACTGCGGATCGCCGAGCGGCCGATCCCGACTTACTACGGCGACGAAATCTGCCACGTGAACGGGCTCAAGTATGCGTTGAACGTTTTCAAGACGATGCTGAAGGCGAGGTTCCACGAGATGAACCTGCTCTTCGACCGCAAGTTCGACGCGCTCCCGCCGGAAGAGAACTACGATTTAAAATTGGGCTACGCTTCGTCGCATACCGCAGCGATTGATGCCGCGCGGCCCGGCGATCGCGTGCTCGACGTCGGTTGCGGCCGGGGTTACGTCGCCCGGGAGATGGCGGCAAAGGGCTGCCAGGTCACCGGAATGGATCAATATATTCCCGACACGTCCGCGGCCGGGATCGATTTCATCCGCTGGAATCTCGATCGCCCTGAGTTTCCCGTGAACGTCTCCGCGTTCGATCAGATCATGATGCTCGACATTATCGAGCACCTGAAGCAACCGGAGCAATTCATGGATGAATTGCGGTTCGCGGCGGTCTGTAAACGCCCGGAGGTAATCATCACCACGGCGAACATCGGGTTCTTCGTCACGCGGCTGATGCTGTTCTTCGGACAATTCAATTACGGGCGAAAAGGCATTCTCGACGCGACTCATACGCGTCTCTTCACGTTCCGCTCGCTGAAAGCGTTACTCGAACAATCCGGCTACAACATTCTCGAAGTGCGCGGAATTCCGGCGCCGTTCCCGAAGGCGATCAGGAACAATCTCGTCTCGCGATTTTTCCTCGGGCTAAACCAGGCGTTGATCCGTGTGAGCAGAGGATTCTTCTCCTACCAGATTTTTGTCCGAGCAGTGGCGAAACCGACCGTTCACAATCTGCTCGGCGAAACGATCGAGTCGAGCGATCGGCTGCGTCACGCCGCTCTGAAAATCGCCTGCTGATTATTTCAGGATTTGCAAGGCGCGGAGCAATCCGGCCGTGACCAGCTCATAGAGATCGTGCTGGACGAAAAAGATGTAGTATTGCCGCAGATCGAGCGCGCAGAGGACCAGGACGGCCATAACGACGATCAGCTCGCGGCGGCGCAGGTTCCGAGTCACATCGGCGATGCAACCGAGAGCGAGATAGCGCAGCGGCATGTCCCACATGTTGGTGTAACGCAGGTTCATTCCGTAACGGATGTTGCACATCAGCAGATAGGTCGCGACGACGAACGCGAGCAGATACAGCGACGATTTGTCGTCGAACTTGAGGCGGAAGATCGCGGCCCACGCCAGGAGCAAGATGAGTGGGCTGGCGAGAAGCAGATCGACCAAATAGCGATACCATGGTCCGTCTCCGGTCGCGATTGCGTAAGGCAACACGGTTGCTTTGCTGACAACGAGCCGATAGGTCGCGACGAACGTCTCGGCGCCACCGCAAAGAAAAATCAACGTGACCAGGCCGAGAAGCGGACCGGCGACTGTCACGAGAAGGAGCGGACGCGTGATTGTGCCGAAACGCAGCCAGCGATTCGTGGCCAGCAGAGCCAGCAGTCCGACGTACGCGAACACCGCGTTCTCTTTTGTGAGGACCATGAGCGCCAGGCTGGCGCCGAAGAACCCAAGACGTAACGGGTCGTTAGGCCGCTTCAGATTTTCCCAAAGAAGCCAGAGGCTGAGCGTGGCCCAAAACGCGAAGAATCCGTCAATCAACGCATGTTGCGCCATGTGAATTTGCGTCGGCGCGCAGCTCATCAACGCAAAAACTCCGAGCGCCGATAGTGGTCCCCTGAGGCGCCAGGCAAATGCGCCGGCAGCGAACATCAACAGGATGCTGAACAGGCAGGAGACGCGATGTAGTGAAAGAAGCGCGTCGGCTCCGGTAACCTGGTGCCAGAGGTAGGCCGAAAAAATGTAAAGGAATCGCGTCGGCGGCAGGATGACCGCGGGCAGTTTCGTTTGCGTCTCGACGTAGTGCTCGGCGAAATCCGGATAACTGGTTACGCCGTGGTTGATCAGGTCGGTGACGTAACCGCGATAGAGACCTTCGTCGTAGCCCAACCCAGTGAAACCTGCCGAGGAATAGACGCGCAGAAAAATGCCGAAGACGGCGGCGAGGATGAAGCCGAGCAGAATCGGCCGCGACAAAGTTCGCCCGCGTGTGGAGTTTTCCTCAGTCGTCATTTCTCGTTGAGCTGCTCCTGTAACGCTTTGAACTCGGGCTGGCTAGAATCAAGTTGGACGGCGCGCGTGGCTTCGATTCTTGCCTCGTCTCGATTGCCGGCAAGGTCGAGCGCCTTGGCGAGGAGATAGTGCGTTTTCGGATTGCGCGGCTCGAGGGAAAGTGCTCGCCGGAAAAAATCGACGGCCCGTCCGGGCTCGTTCTCGTTTAATGCGAGCACGCCGAGATTATTCAGTGCGCCCTTGTGTTTGCCGTCAATCCTGAGAGTCATCTCGTAGAAATCTCGGGCGGCTGCGGCATCACCCTGAGAAAAACGAAGGTTACCAAGGGCGAAATTGGTTTCCGCGTTGTTCGGCACAAGATCGTGCGCACGCTGGAGGTAATGCTCTGCGGCCGCGAGATTATTTGTTTCCAACGCGAAACGGCCGGCGTTGTAGGCATCGAGAGCCCAAAGCGACGGATCGTGTCGCGGGATCGCCACCAATAGGGCGCTGAGAGCTGTGAGGCCGAGTTGAAGGGCGGCATTTCCCCAATTCGCCGTCGAGAACGTAGTCCAGAGTCGGTACAATCCCAAGGCAGCGAAAACCAACAGACCGGGAACGACCGCGAGCCGATACCGTTCGGTAACAAATACCGGCAGGATGGCCACGAACTGGAGCGCCACCGCTGCGGCAACCCAGCGCGAGTTCGGAAAAGCGCGCCATGAAACGACGGCTCCGGCCAAACCGAGAACGGCGATCAATCCAAAATGCAGGCCGGGAAAAAGGATTCTGGGTTCGTGCAAATTCACGATGACTCCGAGGTCGTCGTATTCGAAAGCGTTCCAGAAATTCGCAGCCTTGCGGGCGAGGAGCTTGAGCCAGTTCCCGGGATTGGCGGCAATGTAATCGCGCGCCTTAGCCGACCAATATCGCGAAACCTCCGAACGTTTGAGCGATCGGCCGGCGGCAACTTCCGCCTGGTCGATGGAGTCGCGCAACATTTGTCCCTGGCCGGCGTGAAGGCCGGGAAAGCGCGGATAGCCGGTCGCTTCTGGATTGTTCCCGAGCCAGAAGTTGATTCCGCCATGGGCGGAGAGAAAGACCGAGTCGCGCGCGACGAAGCAGTTGTGGATCCAGCAAGGCGACGTGCCAATTACGACGCCGGCGAGCAGTAAAGCGACCGCCTGAGTACGTCCCGCCAACCTCGCTTGGCGGATAGAGATTGCAGCGATGAAAAGTGGGAGGAGAAAGAGGATCGCCGCAACTCCCATGGCGGCGAAACCGAGGAGAAGACCGTACGCGAAGCAACGGCGCGGCGACGGCGCGGCTGCCGTCCGGATGACTTGCCAAACCAGCAGCCAGAAAACGAAGGTCGCTGCCGCACTCGGCATTAGGATCGCGGAATAGGCCTGCTCGGGAACGAAGAAGCACCAACCCGCGGCGGCGAGAATCCCGGTGACAGTGACCGCTCTGCGCGATCCATCGGTTTCGCGGTTCAGCAAGCGAACCGTGATCTTGTAAATCAGCGCCGCGGTCCCGGCATCGAAACAGGCTTGGAAAAGGCCAGGAACAAAAGGGCTGTAGCCAAAGAATCGATAGAGGACAGCAAGGAGAAACGGATAGAGCGGCAGGCCATAGAAAGCCTGGTGATCCGTCCAGTGGCCGTGGAGGATCTGTTTCGCCCAATTATCGTAAAATTGCATGTCACTTCCGCTCGGAAGCAGCAACGGTGAGGCTGTCAGCCGGAGGAGAACCACCAGCCGGAAAAGGAACACCGCAGCAAAAAGGAAGTGAACCGGGCCGAGTGAATCGGGCCAAAACCTGCGGACTCTATTACTTAGGCGGGCCGACGCCATCACGCCGCCTGCTTTCCGGCTGGAACTCGCTGCTGCGAGCGGCCAGGCGTCCTAAAAAGCGATCCCCTTGGCATTAACGCTGCTTTTAACATCCCCACATCCGCGGTCGGTATCGTGGATCGCAGTCAAACAAACAAGAGATAAAAAGAAAGCAAACAGCATGTTAAACAAACTCAACAAACGCCGTGGGGGTTTTACCCTCGTGGAAATCATGATCGTGGTGGCGATCATCGCTCTGCTGGCGGCGATTGCGGTGCCCGGATTCCTCCGCGCTCGTAAACGCTCCCAAGCTAGCCGCATTATTAACGATCTGCGCTTGATCGACTCCGCAGTCGACCAATACGCGATCGAGACCAATAAAAAGAGCGGCGATCCCGTCGCGATCATCGATTGGACGAACTACCTGAAGAAAGGTACCAACCTTTACACCACAGGTAACGATATCCTCGGCGCGTCGTACGGCCAGCAAACGGTGGACAAGCTGCCTTCGGTTCCGGCGACCTCGAAGACCGCTCTGTCGGACGTCACCGACTCGACGTTCTGGTCACCCTATAACTAAGAATCTGACGATTCATTCTCCTGTCATCGGGTTTCCGGTGGCAGGGAATGAGTTGTGAGAACGAGACCCAACACATAGTCACGCCACCTCGCACCTCGCGTAATAAATAAATAAATAGAAAGACGCACTCCTAGCCATGCTTAATAAACTCACAACCAGACGCGGGGGCTTCACCCTCGTGGAAATCATGATTGTGGTGGCGATCATAGCCTTGCTCGCCGCCATTGCAGTTCCTGGATTCCTGCGCGCCCGCAAGCGCTCCCAGGCCTCCAAGATCATCAACGACCTTCGACTTATTGATTCCGCCGTGGATCAATATGCGATCGAAACCGCGAAGAAGTCCGGCGATCCCGTAGCCATATCCGATTGGACCAACTATCTGAAAAAAGATACCACCCTCTACGCTACCGGTCAGGACTTGTTCGGCGACGATTACGGTCCGCAGACGGTGGACACCCACGTCGTTGTGCCGGCCAGTGCGAAGGCTGCGCTTTCCGACGTGACGGACGACGCCTTCTGGTCGCCCTTCAATTAACGAATCGCGGTTCACTCAGCATGAAGAGCGTCCTTTCGGCAACGGAGGGACGCTCTCTTGCTTGATGAACCAAACGTTCCGTTCTCGTGAACTCAACCTCACAAAATGGAAGCCGCGTTAACTTCTCCTGTTCATACATCCGGCGCGACTGACCGGTCGTTAGGCCGAAAAATCGCAGCGCTGTGTCAGCGCACGTGGGCACGTTGCACCGTGGTGGCGCTACTCGGATTCGCGGTCCACTTCCCTTCCCTTCAGGGACAGCTCATTTGGGACGACCAATACCTGGCGCACGACAATCCCTTCATCAAAAGTCCGCTCCTCATTCTGGAGAGCTTCCGGCATTATCTCTTTCTCGATTCCTTCTCGGCCCATTACCGGCCAGTCCAAAACATCTCCTACATTTTCGATTACCTCGTCTGGAATACCGACACCTACGGATTCCATCTCTCGAATATTCTTTGGCACGTGGGCAGCGGAATTCTGCTTTATCTGCTGCTGCGAAGATTACTGAACGGTTTTCGCGCCGGATCGTTTGCCCCGACGGTTGCGTTTTTCGTCGCGCTTATCTGGGTGGTCCATCCCGTTCATAGCGCGGCGATCGATTACATCTCCGGCCGGGCCGATAGTCTGGCGTTCTTCTTCGCGAGCGGCGCGTGGCTCCTGTACCTTCGCGGCAGAGAAACCTCGCGAGCTGCGGTTCGGAGCCTTCTTTTTGTTCTGGCCGCGTTTTCGCTGCTTCTCGCACTTTGTTCGCGCGAGAGCGCCTGTCTCTGGGTAGCGATGTTTCTGACGCACCTGTTCATTTTCGACAAGACCGCTTCGCGCCGGGTAAAAGTGGCCGGACTGGCAGCTTGCCTGCTGGTCGTCGGCGCTTACGCATTCCTGCACCAGTTGCCGGAACAACGCGTTACGACAATCGCAACCGCAACTGGCTGGCCGGCGCCGATGCGGGCGACGCTGATGGCGCGCGCCCTCGGGGATTACACTCGCCTTATGATTTGGCCGTCGAACCTCCACATGGAACGGACCGTCTTCGATCCGCAGGGTTTCCAGAACAGCGCGAGCTGGCGACAGGAGATCGGCATGGAATACGTCTCGATCCTGGGCCTTATCGTCGCGGTTGCGTTGATCGTTGCTGCCTCACGAAAAGGGCCGGCTCGCAAGGTCCGGATTTTCGGCGCGGCTTGGTTTCTCCTGACTTACCTGCCGACCTCGAACCTTTTTCAATTGAACGCCACCGTCGCCGAGCATTGGCTTTATCTCCCAAGCGTCGGATTCCTGATCTTCATCGCCGGCTGTTGCCTCGAACTTCCGGTGAAGGCGCGTCGCTTCGCGGTCGCTACCGCTTGCCTGGCCTGTGTCGCACTCAGCGCGCGGAGTTTCATTCGCAGTGCCGATTGGGTCACGGCCGAAACCTTCTATCAACGGACCCTGGCCGCGGGCGGGAAAAGCCTGCGCGTCGCCCTGAATCTTGGACGGGTCTATTCTTCCAAGGGCGAATACGCGAAGGCCGCAGCGCTGTTCCGACGCATCCTCGAGATCAGTCCCGACTATACGGTCGCCCGCAGCAACCTTGGCGAAGCGCTCTTTCGTCAGGGCGAAACAAAGGAAGCGGAAGCCGTGTTTGCGGTCGCCAGTAAATCGGCCGAGCAAACGCGCAAGGAATATCCGCGCACCTGGGTCGCGACTTTGAACCTTGCCCATATCCGGCATAACGAGCACGACGACGAAGGCGCGCTCGCCATTCTCGCCAAGGCGCGCATCGATTACCCTGGAGTCTGGGAGCTGGTCCGGTTCGAGGCCGAATTGCTCCGTGAAGTTCGCGGCGCCGATGCGGCGTTGCCGTTAGTCCGGAATTTTGCTGACGCTAACTGGTGGCATGCCGGCGCGTTCATGGCTCTCGGTCGTCTTCTGGCTGAACAAAACGACGTCGAAAAGTCCGAGGCCGCGCTTCGTCACGCGAGCTGGCTCGATGTTCACGATGCTGAATCGCTGAACCTGATCGTCGCGATGAAGGTCAGGCAAAACCGGCTAGAAGCCGCATACGATCTTCAACGGCGTGCCGTCGCGCGCCAGCCGGACCAGCCGCGTCAGTACCTGTTGCTCTCCGACATTTTGGAAAAAATGGGACGCTCCGATGAAGCGCGCGCCGCCCTCGTCGAAGTCCGGCAGCTCCAGGCGTTGGCAAAAGCGAACTAGCTTTGTTGTCGCGGCCGTCCATGACCGCCCATTTCTTCAGCGGTGTCGCAGTCGCGGCGCAGCGTGATAAGCTACGCGCGCCATGGAGATCATCGTGCTCGGAGCCGGCGCCATCGGCAGCCTCTACGGCGCGAAACTCGCCACGGACAACGACGTGACTTTGGTGGCGCGGGCCGAACACGCGAACGCGATCAACACAAATGGTCTGCGCATCGAAGGTTTGGAATCGCAAACGGTGCGGATTCGCGCGACGACGGCGCTCGAAAAGATCGGCCCCAATGCGCTCGTCCTCGTCACAACAAAAGTGCCGGACACGGCCGCAGTTCTCGCGCCGATCGCACCGTTGGTGCGCGACGACACGACGATCGTTTCGCTTCAGAACGGTCTCGACAGTGAAAAAATCGCGCGGCGCGCTCTGGGTCCGCGCGGCGTTGTCCTTCGCGCGATCACCCAATTCGGCGCGATCTTCAAAGCGCCTGGCGCGATTCAGTTCATGGCGCGCGGTTACACGTTGCTTGAAAAACACGAGCGCAGCGAACAGATCGGCGCTGTCTTAACTGCCGCCGGTCTCGATTGCCGCATTTCACCGCACATCGGTCGCGACGTGTGGCACAAGCTCACCAT
>JBHELY010000026.1:27077-40797 GCA_046262815.1 Chthoniobacterales bacterium | reverse complement strand
CGCCCTGACCCAATATCAGCATTATCCCGACGGCGCCGTATCGCGGATTGTTTACCCAAATACCCTGAGTGTCCGGCGGGATTACAATTCGCGCGGCCAGCTCTCAGCGACCGGCTCGTCGGATTCGAATAACAATTGGCTGCTTACGTTCGCGACCTACCATTATCGGCAGGATGGCAAATTGGATTATCAGGATTATGCTAACGGCGTGCATACCGGTTTTGCTTATGATGCACGCGGGGTCCTCAGCCAGGAGACCGTTTCGCACGGTGGCCAAATTTATTCCCAGCGGACCCTGTACCGGGACGATCGCGACCGGATAACAGCTTTCCAGAAAAGCTCCAATCCGGCCGCAAACCCCATGGAGAACGGACGCGGGGATCGGTTCCGCTACGACGAAGAAGGTCAGCTCCTCGAAGCGTGGTACAACGCCGCCGATCCGGTGAACTCCGGCACCGGCAATACCCGCTACGACGGCTTTAACTACGAAGCGCTGGGGAACCGGCACGGAATGAATTACGTGCAGACGCACGGGTGGCAGGAGTTTAGCCGGAAAGATAATGGGCTAAATCAATATCGGATGTGGTCGCCGTTTTCTGTAACCAACTACGATGATGACATCGGAGGAAGCTGGGGGACGCCGGGTCACGCTAACGGAGTGTTGATGCAGGACGGGAATATTACGGCGGGCTATAATGCCTTGAACCAGCCGGTCCTGGCCACGAGCAACACGCTTAACCCTAACTGGATATTCTTCGGTTACGATCCGCTGGGGCGATGTGTGAAACGGTGGGTGGCGCCGCCGCCGAGCGATGGGAGTCTGGTCCCACCAGCGGATAGTAATCCGGCGACCTATTTCTACTACGAAGGGTGGAACCTGATCCAGGAAGGAACGAGCTACGCGAACGCGAGCCGCAACTACATTCACGGAGCGCGAGTGGACGAGATCGTGAAGCAGATCACGCCAAGTAATTGGTGGGAACGCTACTTCCAGTATGACGCGCGGGGCCATTGCACGCTCCAAACCGATGCCTATGGCAACATTAACGAGCAATACGAGTATGATGCGTTTGGCCAGCCCTATTTCTATGATGGTAGCGGCACGAACATCGGCTACTCACCTTTTGGAAATCGCTTTCTCTTCACCGGCCGCGAATATCTGAGCGAGCTGAAGCTCTACGATTACCGGAACCGGCTGTATCAACCCGAGCTAGGCCGCTTCATGCAGCCTGACCCGAAGGAGTTCGGCGCGGGCGACTACAATCTCTATCGCTACTGTCACAATGATCCGGTGAACAAGACTGACCCGTTTGGCGACGACTGGTTAGAGTTCAATGGATCGACTGTCACATGGTATCCGGGCGACTTAGGCGATCGCCGCAATCCTTTGTTCACTGTGGGAGGGACTTCTGGGAAAGTCGGCTACCAAGACTCCAGCAGCACTAATGTAGTTGGTAAGGGGCCGGTTCCGGAAGGCGACTATTCAATTAACACGGCGCTCGACCCGGCTCGGACGGCTGAAATTATTCCACAGGGAGAAGCCCACGAGGGCGAATATTACTCAGCCAACGGTATACAGCAGACAACGGGGGAAGACTGGGGCACCGAACGAGCACGACTAGAGAAGGCGCCCGACAATCCGACAGATCGCGATAATTTTTACCTCCACAACTCGGATAAGGGTCAGACCAGTGGATGCATAGAAGCGCCAGACAAGCAACTGTGGGACCAACTTCACAAATTTCATGACGACGGCAAGAAGAGGTTGCCGGTTCGCGTCGAGTACGAGAAGCCAAAGAAATGATCCGAAGAAACGTCCTATTGTTCTCCGTTTTATTGGTTGGACTATCGAAGTTGTCAGTACCCGCGAAGACCGACAATGATCCGCCGTCGATTCGAATAGAAGGTCTCCGGACCCGTTACGAAGTGGACCAACCTATTTCGTTTGTGGTCGCCAAGAACATCGATCGGCCCGTGACTTTTGCCTGCGGCGCCGAGGTATTAGCGAACGGCAAATATATCCTGGAAAGATGGGACATCACCAGAAACGCCTATAAGGTGGCCGTACGCACGCCAAAGGAACTGATTGGCTCAAAATTAGTAGTGACTTGGGATGTACCGAAGCTGATGCACGCTATCCGCCCAGAAGCCGGCAAACAATATCGCCTTAGGATAGACACGTTCGCACCCAGGGAAGAGCATATCTATTCCGCGCCTTTCGAGATAGTGCCCGGCAAAAAGTAGAGGCGGCAGGAGGGGGACGAGGGAAAGCGGGGCAGAGAAAAGGGGTCAGAGCTTCACATCGTAAACTGTTGACGGGCGCAGAGGGTTTTGGTTAAGAAGGCGGAATGCCCCGCCCCCTGCGCGTTGAATACGGAGGCGCGCTCTATCACGTCATGAGCCGCGGTGATCGGCGTGAGGACATCTTCGCCGATGATCGCGATCGGGAGAATTTCCTGGAACTGCTAGGCCGCGCCTGTGCGAAGACCGGCTGGCAGGTGCACGCCTATTGTTTGATGACGAATCATTGGCATGCGGTGGTGGAAACGCCGCAGCCGAACTTAGCGGCCGGCATGCGCTGGCTTCTCGGGACCTATACTTGAGCGGATCAGGCGCGTCGCATCCGCCTTTCCCAAGCGTCGGCGTGGCAGGCAGCGACGCGCCTACAGCAGCGCGGGGACGAGACGCGAAAAATCTTGCTTCGGGGCGCGAAGTTTTTTCTACTGCGAAGCGGAGAGATTCGGTCCCGCAATGCGGGACCGCTACAGGGAGGAAAAGATATGTGGCCACCAAAATTCAGTGATGCAATCGATGCTTGTAACGTAGCGCGGCGGCGCTGCGAACGGGTCGTGACGGCCGGGCTCGCCCAGCCGGATGTGAACAAGGTGGCGTCGGTCATCGTCACGGCGCGGGACACGGCGCGGATCGCGACGTTGACGACGCAACTGCTGGAGCGCGGGTCGAAGTACGCGTATCCGATTTGCGGAGTTTGCGCGCAGTCGTGTGAAGAGCTGGCGAAGGCGTGCGATAAGCATTCGAAGGTGGAAGCGTTTGCGCGTTGCGCGGACGCGTGCCGGAAGTGCGCGCAGGAATGCGCGAAGCTGGCGAAGGCGAAGAAGGCGCGCTAAGCGCGCCGGAGGTCGGAGATCAGAAGTCAGCGGGATCGGTTCTGCTTTCTGACATCTGACGTCCGATTTCTGACCTCGGAATCGTGAAGCGGGTAGTAATCATCGGCGCCGGTGGCAGGCTCGGCGCTGCCCTGATGCGGCAATACGCCGGCGCCTTCGACGTTGTCGGTTTCAATCATGCGCAGCTTGACCTTGGGAAGCCGGAGCAACTGCGGACGACGCTCGGCGGATTCGAATTTGATGCGCTGATCAACACGGCGGCGCAGACGGATGTCGATCGCTGCGAGACGCATCAGGAAGAAGCGTTCGCGTTGAATGCGGAAGCACCGCGGGTGCTCGCGGAAATTTCCTCGGCAAAACGGGCGCGGTTCATTCATATCAGCACGGACTATGTTTTCGATGGAGAGAAACGCGAGCCGTACACGGAACAAGACGTGGCGCGACCGATCAGCGTTTACGGCGAATCGAAGTGGGAAGGGGAACGGCGTGCGCTCGAGACGAACGATCGCGCATTGATTGTTCGGGTGTCATGGGTTTTCGGGCCGGATCGGCCGAGCTTTGTCGATTGGGCGATTGGACAAGCGCGCGAGCGGGAAGATGTGAATGCGATCGCCGACAAATGGGCGACGCCGACTTACACGCTGGACCTGGCGCAATTACTGAAGCCGCTGGTCGCGAGCGATGAGATCGCGGGCTTCCTCCATCTGGCGAATCGCGGCGAATGCAGCTGGCAGGCGTACGCGCAGTGGGCGCTCGATTGCTGCCGCGCGGAAGGCATTCCGATGAAGGCGACCAAAATCGGGAAGGCGTCGCTCGCGGAAATGAAAAGCTTCATCGCGAAGCGGCCGGTTTACAGCGTGCTCTCAACCGCGAAATACGAATCGTTAACCGGCGTAGCGCCACGGCCATGGCAGGAAGCGGTCGCGGAATTTGTGCGCGAGCACAAGAAGTAGCCGTGCGCTGGCAATTTATCGTGTATTGTCGCGGGACCGCAGATAATCAGCTTCCCAGATCGACCCGCAGATACAGGTAATGAATTATGAAATCGAACTGTAGAATTTCGTGGAACTTGCGATTTTTGCGTCGAGCGCTCCCTGCCGCGGCGGTGGTATTTGCTCTCATGAGCACCCGCACTTTCGCCGAGGTGGTAAGTGCTCGCTATGCGACGGGCGCGGAAGTGCCGGTAAGCACCGACGGTTTCACGGCGACCAACAAGACCGTCGACTTAACGCTCAACTTTGCGCCGGCTGAGGGTCAGGATTTGATGCTCGTCCGAAACACTGGACCCGGATTCATACGGGGAAATTTCAACAACCTTGCGCACGGGCAGATTGTGGCGTTGCAGTACCGCGGCGTCACTTACCATTTCGTAGCTAACTATTATGGCGGTGAGGGCAGGGACCTGGTCCTAATGCGCATTCGCCTCGATAATTTGTCGGCCGCGGCTCTGCAGAAACTTGATAATCCCCTGGTGCTGGCTCTCAAGAAGAGTCGAGGAGAAGCTCCGTTCGATCGGCCGATATCGTTTCGGCCGGAGGATTACGAAACGGGGGGACGCGTGCTCGTGGACATGAAAGCGTCCGCCTCGAGCGAGTTGTTGAATCAGATCGCCCGTCTTGGCGGGCAGGTGATCAACGACTTGCAAACGGCAACAACGCTACGTGCGTGGGTGCCTTTCACGCAGCTTGAAGCGGTGGCTAACCTTAAAGGCATTCAATCCATGTCGGCGGCAAGGCCTACCATTACGCACCGGCTCGCGCGCTAGTTAAGTACAACCATGAACGCTTCTCGTTACTATCCGAAGTTCGAACGAACACCTATGGCTGTCCGCACGTCGCTGTGGTCGATTGTTTTTGTGGCTGTCCTTCTAGCCAGATCGGCCTCGGCTTTGACCATCAACCTGACCTTCGACCCTGATGCCAATTTCACGACCGCAGGTTTGAACACGACAGACATTGCTAACATGAAAGCGGCCTGCACTTATGCCGCAAACCAGTTCACGAGCAGGTACAGCGATCCTATCAATGTCAACATCAAGGTAACTGCCTCACCCGGCACGAGTGACTTCGGGAGTAGTATAGCGTTCTTCATTCCGGTCGATACCTACAATAACCTTCGCGCTTCATTCGCAGCAGACTCAAAGACCGGCGACGACGCGACGACAGTCGGCGCCGGCGGCTCGCTGCCGGCCGGAGCGGATCCGATCGCCACCGCCCACCAGTATAACGTGACCAGGGCGCAGGCCAAGGCCCTGGGTTACCGACCCGACGACATGCAGAACGATGGGACATTCAACTTCGGTGGTGGACACCCATGGACCTACGACCCGAACAATCGCAACGTGACTGGGAAGTTCGATTTTATCGGCGTGGCCATGCACGAATACTCAGAAATCATGGGCCGCACTTCATCCATGGGAGACACCCTGGGGACAGGAACGCCAAACTATGTGGCGTTTGACTTATTCCACTATACCGGCGCCGGCACGCGAGGACTTAGCAATGGAGCCGGACGATCCTTCTCTTTTGATAACGGAACGACGCTGCTGATTGCATTCAACAACAATGCCGCGAACGGGGGCGATCTTCAGGACTGGGCGGGACCCGCGCCCGACTCCTTTAACGCGGCCGGCCCTCCTGGCGAACAGGACGACATGACGCCGGTCGACCTCCAGACGATGGACGTCATCGGCTATGACCGGAGTGCGACTGTTCCGGGCGTTGTAGCAAACGTCTCAACCCGATTACCGGTGGGGACCGGCGACAATGTCTTGATCGAAGGTTTCATCGTCCAAGGGCCAGCTGGCTCGATCAAGAAAATCCTGGTGCGCGGGATCGGCCCGTCGCTAGTGCCTTTCGGGATAACAGACGCTTTGGCTAACCCGACTTTGGGAATCTTTGATTCGAATAATGCCCAGATCGCTTCGAACGATAACTGGAAGACGACGCAGGTGGGAGGCATTATCACCGGCGATCAGTTTGCGGAGATCAATGGCAGCGGGCTCGCGCCGACTAACGATGCCGAATCGGCGATCATCGCGAACCTCGCGCCCGGCAGTTACACGGCGGTGGTGCGCGGCGCGGGCAACACCGTGGGCACGGGTGTGGTTGATGCCTTCGATCTCAGTACGGCGTCGACGGCGCGGCTGGCAAACGTTGCCACCAGAGGTCTTGTTCAACCGGGCGACAAATTATTGATTGGCGCATTCATCATCCAAAATGGATCGGTGCGGGTAGTGGTCCGCGCGATCGGACCTTCATTGGCGGGGTTCGGCGTAACGAACGCGCTGCCTGACACGACGCTGGAACTAAGGAACCAGAACGGCGGGCTCGTGCGGGCAAACGATGATTGGAAGACGGACCAAAAAGCGGAGCTCGAAGCCACCGGGCTAAACCCGACGAACGACTTGGAAGCGGCGCTTGTCGACATGATCCAGCCCGGACAATACTCGGCTCTGGTCCGAGGTAAGCCTGAAGCCACCGGCACTGGCGTCGTTCAGATTTACTTTCTTCAATGACCTGAAAGCGGAAACGTTTCGGCCTTCTACCGGCATCGCGGTTGTGGAAGTTTCGCGCTGAACTAATCTGAACCTGGCGTCGCACGATGCCGGGTTTCATGAACGGGGATTTGTCACGGGGATTTTTTGAGCCGCGCGTCGCGGTGTGCTTTGCACTTTTCTTCACTGGCGCGTTGCTGGCGATGATGGCGTGGTCGTCAGCGGCGGGAACCAAGCCGGCGGAAATCGCGGCGAAGATTGCGCCGGAAGTTGCCGCGGAAACGGCGAACGGCGGGAGCGCTTCGATCGTGATCCTGCTGGCCGACCAGGCGGACGTGAGCGCCGCTTATGCGATGAAGGACCAGGACGCGCGTGGATGGTTCGTTTACAACACGCTGACCCAACATGCGACGCGCACGCAGGCGGCGTTGCGGGCGGAGCTGGAAGCACGCGGTGTTTCCTACCAGTCGTTCTGGGCCGCGAACATGATCGTCGCGACAGCAGACCAGGCGTTGATCGAAACGCTGGCCGCGCGAACTGACGTGGCGCGGATCGATTCGAATCGCGCAGAGCGCTGGATCGAGCCGCCGGAGCTGGCAAATTCCAAGGCGCAATCGAACGGTCCCAGCGCGCCGACTACGACTGAGTGGGGCGTGCAAAATGTGAACGCGCCGCAGGTCTGGGCTTTGGGATTCACTGGGCAGGGGATGGTGATCGGCGAACAGGACACGGGAGTGCGTTGGACGCACAACGCGTTGAAGCCGAAGTACCGCGGCTGGAACGGCACCACGGCGGATCACGATTACAATTGGCACGACGCCATTCACGATTCGGTCAACAATCCGTGCGGGAATGACTCGCCCTTTCCATGCGACGACCACGGTCACGGCACCCACACCGCGGGCACTACCGTCGGCGATGACGGCGCTGGCAA
Organism: Chthoniobacterales bacterium; assembly: GCA_046262815.1. GTDB lineage: Bacteria > Verrucomicrobiota > Verrucomicrobiia > Chthoniobacterales > UBA10450 > AV80. Next base: position 33,239 of record JBHELY010000026.1, on the reverse strand, counting down.
CCAAATCGGCGTGGCACCCGGCGCGAAGTGGATCGGCTGCCGGAACATGGACGGGGGCGACGGCACACCGGCGCGTTACACAGAATGCTTCCAGTTTATGATCGCGCCGACGGATTTGGCGGGAAACAATGCCGATCCGACGTCGCGCCCGCACGTGCTCAACAATTCGTGGGGCTGTCCTTCGAGCGAAGGCTGCAGCACCGGCGCGGAATTGGAGACGATCATTAAAAATACTGAGGCGGCCGGCATTTTCGTTGTCGTTGCCGCAGGTAACAGCGGACCGAATTGCGCGACGGTCAATGATCCGCCGGCAATCTACGATGCCTCGTTTTCCGTGGGTGCCTACGACATCAACAATCAACTGGCCAACTTCAGCAGCCGCGGGCCCAGCACCTATTATACGCCGAACTTGCTGAAGCCGAATCTCTCGGCGCCGGGTGTGGCTGTGCGGTCCAGCTATGTTTCCACCGATGCGGCTTACATAAGTCTGCAAGGCACTTCGATGGCTTCGCCGCACGTGGCTGGCGCGGTTGCGTTGCTCTGGTCCGCGCGGCCGCAACTCGTGCGCGATATCGCGACGACCAAGGCGTTACTTCAAAACACGGCGAATCCAACGGTGATCGTAGCTCCGGAAATCTGCGGCGGAACATCATCCTCAACCGACATCCCAAATAACTCCTTTGGTTACGGACGCGTCGATGCGCTGGCGGCGGTGAATGCTTCAACGCCGACGCCGACTCCAACCGCCACGGCTACAGCTACAGCTACAGCTACAGCAACCGCTCCTGCTACCGCGGCGCCGTCTTCCACTCCGACCGTGACCCCGACGACCGTCCTCGGTGATATTTCATCACGACTTTTTGTCCAAAGTGGCGACAACGTCCTGATCGGCGGATTTATCATTACCGGTGCGCAAGACAAGAAGGTCCTTGTCCGCGCTCTAGGTCCGTCGCTTAGTTTGCCGAACAAATTGGCGGACCCGATTTTGGAGCTGCGCGATTCCTCCGGTGACCTGGTCCAGATTAACGATAACTGGGTGAACTCGCCCAATCGCGATGCTATTCGTGATACCGGTCTCGCCCCGGCCAACGATGCGGAGTCGGCGATCATCGCGACCTTACCGGCAGATGGGAATAGCTACACCGCGATTGTTCGCGGCGTGAACAACAGCACCGGAACTGGCGTGGTGGAGGTTTACGACATAGATCGTTCCGTCGATTCGAAGCTGGCTAACATTTCCACGCGCGGTCTGGTGCAGACCGGCGACAATGTTTTGATCGCGGGAACGATCGTGGCCGGCCCATCGTCGCAGAAAGTGATCGTGCGGGCGATCGGTCCGTCGTTGAACGTGCCCGGCAAACTCGCCGATCCCACTCTCGAATTGCGCGACGCCAACGGCGCCGTCGTTCGCTCCGATGATAACTGGCGCACCGGCGGACAAGAAACCGAGATCATGCAATCCGGCTTGCCGCCCGCGAACGACCTCGAATCAGCGCTCATCGAAACACTTTCAAGTAACAGTACCTACACGGCGATTGTCCGCGGCGTGAACGAGACAACTGGCATTGCCGTTGTCGAAGTTTACGCGCTTCAGCTTTAATTTTTCTGCCCTTTTTGCTCTCGTATTTCGCATTGGAGAGCGGATGATTCCATTCGATGAATGATCCCCCAAATCGCGAGGTGCTGGTGTTTAATGCAGCCTTGCAATTGCCGGCAAACGAGCGGGTCGGCTACCTGACCGAAACCTGCGGCGGCGATATCAAGCTGCACAGCCACATCGCGGCATTGCTTAAAGCACACGAACAAGCGGGCGCTTTTCTCCAGGAACCAGCCGACAGGCCGCGAGCATCTTCAACGGCGGGCTCTGCGCAACAAGGGACGGCCGGCCGGAGCCGTCTCGAGCCGCCTGCGGAAATCAACGGCGATCATGTCGGTCCCTACAAACTGCTCCAGCAAATCGGCGAAGGCGGCTGCGGGATTGTCTATATGGCTGAACAGGAGGAACCGGTTCGTCGTCGGGTGGCGCTCAAGGTCATCAAGCTGGGCATGGACACGAAACAAGTCATCGCCCGTTTCGAAGCCGAGCGGCAGGCGCTGGCGATGATGGATCATCCCAATATCGCCATCGTGCTCGATGCCGGCGCTACGGAAACAGGCCGGCCGTATTTCGTCATGGAACTGGTGCGGGGTGCGAAGCTCACCGATTTTTGCGACGCGGATCGGCTCTCCACCGAAGCGCGGCTGCGGTTATTGATTCAGGTTTGTCACGCCATCCAACACGCCCATCAAAAGGGCGTCATTCACCGCGACATCAAACCGACCAACATTTTAGTGCCCGTGAACGATGGCGTGCCGGTGCCGAAAGTGATCGATTTTGGCATCGCCAAAGCGACGCAAGGCCGGCTCACAGATCAGACGTTCTTTACCGCATTCGAGCAATTCATCGGGACCCCGGCTTACATGAGTCCGGAGCAAGCAGTGTTAACGAGCGTGGAAGTGGACACGCGCAGTGACATCTACAGCCTCGGCGTCTTGCTCTACGAATTGCTCACCGGCGGGACGCCGTTCGTAGAGAAGGAACTGCTCGCCTCGGGGCTGGACGAAATGCGGCGGACCATTCGTGAGAAGGAGCCGGTTCGTCCTTCCACGCGGTTGAGCGCGATGGCGGGAAACGATCTCGCGACGGTGGCCCGCAAGCGCCAATCCCAACCGCCTCAGTTGATTCACCTGATGCGCGGCGATTTGGACTGGATCGTAATGAAGTGTTTGCAGAAAGACCGCGCCCGTCGCTACGCAACCGCGAATGCCCTCGCGATGGATCTTGAACGGCACCTGAACCATCAGCCGGTTCTGGCGCGGCCGGACACTCGGGCTTATCGGATGGCGAAATTTGTTCGCCGCCATCGCGCTTCCGCGACATTTGCCGCAGTCGTTTTCATTGCTTTGATCGGAGGCTTGACCGGCACGATCACGGAGGCGCGCCGGGCGACACGGCACGCGGCTTTGGCGGAGACGCAGCGCCGCCGGGCCGACGAACAAGCGCGCGCCGCGAACGCGCAACGCGACTTCGCGCTGCGCCAGCTTTCCCGCGCCGAAGCCATCAACGATTTGAATACGTTCGTACTGACCGACGCCGCGCCGTCCGGCAAAACTTTCACCGTGGGCGATCTGCTCGCGCGTGCCGAACGCGTCATTGACCGCCAATCTGGTGAGACCGACGAGAACCGCGTGGAACTCATGGTCGCGATTGGCCGCCAGTACCAGATCATGGAGGAGGGAGCGAAAGCGCGCGAGTTGCTCGGGAAAGCTTACACGCTCTCGCGCCAGGTCGCGGAACCGGCGGTGCGCGCGAAGGCCGCCGCCGCCCTTGGCGATGCCCTCTCCCTGGCCGGTGAATACGAGCGCGGGGAGAGCCTCGTCACTGAAGCGCTGGCGGAACTGGGCGAGTTGCCGCAATACATATTGCCTCGCGTTTTTTGTCTCCTGCGCGGCAGCCACGTCGCGCGCGAGAACGGCAAATCGGAGTTGGGTCTCGAGCGGGTCATGACGGCGCAACGACTCTTGCGGGAGTCAGGGCAGGGTTCGCCATTGTTGGATTTGACCGTGGCGATGGACGTTGCAGAGTCGTATCGCCTGGCAGGGCGGCACCGCGACGCGGCGGACGCTTTTGCGGCGGCCTTCAAACAGCTCTCTGCGCTCGGCCGCGATGAAACCGACAAAGCGGCCACGCTGCTGAACAATTGGGGTGTGGCGGTGGAAGTGTTGGGCCAATCTCTCGAAGCCGAGCGGCTCTACCGGCGCGCGATTGCCATCGACATTGCCGAGCGAAACGAGGAAAGCGTTTCGCCGATGCTGCTCAACAACCTCGGGCGCGTCCTGGTAGAGCTGCGGCGTTTCCCCGAAGCCGCGGACTACGCCGAGCGCGCCTACGCCAAGGCGCAACACGCCGGCGCGGAACATGTGGTGAATCTCTCGCTTTACGTGCGAGGGTCCGCTTATCGCGGCTTGGGCGACTTCACGCGCGCCGCGGAAATGTTTGACCAGGTCGAAGAGCGGTGGAAACGCACGATGCCGGCCGGGCACCTCGTTTTTGCCGGGCTCGCCTCCCAGCGCTCATTGCTGGCGCTCGCGCGAGGCGATGCGCCAGCCGCGCTCGTGCAGGCAGAGCAGGCGGTGGCTCTCACGGACGCGAACCCGGCGGCGCACGATCACCTGAAGATCTACCTTTTGCGACGGGCCAATCTACGAATGGAGTTGCACCAGGTCGAAGAATCGCGAGCTGACGCGGCGCGGGCCTTAGCTCTGCAACAGGCAGACGTCGGCACGCACTTTTTCTCTTCTATCATCGGTCGGGCCCATCTTGCCTTGGGTCGGGTGCTGCGCGCCCAAGGTCGGCTCGAAGAAGCCCGCGCGGCGTGTGCGCTGGCGCTCGAGCATTTGGAGCCGACTCTCGGGAAAGATCATCCGGAAACGCTTGAAGCAGCGCGAGGCCCGTAGGGCGTCTCGTCCTCCTCGTCCTCGGAACGGAAACATCGAAGACGAGGAGGAGGAGGAGGAGAAGGAGAGGGAGAATGACAGGCGACGGGGCTGTCTTTGACAATCCGCGCGATTCTTGCCAGCATCGCCGCCACCATATCCGCAAGGCATGAGCGAGGCGACCTTACTTCTCAGCGCCATCGAAAGCGGCGATGCCAAAGCCGCCGACGAGTTGTTGCCGCTGGTCTATCAAGAATTGCGTCGGCTCGCTGCGAGCAAGATGGCCCATGAAGCGCCGGGACACACCTTGCAACCCACTGCCCTCGTTCACGAGGCCTGGCTGCGGCTCGTTGGCGATCAGACCCCGAAATTTGAGAACCGCGCCCACTTCTTTGTCGCCGCGGCCGAGGCAATGCGGCGGATTCTGATTGACCGCGCCCGGCAAAAGCGCGCTGTGCGTCACGGCGGCGGCCAGCACCGTGTCGAGTTGGAGCAGGTGGAGCTGCCTTTCGCCGGTGATGATGATCAACTGCTCGCCGTCAATGAAGCGCTCAACAAGCTCGCGGCCGCCCATCCGCTCGAAGCTCAAGTAGTGAAGCTGCGTTACTTCGTCGGGCTCACCCATGACGAAGCCGCCCAAGCGCTCGGCATTTCTGTGCGCACAGCCAAATACTACTGGGCCCATGCCCGAGCCTGGTTGTTCCAGGAGATCACCGGACCCGCAGCAGAGTGAGGTCGTAGCAGGATTGCGCGAGAGGCGCGCAAGTTTTTCGGGGTTGGCCCTTCCGATTGTGAGTTGCGGTCCTCACTTCGACCCCGAAAGAATTCGGGCTTGATTGCACTTTTTCCCCGGAAATCTCGCATTAGCTCATGATGCAATGCCGCCGCTGCTAGGACTCCACTTCGTATTCCGGTATGAAAAAGTATTCCCTTTTCGCCCTCACCATCCTCCTCGGTGGGACAATGTCAGTGCGCGGGCAATCCCGGCTCATCACTTTTAACCCGAACGCGAACCTTCCCGTTTTTGCCGTAGTCGCGCAGCCGGACGGGAAGATACTTCTCGGCGGCAATTTTACGACGTTCTCGCCCAATGGCGGAGCCGCCGTGACGCGTAACCGCATTGCCCGGCTGAATCCAGACGGGACGGTGGATACCGCCTTCAACCCGAATGCTAATGCTGATGTTGATGCAATCGCGCTTCAGGCGGATGGCAAGATTTTGCTGGGTGGCTTTTTCACCACGCTCTCGCCGAATGGCGGCGCAACCGTCACGCGCAACCGCATCGCCCGGCTGAACGCGGACGGCACGCTCGACACTGCATTCAACCCAAACGCGAACGGTTCCGTCCGTTCAATCGCGCTCCAGGCGGACGGCAGGATTTTAGCGGGCGGCCAGTTCACCACCCTCTCGCCAAATGGCGGCGCGGCGGTCACGCGCAACCGGATCGCCCGGTTGAATACGGACGGCACCCTTGACACTCCCTTTGACCCGAACGCGAACAATACCGTCTTCGCGATCGCGGTGCAGGCGAACGGCAAGATTTTGGCGGGCGGGTTTTTCATCACGCTTACGCCGAACGGCGGAGCGGCGGTGACCCGCAACCGCATCGCGCGGTTGAACGCGGACGGTACGATAGACATGACCTTCGATCCAAACGCGAACGCGGGTGTTTTTGCTATCGCGATC
>JBHELY010000026.1:0-26983 GCA_046262815.1 Chthoniobacterales bacterium | reverse complement strand
CGATCCAGCCTGACGGCAAGGTTCTGGCCGGCGGCGATTTCACTACCATCGGCCCGGCACTCCGCAACCGCCTCGCGCGCCTCGATGCCAACACTGGCGCAGCCGATTCTTTCGATCCAAATGCGAGCGCTGGTGTTTTTACACTAATGCTCCAGCCTGACGGCAAGGTTCTTGCCGGCGGCGATTTCACCACGGTTGGCGGCCAGTCCCGCAGCCGTATTGCTAGGCTCGATCCCAACCTGGGAGCGGCCGATGCGTTCGACCCCAGCGCTAACTCTGGTGCCAGCATCTATGCCATTGCAGTGCAGCCAGACGGAAATATTCTCGTAGGCGGAAATTTCAGCAGCATTGCCGGACAAGCGCGCAGTCACATTGCCCGGCTGGGCAGCGATGGCAGCATCCCCTACTTCGTCAATACTACGAGCGATTCCGTTGTGGCCGGCGCTTGTGCCAACGGTCTGGCAAACTGCTCGCTGCGTGGCGCGATCGAGGCTGCCAACGCCAGCATCGGCCCAAACGCGATCATTTTTGTCATCCCCGCGAACGAGCCCAATTGCGATCCTTCGACAGGTCAATGCATTATCAATCTGACTGCGGCGCTACCCGATATCTCCGAAACGATGTCGATCGCCGGCCCAGGCGCGAATCTGCTGACCGTCCGGCATTCTCCGATGAACGGGAACGCGTTTCGCATCTTCAATGTTACCGCCACCGGCACAGTGTCTTTTTCTGGCTTGACGATCAATCGAGGCAGTACGTCTGGCGGATCGGGCAACGGTGGTAATGGCGGCGGCATTTCTAACGCTAGCTCCGGCACTGTCAACGTAGACCGTTGCACGATCAGCGACAACTCCGCTGGTGCCGTGACCGGGAATGATCCAAATGGCAGGGGAGGCGGCATCTCTAATAACGGCGGCCGGGTGAACGTTACTAACAGCACACTCGCGAATAACTTTTCATTCCCTGTAGGAGGGACCGCAGGCGGCGGCATTTATAACGCCGGCGGCGTGGTGACCGTCACTAACAGCACGCTGACCGGTAACACATGCCTCAGCGGAAACGCTTCCGCTTTTGGCGGCGCGATAGGCAATGACAGCGGCGTATTGGATATCACAAACAGCACGATCATTAGCAACTCAGCCGGTGGGCCTGGTGGTGGCGTCATTAATTTCGACATCATGAACATCACCAACAGCACGATCACTGGTAACTCCGCTACTGGATCGCCGTCGAGTGGTGACAACCTGGGGGGCGGTATTTACGCCGGCAATGGCACGATCACAGTCAAGAGCACCATCATCGCCGGGAACACGGCGAACGATGGTGGGCCGGACGTGCATGGCGCATTTAATTCCTCCGGGTTCAATCTGATTGGGAGGAAGGAGGCCAGCACAGGATTTACCATCTCGACCGACCAGACGGGAGCGGGCAAGGCACCGCTCGATCCCAAGCTTAATCCCAACGGCTTGCAGAACAACGGTGGCCCGACAAACACGATTGCGCTGTTGACCGGTAGTCCAGCCATAGACAAAGGCATAAGCGCGGGCTTGACTGGCGCTCTCACCACCGATCAGCGCGGCGCCGCCTTTGCCCGCGTAGTCGACGACCCGAACATCGCCAATGCCAATGGCGGAGATGGTGCTGACATAGGCGCGTTCGAAGTTCAGACCACGACCGCGACACCGACACCCGCAGCCACACCCACGGCCACACCAGCCGCCACGCCCACCGCGACGCCAGCTACAACGCTGGGCAACATCTCAACGCGTCTTCGCGTGGAGACCGGCGACAACGTTCTGATCGGCGGCTTCATCGTTACCGGGACCCAACCCAAGAAGGTAATTATCCGCGCGATCGGAACCTCCCTCCCGTTTGCCGATAAGCTGGGCAATCCCACCCTCGAGCTCCATGGGCCTAACGGATTGATTGAAGCGAACGATAACTGGGTCGATTCGGCCAACAAACAGGCGATCATCGACAGCACGATTCCGCCGAGCAGCGATCTGGAGTCGGCGATCGTCGCGCTCCTGCCGGCCAACAACGCGGGCTACACAGCGATCGTTCGCGGAGTCAACGACGGGACGGGTATCGGCGTGGTCGAAGCTTACGATCTCGATCGAACGGTGGATTCAAAGTTCGCCAACATTTCCACGCGCGGGCTTGTCCAGACCGGCGACAATGTTTTGATCGCCGGAACAATCGTCGTCGGCCAGGCGGCGCAGAAAGTCATCGTGAGGGCCATCGGACCGTCGCTGCCAATCGCAGGCAAGCTGGAGAACCCGACTCTCGAGCTGCGCGACGGCAACGGCGGGTTGGTGGAAGCGAACGACAACTGGGTGGAATCGCCTAACAAACAAGCGATCATCGACAGCACCATTCCTCCAAGCCATGACCTCGAATCGGCAATCGTCCAGACCCTGCCTGCCAACGGTGCGCAGTACACCGCGATCGTGCGCGGGGTCAACGGCACGACCGGGATCGCCGTCGTAGAAGTTTACGCGTTGAATTAATTTTTGCTTGCCGCTCGAGAAGAATAGCAAAGCTCCGGACTTCCCACCATGAAGGCACAGCGAATTGGTTTTGCAGCTCTGGCGGTGTTGACTTCGGCAGTAGCAGAAATCAGGGGGAACACTTACACGGTCAACACCAGCAGCGATAACGTCGTGGCCGGCGCGTGTGACAATCATGCCGCCAAGTGTTCTTTGCGCGGCGCGATTCTCGCCGCGAACGCGCACCCTGGCGACGACATCATCGATATCAGCATTTTTGAGTTTTGTGGGCCTTCGGGTTGCGCCATTGTTTTGCAGAGCCCACTTCCCGATATCAGTACGGTCATGTCGATCAACGGTCCCGGCTCGGGTTCGTGGGCGGTAAAGCCAGCCGCCAGCCAAAATATTCGGATCTTCAACATCACGGTTAGCCCCCAAGCCACGACCCCCGTGAGCATATCGGGCTTGACGCTCCGGGATGGATTCGTGGTCAACAATGGGGGCGGGGCCGCAATCAATAACGTGTCGGCGCCATTCTTGAACGTGACGAATTGCGCGCTCATCCAAAATACGTCGACGTACAGTAGTTCAGGCAGCACCCAGAAAGGTGCAGCCCTCGCCAGTAGCGCAGGCACCGTGAATATCACCGGCTGCTCGTTCACCGCCAACCTCGCCAGCCTCGAAGGCGGTGCAGTTTATCTGGCCGCCGGAACCATGAACGTCACCAACAGCACGTTTGCCGATAACGTGGCCGCAATCTGCACAAGCTGCGGAAGCGGCGGCGCCATTTCCATGAACACGGGCACGCTCACTGTGACCGGCTGCACCTTCACAAATAATTTCGCCGGGGAGCGCGGCGGCGCCATTTATAACGGCAGCGGTACGGGCACGGTGAGTAACAGCACGTTCACTGGCAACAGGGGCGACTTGGGCGGCGCCATCGGGAGCTTCGGCACGACGAACGTGAGCAACTCGACGTTCTCGAGCAATTCGACCAGCACTAACGATAACATAGTGGGATCAGGCGGCGGCGCAATTGGGATCGAAAATGGGACTACGAATATCACGAACTGCACGATTAGCGGTAACTCCGCGGAAAATTCCGGCGGCGGCATTTACAACCAAGGGACGGCCAACGTGACGAACAGCACCATTACCGGTAACTCCGTGGCCCGAAATAATTTTTCTCCGGCGGGCGGCGGCGGCGTCTACACGGCACCGCCCGGGGGTTTTTTTAATGGCGGAACAACGCACATCAAGAACTGTATCGTCGCGCTCAACTCGGTAACTGGGGGACCCGGACCTGACCTGTTCGGGACCTTTGACAGCGCTGGGTTCAATTTGATTGGGAAGAGGGACAACAGCACGGGACTGACCGCGGCCACCGACCAAACGGGAACCATCGCGGCGCCCCTCGAGCCGAAGCTTGATCCAAATGGATTGCAGAATAACGGCGGTCCCACCCAGACGATCGCGCTTTTGCTCGGCAGCCCGGCCATCGACACCGGCACGAGCGCCGCTTTGACCGGTAGCCTGGCGAACGATCAGCGTGGCAGTGGCTTTTCGCGAGCCATTGACGATTTGACCATCCCCAATGCATCTGGCGGTGACGGCGCCGACATCGGCGCTTTTGAAATTCAAACGACAACAGCGACACCTACCCCGAGTACGCTTGCTAACGTGTCGACGCGTTTGCCGGTGCAAACCGGAGATAACGCGCTCTTCGCCGGTTTCATTATCAGTGGAACACAAGATAAGAAGGTAGCCATAGTTGCCCTTGGCCCATCGCTCTCCCAGTTCTTCTCCGGCGTCCTGGGCGATCCGGTGCTGGAACTTTACAGCGGCTCGACCTTGTTGGAATCGAACGATAACTGGGTGGATAGCCCGAACAAACAGGCAATCATGGATAACGGAGTAGCGCCTCCGGATAACCTTGAATCGGCTATTATTCGGACTTTACCGGCGAATGGCACGGGTTACACAGCTATCCTGCGCGGGACGAATAATGGAACTGGAATAGGGGTCGTCCAGGCGTTCGATCTCGATCGTTCCGTTGATTCCAAGCTGGCGAATATTTCGACGCGCGGCCTCGTCCAGACGGGTGACAATCTTCTCATAGCTGGGACGATCATAGTCGGTCAGGCATCGCAACGTGTGCTTATCTGTGCGCTGGGGCCGTCGCTCTCCCAGTTCTTCTCCGGCGCGCTGGCCGATCCGTTCCTGGAGCTTCACGATGGCAACGGTGCGACCATGGAAACGAACGATAACTGGATCGATAGTGCGAACAAGCAGGCAATCATTGATACAGGACTCGCGCCGTCTAACAACTTCGAGTCCGCAATCATCCGGACGTTGCCGGCCAATGGCGCGCAATACACGGCGATTGTGCGCGGCTTGAACAACACCACCGGCGTTGCCGTTGTCGAAGTATTCGCGCTGAACTGACAAAAGAGATTTACAGGTCCATCGCGGCCTGACAGGCTGAGCTCGTGTCAAGTCCGTCAGGCGTCTCTGGCAACCTGTCCGTCGCAAGGCTCTGGCAGGCCGAAGCACCTGGCTCTCTTCTCGCCGGGAAATTGCAAACGAGGGTAACCGTTCGCGCCACACAAGACTGTTTATTTATGGGACCGCTGTTCTTTTTTCGGCGAATCTTTCTCGCCACGACTTGCGCCGTGGTAGTGACAGTGGCCGCGGCTTGGGCCGATAGCTTTCAAAGCGACATCCCGGCTGGCAGTAGTCCCATAGCCATCGCGGTCAATCCGGTGACCAATAAAATCTATGTCGCTAATCAAGGCAGCGCGAACGTGACGGTCATCAATGGTGCGAACCACACCACAGCGACAGTCCCGGCTGGCACTCAGCCCCTTGCCGTCGCGGTCAATCCGGTAACCAATAAAATCTATGTCGCTAACTTTAGTACCAATAACGTGACGGTTATCAATGGGGCCGACAACACTACGACGACCGTCCAGGTCGGCGTTAATCCCAGAGCCGTCGCGGTCAATCCGGTGACCAACAAGATCTATGTTGCCAATGAATCCGGCAATAACGTGACGGTCATCAATGGCGCCGACAACACCGTGGCAGCGACAGTCACGGTCGGCAGTGCTCCCCTTGTCATCGCGGTCAATCCGGTGACCAATAAAATCTATGTGGCTAACGTCCTCAACGGCGCCGGCGGCAACAGCGTGACGGTCATCAATGGCGCGGACAACTCCACGGCTCCTCCAGTCGCGGTTGGCAAGAATCCCTTTGCCATCGCGGTCAATCCCGTGACGAATAAAATCTATGTCGCTAACTCCTTCAACGGCGCAGGCGGCAACAGCGTCACGGTCATCAATGGCGCGGACAACGCCGTGGTGACGACGGTCCAGGCTGGCAACCAGCCCAAAGCCATCGCGGTCAATCCGGTGACCAACAAAATCTATGTCGCGAACGGCTTTAATGGCACAGGAGGCAACACCGTGACGGTCATCAATGGGGCCGACAACACGACGGCTCCGCCAGTCGCGGCTGGCACTAGTCCCTTTGCCGTTGCGATCAATTCGCTGACAAACAAGATCTATGTCGCCAATAATGGCAGCGCGACCGTGACGATCATCAATGGCGCGAATAACACGGCCGCGCAACTCTCGGCCGGCACTGCTCCCAGTGCGCTCGCGGTCGATCCGGTGACGAACAAAATCTACGTTGCTAATCAAGGCAGCGCTAACGTGACGGTCATCGATGGGCAAGACAACACCCTGACTCCGTCAGTCCCGGCTGGCACTCTGCCCCTTGCCATCGCGGTCAATCCGGTAACCAATAAGATCTATGTCGCTAATAATAGTAGCGCTAACGTGACGGTCATCAATGGCGCGGACAATACTACGGTTACAGTCTCGACTGGCCCTTTTCCCGAAGCCATTGCGGTCAATCCGGTGACCAATAAAATCTATGTCGCTAACTTTAGCAGCGATGACGTGACGGTCATCAACGGCGCGGACAACACGACGGTGACCGTGCCGGTTGGCACTCAACCCGAAGCCGTTGCGGTCAATCCGGTGACCAATAAAATCTATGTCGCTAACAGGTTCAACGGCGCAGGAGGCAACAGCGTGACGGTCATCAACGGCGCGGACAACACCACCGCTCCGCCGGTGCCGGTTGGCACTACTCCCATAGCCATCGCGGTCAATCCGGTGACCAATAAAATCTATGTCGTTAACGTTAGCAGCAACAGCGTGACGGTGATTAATGGCGCGGACAACACCACCGCTCCGCCGGTGCCGGTTGGCACTACTCCCAGAGCCATCGCGGTCAATCCGGTGACCAACAAAATCTATGTCGCTAACTTTAGCAGCGATAACGTGACGGTCATCGATGGCGTGGGCAACACCGTGGTGACGACGATCCCGGCTGGGGTTAATCCCAGAGCCATCGCGGTCAATCCGGTGACTAACAAAATCTACGTTGCTAATGCAGGTAACGCTAGGGTGACGGTCATCAATGGCGCGGACAATACTACGGCTCCGCCAGTCCCGGTTGGCGCTAATCCCATAGACATTGCGGTCAATCCGGTGACCAACAAAATCTATGTCGCTAACGGTGGTGAAACCGACGTGACGATCATTAATGGCGCGGACAACAGCAGGGCGATTAACTCGGCTGGCATTAATCCCAGAGCCGTCGCTGTCAATCCGATGACCAATAAAATCTATGTCGCTAATGAGAGTAACCCTGGCTCTGTGACGGTCATTACGGAACAGAATGTGCAACCTGTTCCGTTAACGGTCAGCATTACTCCGCAGGCTTTCGCGCCGAACGCCATCTCGCGCAGCTTCACCTTTACTGCGAGCAGCACTTTTGCGCCCACGGCTCCTCCGGTGCAGCAAATTCACTATCAGGTGGACACCTGGATCAATCCCTGGCTGACCGCCACGCCGGCCGGCAGCAATACGCAGAGCGCTACCGTTGGCCCGTTGCAAGACGGCCTTCATATCATCTATGCCTATGCCACCGACGGCGGGGACGCCACCTCCACTAACACCGGCTCCGGCAACGGCACCAGCAGCAGTCCATTAATCGGGCAAATCCAGGCTTTTGTCTTTTTCATTAACAGCACCACTGTGACTACACTGGCCAATATTTCCACGCGCTTGCGAGTGGAAACTGGCGACAATGTTCTGATAGGTGGCTTCATCGTCACGGGAACGCAACCTAAGAAGGTGATTGTTCGCGCGATTGGGCCGTCGCTGGCGCAGTTTTTCTCCGGCACGCTCACTAATCCGACGCTTGAGCTTCACACCGGCAACACCTTGCTGGCGTCGAACGACGACTGGCAGAATCAAACGGCGGCGGACAAGCAAGCGGTAATTGATAGTGGGCTTGCGCCCACGAACGATCTGGAATCGGCCCTGGTGCGGACGTTGCCGGCGAACGGCGCGAGCTACACCGCCATCGTGCGCGGCGCGAATGACGGAACCGGCATTGGGGTCGTGGAAGTGTACGACCTCGATACCAACGCGGACTCGAAACTCGCCAATATTTCGACGCGGGGTTTTGTCCAGACCGACCCCGATATTCTCATCGCGGGGACGATCATCGCTGGCTCGCAGATGCAGAAAGTAATCGTTCGCGCGATCGGCCCGTCGCTGTCGCAATTCTTCGCCGGAACGCTGGCGAATCCGATCATGGAGCTGCACGACCAGAACGGTGGGTTGATCGAGGGTAACGACAACTGGGTCGATAGCCCAAACAAGCAAACGATCATCGATAGCGGACTGGCGCCGTCCAACGATAAGGAATCGGCGATCATCCGGACGTTGCCGGCAAATGGCGCGCAATACACCGCTATCGTCCGCGGCGTGAACGACACGACCGGCATTGCGGTCGTCGAAGTTTACGCCCTCAATTGATGCAACCGCAGGTCACGGCTTGAGGCCGATTGACACGAGAATGTTTTGAAATCTGGGTTCGCTACGCAGCGGATCGAAGATCGGGTTGGCTTTGAGGCCGCTGACGCCGACGTCTCTCTGGGAGGCTGCCGTCTCAAGCGCGGCTAAAGCCTTTTCTTTTTCGCCGAGCCCTATCAACACGATCGCCTGATAAAAGGGCGACACGTTGTTCTCACCGGGCATTGCCTGCAATTGCGCGAGGATATTCATGGCAGCCGTTGTTCTTGTCGCGACCGCGTCGGCGTATCCCAGCATGGCGAGAATATCGGGCCGATCATGAGAAAGCTCGCGCGCTCGCTCCAGCTCCAAGATCGCTTGGTCTAGCTCTCCTTTCTGGACGTAGGCGAGGCCAAGGCCGGCATGCGCCTCGATGAAGTTCTGGTCCAATTCCAGGGCGGCTTTGAAGTACTTTATAGCTTCATCGGGTCGATAGGCGTAAGTCAAAACCGCTCCCAGATCCGAATTGATTTCGATCGATACCGGGTCCAGCTCCTGCGCGCGCTTCAATTCCCGGACACTCTCGTCGCGCCGTCCCAGGCCCAAGAGATAAAAGCCATACCATTGATGGGTAGTGGCATAGTTTGGATTCAGCTTCAATCCTTTCTCGTACTCCTTTTCCGCGCCCGCCCAGTCCCAGGACGTATGGAGCACCAGGCCAAGGGTGGCATGTGGTTCCGCCAGGCTGCTATCTAACGCCAGGGCTTTTTCGGCGGCTGCCTTGGCTTTTGGAAAAGTTTCGTTGAACGGGCGTTTTGTAAAGTAGCTGAGCACGGCATAACAGTCAGCCAGCCCGGAGTAAGCCCGCGCATAAGAAGGATCGAGCTTGATCGCTTGCTCGAAATAACTCAGCGCTCGCTCCAGGTCGGGCCCGGTTCGCTTGTTCCAAAAGTATCGACCTTTCACGTAAAGCTGATAAGCCTCGGGATTGTTCGTGTGGCGCGTGGTCAGCAGTTCCTTTTTTTGTCCCTCGCTCAGATGCAACGTGGACGCTCGCGCGACTTGCTGGGCGATCAAATCCTGCATCGTGAATATGTCGCTAGATTTCTCATCGAGCTTGGCTGACCAGAGAGCTACTCCATCGCTAACTCTGAGGAGCCGCATGGTGACGCGAATCGTGTCGCCCTCTTGTTGGGCGTAGCCTTCCAAGACGATATCCACCCGCAGGTCTCGTCCCGCCGCCAGTGGGTCGTAGGCCCCGCCGCCAGCATACTTCTGGACCGCGCTAAGAGGGCGAACGGCAATCTGACCCATTGTACTTAACTGGGTAATCAAGGTATCAGCCAGTCCCAGCCCGAGATATTCATCGTCTGACTGCGGCCCGAGTGACTTAAAAGGAAGCACTGCCAGCGATTTGATCTGTCCAGACGGAGCGGGCGATGTTGTCCGGTTTGCTCGTTGCCAGTAGATCGGGAAAGCTACGAGCACTGATCCGAACAACGCCACTAGTGCTATTGTTCGCAGGTTAACCCAGGGAAGTATGCCGGTCTTGCTGGGAGCCACTGTAATTTCCGGCTCGGTCGGCAACGATGTTCCGGTCGGTGTCTCGTTGCGAAAACCGTCGCCGAACTCAGCTGGTTGTGCGCTGTTTTCATTCGCCCGTTTTTCCGTTAGCAGCGGCGCCGGTTCGTCCACCTCAGTTATGTCCGCGGCAAAGCGATAGCCAATGCGAGGAATGGTTTCGATGAACTGGTCAAGGTCGCCGTTTTGACCGAATGCTTTCCGCAATTGTGAGATCGCCACCGTAAGATTGGCGTCTTCCACTATCGTGTTGGGCCACAACGCGTCCATGAGCGCCTGGCGTTCGAGCACCTTCCCAGGATTTCGGACAAGGACAGTCAGCGTCTCTATCGCCTTCAACGACAGCGGGACAATCTCGCCATTCCGCCACAGGCGATGCCGCTCGGCGTCCAGTCTGAAATCTCCGAACTCGTAGAAATGACGGACCCCATTCGCCGTCGATCGTTTCACAGACTATTTAGAACAATTTAGAAGAATTTAGTCAACCCTTAAGGACTCCGCGGCGGCGACAGACTACGTGGCAATGTGCGATTCTTGCGACTTCTCACCGTCCTCGCGCTGTTCCTGTTTTGCCCGATGGCATTCGCCGACACGTTCACCGTCACGAACACCAATGATACCGGCGCCGGCTCCCTGCGTCAGGCTATAACCGACGCGAATAATAACGCCGGGCTCGATACTATTGCATTCAACATCCCCGGCAGCGGCGTGCAAACGATCACGCTCGGTTCGTCGCTGCCGGATATCACCGACCCGGTGATCATCGATGGCTACACGCAGCCGGGCGCAACTCCCAACACCCTGGCCATTGGTGACAACGCTCTCTTCCTGATCAGGATCGATGGTGGAACGATTGGCACGATGCTGCTCCTTTGTAATCCATCGACATGTGGAGGAGCCGGATTCTCGAGCGACGGTTCCACAATTCGTGGCCTTTGCATTGTGAAGAGCAACAACGGCGGCGGTAGAATGATCGATATTGAGAGCAACAATAATCTTGTGGCGGGAAATTTCGTTGGGGTAGATACCGATGGGACAACGGTGGTTAGCAACGGCACCCCGATCTTGATAACGTCCAGTGTAAGTGGCAACACCGTAGGCGGCACGTCGCCCGCGGACCGCAACGTCACCGCCAGCGCCGTCGGCCAAGGTACTCTCATTGATATTTTTGGCGATAACACGCTGGTGCAAGGAAGCTATTTTGGCGTCAATGCCGCGGGGACAGCAGCTATCGGCTCGACACAAAACGCCATCTCTATCGATGCGGGCAGCGGAACCACGATTGGCGGGAGCGCGACTGGTGCGGGCAACGTCATCAACGCTACCAACATCGGTGTGCAGACCGTTACTTCCCCCTCAGCAACCCATACGGTCCAAGGCAATCTAATCGGTACGGATGCGACCGGTACCATCGCGTTGCACACACTTTCCACGGGGATCAACCTTGGGAACTCAGCCAACACGACTATCGGCGGAAGCACGGCCGGGACCGGCAACGTCATAAGCACCGGTGGGGATGGCATTGATGTTGTCGCCAGCCCGACAGGTCTCGTCATCCAGGGTAACAAGATCGGCACTGATATCACGGGGACGATGCCGCTTGGCAACGGCTTATGCGGCATCCACGTGAGCGAATCTGCCAGCACTACGAATGGACTCATCGGTGGACTGGATGCCGGGGAGGGCAACACCATTGCGTTCAACGGCACAAACGGGATCAGCGTCGCTAATGGCAACACCGGCTGGGCCATCCTCGGCAACTCCATCCATGACAACACGCGTTTAGGGATCACGCTCGGTGGCCGCTGCGGTGATCAGACCGCCATCCCAACACCTAACGACTCATGCGACACTGACATCGGCCCGAATAATCTGCAGAATTTTCCCGTGATAACTTCGGCCGACTCCAGTGGTGGGGTGACTACCGTTCAGGGAACTCTTAACAGCACGGCTAACACTACGTTTCGGATCGAATTCTTCTCGAACGCGGCCTGCGATGATTCAGGCAATGGCGAGGGACGAACCTTTCTCGGCAGTCAACCGGTGACAACCGACGAAAGTTGCAACGCGAGTTTTACTGCCATTCTCAACCCCGGTGCTGTCGGCGGCGAAGTCATCACCGCGACCGCGACCGATCCGAGCGGGAATACCTCAGAATTCTCTGCCTGCACGACTGTGACAGGTGTCGAACCGACACCAACGGCAACCGCAACCGCAACCGCAACAGCAACAGCCACCGCAACACCGACCGCGACCGCAACATCAACGCCCACGGCTACCGCAACTACAGCCCCGACGGCAACGGCGACGGCAACGGCGACTCCCACAGCAACGGCAACGTCGACACCTACGGCTACAGCGACTGCGACTGCGACTGCAACTGCAACCCCGACGGCAACTCCTTCACTCACGCCGGCGAATGTTCAGTTAATTAATATTTCGGCGCGTTCGCTCGTGCAGACCGGCGACAAGGTGGGAATCGCCGGATTTGTTATCGACGGCAACGTTTCCAAGCGCGTTGTTGTGCGCGGGATGGGACCATCTTTGAAGATCGGTGGTACGCCCATCCCGGGCACGCTAACAGATCCGGTCCTCGGATTTTTTAATAGCAGCGGCACCATGCTGGCGTCGAATGACAATTGGAAAGACGACCCCGTCCAGGCAAACCTCATCATCGCGGCAGGACTCGCTCCCGGCGACGACCGCGAATCAGCCATTTTCTACTTGGCGCCGCCCGGCGCTTATACCGGCGTGCTTCGTGGCAAGAATAATGGCACCGCGATTGGGCTCGTCGAAGTTTACGATCTCGACTCGATGAGCGATGGCCAACTGGCGAACCTGGCATCCCGGGCCATGGTTAACACCGGCGATAATGTGCTCATCGGCGGTCTCATTATGACTGGCGTAAATCCGAAGCGGATTCTTTTCCGCGCCCTCGGCCCGGACTTGCATGCCTTTGGAGTTTCAGGCGAATTGCAGGATCCCACACTCACTCTTCACGACGGGAATGGAATGATTCTGCAAAGTAACGATAACTGGCATATGGCGCCGAATGCCGCTGAGATCCAAGCGACCGGCCTGGCCCCGGGGGACGACCGCGATTCGGCTATTCTTATGACTCTGACGCCGGGGAACTACACCGCCGTCGAGCGCGGCGCGAACGGAACCACCGGTGTCGGATTGCTGGAAGCCTACCGGTTGGATTGAATCAAGCGCTGACATCGCAAAAATCTTGTTGTTCGCTGCCTAGTTTGTTTAAATCGTAGATGTGAAATCCGCCGCTGGGTCGCCGCTCGCCCGCGTGGCGTTTTCTTTCCTGGGGCTTTTCTTGTCGGGCGGGATCGCGCTGGCGGCCATTCAAGTTGTCGTAACCGACCCTACCGATGGCGGTGGTCCCAACACGCTCCGCGCCCAACTCAACCAACTCGAGAGCGCCGGCGGCGGAACGCTCAGTTTTCAGATCCCGACTGGGACGATCGTCATCTCAAACGTGGTTCTTCCGACGATCACTGTGCCGTGTACGATCGATGGCGGTAACACGGTTACCATCAGCGGCAACAACCAGTTTCGGATTTTCAATCTGAATTTTTCCGCCGCCGGGACTGTTACATTGAAGAACCTGACACTTACCAAAGCTTTCGTGGCCGGCGACGGTGGCGCCATAGCAAACCCGACCGCACTCGGCACACTAGTTATCGACAATTGCCACTTCCTTAACAACCTGGCTGACTCACCCCACAGCGGAGGCGCGATCTGGTCGATAGGTCCGCTCACGATCACGAACAGCGAATTCGCAGGGAACCAGGCCGGGAATGGCGGGGCACTTTTCCCCCGCTTTGCTAACGCAGTGGTGAACATCACGAACTGCACCTTCCACGATAACTCGACTACCAACACAACCAATGGCTGGGGCGGCGCCATGCTGGTATGGGACGGCGCACAAGTCACCGTGCATGGCAGCCAGTTCTTTAACAACATGGCGAATAGCGGCAGCCTCTCACCCTTCTCGCCCACCATCGACCGGGGCGGTGCGATCTACGTCACGGCCAATTCGAGCTTCACCGCCGATAGCTCGCAGTTCTACAGCAACTCCGCTTGCTTTGGCGGCGCCCTCTACGTGGATGCGGGCGGGACTCTGACGGTGACCAGCTGTGACCTGCACGATAATACCATTAGCGTGTTCGACGGCACCCAGGGAGGCGGCGCCATCTATAATGCCGGCACGTTAACGGTAGATACTGACCAACTGCACGACAACCACGCCGACGGGACAGGGGGCGCCCTTTACAATGTGCCTCCAGGTTTCATGCAGGTTCGCAATTCGGTGCTCCGCCATAATTCTGCGAGCGGTGGCGCCGCGGTTGGCACTCTTAGCAGTGGCTCCATCGACAAGAGTACGCTGGCCGATAACACCGCTGAGAATTACGGTGGGGCCATTGACTGCGCCGATGAGAGTGACCAAACCAAAACATTCACGGTGACCGCCTCCACGCTAAGCGGGAACAGCGCCGGTTTACAAGGCGGCGCAATTCAGTCGGAGATGAAGCTCACCCTCATTAATGTAACCGTCAGCGGCAACACGGGGCCGCAAGTCATCAACCACTTCTCCCGCCTGCTAACGCTAACCAACGTGACCCTCGCCCAAAACACCGGCGTGGGTTTGCGTTTGCAGAGCGGCGCTACGCTTGCGATGAGCAACACACTCCTGGCATCTAATTCCGCTGGCAATTGCTCCGCAGTTTTTGCTTCCAGCGGATTCAACATCGCCGACGACACTACGTGTGGCCTGGCCAATACCGGCGATCGCCAGGGACCTTCCTTTGATCCGAGGCTAGGCTCACTCCAGAATAACGGAGGCCCAACCCTAACGCTAATGCCAGGGTCCGGCAGTCCGGCTATTGATAACGGCACCGGCGTGACCGCGCCTTCGACGGATGAGCGTGGAGTAATGCGTCCGCAGGGCGCAGCAGTTGACATAGGAGCAGTCGAAATTCAAAGGAGCGACATTTCTACGTTGGCCAACGTCTCGACACGGCTGCCGGTGCAAACAGGGGATAACGCGCTCTTCGCCGGTTTCATTATTACCGGGACGCAGGATAAGAAGGTGGCCGTTATCGGCCTGGGCCCATCACTCTCCCAGTTCTTCTCCGGCGTCCTCGCGGACCCGGTCCTCGAGCTGCACGATGGTTCGGGAACATTGCTCGAATCGAACGATAACTGGGTGGATAGCCCAAACAAACAGGCAATCATTGATGCTGGAGTAGCGCCTTCTAACAACCTTGAGTCAGCTATTATCCGGACCTTGCCGACGAATAGCTCGGGTTATACGGCTATCCTTCGCGGGACGAACAATGGAACTGGGATAGGAGTAGTAGAAGCATTCGATCTCGATCGCAACGTTGATTCCAAGCTCGCGAATATTTCCACGCGCGGTCTGGTCCAGACCGGCGATAACCTTTTGATAGCTGGAACGATTATTGTCGGTCAGGCATTTCAGAAGGTGCTTATCTGTGCGCTGGGACCATCGCTTCCGCTCCAGGGTAAATTAGCGGACCCTTTCCTTGAGTTACACGATGGCAACGGAGCGACCATGGAATCGAACGATAATTGGGTGGATAGCCCGAACAAACAGGCGATCATCGACACTGGAGCCGCGCCGCCTGACAACTTCGAATCGGCGATCATCCGGACGTTGCCGGCCAACGGCGCGCAATACACTGCGATCGTCCGCGGGGTGAACAATACGACCGGCGTCGCCGTTGTTGAAGTCTTCGCGCTGAACTAACGCTTCGGATTAAATTCCGGCGGACGGTGGACAGGGTATGGGTCGCATGGGACTTGTACGTCTCACAACATGGAAAAGTTTGATGTCGTCATCATTGGGTCGGGACCGGGGGGCTACGTCGCGGCAATTCGCGCGGCCCAGCTTGGCCTAAAAACCGCCATCGTCGAAAAGGACAAGGACCTCGGTGGAACTTGCCTGAACATCGGCTGTATCCCAAGCAAGGCCCTTCTTACTTCGAGCGATCACTACGTCTTCGCGAAAAAGGAAGCGGGCAAGCACGGCGTTGTTTTGGAAAACGTCGGGCTCGACCTGGCGAAGATGCTCGCACGCAAAGACAAGGTAGTGAAAACGATGAGCGGCGGCGTGAGAATGTTGATGAAAGGGAACAAGGTCACGACCTTTCAGGGGTTGGGAACTGTGACTGCACCCGGCCGCGTTTCAATCAAGCCGAACGAAGGCGATTCGCAGGAGATTGAAACGAAGAACGTCGTCATTGCGACGGGGAGCGTCCCGGT
Organism: Chthoniobacterales bacterium; assembly: GCA_046262815.1. GTDB lineage: Bacteria > Verrucomicrobiota > Verrucomicrobiia > Chthoniobacterales > UBA10450 > AV80. The sequence goes on along the minus strand of JBHELY010000026.1, from coordinate 10,740 downwards.
CGAGCTGGCCAACATGAAGTTCGACGGCAACGTCATTGTCAGCAGCACGGAAGCGCTCACCTTTGACAAGGCGCCGAAGAAATTGCTCGTCATCGGCGGCGGGGCGATCGGGCTCGAGCTGGGCTCGGTCTGGAGCCGGCTCGGTTCGGAAGTCATCGTGCTGGAATTTCTGCCGCGGATCGCGCTCGGGTTCGATCTCGAGCTGGCGAACATGCTTCAGAAATCGTTGACCGCCCAGGGCATGGCGTTTCATCTCGAGACGAAAGTCGGTTCGGTGAAAGTCGAGAACGGACGCGCCGTCGCCATGGCAACCAAAGGAACCGAAGAACTGAAGTTCGAAGCGGACAAGGTGCTCGTCTCAGTGGGCCGGCGTGCATTTGCCAAGGGCGTGTTCGGCGACAGCGTCAAAGTCGCGATGGACGAGCGCGGCCGGATCAAGGTCGACGACCATTTCCGGACGAACGTCGAAGGCATTTACGCGATCGGCGATGTCATCGCCGGCCCTATGCTGGCGCACAAGGCGGAAGAGGAAGGGATCGCATGCGTCGAAATGATCGCGGGCAAAGGCGGCCACGTGAATTACGAAGTCATTCCTGGCATTATTTACACGAACCCTGAGCTGGCGGGAGTAGGTCTCACCGAAGACATGGCGAAAGAGAAGGGGATGAACGTGCGCGTCGGCAAATTCCCGTTCCGCGCGAATGGCCGCGCGGTCGCGAATGAAGATTACGAAGGCGTTGTCAAATTCGTGGCGGACGCAGAAACCGATCGCATTCTTGGCGCGCACATCCTGTCGCACGCCGCGTCGGAATTAATCGCTGAAACCGTCGCGGTGATGGAATTCGGCGGCAGCTCCGAAGATCTCGGCCGGACTGTTCACGCGCATCCGACCTTGAGCGAAGCGATCAAGGAAGCCGCGCTGAGTGTCGAGAAACGCGCGATTCATATCGGCAACCGCTGATTGACAAGCGGCGCGCGTTTCGGCAAACCGTCGCCATGATTCGCACCGTCGCGATAACATTAGCGCTCCTGATTGCCACGGCCGCGGCGAACGCCGCTTCGGAGATTGTCGTCGCGATCCGCTATCTCCAGGCGGAGGGGGAAAGCCACGCGCATCTTTTTCTTTATCGCGAAGACGGAACGCTCCTGCGCCAGCTCACGAGGGAAGAACGCGGGCAGGACCTCGACCCGATGTTTGCCGCGGACGGCGAGACGATCGTGTTCACTCGCGAGATCGCCGAAAACAAATTCGAGTACTGGAGCGTCGATCCGAAGGGCGGCGCCCTGAAGCAATTCGATGCGGAGCCGGAATGGTATTCAACCACGAAGACTTCGCCCTTTTTCGCCTGGCCGGAAATCGAAGGCTCCGGCGACGATGAAAGCGCGCCGGCCTTTGGCGAACGCACCCAGAAATTTCGCGCTCCCGATGCATCCGTTGAGCTGATCCTGAAGGAAGTGAAAGGCGACGAGGACGATTCGGTCAACGGTCCCGAGCACGGCAAGCATTACGTTTTGCGCGATTTGAAAACCGGCAAGTCGACGAACTTCCCGAAAATTCCAGGCTTTGAAGGCGCCGTCGAACAACTGCAAGTGAAAGGCAGCAAGAACACCCGGTTCCTTTTTGACGGGCCGCTGCGCCTCGCGTTTTTTGGCGTGCATCTCAACAGCACGGACGGCGACACCGATTACGCGCTCGACCTGACGAATCGTCGTTTCGTCCGACTCTCGCAGAACTGGGCCGCGCCCTTTCCGTTGCCAGGCGACGGCGCGTTCCTCTCCATGACCTACAATCGTTACGTTCCGATTCCCGGCTCAAAAAAAACCGCGAATTGCAGCTACCTCGAGCTTTGGGATTCAAATTTGAAGAAGATTCGTTTCGCGCGCGAAGGGACCGCCGCGGTTTGCTACGGCGCGTCGATGTTTCGGGCCGGCAATACTCCCGCGACGATTAATCTTCGGCGGAGCGGCGATTGAATTCGTCCGATCGCAATTCGCGTGGGCCCGTGATCGTGCTCGCGATCGCAGCCGCCGATCTCGTGTTTCATCTTTTAATCGCGAACCGCTACGGCATCTTTCGCGACGAACTTTATTACCTGGCCTGTTCCGAGCATCTCGATATGGGCTACGTAGATCAGCCGCCATTGATCGGGTTCGTTGCCTGGATCGCGCGCCATGTTTTCGGCGAATCACTCATCGGGCTGCGATTTCTTCCCGCCGTCGCGGGCGCGGCGACGGTCTGGTTAACCGGTAAACTCGCGCGTGACCTCCGCGGGGGCGCGTTCGCGCAGGCGCTCGCCGCGCTTGCCACTTTCGCCGCGCCGGTCTTTTTGCTGATGCATCATTGGCTCACGATGAACGCGTTCGAGCCACTCGTCTGGCTCGCGTGCTCGTGGTGCGTCGTGCGCGCGATCGACCGGAACGAGCCCCGCTCCTGGCTCTGGTTCGGTGTCCTCATCGGCGTCGGAATGGAAAATAAATACAGCACGGCGTTCTTCGCCTTCGCTGTCGCCGGCGCCTTGCTTCTCACCCCGCAACGCCGGTTCCTTTCGAGCAAATGGATTTGGCTCGGCGCCGTTTGCTCGCTCCTGATTTTTCTGCCGAACTTCATCTGGATGGCACGCCACAACTTTCCGTTCCTGGAATTGATGCACAATATTCGCAGCGGACATCGCGATGTCGTCCGCGGTCCGATCGCGTTCATCGCGGACCAGGCGATGTTGCTGAACCCGATTCTCTTACCGATTTGGGCCGGCGGATTGGTCTGGCTTTTCGCGAGCCGGGTGGGACGACAATTTCGCATTCTCGGCTGGATTTATCTGCTTGTGCTCATCGCTTTCATAGCCTTGAAGGCGAAAAATTATTATGTCGCTCCCGCGTATCCGATGCTGTTCGCGGCCGGCGCCGTCGCGTTCGAAAACCTCAGCCGCGAAAAGATGCGTTGGAGTCGGCCGATTTACGTGGCCGCGATTATTTTGGTGACGTGTCTTCTCGCGCCGCTTTCCGTGCCGGTATTGTCGCCGGAAAATTATATCGCTTATCAAAAGGCGCTCGGTGTCGCGCCGCTCAAAGCGGAGAATCAGCCGACCGGTCCGTTGCCCCAACATTTCGCGGATGAATTTGGCTGGGAGGAAATGGCGCGCAAGACCGGCGAGATTTACAACGCGCTTCCGCCCGAGGAACGCGCGAAAACCGCGATTTTCGCCAACAGCTATGGCCAGGCCGGCGCGATCGATTTCTTCGGGAAGAAGTATGGTTTGCCGAAAGCGATCAGCAACCACCAGAGCTATTGGCTATGGGGTCCGCGAGATTACACCGGCGAGAGCGTGATCGTCCTCGGCAGCGACGGGAAAGGGGATCGCGAACATTTCGCGACCGTCGAAGTCGTCGGGCGGACGGATCACCCTTATTCGCGGCGCGACGAACACTTCGGCATTTTCCTTTGCCACGGTCTCAACACCACGCTGCAAGCGCTCTGGCCGAAAGCGAAGAAATGGGATTGATTTCTGTAGCCGTCGCCCTGTGGGCGACGTGACGTGGAGCGTCCCGTAGAGTTCTGCTCGCGCTTTCCAGCACGGCCCACAGGGCCGCGGCTACAGAAGAGGCGAAAATCTGCGATTATCTCGCGACGAATGGAAAGCACTGCCGCCATCCTCCTCCGGAAAAGAAAACTCAGCGACACGAGCCTGATCGTTTCGTGGTGCACGGAGTCGTTAGGCTGCATCCAAACCGCTGCGAAAGGCGCCCGGCGCGCGAAGAGCCCGTTCGCCGGAAAGCTCGATCTGTTTTTCGAAGCGGAAATCCAGATCGCGCGCAGCCGGAAATCGAATCTGCATTCGCTGACTGAAGTCGCCTTGAGGAATCCGTTCGCCGGCATCCGCAAGAATCTGCGCCGGACCCAGGCCGCGTCCTACTTTGTCGAGCTGATCGAACTCTGCACCGAATCCGATCACCACGAGCCGGAACTGTTTTTGTTGCTTCGCCGCGCCTTCAGTTACTTGAACGCCAACGATCCCGATCTCCGCGCGGTCCTCCATTTCGAAACCGAGCTCGCGCGCATCGCCGGTGTTCACGACACGAAAATGTTGAAGAGCAATCCGGCGCTGGCGCTTGCAAATCTCTTCGGGCGCTTGCCGTCGTCGCGCGGGGAGCTCCTGAAAGTGTTGTAAGCTTGGGAGGGCGAAACTCTGTCGACCCGCGGGCGAATCTGTGGCTCGACAGAGTCTCGCCCTACCAATCACCGAGGTAACATCCGTGTTACTAACGCCGCCTTGGAAGCCGTGTGCCCGAACCTACGCTCTCGTGATGAGACGCTGGCTGTTTCTCTTGATTGCGGTCGCCGTCATGGCCCAAACCTACGGCCGCCAGACGTTCAAAATCGATCGCCCGCATTCGACGATCGCGTTCAAAGTCCGGCACCTGCTCGGAACGGCGCGAGGGAACTTCTCGAAATTCAGTGGCGCGATCGTAGTGGACCGCGAACATCCGGACCAATCCTTGGTGACCGTCCGGATCGACGCCTCGAGCATCGACACCGGAATCGCGAAACGGGACGAACATTTGCGCACGCAGCTATTCAATGTCGAGCGGTATCCCGAAATCACGTTCAAGAGCCGGCGGGTGACACGTACCGGCGCCGATTCCGCCGACGTCGTCGGCGATCTGACGATGCACGGTGTCACGCGCGAAATCACCTTGAACGTTCAGCTGCTTTTGAACGACGGCAGCCATTGGCGTGTCACTACGCCGCCGCTTCGCCGGAGCCAGTTCGGATTGATGTTCAGCAAAAGCGCCGAGGTGGTTTCGGGAATCGCTGATGACGTCGCGGTCGATATCGAGATCGGGGCGGAACGCGATAAGTAGTTACACGCCTTTTTTTGTCCCGAAGAAAATCAGGCCGAGCGGGATCACGCCCAGAAGAGAAGCGGCGAGCATCCCGGTGAGATGTTCGACCGGAGTGGACCCTCGCTCGAAGATTGTAACAACGTTGTCCGCTGCCGGTTGATTGATGACGCCCCAAAAAGGCAGGAGCGTAGCCATCACCGTCAGGAGCGCGATCACGACGAGATCACGCCTAACGAATGGAAGCACCGTCCGCCGCCAGGTGGCGATACCACCGAGTCCATCCATTCGCGCCGCGTCTCCCAGCGCGACCGGAATCCGGGCCGCGGATTTCAAGAAAAGAACAATACTGAATCCTGAGACGAGCCAGTTGCCGAACCACAACGCGTAGGAGCCCGCGCGATTTGCGCCCTCGGCTTCGACGATCCCAAGGGCCGGCGCGATCCAGAATAATTGCGTGATCACGATGAGCGCGATCGTCACGAACACACTGCGCCGCTGGCAGACCAATTGGGCGAGGGCGTGGCTCAGGGCCGCATAAATCGCCAGCATTCCGGCCAGATTGGCCGGGATGGCGACAAGACAAATTACGAGTTCGTGCGACATGCTGCGCTGGCTTTCTCGCTCCGGGCGGCGAATAATTGTCAGCTTATCCGCTCGATGACGATGGTTTTCAAATCAACGCCGGCAGAAAAATGACGATTGCCCTGTTACTGGCCTGGATCGGAACCCTCTGCTGGGGAATTTGTTTCTGGTGGATGCATCGATTGTCCTCGCGCCAGGAAATGATGCTCAAGAAATTGCACGACGTGACGAAGCGCATCGAGAAATTATCGAAGGCTGAGCACGACCTGATCCGCGAAGTGCATCCGAAAGTCGAGGAGATCCACGAGTCGGTGAAGGACGTGTCCGACAAAGTGTCGGCCCAGAGCTGACACGTTTTCAGCATGCGCATCGAGCCGCTCGGAGATTCAGCGTTGCTCGTCCGCGTCGGGGAAACATTCGATGCGGAGCAATCGCTCGATGCGGTTTTGCGCGCAACGCGGCAACTCGAGATCGCGCCGATTCCTGGCGTGCTCGATCTCGCGCCGGCCTACACGACGATTGGAGTTTTTTACGATCCGGCGCAAATCGGAGGGTTCGACGAATTCCAAGCGAACATCGAACGCGCGCTAGAACGTGACTTGGACTCGGCGCGCGGGAGAGAGGCCGCCACGATTGAAGTTCCGGTCTGCTACGAAGGCGAATTTGCTCCGGATCTCGATGGAGTCGCGCAACACACCGGATTATCGACGGAAGAAATTGTCCGTCGCCATGCGGACGCGAATTATCGGGTGAACTGCGTTGGATTCACGCCGGGCTTTCCGTACCTGAGCGGGCTTCCGCCGGAACTGGCCACACCGAGGCGCGCCTCACCGCGAAAGGAAATTCCGGCTGGCGCAGTGGCGATCGGAGGAACGCAGACCGGAATTTATCCGCGCAAATCCCCGGGCGGTTGGAACATTATTGGGCGCACGCCGCTCCGGTTGTTCGAGGTTGAACGCAATCCACCGGCGCTCTTTCATACCGGAGATCTAGTCCGCTTCCGCAAGATTTCGCGCCAGGAATTCGACGCCTTCCCGGCATGAATGTGCTGATTCGCTCCGCTGGATTCCTGACCTCGGTCCAGGATTTGGGTCGAACCGGTTTTCGGCAATCGGGCGTTTCGCTCGGCGGCGCGCTCGACACGCACGCGCTGCGGGTTGCGAATGTGTTGGTCGGCAACGAAGAAAACGCGGCCGGTCTTGAGGCCACGCTGGGAACGGTGCGGTTGGCTTTTGAAGATGATCGATTGGTCGCGTGGTGCGGTGGGAGTTTTTCAGTCCGGATCGGGGATGAAAATCTTCCGGCTGGTCATGCCGGCCTCGTGACGAAAAATCACGAACTGACAATCACAGCGCCGAATTCCGGAGGCCGCGCCTGGCTGGCGATCTCCGGCGGAATTGATGTGCCGCTCGTTCTCGGTAGCCGTTCTACGGATTTGCGCGGAAACTTCGGCGGTCATGAAGGACGCGCCCTTCGTGATGGCGATGCACTTCCTTTTTTCAAGGCGCGGCAATTTGAAACCGTCGCTGCCGGGATTTCGGAGTGGAGCGCGCCGGCGACCTGGACAGCAACGAACCGCAACGAACCCATTCTTCGGATCGTGAAAGGAGCGGATTGCGATCGGTTCACGGCGGAAGCCCAACGAGCGCTCGTCACGACCGCCTTCACCGTCGCGGCGGACTCGGATCGCATGGGGGCACGGCTGAGCGGACCGCCGCTCGAACGCGTCGAGCCGGGCGATCAGCTTTCCGAGCCAGTCACGCCGGGGACGATCCAAGTTCCGCCGAACGGCCAGCCGATTCTCTTGCTCGGTGATTGCCAAACCATCGGCGGTTATCCAAAGATCGCGCACGTGATCACGGTGGATTTGCCCGTCGCGGCCCAGCTTTGGCCAGGCGCGAAAGTCCGCTTTCACGAAATCTCGCTCGGCGACGCGCGGGAGTTGCTGCGCGAGCGGGAAAAAGATTTTGGCCTTTTTCGCGCGGGCGTCGGTCTGCATCTCCGATGAATCTCGTCATCGATCTTAATTCCGATCTTGGTGAAGGCGCGGACCACGACAACGAAATCCTCGATCTCGTCAGCTCCGCGAATATCGCGTGCGGTTTTCACGCGGGCGATGCCTCGTCGATTTTCGCCACCATCCAGGCGGCCCGGGAGCGTAACGTCTCGTTAGGCGCGCATCCCAGCTTTCCCGACCGGGAAAATTTCGGCCGCACCGAAATGAATCTGCCGCCGGCGGAAGTATATTCGGCAGTCGCGTACCAGATTGGCGCGTTTCATGGACTGGCTCGGGCCGCTGACGGCCGGATGAACCACGTGAAAGCGCACGGTGCCCTTTACAACATGGCGGCCCGCGATCGCGCGCTCGCGGATGTCATTGCGAACGCGGTCTTCGCGCTCGATCCCCAATTGATTCTGTTCGCTCCCGCCGGAAGCCAGCTCGACTTCGCGGCGACCGAGCTTGGTCTGATCACGGCGTCCGAGGTTTTCGCTGATCGAAATTATTTGGCGGACGGATCGCTCGTTCCACGGACCAATTCGCAAGCGTTCGTCCACGACCCGATCGAGGCCGCAGATCGGATCATTCGGATGTTGATGGAAGGAAAAGTTCGCGCCGTTGATGGAACCGACGTGGATATTTCCGCGGCGACGATCTGCGTTCACGGAGACAATCCGCAAGCCGTCGAGTTCGTTCGCAAACTGCGCGAGCGGCTCGAGCTCGAAGACATCATGATTGCCGCGCCCACTGCCATGCCTGGCGAAGTTTCCTGATTGGTAGGGCGAGACTCCGTCGAGCCGCGATGATGCGGCGTCGTTCGTTCTTCGGCTCGACAGAGTCTCGCCCTACCATTGTAATTCGGTCAATGGAAGCGGTGGCACAGACCGACGGACAACTCGTTAGGCGCCTGGGCCCGCTCGATGCCACGACGATCGTCGTCGGCTCGATGATCGGTTCCGGCATCTTCATTACTTCGGCGGAATCGGCCCGGCTGATCGGCGCGCCCGGCTGGCTCTTGCTCGCGTGGACCGTTGCGGGGGTGATGACGATTACAGGCGCGCTCTGCTGCTCGGAGCTGGCCGCGATGATGCCGCGGGCCGGCGGCGTTTACGTTTTTCTCCGCGAAGCCTACGGGCCGTCGCTCGGTTTCCTCTTCGGCTGGACACTTTTTCTTGTCATTCAAACCGGCACAATTGCGGCGGTCGCGATCGCGTTCGCCAAGTTTACCGGTGTTTTCGCGCCTGCGATTGCCCCCGAGCATTGGGTCGTTAGGCCAATCGCATTCGGCGGCTACGCGATCAGCCTTTCCAGCGAGCAGCTTGTCGCCATCGCCTTGATTGTGCTGTTGAGTTGGACGAACACACGCGGGCTCGAGACTGGCAAGATTGTCCAGAATACGTTTACGTTCGCGAAGACGGCGGCGCTTCTTGCCGTCATCGTGATCGGCTTGTCGTTAGGCTGGAAACCGGAATCGGCCGCGCGTGCGAGCGACTGGTGGAGCTCGTGGCGCAACGGCTGGGATCCGCAGATCGCGCAGCCGGGCTTGACCGTCGTCGGCGCGCTCGCGCTGGCGTTGTTGTTCGGCAAAGCGATGGTCGGCCCGCTCTTTGCCCAGACAGCCTGGACGAACGTGACTTTCATTGGCGGCGAAATTCGCGATCCCGGTCGCAATCTCGCGCGCGCGTTGCTTGGCGGCTGCGCCCTCGTGGTCGTTCTCTACGTTCTCGCGAACCTCGCTTACGTCGCCGTCCTTCCCTTGTCGGAAATCCAGCGCGCGCCGCAGAATCGCGTCGCGGTCGCGGTAATGAATTCCATTTTCGGCCGGCCCGGCGCCCTCGCCATGGCGGCGGCCATCATGATCTCGACGTTCGGTTGCAACAACGGACTGATCCTCGCGGGGGCCCGCGTCTATTATGCCATGGCGCGTGACGGATTATTTTTTCGTCGCACCGCCACGATCAATCGCCACGAAGTTCCCGCCGCTGCTCTGATCGCACAGGCCATCTGGACGGTTTTCCTCACGCTCCCGCGCACTGTGATTACGGATGCGACAACGGGCGCGGTCACTTACGGAAACATTTACACCCAGCTCCTCGAATACATCGTCTCCGCCGATCTCGTCTTCTACGTTCTGCTCGTGGTGGCGGTCATCGTTCTTCGGAAAAAACGCCCGGAAGCCGACCGGCCTTATCGCATGTGGGGATACCCGATCGTGCCGATCGTCTCAGTCGTTCTCGCCGCGTTCCTGATCGTCGATCTCGCGTGGCTCGCGCCGGCCACGTCCGGCATCGGCTATTTGTTAGTGCTGACGGGAATTCCCGTTTATTTCATCTGGCGCCGCGGCTTTTCGGCGGACCGCACTGCGTGAAACTTGAATTCGAACCAAGCAATCTCTGATTTGCACCGACAGCGCGCAGGGCCGTGCGCGTGTCGCTCCATTACGCTAGTGCGCGTAATGCGAGTTTTGCAAACGAGTGTCCTCAGTCGTGGTCGTGGTGGTTTCCGTCGTGCCAGCGCAGCCAGCGAGGAAAATCGCGAGCAAGCCGAGGAACGTCAGTGCAATCAGGTTCTTGTTCATTGTAACAAGGAAACGTATTCGGAGGCGTTGCCGGACGTGTTGAGGTCTGTCCTAAATCCGGCCGGCGAAGCAGGGACGCACGAAGCACTATTGATGAAGACCTGCTATTTCGTTGTTGTTCTCACGCTTGGTAGTCTCGCGTTTGCCGGATGCGCGAGCGAGACCGCCTCGACGACGCAAACCCAAACCGACCAGACGACCACCCGCGTCCACACGCAGGAGGAGTTGCGCAAGACCGGTGAGTCGCAGACCGGACCTGCCTTGGAAAAAACCGACCCTGCGATCCGGACCGAAGGCAATCGTTGATTGCGCGCCGCGGTTGGACGCGCGAGCGTTGCGGGTAACCGTGAAAGCGCTCCGCTATTTCTTCTGCGTCGTATTGCCGCCGGTGGCCGTTTTGATGACCGGCCGCATCCTGAGTTTCATCCTTAGCCTGCTGCTCACACTTCTCGGCTGGGTGCCCGGCGTGATTCACGCCTGCCTCGTCGTTAACGATTACCAGGCCGAGCATCGGCGGTGATACAGGTGACCAGTGGCCAGTGATTAGTGACCAGTCGAAGATCGCTTAATCGCCTTCGAATTTCCCTCGCAACTTATCCGCGGTCCTAACCACCGCATCCCTCGCGCCGCCGGTTCCGGCATGGATCTGGTCGATCGCGCGATTCCCCAGGCGTCGCGCGAGGATAACCGGCGGGCGATTCTCGCGGCGATCGCCGAGTGCAACCGCCTCGGATTGGTT
>JBHELY010000025.1:0-41197 GCA_046262815.1 Chthoniobacterales bacterium | reverse complement strand
ACGCTGCTGGTCGCGCTCGGTTGCGGAGTCATCGGTGCGCTGCTGGCCATTCTTCTCCAAAAAATTGCGATCGCAGTAGCCGGGTTTATCGCCGGTGGCCGCATCGCCTGGGCGCTGGCCGCGGCATTCTTTGTCGATCACGCACATTACCGCGGGCTGACATTCGTCATCGGCGGAATTATTGGCGCCTTGCTCTTGCTCGCACTTTTCGATTGGGTCCTGATTCTTCTCTCCTCAATCGAAGGCGCGCATCTCATCGGCAACGGAATCACTCTGCCGGAAAAAGGCGCTCTGATTCTTTTCATCGCGCTCGCCGTCATCGGCGTGATCGTTCAAGGCTCGATGCTGCGAAGATCACGCCGCGCAGTGGATTGATCGCTGTAGTCGCGGCGCTCTGTCGCCGCGGCGGCGCCGCAACATAGGGACGCGGCGACTGAGCGCCGCGAGCCACAGCCCAGCAAGAGGACTCAATGTCTAAAATGGCGGACGCCGGTGAAGATCATCGCCATGTTCCGCTCATTCGCAGCGGCGATGACTTCCGGATCGCGAACTGAGCCGCCTGGTTGAATCGCGCAGGTGGCGCCGGCATTGGCGGCAGCGAGCAATCCGTCCGCAAATGGGAAAAATGCGTCGCTGGCCACGGCACTGTTCTGGAGAGACAAACCGGCTTCGTTCGCTTTCCAGACCGCGATTCGCGATGCATCCACGCGCGACATTTGCCCAGCACCGATGCCGAGCGTGCGATCACCGGCCGCATAAACGATCGCGTTCGACTTCACGTGTTTCACTACCCGCCATCCGAAAATCATCGCGTCCATTTCGGCTTCGGTCGGTTTGCGTGTCGTCACGACTTTGGTTGCGAGGTCCACAATTTGCCCGCCATCCTTGTCCTGCACGAGCAACCCGCCGACGACCGAGCGCATATCCTGCGCCGCCTTGTCGGACTTCGGCGCCTTCAACATCCGAATCAGGCGCAGATTCTTTTTCTTCTGAAGAAGGCCGCGCGCTTCAGTCTCGAAACTAGGCGCGATGATAACCTCGCTGAAAATTTCGCCGATCGCTTTGGCAAGCGCTTCGTTCACGGCGCGATTGCAAACGATGACGCCGCCGAATGGCGCCTGCTTGTCGGTCGCGAACGCTTTCTCCCACGCTTCGCGCAAATCCGGGTCGCTGCCGATGCCGCATGGATTGGTGTGTTTCAGAATCGCGACTGTCGGCTCGGTAAACTCGGCGATCAGATTCGCCGCCGCGCTGATGTCGAGAATGTTGTTGAACGAAAGCTCTTTGCCGTGGAGCTGCTTGAAATGCTGATCGAAATCGCCGTAGAGCGCAGCGGTCTGGTGCGGATTCTCGCCGTAGCGGAGACGCGTCACCAGCGGGAGCGATAACGAGAACGACGCATCGGTCGCCTGTTCACGATTCAGGAAATTGCTGATCACGCGGTCGTAGTCGGAGGTCATGATGAACGCCTTGATGGCCAGACGCTCGCGAAGTTTTAACGAAGTCCCGCCTTCGTGATCGCGCATGTCTTCGAGGATCGAATCGTAATCAGCCGGATCGACGACGACGGTGACGGATTCGTAATTCTTCGCCGCGCTGCGAATCATCGATGGCCCGCCGATGTCGATCTGTTCGATCGCTTCCGCGAGCGTCACGTCCGGTTTCTGGATCGTCGCTTCGAACGGATACAAATTTACCACGACGAGGTCGATCGGCTGAAAACCCTGCTCCTTCGCCTGCTTTTCGTGGAGCTCGTTCCCGCGCTTGTAAAGCAATCCGCCGTGGACGCGTGGATGCAGCGTCTTCACGCGGCCTTCCAGGACCTCGGGGAAATCCGTGAAGCTCGAAATGTCGCGGACCGGCACGCCTTCCTTGCGCAACAGTTCGGAGGTGCCGCCGGTGGAGATGATATCGATGCCCTGTTTTTCCAAGGCGCGTGCGAAAGCAGCGACGCCTTTCTTGTTAGAGACGGAAATGAGGGCGCGGGTGATTTTCATGCATCGGTAGGAGCGGCGCGCTGCGCCGACCGCGGATCCCGCAGTGGCGGGACGGCGTCCCTACCCATCACTGATCACGTTTTTCGCCATCGGATAGAGCACCGGGCAGCAGCCGATGGTTTCGCAAAAAGCTTTGCTGAAATGGCTCAGGCTCGCGTAGCCGACTTCGGTCGCGGCTTCGGTCACGTTGTAGCGGCCGCTCCTCAAGAGTTCCGCGGCGCGTTCCATCCGCAGCTTGCGCAAATATTGCGGAATCGTCAGGCCGACCTCGCGGGAAAAACTGCGGCTCAAATAAAACGGGCTGCAACCCACTTCGCGGCCGAGCGTTTCCAAAGTCGGCGGATTCGCCAGATCGCGCGCGAGCAATTCCTTTGTCCGTTCCACTCGATCGCGCGCCACGCGTTTTTGCCGCATGCAAAAAAATTCCGGATCTTTCGGCGCAAAAAGGAAGTGCGACATCAATTCCAGGGCCTTGCTCTGATACCAGAAGCTTTGCGCCGGCTTCGAGACGGGCGGCTTGAGCAGACTTGCCACGACCTGATGCTGCTCCGTCGTCATCGGTCGCGCCGAAGAAATGATTGCCTTTTCCCTGGCCGGAAAAATGGCGGCGCGCAGTTGCGGATCGAGATCGGCTTCGCAATCGGCCAGCTGTTCCTGCAACTGGCGATTGGAGAATTCGACGGTCACGAACTGATGATGATCGCGTGCCTGGCGCGACGCTCGCAGCGGTTCGTCGGCGACGGCGTAGTAACCGGCACTGCCCGGAACGTAATCGGCGCGATCGCCGACCGCGCCGCGACCGCCGACGTTCAGACAAAACTCGAGGCTGCGCGGCCGAAAACTGCGGCCCCAATCGAGCGCGCGTTCCGTCCGGAAATCGTGCCATTGCAGCGCCACGCCGAGCCGCTCGAAATCGCCCCAGAGCTGGCGCCAGCCTTGCGCGACTGCGCTCCACGCGATCGCTTCGTCGTTGCAAATCATCGCGCGAAGTTTACGAGCGGTGCGGACGCGAATGCAAGTGAGGTTTCACCTCGGTGAGCGCCGCGCGGTCCCAATCGCCGAGTGTGCTGGCCGCATCGTAAGTGCTGCGCGCGAAATCGAGCAGAGCGGCATCCGGCGACTCGCTCCGGCGCATTTGTTCGTAAGGTAGAACAAATTCTTTCAGCTGCCCGTTGTAGCTCGCGAATGCCGGGCGCACTTTCGCTTCCGGAAAACCATCGGGCGCGGGATAGGCGTACGAATAAAAAATCGGATCGGGCATCATCTCGTTGCCCGGCCAGAAACCGAGGCTGCTGACTTCGTGCGAATAGGCTTCGCGCGTGACGGCATCGGGCAAATGCGGAACGCCGCCCGGATGTTGCGGCGCGCGCCGGCCGGAGAAACGCGTCACGGCCAGATCGAAGCTGCCCCAGAAAAAATGGACCGGGCTGCATTTGCCGCAGAAGTCGGAGCGGAATTCCTTGAACACGCGATCGCTTTGGAGAAGCACGCGCCAGAAACGCTTCGCGTATTCCGGATCGTAAGCCGCGTCCGTTTCGTTTTTCTCGAACGGAATCGCGGGATCGACTTCGTTGGGCGTGATGTTGATTTCGACGGCCACTTTCAAATCGGCGAGCGTCGACATCACTTCCCGGTAGAACGCGGCAACGGACTTCGGCCCGAGCGGAATTGTTTTCTCAGTCCCCTCTCCGGTCTGAAAGCGCACGACATGATCGATGAAATCAAAATCGATTTGAAGAACCCGCGCACCGACATAAATCGGTGAAGTCGTTAGGCCGCGCGCGGTGACATACAGCGTGACGTGCCAGGAGTGATTGATCCACGGCGTGAGCGCGAGCCGGATCTTGCCGACGATCTGGGTCCACATGTGGAGCGTCTTCGCCGTAGCTTTCCATTCCGCGTAGGGAAGCGCAGGCCAAATTTCTTCTGAGGCAGCCACGACAGTTTACCGGTTAAAGAAATCGACGAACGACCGCTGAACTTTATGGAACATCCGGGACGCGTCCCGCGTGGTGCGGCGGAACATTCGCTTCACGTCTTTGAAAACCAGATTCGTATCGGCGTTGTCGTCATCGTTCTGGGCTTGATCGTCGTTCTCGACCGATGGCGGATTGTCCGCTTCCGGATTCACCTCCACCTGCTCCATGTTCCGGCCCTGATACATTCCTTCGACGCGACTTATCCGGCCGTCGCTCGCGCGAATGTGAATCGTGCCGACGGGCCGGTTGCTCCGGTCGGCGAGAGTCACGATCCAGATCGGGTTGCCGCGATCGTCGGTCCGGAGCGTGTAACTCGTGAGCGAGAAAGTGACGTGCGATGTCTCAGCGGTGTGCGCCGCTACCGTGTATGCGCCGGTCGAATCCAGATTCAGCTTCGCCGTGTTAATCGTCGCGCCCTGCGTGGATCCGACGACGGATTTGTTCGGCGCGCGTTGCGAAACGACGCGATTATCTTCGACCACATATTCACGCACGCCGTTGGCGGCATTTTTGTCCTCGACCAAAATCTTCCAGGTCCGAGGCTGCGGATCGCCGTCGACGCCGTTCACCGACACGATGCGATTAACGATCTGGCGGTTTAGTTGCGTTCCGATGACGCGGAGCGCTTCGTACGCGCTCGCGTTTTCCTGCGCAAGAACGGGCGCCGCGAGCAGGAGCGAAGCGAGAACGAATTTCCACATGACGAAACAGAGCTATGGTTGCGCGAGCTGTCCACCGCGTTTTCGGTTGCGCACTTGAAGGGGCGGCATCATGCGTTCAGCGTGCAGCGGGCTTGATGAAAAAAGAGAAGGTCGAATTTTCCAGCCACACCGGCAACCTCGCGCCGATGCGCAAGCTGGTCCGAACATTCCTGGACGCGTATCCGTTTTCCGAACGCGAACGGATGCTCATGGTGCTGGGAGTAGACGAAGCGTGCACAAATGTTATTCGGCACGCCTACCACTTACGCGACGATCAGCTCATCTGCCTGTCATTGGAAGGAACGCAGCGCTGCATCCGGCTGCGGTTGCGCGATTACGGGAAGCAAACCGAAGCGCACTCGATGAAGGGGCGCTCGCACGATTTGATCCGGCCCGGCGGTTTGGGATTGCATTTGATCCGGATGGCGTTCGACAAAGTCGATTACATTTTGAAAGCGCGCGGAACGGAACTGGTGATGACTAAGAATTTGGAGAAAGCGGCGTGAATGTCGTGGACGCCGCTTTCTGTAGCCGCTTCGCTGTGCGAAGCGCGAGAGCAGACGCTGCCGAATCTCACGTCGCCCGGAGGGCGACGGCTACAGAAGAAACGAAGAAATGAAACCACCCGAGCCTGATCCCGCTTTCGAAGTGTCGCTGCGGCCGCCGATGTTCAGCGAGTTCACCGGACAGGTGAAAGTCTGCGAGCGTCTGGAATTGCTCGTGGAAGCGGCGAAGAAACGCGGAGACGTCCTCGAACACATTTTGTTGAGCGGCCCGCCCGGTCTCGGCAAGACGACGCTCGCGAACATCATCGCGAACGCGATGGGCACGAATATCAAGAACACGAGCGGGCCGGTGATCGAAAAGGCCGGCGAGCTGGCGGGTTTGCTGACCACCCTCGAGAAGGGCGACGTCCTTTTCATTGACGAGATCCATCGGCTCCAGCCGACAATCGAAGAATATCTTTACCCGGCGATGGAAGATTACCGGCTCGATATCATCATCGACCAAGGACCGCAGGCGCGCAGTCTGCGGCTCCAGTTGCCGAAGTTCACCCTCATCGGCGCGACGACGAGAGCGGGAATGGTGAGCGCGCCGTTGCGTTCGCGTTTCGGGATGACGGCGCGGCTCGATTACTACGCCGCGGAAGAAATGCGGAAGATCATCGTGCGCAGCGCCGGGTTGTTGAATGTCGAGATCGATCCCGCAGGGGCGGGAGAAATCGCGGCGCGCACTCGCGGCACCCCGCGGACGGCGAACAATCTTCTGCGGTGGGTGCGCGATTACGTTCAAGTGAAGGCCGACGGCAAAATCACCGCGGAATTGGCCGATCGCGCGCTGACGATGCTCGAGATCGATCGGGACGGATTCGATCAGTGGGACAAGCGGATCATCGAAACATTGATCCACAAATTCAATGGCGGACCGGTGGGACTGAATTCGCTCGCGGTCGCCGTGGGCGAGGAAGCCGGCACACTCGAGGAAGTGAACGAGCCTTATCTGATCATGGAAGGTTACATCAAGCGCACGCCCCAAGGTCGCGTCGCGATGCCAAACGCGTATCGGAAACTGGGACTAAAACCGCCGGTCGGTGCGCAGAACGAATTGTTCGGCTAATGGCCGGCGATTAAATGACGAAGCACGAATGACGAATGCCGAAGGAATGACGAAGAAAGAGCCCCGGCCTCCGATTCGTCATTCGACATTCGGCATTGTTTCGTCATTCGTCATTCGTCATTCGTCATTTTGACCTGTGGAAACCGATTTCTTCCGACAGACCTCGAAAGTTTTCACCGTCGCGGAATTGACTCGGCGGATTCGTGGGACGCTCGAAACAAAATTCGGCGCGGTTTGGGTGCAGGGAGAAATTTCCAATTATCGGCCGCAACCGTCGGGCCACCGCTATTTCACGCTGAAAGATCAACGCGCGGCGATCTCGTGCGTGATTTTTCGAAACACGCTTCCGCCCAATGCGCCGCCGATCGCGGACGGCGCGCAGGTCCAGCTCTACGGAAACGTCACCGTTTTCGAAGCGCGCGGCCAGTACCAGCTCAATGTCCAAATTCTTCAAACGCGCGGCGCCGGTCTGCTCCAGGCGAAATTCGAGGCGCTCAAGCGAAAACTGGAAGCGGAAGGTCTTTTCGATTCCGCCCGGAAACGCGCGCTGCCGAAATTTCCGAGGCGAATCGGCATCGTCACTTCCCCGAGCGGCGCGGCGATCCGCGATATTTTGAATGTGCTCAGCCGTCGGGCGCCGAACGTTCATGTGCTTATTAATCCCGTCCGCGTCCAGGGGATTGGAGCGGCCGCTGAGATCGCGGTGGCAATCAAGGAATTCGGACGGCCTAACGAGTCATGGGAACCGGTCGACCTGATCGTGTTGGCGCGGGGCGGCGGCAGCATCGAGGACCTGTGGGAGTTCAATGAAGAGATCGTCGCTCGGGCGATTTTTCATTCGCCGATTCCGATCGTCAATGCCGTCGGCCACGAGATCGATTTCACGATCGCCGATTTCGTCGCCGATCTTCGTGCACCGACTCCAAGCGCGGCGGCGGAACTGATCGTGCCCGACGCGGCGGAACTTTCGAGAAAAGTCACCGACCTGCGAAATTGTCTGCAGAAATGCCTGCGAAATTTCCTGCAACAGAGCCTGACGCGGCTCCGTTTCCTATCCGAGCGGACGATCGCGCGCGAGTTGGTGCAACGGATGCGCGACGCGCAACAGCAACTCGACCTCAACACAGAATCGCTGCGGCGAAAGGTAAAACAGTTCGTGGCGGATTCGCGCGCTGCTCTCACCACTCGCGCGCAGGCGCTGAAGACGCACGATCCGCGACGCGAGCTGGCCGTTTGCCGAACGCGCATCGCCGAACTGGAGCGCCGGATCGTAGCGCAGCCACCAAACTTGTTAGGAACCGCGCGGCAACGCTTCGAGCGTGTGGAAGGAATCCTGCGCGTCGTCGGTCCGGAAGCAACGCTGCGCCGCGGCTATAGCATCACGATGGACGCCGCCGGCAAGGTGATTCGCACCGTCGCGTCAGCGCGGCCCAAGGCCAAAATCAAAACGCGGGTCGCTGACGGCGAGTTCGAGTCGCAAGTCTTATAGCGACGCTGCTCTGACAGCGACAGAACGCCGTCGCTACAGCATCGGACTTGTTAGCGTCATGTCGGCATCTCCAGGCGCTACCTTTCCTTTCTCTGCGCCGGGCAGAGCACCAATCTCGGTTTGAAATCTTGAGACATTGTTGTCGAAGCCTTCCGGCGTCGCCTGGCCTTTTTTGTAAACGCCGGCATCGCCGCTTTTCCGAACGACGACAAACCCGGCCTCGCCAAACGGGATCGTGTTCGAATTAAGCAGCGTGTCGTAAACATAATTCGAGCTCGCGGCGAAAATCGTGTTCGATGGATCGGACGTTTTCACTTTGTAAATCTTCAGCGCGGTGTTGCCTGAAAGCATCAGAGTCGCAGGCGGTCCGCTCATTGTCGCCGCGCATTCGGCGCCCGGCGTGCTAAGCCACCGCTGAAGATCGGCCGGCTTCACGTAATCATTTTGGACGAGCTTGTTGCAATATTCCGCGAGACCGTTCGCGGGATAATCGCCGGGCCAGGCGCGATTGGAATCCGACTTGGCCACGCCGTCGGTCGCCATTCGAAACGCGATGAGATACAACTCCCGCCCGTTATTCATCGTCCGCGTCAAATCGCGTTTGACAAGCGCGTTCTTGAGCGTCGGCCACGCCAGGACCGCAATCACCGCGACGATCGCCAGGACAACGATCAGCTCGATTTTGGAGAACGCCGCAACGCGACAATGCGGGAAGCGCGGACGCACTAGAATTTAATTAAGGTGTGTTGGGCAACAGCAACGAATTGCCGGTGGCCGAAATCCACGTCGTGCCATTGGGAGCGAAGATATCCGTTTGGGTGGTGCCGCCGGTCGGCCCCACTATGGTCGACGTTCCAGCCGAGGTGTCCACTTTGCAGGTCTCGACGGTGCCACTCATGTCGCAGCGCACCACGATCGCTTTTTTGCCTTTCCAAACGCCGCCCTTCTGCGTCTGGTCGGTCTTGTAAACAGCCGTCTGGCCGCCAGTGTTGGGCGCGTCCGCGATCAACGGAAAACTCGGGTTCGATGTTTCCGTCATGCCCATTTCATAGGCGAAATTATTCGTTGAAACCTCACAACGGTCGGCCGGGTTCGTCGTGTTCTCATCCGGCGTCGTCGGAGACCAGGGAGATTTTCCGAGGTAAAATAACTTTTCCGTCGGCAGATAATTCGGAATCAACAGCGCAAATGCCTGATTGGATTTGCTGCCGCTAGTCAACGCCACCGGAGGATCCACCGTTCCGTCTTTGTCGGGGAATTTTCCGTCGTTGTCGGTTGCGTAAAGTTTACAGGCCAGCGCGATTTGTTTCGCATTCGACAAGTCCTTCGTCTGCGCCCCGCGTTCCTGAACCGATGAATAAACCGGCAACGCGATCCCGGCCAGAACAGCGATGATCGAGATGACCACAAGAAGTTCGATGAGGGTAAAGGCGGCAGAAGAATTTCTTTTCATGAGCGTGCGTGAGAATGTCTAACCGGCGCGCGTACGGTCAAGAAGAATGCTCTAACTTGAACGCCACTGTCGCGAGCGGCGGGAGGCTGATCATCAGCGAGTGGGTCCGGGCCTGCCACGGGAAATCTTCGGCTTCGAAGCCGCCCATGTTCCCGATGTTGCTGCCGCCGTAAGTCTCGGCATCGGTGTTGATGATCTCGCGATAAAAACCGGCGACCGGAACGCCGAGCCGATAACCCTGGCGCACGACCGGCGTCGCATTGACAACGAAAACGATGATGCCGCGATCGCGCGAACGGCGCATGAAAGCGACGACGCTGTTTTCCGAATCGTGGAAATCGATCCACTCGAATCCTTCATGGGTATCGTCGCGGTCCCAGAGCGCGGGCTCGTTTTTGTAAACGTAGTTGAGATGCTGAACGAGCCGGCGGAGACCGTCGTGTTTCGGCTGAGTCGCAAGTTCCCAATCGAGCTGGCTGTCGTGGTTCCACTCGCGGCGCTGGCCGAATTCGCCGCCCATGAAAAGCAGCTTTTTGCCGGGATGCCCATACATCCAGGCGAGGAACATCCGCAGATTTGCGAACTGCTGCCATTCGTCGCCCGGCATCTTATTGAGAAGCGAACGTTTGCCGTGCACGACCTCGTCGTGGCTGAGCACGAGAATGAAATGCTCCGCGAACGCGTACATGAGCGAGAACGTGATGCTGTTGTGATGGAAGCGCCGAAAGATCGGATCGAGCGCCATGTAATGGAGGAAGTCGTGCATCCAACCCATGTTCCATTTGAACCCGAACCCGAGGCCTCCGAGATATGTCGGCTGGGTGACGCCGGGCCACGCGGTGGATTCCTCGGCGATCGTCATGATGCCGGGGAAACGCTCGTAGCAAACTTCGTTGAAGCGTTTCAGGAAATAAACGGCCTCGAGATTTTCCCGGCCGCCGAATGCGTTCGGGACCCACTCGCCGGCATTGCGCGAGTAATCGAGATAGAGCATCGAGGCGACGGCGTCCACGCGCAGACCGTCGATGTGATATTTGTCGAGCCAGAAGAGCGCGTTGCCGATGAGAAAATTGCGGACTTCGTTCCGGCCGAAATTAAAAATGAGCGTGCCCCAATCCTGGTGCTCGCCCTGGCGCGGATCGGCATGCTCGTAGAGATCGGTGCCGTCGAACTCGGCGAGCGCGTGAATGTCCTTCGGAAAATGCGCCGGCACCCAATCCATGATCACGCCGATCCCGGCCTGGTGGCATTTATCGACGAAATGCCGAAACTCGTCCGGCGAACCGAAGCGGCTCGTGGGCGCGTAGTAGTTGGTCACCTGATAACCCCACGAGCCTTCAAACGGATGCTCGGCGATCGGCAACAGTTCAATGTGGGTGTAACCCATCTCGAGCACGTACGCGATGAGCGCGTCCGATAATTCCAGATAGCTGAGCGAACGATTTTGTTCCTCGGCTTTTCGCCGCCACGAGCCGAGATGCACTTCGTAAATGCTGATCGGGCTGGTTTGGAGTTTTTGCTCCGGCCGCGCCTTCATCCAATCGCGGTCGCTCCATTTGTAGCGATCGAGATTGTAAACCATCGACGACGTTTCTTTGCCGTGCTGGCTGAAAAAGCCGAACGGATCGGCCTTCAACAAAAGCGCGCCGGGTTGCGTCCTGAGCTCGAATTTGTAGTGCGCGCCTTCGCTCACTCCCGGCAAAAATAATTCCCAGACGCCGCTGCCGAGGAGGCGGCGCATCGGATTGACCCGGCCATCCCAGCCGTTGAAATCGCCGACGACGCTGACGCGCTGGGCGTTCGGCGCCCAGACGGCGAAATAAACGCCCTCGGTGTCGCCGATCTTGCGCAGGTGCGCGCCGAATTGTTCGTAGAGCTGGAGGTGATTCCCCTCGGAAAAAAGATGCAGGTCCACTTCGCCCATGATGAGGCCATAGCTGTAGGGATCGCGCACGAGCGCCGGGGATTCGTCCCAGCCCGTGAGATGAACGTGGTAATCGATGTCGCGTTTCATCCCGGGAAGCGTCGCCTGGAAAAATCCTTCCGGCCGAAGACGGTCCGCGACGAAGCTCTGTTCCGCTTTCCGGTGGACAACGATGCTCACTTCCTTCGCGTCCGGACGAAAGACGCGGACGACGAGATCGTCACCCACGCGATGCGGCCCGAGGATGCGGAACGGATCGGGATGCGCGCCGGCGAGGAAAAGATTCAGCTCGTCGACGGGCACGCCGGTTATTTCGAAGGAACTCATGCGATTCGTAATTTAAAACGCGTCGCGCGAATGTCGTGCGCGGATTTTTGATTCTTCTGTAGCCGCTTCGCTATGCGAAGCGGGAGACCGACTCACACGGCAGCTGCGCTTCGCATAGCGAAGCGGCTACAGAAGACGAACTACCGATAAATCCAGAGCAGCAATCCGGGCAGCGCGATTCCCGCGAGGAGACAAATCGTGGCGACGAGTGGCCGATTGCTGAAACGATACGCCATGACGATTCCGATGATCGTGGTTGTGATCAGACCGATGGCCGTTGCCAGCATGAAGTAACGCAGCGGTGTCGGCTGACGACCAGGCGTGCCGGGGATATGCGCGTCTTTGTGGATGAATGAAAGGGCCGCGAGCGCCGGCGGCGCGATGTAGGTCTTGTCCTTCTTCGACTCGTGCCAGTTGAAGAGCTGCCACGACCCGCTCACAGCGAAGAAGATCAACATCGGCGCGAAAAGACAGCTGAGAAAAAGGTGAATCGAGCGGAGCGATTTCATGGTCGCGTTGCCAATATCACAACGCGCCCTCGTGCCCAAGCTCCAGCTTGGGAACGAGGGGCCGCCGCTGAGTCGATCAAGACTTTCCGTTTCCCTTGCGCGCGGAGCGGGCGCATATTTCGGCGAATGGATTCACCGACGAACGAAGCGGCCGCGGAATTACTCCAAACCTATACGGAAGGCGGCGGCATAAATTATCTCGATGCCGCGGCCAATCTTCCGTCGAGGCCAGCGATCGAAGACGCTTGCATCGACCTGATGAGCCTGATGTTCCCGGGATTTCACGGCGAACCATTTGTCGATTCCAGTGATCTGCCCGACGTGACGCGGAGCAGGATCCGAAGGCTGCACGCGCAGATGAAGCCAGAGATTTCAAAAAGCTTCAATCAGCTCGACCGCGACACGGCCGACGTGAAAGCGGAAGAGATCCTGACGTGGTTCATGTCGCAACTGGGCCGATTGCGCAAGGTGCTGTGGACCGATGTGGACGCGGCTTACGAAGGCGATCCGGCCGCGACGAGTTACGAGGAGGTCATCGTCGCGTATCCGGCGATCGAAGCGATCGCGATCCAGCGAATGGCGCATCTGCTTTACGAAAGAAAAGTGCCATTGATCCCGCGGCTCATGACGGAGTGGGCTCATACTCGAACCGGAATCGATATTCATCCTGGCGCCAAGATCGGCCCGCATTTTTTTATCGACCACGGAACCGGCGTGGTGGTCGGCGAGACCTGCAACATTGGGGCGCGGGTAAAATTGTATCACGCGGTAACGCTGGGAGCGCGCAGTTTTCAAAAGGACGAGCACGGCAAAATCAAGAAGGGCGGCAAACGCCATCCGACTTTGGAAGACGACGTGACGATCTATCCGAATTCGACGGTGCTCGGCGGCGAGACCGTGATCGGCGCGCGAAGCACGATCGGCGGGAACGTTTTCCTGATCCAAAGCGTGCCGCCGGATTCGCTGGTTTATTATGAAGAGAAGCAACTCCAGATCGTGCCGAAGCGGCGCGCTGGAGCGAAGGACTTCACGGCGTAGCGGATGATCTATCTCGATTACAACGCGACCACGCCACTCTGCGCGGCCGCGCGGGAAGCGATGGAGCCGTTTCTGGCGCGCTTCTATGGCAATCCTTCGAGTGTGCACGCGGCGGGACGCGAAGCGCGCGCGGCGGTGGATGACGCGCGCGATCGGCTGGGGGATTTGCTCGGCGCGAAACCGCACGAGCTGATTTTCACGAGCAGCGGGACGGAATCGAACAATCTCGCGGTGCTCGGACTCGCTCGCGCACAGGGGAACCGCGGCCGGCATTTGATTTGCGCGAGCATGGAACATCACGCGGTGCTCAATGCGTTCGAGCATTTGGCGAAAGGCGAGGCGTATGAGGTCACGTTCCTGAGTCTCGATCGACACGGTCTGGTCGATCTGGACGAACTAGCCGGAGCGATTCGCAGCGACACCACCCTGGTGTCGATCATGTCCGCGAACAACGAGACCGGCGTGCTCCAGCCGATGAACGACCTCGCGCGACTGTGCGAGGAGCGCGGGGTTCTCTTGCACAGCGACATGGTGCAGTCTTTCGGCAAAAGCGAAACGAACCTTGATGATGTGGCCGCGGCCAGTTTCGCCGCCCACAAATTCTACGGCCCAAAAGGCGCGGGCCTGCTCTACCTCCGCGCCGGCATTCCGCTCGAGCCGATCCAATTCGGTGGTGCCCATGAAAATCAGCGGCGTCCTGGAACCGAGAACGTGCCGGCGATTGTCGGAATGGCAGCGGCCGCTGAATTTGTTTCGCGCGATCGCGCTGAGGAACAAAAACGCGAAGCTGTTCTGCGCGACAATTTGTGGGAAAAAATTTCGGCGGCTTGCCCGGACGCGATTCAGAATGGCGACGGCGCACCCCGCCTCGCGAACACGCTCAACGTGAGTTTCCCAGGCCTCAGCTCCGAGACGATTTTAATGGCGCT
Organism: Chthoniobacterales bacterium; assembly: GCA_046262815.1. Classification (GTDB taxonomy): domain Bacteria; phylum Verrucomicrobiota; class Verrucomicrobiia; order Chthoniobacterales; family UBA10450; genus AV80. The sequence continues at coordinate 27,234 of JBHELY010000025.1, read as the reverse complement.
GGATCTCGACGGCGTCTGCGCGTCGAGCGGTTCCGCCTGCATGGTCGGATCGGTCGTGGCATCGCACGTCCTTCTCGCGATGGGTTTGCCCGCGGAACTGGCGGGCGCCGCTGTCCGCTTCTCGTTAGGCCGCGAGATAACCGACGAAGAAATCGATCGCGCCGGTGAAATTATCGGGCGCGTTATCACTCGCGTCCGGTCAGCCGGCGCAGAAAATCGCCTGGCGTATGCCGCTGTTTAGACAGCTCGATTTCATTTTTCCAACGACGCCAACACTTGTCGTTCTCGGACGTGATCCCGCGCTCGAAGCGAAAGCGCGCGAGATCCTGGCGCCGCTCGACGCCGACAAGCTCGCGCGCAAAATCCACGTCGAATGGAATGCGCGCCTGTTCAGCGCCGCCGGCCGCGCGGATTCGCACCGCAACCTGATCTCGCTCAACCCACGGCTCCGCGAACACGATACCGCTGAGATCGATCGCACGCTTCGCCATGAGCTCGCGCATTTGCTCGCCCAATTTCGCGCTGGTTCGCGGCGCATCCCGCCTCACGGCGCGCAATGGCGCCGGGCCTGCCGCGATCTGGGCATCGCCGAGGAAGCGCGCTGCCATACCCTGCCCTTTCCGGTTCGCGCGCGGGCCCGGCGATTTCTCTACCGTTGTTCCCGTTGCGGGAAAGAATTTCCCCGGGTGCGGCGGATCAAACGCGCGGTCGCGTGCCTGGATTGCTGCCGGAAATTTAACCGCGGCAAGTTCGATCCGGGCGCGCGCCTCCGTCTTGTGAAAAATGATGAGCCGTGTAGTGTTTCCGCCCTTTCTTAAACACCCCGTCTTGAACAAAAAGCTTCTCATCGTCTGCGCCGCCCTTTTGCTGGTCGGGTCGAGCGCTCGCGCCTACGTCCGCGAGATTTATAACGGCTTCGCCGTCGAGCAGGTCAAGGACCGGACTGTCCTGATGCATTTGTCGCTGCCGATCAACTGCGGTGCCAGCCCATGCGGGCCGTTCAGTGATGGTTTCGCGACCTTCAACGATTCGGCCGAGGACGCGCTGAAGATTTGGAATCAATATCTCGGCCACGTCCAGTTTGCCGTGAACAAGGGCTCCATCGTGCCACCTTCGGATAATGACGCCAACACATCGGTCATCATGTCGGCCAGCATCTACGGCGAGAAGTTCGGCGACAGAGTCCTTGCCGTCACTTTGGTCACGCCGCGGAACGTGGAACTCATCGAAGCGGACGTGATTTTCAACGACGCCCTTGCTTGGGATTCGTATCACGGAATGCTCGACGTAAACGCTAAAGGCTACGATTTTCATCGCGTCGCTATTCACGAATTTGGCCATGTTCTCGGGCTCGATCATCCCGATCAAGCGGATCCGCCGCAGACCGTGCGCGCGATCATGAACTCGACGATCAGCAGTGCCGTCGAGGTCCCGCAGACCGACGACATCGATGGAGTGAAAAGCATCTACGACACCGGCCCGGCGTATCAGAATTCCAACCCCGCGCCGAACCTGGTGAATCTATCGACGCGCGCATTTGTCGGGCTCGGCGAGAACGCGGTCATCGGCGGCTTCATTGTGCAAGGCTCGCAGCCGGCGACGGTAGTCTTGCGCGCGATTGGTGACTCGCTCCCGGCGTTCGGAATTAACAACGCGCTCGAAGATCCGGTTATTGAATTGCACAGCGCGAGCGGGTCGACCCTGGCGACGAGCGATGACTGGATCGACGATTCGTGGGCGAGCACGATCGCCAGCTATCATCTTGATCCATCGAACAGCCGCGAGTCGGCGATTTTGACGACGTTGAATCCGGGGAGCTACACGGTGGTCGTCAGGTCGTTCGATAACGGTGACGGCCATCTTACCGGCACCGCGCTCGTGGAGTTGTACGATCTGCACATAACCGGCGGACGCGCCGGAAATATTTCGACCCGCGGTCAGGTCCTCGGTGACGGCAGTCAGCTCCTGATCGGCGGTTTCATTGTCGGCGGAGCGCAGTCGAAGATCGTCGTTGTGCGTGCCATTGGACCATCGCTCTCGGCGGCCGGCATTACCCAACCGCTGAACGATCCGCGGGTCGAATTGCACGATGCAAGCGGCGCGACCCTCGCTGCGAACGACAATTGGCAGAGCGATCCGAACGCCGCCCAGATCCAATCCGAAGGGTTAGCGCCGGCGCAACCGAGCGAAGCTGCGTTGCAGGCGACGCTCAATCCCGGCAGCTACACCGCCATCGTCCGGAGCGCGAATGGCACGAACGGCGTAGCGCTCGTCGAAGTTTACGATCTGAGCCCGGCGCCGAATTAAATCTCGGCTTCCTTCCCCTCGCCCTTCTTCGCTTTTTGGCCGCGCAACTTCGCCTGGATAAACAGATCGATGCCGCCGTCCATCACGCCCTGGACATCGCTCGTCTCGGCGCCGGTGCGATGGTCTTTCACCATTTGGTACGGCTGGAAAACGTAGGAGCGAATCTGGCTGCCCCAGGCTACGTCGCCTTTTTCGCCGTACTGCCGATCGATCTCGGCCCGCTTTTTGTCCTGTTCGATTTCGTAGAGCTTCGCCTTCAACATTTTTAGAGCGAGCTCGCGGTTACGCCCCTGGCTGCGTTCCGCCTGGCACGCGACGACGATACCGGTCGGCTTGTGCACAATGCGGACAGCGGTCTCGACTTTGTTCACGTTCTGGCCGCCCTTGCCGCCGGCACGAAACGTGTCCACCTCGATGTCCGCCGGGTTGATCTCGATCGGTGTCGAGTCCGCGATCTCCGGCACGACGTCGACGCTCGCGAACGAAGTATGCCGGCGCTTGTTGGCGTCGAACGGCGAAATGCGCACGAGCCGATGGACGCCGCGTTCCGGATTCAAGTACCCGTAGGCGTATTCGCCCTGGACCAGCACCGTCGCCGATTTGATCCCCACTTCTTCGCCGACCTGAATGTCGATGGTTTGCGAACTGAAACCGCTCCGTTCGATCCAGCGTTGATACATCCGCAAAAGCATGTCCGCCCAATCGCACGATTCGGTTCCACCCGCGCCCGAGTGAATGGTGACGAACGCGTTCGAACGATCGTTTTCGCCGGAAAGAAATTGGCGCAACTCAAATTCTTCGAGCCGATGCAGCAACGGGCCCTGCTCGTGCGCGAGTTCTTTCTCGGCTTCCGCGCGATGAGCCGGATCCGATTCTTCGATCGCGAGTTGACGCAGTGCTTCGAAGTCGGCAACCGCCCGCTCCAGTTCGCGGAGCGGATTCAGCAACGAACGCAGTCGCGAGACTTCCTCAACGTCGCCCTGAGCCCGTTCGCGGTTCGACCAGAAATCAGCAGCGGACATGCGCTCTTCGAGCGCGCGAAGTTGCGCTTCCAGTTTCGGGACGTCAAAGAAACCTCCGCAATTCGCGCACGCGCGACTGGAGTGCTTCTGGTTCGATCACCGAAACTTCACTGGCCATGGCGCAAGGTAGCGCAACGAACGGCGCTATCGCAAATCGACGATCATTTCTTGAGCGCCGGCGGCGGCTCGAGGCGGAAAATCGTTTCGCCTTCCTTCATCAGGTCGAGGCGGTCGCGCGCGATCGTTTCGAGATAAACCGGATCGGTTTTTAGCAGGTTCACTTCGCGAGTCTGGCGCGCGAGAAGAGTTTTCTGCTCGTTCACCTGGCTTTGCAGGTTGTCGATTTCGCTCTGGCTTTGCGCGCGCTTTTTGTAGAGGGGCAGGAACAAACTCACGATCACCAGCACGACCGCGGCGGCGAGAAGCACGCGCAAAATGCTGTTGAGACGCTGCCAGACTGTGGCTTCACGCCTCGCGCGAAAATCGCCATAGCCCGATTCTTCCACTAGCGCATTTTACCGCCGTAAACCGCGTTGTCACCAAGTTCCTCGGCGATCCGCAGCAGCTGATTGTACTTGGCCACGCGATCAGTCCGGCAAAGCGATCCAGTCTTGATCTGACCCGCATTCGTCGCGACCGCGATGTCCGCGATCGTCGTGTCTTCCGTTTCGCCTGAGCGATGGCTGATCACGACCGTGTAATTATTTTTCGTCGCCACATCGATCGCGGCCAGCGTTTCCGTGAGCGTGCCGATCTGGTTCAGCTTGATCAAAATCGAGTTGGCCACGCTTTCCAAAATGCCTTTCTTCAAAAACTCGACGTTCGTCACAAACAGGTCGTCGCCCACGAGCTGGATCTTCTTGCCGAGACGCGCCGTCAATTTTCTCCAGCCGTCCCAGTCGTTCTCGGCGCACCCGTCCTCGATCGAGATAATCGGAAAACGCTTCGACAGAATTTCGTAGTAATCGATTAGCTCGTCCGCCGTGCGCTTCGAGCCGTCGGATTTTTTGAAGACGTAACCGTCCTGTTCCTTGTCGAAAAATTCTGAGGCAGCCGGATCGAGCGCGACGAAAATCTGTTCGCCGAATTTGTAGCCCGCTTTTTCCACCGCCAGCCCGATGCAATCGAGCGCGTCCTCGGCTGAATTGAGTTTCGGCGCGAAGCCACCCTCGTCGCCGACCGCCGTCGACAGGCCGCGATCGTGCAGCACGCGTTTCAAGGCGTGAAAAACTTCCGCGCCGTAGCGAAGCGCTTCCGGGAATGTCGGCGCGCCTTTCGGCATGATCATGAATTCCTGGAAATCGATCGGAGCATCGGAATGCGCGCCGCCGTTCAGGATGTTCATCATCGGGACCGGAAGCGTCACCGCGGAATTGCCGCCAAGATAACGAAAGAGTGAAAGCTTCAACGCTGCCGCAGCCGCATGCGCGGTCGCGAGCGAAACGCCAAGCAGGGCATTCGCGCCGAGGTTTCTCTTGTTGGAAGTCCCGTCGAGCTCGATCAATTTCTCGTCGATCTTTGCCTGTTCGAGCGCGTCCCAACCAGCGATGGCGGGCCCGATTGTTTCGGTCACGTTTCGCACCGCCTTGGTGACGCCTTTTCCGCCATAACGTTTCTTGTCGCCGTCGCGCAATTCCCACGCTTCATGTTCGCCCGTGCTCGCGCCGCTCGGAACCGCCGCGCGTCCCATCGCGCCGCCGTCCAAGTGGACGTCCACTTCAACGGTCGGGTTCCCACGCGAATCCAAAATCTCGCGCGCATTGATCCTGGCGATGCTGGTCGGCGACATATCGGCCGGATTACATCAGCTTGTGGCGACCCGCGCAAATTCGTTTTACGCGCTTTCCCATTGGCAAACCTGCGCGGGCGCGGATAGTCTCGGTCGAATGAAATTCGGGATCGTTATCGGAGCGATGACGTGGCTGACTTGCGCATCGTTCGGATTCGCCGCCCAACCTGCGCCCCTCTCGCAGGACCAACTGGCCAAAGCGATCAAAACCGACGCGCTCACGATCCCAACCCCGGGCGAACTTTTCGCCGCGCTCGAAAAACCGGGCAAGCCGGATTGGGCGGCACAATATCGGACGCCGATTCCGATGACGTATCGGAACCGCGCCCAGATCGCGCTGAATCTCGGCGGGCTGATCGCCGATGGTTTCATCGCGGTCGAAGCGCAGGACAGCCAGCAGGTAAAAAACATCGGCACCGACATCATCAAGCTCGCGAAGGCGCTGGGCGTGAGCGAAAACGTGCTCGCCCGCGGCAACAGCATCAACGAATTCGCCGAGAACAGCGAATGGGATGCGCTTCACGAAGAACTCGAAGCGACCCAGAACGAAGTGAAGGCCTCAATGCAATCGCATCAGGACCAGGACCTCGTGATTTTAGTGAGCCTCGGCGGCTGGATCCGCGGAACGCAGGCCGTCAGCGCGTCGGTCATCAAGAATTACGATGAACAGAGCGCCCGGGTGTTGCGGCAGCCCGCGGTGGTGAGCTTCATCCATTCAAAGATCGACGACATCAGCATGGATTTGCGGAAGGAGCCGCTTGTGAAAAGCGTGAACGAACAGCTCGTCGGGATTGAGAAACTCGTCGCCTTCCAGTCCGGCAAGGGACCGACGCTCGACGAAGTGAAGAAGCTGAATGACGCGGTCACTAAATTGATGGACGAAATCCAGCGCAAGGAGGACGCGAAATGAAATGGCGCGCCGTGTTTCTTGCGGGTGCGGCTGTCATTGCGACGGCGGCGTTGGCCTGGGCCGAAACCGACGAAGAAGTCGAAGCTCATAAGCAGGTCCTCGATCTTACCGGCGCGTTCACCAATGACGGGTTCAAATTGCGCGACGGCCATTGGGCCGGACAAATCAAGCCGAAGGATCGCGCGGTCATCGCGGTGAATCTGTATTCCGGAAATCAATATTGGTTTTCGGTCGCGGCCGCGAACGACAAGGCGAAGAAAATCGCGGTCGATGTTTACGACGAGAGCGGCAAACCGATGACGACCGAAACCTACGCGGAAGGCGAACGGGCTTCCGCGGGTTTTTCGCCGACGACGAGCGGCCAATATTTTGTGGCCGTTAGTCTGGTGGAAGGCGAGCCGTCCACGGTTTGTCTCGTCTACTCCTATAAGTAGCGTGGCCCGCCAAGTGCTTAAGCTCGTCGCGTGAAATTGTCTCGATTGCTCCCCGCGATTGCGCTTCTCGGATTCATTTTTCCCGGCTGTTCCGCCACGACCAAAACGACGGCGACATCGACGACGACTTTAACCGCTAAACGCGACGCGAAGCTCTTCGTCGTGTCCGTCGAATCAACGCCGTTTTTCCGCCACGGTCCGCAAGCCGGCCGTGATCCTGACGGCAAGCTTTCCAAGGAAACCGTCCTCAAGCTGATCCGGCCGTCGTTCGGTTACAGCAAGGTTGAAATCGCCGCGACCGGCGAGCAAGGCTACGTCTCGAGCGAAGATATTCGGCCCGCTTCGTCGAACCTGATCGCGTCCGCTTCCGCGCCCAAGGTCGATCCGCTCGCGACGCCTTCAACCACACCGGCTGTCGAACAATTCAATCTGAATTCCGACGACCCGCGCCTCGTGCCGCCTCCAGAAGCTTTACCGCCGGCGGAACTCCCCGCTCCCGCTCCCTCGCCGGAGCCATAAATCGGCGTTGCCCGCGCCGCGAAGGCACATCAATCTTCCGATGCGTGAGCGCATCGGTGCAGGTCTTTTACGAAGGCAATGTCCAGGGCGTAGGCTTTCGCTGGTCGGTGCGGAATGTCGCGAAGGGTTTCGATGTGACCGGGTTTGTGCGCAATCGCCCCGACGGCCGTGTGGAATTGCAGGCGGCCGGCGACGAAGAAGAAGTGCGCGCTTTTCTGGAAGCGATCCTGCAAAGCGAGCTCCGCGCTCATATTAAGGAACACAGCGAAACGCCGTTGGCCGAAGCGCCCGCTTTTCGCGGTTTCGAAATCCGGCATGAGTGAACCGGCCGTCGCGCTCAAGGGCGTCACGAAGATTTTTCCGGTTCCGTTCCAGCGCCGGTCGATTGTCGCCGTGCGCGATTTGAGTCTCGAAGTCGCCGCCGGACAAATCTACGGATTACTCGGGCCGAACGGCTCGGGAAAGAGCACAACCCTGAAAATCATTCTGGGCCTCGTCACTCCGACGCGCGGCCAGGCCAGGATATTTGGGCGGGACAGCGAGCGGGTTGCCAGTCGTGAATCGGTCGGCTTTCTCCCGGAGAGCCCGTACTTCTATAAATTTCTGACCGGCGAAGAGACGCTGCGCTTTTACGGAAAACTTTGCGGACTGCGCGGCGCGAGCTTGCGGAACCGCGTGAATGACATGCTGGAGCTTGTTGGCCTAACGAGTGCGCGGAAACGGGGGCTGGCCGGTTATTCCAAGGGAATGCTGCAACGGATCGGTCTGGCCCAGGCACTCATTCAGGAACCGGCGCTGCTTGTCCTCGACGAGCCGACGGCTGGCGTCGATCCCGCGGGTGCGCGCGAGATTCGCGATCTGATTCTGGCGTTGAAAACGCGCGGAATCACCGTCCTGCTCTCGTCGCATTTACTCGGACAAGTGCAGGAAATTTGCGATCGCGTCGGGATTCTCGCGAACGGCGTCCTGGTTCGCGAAGGACCGCTCCAGGAGCTTCTCGGGATCGAGAAGCAGACGCAGTTCGTGGTCGAAAATGCTTCGCCGCAGTTGCTCGAAGAGATCGAAAGACTCACAGCTAGTTCCGGCGCGCGCATCATCGAGCGCGGTCCGCCGCGCTCGTCGCTCGAGCAACTCTTCCTCGAAGCCACCGAAACGCCCGAGAAACACGTCGATGAATAATCGCACTCATCGCATCTTCTCGTTAGGCCGACTCGGCGCAATCGTCGGCAACACTTTTACGGGCCTGACGCGCCTGAAGATTTTCTACGTTCTCCTCTTGTTCGCGCTGCTCCTGATCGGGAGCTCCGTTTTCATGGCGCAAATGACGTTCCAACAGGAATTCCAGGTCCTGAAAGACATCGCGCTCGGGGCAATGAGCCTTTTCACGTCGCTCCTCGCCATTCTCGCCACCGCGCGGCTTTTGCCGCAGGAAATTGAGGATCGCACCGCTTATACGGTCCTGGCAAAACCAGTCTCGCGCTTCGAGTATCTCGCCGGGAAACTATTCGGCGTCCTGTTGCTGCTCGCCCTGAGTCTCGTCGCGATGAGCGCACTTTTCTTTCTTGTCCTCACGCTGCGCGAGCAAAGCGTCCTGAGCGAGACCGCGCGGCAAATGAGTGCCGCGCCGGCGGAACAAAGCGCGGAAGCGTTGCGCCTCGTCCGCGCGGCGGCGTTCAACCCTAACCTCTTCTCCGGAATCGCGGTGATTTATGCAAAGGGCTGTCTGCTCGCCGCGCTCACGCTCTTTATCTCGACGTTCGCCACCAGCACGATCTTCACCACCATCGTGATGGCGTTCGTCTATTTCATCGGCCATCTCCAGCCGATCGCGCGCGAATACTGGATGCAAACCAACAGCGCCGGCTGGCTCACGAAAACTTTTCTCGCCGCCGTCGCGCTTCTTTTTCCGGACCTGCAATCGTTTAACCTCACCGACGACGTCGTCGCCGGAAACGCCGTTCCGCTGATGCTTCTTTTGAAGACTCTCGCAATGGGTTTGTTCTACACCGCGTTTTATCTCGCGCTCGCCTGGGCCGCTTTTTTTCGGAAAGAATTATGAGCCGCGTCCTGGTTCTCCTGTTCGCCATTCTGCTCTTCGGCGCGGCTCGCGCGCCGCTGGAACATCAGCTGACGGAAACCCATCGCCGTTTGCATTTCCGCGCCGTCGATTTCAACCTCGATTTGCGCGAACAACTCGGTCAGCTCGGGTTCGTCGCGGCGCTGAGTGGATTTCGCTCGCTGGTGGCCGACGCAGTCTTCATCCAGGCGCATGTCGCGTGGGAACGGACTGAGTGGGGCCGCGTCCTCTTTTTGTTTCGCCAAGTCACGACCTTGCAGCCGCGCGCGATTTTATTTTGGGACATGGCGGCGTGGCACATGGCCTGGAACGCGAGCACAGCGGCGATGAACGACCCGCATCAACCGCGACAGGCCCTCCGCCTAAAAGCCGCGCGTGAATATTTCGCCCTCGGCAAGGATTTCCTCGAGCGCGGAATCAAAAATAATCCGGACCGGCCCGAGCTCTACGAAGCGTTGGCCCGGCTTTATCGCGACAAATACGAAGACCACGCGCATGCCTCGGAATTTTTCGCGAAGGCGGCCGCGCTCCCGGGCGGTCACAGTTATGCGGAGCGGTTCGCCGCTTACGAATTGGCGCAGTGTCCCGGACGCGAACCCGAAGCGTACGTCCAGCTGCGAGCGCTTTACGATCGCGGCGAGCAGGAGCGGCTGCCGACGTTGCTTCGCCGCCTCAAGGAGCTCGAAATTAAGTTGGACATTCCACCAGATCAGCGGATACCCGACTAAGAGCGGCGAAGCCGCTTTCTTTGTCATGCGCATCGCCATTCTCAGCGACCTCCACGCGAATCTCGAAGCGACCGAGGCCGTCCTGGCCGACGCGCGTGAACGCGAGTGCACGCACTACGTTTGTCTCGGCGACGTCGTCGGTTACAACGCCAACCCGCACGAGTGCGTCGAGATCGTTCAGAAACTGCAATGCCCGGTCGTGAAAGGGAATCACGACGAACAGGCGTCGCTCGAGGAATCGTCCCGCGATTTCAATCCGCTCGCCGAGATGGCGATCAACTGGACCCGCGAACAATTGACGGCGGCGGACAAGGAGTGGTTACGCAGCCTTCCGTTTACTCGCCAGGTTCGCGACTTCACCATCGTCCACGCCACGCTCGATACGCCGGAGCGTTGGGACTATGTCTTTAACACCCTCGACGCCGTCCCGAGCTTTACCTATCAGCACACCACGATTTGTTTTTTCGGACACACCCATGTTGCCGGCGCGTTCGTTCGTGACGACGGGGTCAAGCGCGTAAAAGCCGATCAACTCATGATCGAGCCAACAAAAAAATTTTTCATCAATACCGGCAGTGTCGGTCAGCCGCGCGACGGGGACTGGCGCGCGGCCTATTGCATTTTCCACGCGGACAAAAACGTCGTCGAACAGCGCCGGGTGAAGTACGACGTTGCGACGGCGATGGAAAAGATCATCAAGGCCGGTTTGCCGCGCCTGCTCGCGGAGCGCTTGAAACTTGGCCGCTGACATCAAGTCCATTCTCGTTATCAAGCCGAGCTCGCTCGGCGACATCGTCCACACGCTGCCGGCCGTGGCGGCCATTCGTGCGGCGCATCCGAACGCAGAAATCACGTGGGTGATCAACCCCGAGTGGGCGACGTTACTGCGCGGCAATCCGGACGTGAATCACGTTCACATTTTTCCGCGCGGCGACTTCGCCGCCCTGAATGCGCCGCGAACTTTTTGGCCATGGCTAAGGAAGACGCGTTCGCTGCGGCCCGATGTCGCGCTCGATTTTCAAGGATTGTTGCGGAGCGCGTTGATCGGAAAAATAAGCGGCGCGCGAGGACTATGGGGAATGAGCGATGGCCGCGAAGGCTCGCGGTTGTTTTACAAGCGGACCGCGAAAGTCGATCGCCGCGCGCACGCCGTCGATCGCTATCTGAAACTCGCGGAAGCGTTCGGCGCGCCGGTCGGCGAGCTTCGGTTCCCATTACCAAGCGGCGATCCGTTGCCGCGCTTCGATCCGTTCCCGCCCTTCGTCCTGCTCCATCCGTTCGCGCGCGGGAACCGCAAGTCGTTGCGGCCTTCCATCGTGGAAAAATTCTGCGAAGCATTCGATCCCATCCGGGTCGTCATCGTCGGTAAATCCTCGCGCAAAATCGCAGTGCCGGAGAACTGCGTGAACCTGTTGAACCAGACCACGCTGCTCCAACTGATCTGGCTGATTCGCGCCGCGCGTTTCGTCATCAGCGTCGACAGTGGTCCCATGCACATCGCCGCCGCCGTGACTTCGCAATTGGTTTCGATTCATACTTGGAGCGATCCGCGGCGGGTCGGTCCCTACAACTCGGAAGCCTGGATCTGGAAAAATGGCCAGCTTCTCCGCGCCGGCGAAATCACTCCGACGACTAAATTGAAACGCGGCCGCGCGTTTCGCCCCAACGATATCACGGCGATCGTCGATCTCGTCGGGGAGATCCCGGAAGCGATGAAAGTCTAACCGCGACGCGCGAGGACAGCCTCAGCAAGGACCAGATCGCGCGGGTAAGTGATCTTCACGTTCCACTCCTCGTTAGGCAGGAGAACGACTTTCGCCCCGATCTGTTCGGCAGCGGACACTTCATCAGTCACGGCGATGTTGTTCGCCGCCAGGGCCGCATAGCCTTTCTCGATCAGGTCGCGCGCAAAAATTTGCGGCGTCTGCATCGCAAAAAGATTTTCGCGGGCGACACCGCCGGTGACCACGCAGTTTTCGTCCGCGCGCTTGAGCGTGTTCGTGATCGGCTCCGCCAGCGCCGCGCCGCCATCGAGACGCGCCAATTCAAACACGCGTTCGATCTGCTCCGGCGTGACTAACGGCCGCGCCGCATCGTGCACCGCGACGAAGGTCGCATCCTTGCTGAGTGAGGCTAATCCAGCGCGGACGGAATCGTGTCGTTGCTCTCCGCCCGGAATGACGCATCGGACTTTCTTAAAAAAGTGTTGCCGGACGAGTTCTTCGAATTCCGCCACGCGTTCCTTGCGTGCGACCAAAATAATTTCCGAAACCGACGCGGTTCGTTCGAATGCATCGATCGTATGCGCGAGAACCGGTCGATCTCCAAGCAGCGCCAGCAGTTTGTCGAACCCCATCCGCTGACTGTTGCCAGCAGCGACGATGATGGCGCTTAACATCTCATCCCAACTGTTTCTGCACTTCTGTGCTCAGCGTTTTTCCATCCGCGCGACCCGCAACCTTCGCTTGCAGTGCTTTCATCACTGCGCCCATTTGCGCTTTCGAGGTCGCGCCTACTTCGGCAATCGTTTCCCGGACCAGCGCGGAAAGTTCTTCCGCGCTCAATCCCTTAGGCAAATAAGCATTGAGAATTTCCAGCTCTCCCTTTTCCTTCGCCGCCAGCTCGGGCCGTCCGCCTTTTTCGAAACTCTCGATCGAATCCTGACGCTGCTTCACCTGTTTGCGAATCACCTGAACGGCGGCGGCATCGTCCAAACCGGCATCCGCTTTCTCGATCGCTGCGTATTTCAGCGCCGACTTCAACCCGCGAAGAACAGAAAGCTTCCCCGCTTCTTTCGCGCGCATCGCGTCCTTCAGGTCGGCATCGATCCGTTCTTGTAATGTCATCCGTTAATCCTCGCGCAACTTTTCCACACAAGCATGGACGGATGCCGGATCACTCACGCTGACAACCTGCACGTCCTTCTGAATTCGTCGCAGCAAGCCAGCGAGAACTTCGCCCGGACCAAGCTCGATGAAGAAATCGCAATCGCGATCGAGCAGGCTCTGCATGCAATCGGTCCAGCGCACCGTGCTCGTGATCTGTTCCTGCAACGCCGCCCGAATCTCCGGCAGAGTTTCAACGGCCGCGCCGGTCACGTTGCTCATAACGGGAAAACGCGGAGCCTGCAGCGTCGCTTCGAGCAACGGTTCTTCGAGCTGTTCGTAGGCGCTGTTCATCAGGCGCGAATGATAAGCGCCGGCAACGTTGAGCAGCGTTGCCCGGCGGATGCCGTGTTCTTTCGCGAGACTGACGGCAAGCTCGATTTTCGCGCTCTCGCCGGAAATCACGATCTGACCCGGCGCGTTGAGATTCGCGACGTCGACATCGGTGTCTGCCGCGAGTTGGCGGACAGCATTCTCGTCCGCACCGATCATTGCTGCCATCGCGCCAGCAGTCGCGGCACAAGCTGCGTCCATCAACTGACCGCGCGTTTCCACGAGTTTCAACCCGGTCCCGAAATCGAACGTTCCCGCTGCCGCGTGCGCAGTCCATTCGCCTAACGACAAGCCGGCCGCACCTTCAATTGGAAAATCGCCAGCCGCACTTCGCAACGCCGCCAGGCACGCAAACCCGTGCACATAGAGCGCCGGCTGACAGTTCGACGTATTCGTCAATTCCTCGAGCGGCCCGTTCCACGCGATTCCACTCAATGATCGACCGAGAATCTGGTCGGCCTGCTGGAATAATTCGCCCGCCGCGGGATGATGCGCGGCCAGCTCGCGGCCCATCCCGACGCTTTGCGCTCCCTGTCCCGCAAATAGTAGCGCGATCTTTTTTGCCATGTTAGGTTAGTAGTTTCCCCGCCTGCTCTGCGCAACTCGCGTGATTAAGCTTGCATTTTTGTAATGCAAACAAAATACTTTCTCCATGCAGAAATACGCACGCAAAGCAGCGCTTGCGATAATTGCGCTGCTCGTCGCATTGCCGTTGGCAACGGCCAATGCCAGATGGCTTGAAAAGAAAGAACCGAATCTCCCATTCGGTGTCTACATTCAAGGTCTCAATGGTTCAGTCATGTTGTCTCTGACGATGGACAAAAGTGGCCGCGTCACGAGCACGAACGTGCTGCGAAGCAGCGGCCATCCCGCGTTGGATGAGCTCGCGCGCAACGCAGCCATGCAATGGCGCCTGAGCCCTGATTCGGTCCTGCCTACGGACATCTCCAAAGGCCGGGTCGAGTTAGTCTCGTTCAAAACCCAGGATCGGGTAAAGAGCCTCCTCCCCGGCGACCGCCCGTATTGGGTGCAGTTGAGGTAGGTTAGTTAACCGCGGGTCGTCCGCCAAACGATCGCGCGGGTTCTGGCGGCGGAAGCCCCATCCGCCGCCCGGGGTGGTGGTCCCGCATGGCGGGACCAGTTTGCGCTTGCGCCGCGCGCCCCTCTCGCCAGCATAAACCGAGGGCTGGCCATGGCATTTTCCACGCGCGAAATCGAATCTCCAGATCCGGTGACGCGTGTCGCCGCAGCCGATGCGGAGCTGCGCGAAAATCTCGGCGACATCGGCGAAAAGATGGTTCTCAACATGGGGCCGTCTCATCCGGCGACGCACGGCGTGTTGCGGCTCGTCCTCGAACTCGACGGCGAAATCATCACGAAGGCGATCCCGGACGTCGGTTATCTCCATCGCGGCGACGAAAAAATCGCGGAGAACATGCAGTACAATCAGTTCGTTCCCTACACCGACCGGCTCGATTATCTCGCGCCGCTCGCGAACAACGTCGCTTACGCGCTCGCCGTCGAGAAGCTGATGGGCTGGGATTTGCCGCCGCGCGGCAAAGCAATTCGCGTCATCTGCTGCGAAACGGCGCGGATCTCGTCGCACCTGCTTGCGCTCGGTGCGATGGCCCTCGATCTCGGCGCGATGACGGTGTTTCTCTACACATTCACCGAGCGCGAAAAACTCTACGATCTGTTTGAGCTTTTGACCGGCGCGCGATTCACCACCTCCTATACGCGAGTCGGCGGCCAAATCCGCGATCTGCCGGAGACGTTCATCCCAGCGCTCGAGAAATTTCTCGACGATTTCATTCCGCAGCTGGACGAAGTCGACAAGCTGTTAACGCGTAACCGCATTTTCGTCGATCGCACCCGCGACATCGGGGTGATTCCGCGTGATCGCGCGATCGCTTACGCGCTCTCGGGCCCTAACCTGCGCGGATGCGGCGTCGAACACGATCTGCGCCGCAAACATCCGTACCTCGACTACGAGAAATACGATTTCGATGTGGTGGTCGGCAGCGCCGGCGATTGTTACGATCGCTACCTTGTTCGCGTGGAAGAGATGCGGCAAAGCGCGCGTATTTTGCGACAGGTCATTGAGAAACTGCCCGAGGGCCCCATCAACGTCGCCGATTGGAAAAACATGTTGCCGCCAAAGTCGCGCGTGATGACCAAGATGGAGGAGCTGATCCACCATTTCATTGTCGTGACCGAAGGCCTCGACGCGCCCCCGGGCGAAATCTACTTCGGCGCCGAAAACCCGAAGGGCGAGCTCGGATTCTACATCAACAGCAAGGGCGGCGGCGTGCCGCACCGCCTAAAAATTCGCGCGCCTTCGTTTGTGAATCTCAGCATCCTGCCCGAACTTTTGCCCGGCTGTTCGCTCAGCGACGTCGTCGCCGTGCTCGGTAGTCTGGACTTCGTGATGGGCGAATGCGACAGATGATTGGAATGACGAAGCACGAATGACGAATGACGAAAAAATGGCGACGACACGCAATGCCATGACGACCCGACGGGTTTCGTCATTCGGGCTTCGTCATTCATTCGTCATTCGTCATTCGTCATTCGTCATTTGCGCCGTGGCGCTGGCCCTTTCCGCCTGCAATTCGTCAAAGACGATTACGAAAGCGAACGTGGACGAAGTCGCTGAAGGAATGGCCAAGAAACAGGTCGAATCGATCCTCGGCCCGCCGACCACGATCGACACGAAAGATTTCGTCTTGCTGAAAAAGACGACTTACGTTTACGTGCAGGGCAAGGAATCCGTCACCATCGTTTTCAAAGACGACAAAGTGCAGTCGAAGGCGAGCACGTTGTCCGAATAACTGAGCGCGTTGTTTGCCGTGGAACCGACGAACAAACGCATTTCGGCCGAGCTCGAGCGAAAAATGGATGACGCAATCGCGCGTTATCCGGCCGATCGGAAACGGAGCGCGGCGATGCCGCTTTTGCATTTGTGGCAGGAGGAATTCGGTTTCATCAGCGACGAAGGCGTGCGCTGGATCGCGGCAAAACTGGAACTGCAACCGATCAATATTCTCGAGCTGGTTACGTTCTATCCGATGTTTCGCCAGGCCGCCGCGGGTAAAACGCACATTCGCGTTTGCCGGACGCTCAGCTGCGCGATGGCCGGCAGTTATCAGGTGATGGAACGCGCCTGCGCCGCCGCCGGCATCGTTCGGCAGCACGACGACAACGGAATGCACACTCCGGTTTCGGTGAGCAACAACGGCAAGTACAGCATCGAGTTCGTCGAGTGCCTCGCTAGCTGCGGGACCGCGCCAGTCTGCATGGTGCAGGACGAATTGATTGAAAACGTGCGGCCTGAAAATGCGAGTGCACTCGTCACTGATCACGGATCACTGATCACTGATCACTTGCCTTCCCCTCACCCTCTCGAGCATCGCCTCATTTTCAAAAACATCGGCCGCTCCGACTACACGACCGACATCGATTGCTACCTGCGCCACGGCGGCTACGAGCAATTGAAGAAAGCGATCACGATGTCGCGCACGGAAATCGTGAACGAAGTGAAGACTTCCGGTTTGCGCGGCCGCGGCGGCGCCGGTTTCCCCTGCGGCGTGAAGTGGAGCTTCATCAAGCAGGACGAAAAAAAGCCCGTTTACCTGATCTGCAATGCGGATGAATCGGAGCCCGGGACGTTCAAGGACCGCTACATCATTCATCAGGATCCGCATCAATTGATCGAGGGAATCCTGATCTCCTGTTTCGCGCTGAACGCGAAGACCGCCTACATCTACATTCGCGGCGAGTTTCCCGAAGGCGCGAAGATCCTCGAACGCGCGATCGAAGAAGCGCGCGAGAAAAATTTTCTGGGACGCGACATGCTCGGCATCGGGTTCGACGTCGAGATTTACGTCCATCGCGGCGCGGGCGCTTACATTTGCGGCGAGGAAACCGGGCTGATCGAATCGCTCGAAGGCAAGCGCGCGTATCCGCGGATCAAGCCGCCCTATTTCCCCGCCGTGCTCGGCCTCTACATGTGCCCGACAATCGTGAACAACGCCGAGACGCTCTGCCACGTAAAGCACATCATCGAGATGGGCGGCGGCAAATACGCCAGCCTCGGTCGGCCCAACAATACCGGCACCCGCATCGTTTGCGTGAGCGGCGATGTGCAACGTCCTGGTTACTTTGAAATCGAAGTCGGCGCCGTGACCATGGGCCAGGTCATTTACGACATGGCGGGCGGTCCGCGTTACGGACGGCAAATCAAAGCCGTCATTCCCGGCGGCAGTTCCGCGAAAGTTTTGCGCGCCGATGAGCGTTTCAAACTCAAACTGAAGCAGTCCGACGGTTCAATGGCCGACCAGGAAGTTTCGCTCTACGACATCCCGATGGATTTCGATTCGCTTGCCGCGGCCGGATCGATGGCCGGTTCCGGCGGCGTCATCGTCCTCGACGATTCACGGGACATGGTCTGGACGCTGAACAACATCAACGAATTTTACGCTCACGAGAGCTGTGGCCAGTGCACTCCGTGCCGCGAAGGCTCGCTCTGGATGCAGAAAATCACCGACCGCATGCTGCTCGGCGGCGGTGTAACGCAGGATCCCGACACTTTGAAAACCGTCGCTGACAACATTGCGGGCCGGACCATCTGCGCCTTCGGGGAAGCGTGCGCGTGGCCCACCCAAAGTTTCGTCGAAAAATTCCGCAATGAATTCGCCGCGCGCGCGCAGAAACCTGTTCCGCCACCGATGCCGCCGGAATACACGCCGGAAGAATTGATCGACCAACCAACTATCCTCGCGACTCCGCTTCCGCGCGATCCGGGATGGGAAAAGGCCGGAGTCGCCGGAAGAATTTAATGAACACCAAACTTCGTAATCGTGCTCGTGCTCATGCTCGATCTGATTCGGGTTCGATCACGAGCAGGAGCACGAGCACGATTACGATTTGCTAATGGCGGAAACAGCTACAGCGCAGATGGTCAACGTCCAGATCAACGGGGTCTGGCATGAGTTTCCCAAGGGTACGCGCGTGATTGAGGCCTGCGAGCAGGCCGGCAGTTACGTCCCGCGGTATTGCTATCACAAGAAACTAAGCTCGCCGGGCAACTGCCGGATGTGCCTGATTGAAATGGGGCTGCCGAAAATGGGGCCGGACCGCAAACCAGAGCTCGGCGCGGACGGTAAGCCGATCATCAACTGGATGCCGCGCCCACAAATTTCCTGCGCGCAGGATGTCGCCGAAGGAATGGGAATCCGCACCGATTCGCCGCTCGCGCAGGAATGTCGCAAAGGCGTGATGGAATTTCTCCTCATCAATCACCCGCTCGACTGTCCGATCTGCGATCAGGCGGGCGAATGCCGGTTGCAGGAGTTCAGCGTCGAATACGGCCGCGCCGATTCGCGGTTTCTCGAGAACAAGGTGAAGAAACCGAAGAACGTCGAGCTCGGTCCGCGGGTGACGCTCGACGACGAGCGCTGCATTCTGTGTTCGCGCTGCATCCGGTTTTGCCAGGAGATCGCGCAGGACGACGTCCTTGGGTTCGTCGATCGCGGGAGTCACAGCGTCCTCACCGCGCATCCGGGCAAGCGCCTCGAAAATAATTATTCGCTGAACACCGTCGACATTTGCCCGGTCGGTGCGCTCACCTCCTCCGACTTTCGTTTCCAAATGCGAGTCTGGTTCCTGAAGGAAACGAAAAGCTTTTGCACGAGCTGCGCGACCGGTTGCAACACGGTCATCGGGACGCGGGAAGACGTCATTTATCGGCAGACGCCGCGGGAGAACGATGCAGTTAATTCGTCCTGGATGTGCGACTACGGTCGACTCAACTTCGATTATCTCCAGTCGGAAAAACGGCTACTCCAGCCGGAAATTCTTTCGGGCGACAAACTGATTCCAGCTGATTGGAACACCGCGATCGCGCACGCCGCGGCGCAGTTGAAACATTTCACCGGCTGGGAAATTGCGATCATCGCATCCGGCCGCATGACCAACGAAGAGCTATGGCTCACCCGGCAATTGGCGACGATCCTCGGCACGGATTTAATGGATATTGTTCCGCACACCGGGCCGTCCGACGACATTCTACTCAGCGCCGATCGCAACCCAAACACGAATGGCGCGCGGCTCCTCGGCCTAACGAATTATCCCGGCGCGCGATTACGCGACATCGTTGATGGCGTCGCCTCAGGTCGAATTCGCGGCCTTGTCGCGCTCGGTGAAGACGTGGTCGAGATCGGACTCACGCCGCAGCAATTGAGTTCGCTGCCGGCGTTCGTCGTGATGAATTTGCTTCAAAACGAATCCACCAAGGCAGCCACCGCACTGCTGCCCTCCTTTGGTTTCGCCGAGAAACGCGGATCGATGATCAATGGCAAGGGCCGGCTCCAGCGATTGAATCGAGCCATCCGCGGGCCAGGCCAGGCGCGAGATGATTGGGAGATTCTGCGCGATCTGATCCAAGCCTACTCGGGCGGCAACGGCATCTACACCATCGAAGATGTGTTCAAGCAAATGAGTGAGTCCGTGCAGGCGCTCGCCGGATTGAGCCTGAGCAAGATCGGCGATCTCGGAGTGCAGGTTTTGCAAACGAGCTAAATGGATTACGCGTTTCTCTTTTCATCCCTTATCAAAATCGTGGCGCTGCTCGCCGTTGTGCTCGGCATTATGAACTACACAGTTTACGCCGAACGACGTATCAGCGCCTTGATCCAGGACCGGCTCGGACCGAATCGCGTCGGCCCCGCCGGATTGTTCCAGCCGATCGCGGACGCCGCAAAGTTTCTCCTGAAAGAGGATTTCACGCCGGCGCACGTAAACACGTTTTATTACTGGCTCGCGCCCTGTCTGGCGATGATCCCGGCGATTACGACGCTCGCCGTCGTTCCATTTGGCAGCACGCTCTTCGGCGTTCCGATGGTCATTGCCGACATCAACGTCGGTGTGCTCTTCGTCTTTGCGATCGCGTCGTTAGGCGTTTACGGAATTGTCATCGCCGGCTGGTCGTCGAACTCGAAGTACCCGTTTCTCGGCGGCGTGCGCTCGAGCTCGCAGATGATTTCGTACGAGCTGTCGTTAGGCCTGGCCGTGGTTCCGGTCTTCATGCTCATCGGACAACTCCGGCTGACTGAAATCGTCCGCTACCAGATCGAGAATGGCTGGCTCATCGCGCCTTTCATCGGCGACTGGGGCAATCTCCACAAATGGTTGCTCGCCATTCCGATGTTTATCTCCTTCGTCGTTTTTATGATCGCGATGTTCGCCGAGACCAACCGGTTGCCCTTCGATTTGCCCGAGGCGGAAACAGAACTGGTGGGTGGCTATCACACCGAATACGGCTCGATGAAGTTCGGTCTGTTTTTCCTGGGCGAATACATCGCGATGATCACAGGAAGCGCGATTGTCGTGACGCTCTTCCTTGGCGGCTGGCATTTTCCGTGGGTGCCCGACGGTTCCCACGGCTGGGGTTGGGGATTGATGAACATCTTCATCTTTTTCTCAAAGGTCGCGGCGCTGCTTTTCTTTTTTATCTGGGTGCGCTGGACCTTGCCGCGTTTCCGCTACGACCAATTGATGCGACTGGGCTGGGTTTTCTTTTTCGAGATCGCGCTCGTGAACATTTTCCTGATGGCGATTCTTCTCGCTTACTTCCCCGCGTAACCATGGCAATTACCGTCCGACGTCCAAATCTGAATCTGCGCGAGCGGCTTTATTTGCCGGCGATCCTGAGCGGGATGGCGATCACGCTCCGCCATTTCAAGAACATGCTCTTCGGCCGGACCAAGGTGACGATGCAATATCCGGAACAGAAATGGGACAGCAATTTGCCGGAGTATTATCGCGGCGCCCCGGCCTTGGTGAAGGACGAGACGGGACGCGTTCGCTGTGTCGCCTGCCAGCTTTGCGAATTCATCTGTCCGCCAAGGGCAATCAAAATAGTCCCGGGCGAATTCTTGCCTAACGACAAGTTCGCCAAGGTCGAGAAATTCCCGAACGAATTCGACATCGATATGATCCGCTGCATCTACTGCGGGATGTGCGAGGAGGTCTGTCCCGAGCAGGCCATCTATCTCCGCAAAGACTACGCGATCACCGGCTTCACCCGCGCGGACATGGTCCATAACAAGGAAAAGCTGCTCGAGATCGGCGGCGTCATGCACGGCGTCGTGCTGAAGTGGAACGAAAAGAAATGAATCCGTTTCTCTTTTACTTTTTCGCTTTCCTGATGCTCGTCTTTGGCGCAGCCGTCGTTCTCAACCGGAATCCGATCGCGAGCGCGCTCAGCCTGGTGATTTGTTTCATGGGATTGTCGGCGCTCTTCATGTCGCTCGATGCGTTTTTCATCGGGATCATCCAGGTCCTTGTTTATGCGGGCGCGGTAATGGTGCTGTTTCTCTTCATCATCATGTTGCTCGATCTGCGCGCGGAGAGACTGCGAAAGATCAACTACGTGGCGGTCGCAGGCGGCAGCGCGGTTGCCATCGTTTTCTTCCTGCAAATCTATTTCGTGGTGGGGCAACTGAAGGCCGCGCAACAGCCGTTCCCCGCGTTGACCGCGAAAACAGACGACGTCCATAACATCGGCGCATTGCTCTTCACCAATTTCAATCTGCCGTTTCAAATCATCGGGGTGCTCGTCCTGGTGGCGACGATCGGTGTCGTCGTGCTGAGCAAAAGGGAGCTTCGTTAGGCGATGGTTACGCTCGGCCATTATCTCATCGTCAGCGGAATGCTTTTCACGATCGGGTTCGCCGGCGTGCTTCTCCGCCGGAACATCATCATCATTTTTATGTCGCTCGAGCTCATGCTGAACGCGGCGAACCTGTCGCTCGTCGCGTTCTCGCGTTTCCGCGTCACCGATGGACTGCCGAATTACAACGCGCAGGTCTTCGTTTTCTTCATCATCACCGTCGCCGCGGCGGAAGTCGCAGTCGGTCTCGCGATCATCGTGGCGCTTTATCGCGCGCGGCAGACAACCCACGTGGAAGACATCAACACGTTGAAATTCTGAGCCATGCTGTCGAGCGAATTGTTGCCCTGGTATATTTTGCTTCTGCCGTTGGTTGCCGCGGCGCTGATCGTTCTGTTCACGAAATCGCGGCCCGGCCTGAGTAGCTTCATTTCGGTCGTCGCGGTCCTGGCGAGCTTCGCGATGAGTTGCGTCGTTTTTGCGACGCCAAACATCCAGCCAGTCGAGCTGACGTGGATCGATCTGAAACCGATTTTCTACGTCCCAATCGGTTTCGTTCTCGACGATCTCGCGAAAACGATGCTGCTCCTCGTCACGGGCGTCGGCGCGGTGATCCACGTTTATTCGCTCGGCTACATGCGAGACGATCCGGGCAAGTCGCGCTACTTCGCGGCCCTGTCGTTCTTCATGTTCTCGATGCTCGGCATCGTCGTCGCGAACAATTTCGTGATGATGTTCATCTTTTGGGAACTGGTGGGCGTGAGCAGTTATTTGCTCATCGGCCATTGGTTCGAGCGCGATTCCGCCGCTGAGGCAGCGAAGAAAGCGTTTTTGACAAATCGAATCGGCGATTTCGGATTCATGCTCGGAATTCTGATGGCGTGGGTCGCCACCGGCTCGGTTGTTTTCAGCGAGATGAACCACGAGCTGGCGCGGATCACGAGTTATCCGGGGTTCCTGGGGATATCCGCGTTGTTAATTTTCTGCGGAGCGGTCGGTAAATCCGCGCAGTTCCCGCTCCACGTCTGGTTACCGGACGCGATGGAGGGTCCGACGCCGATCTCGGCCTTGATCCACGCCGCGACGATGGTGGCCGCGGGCGTTTATATGCTCGTGCGGATTGGTTTTCTCATCGAAGCATCACCGGAAGCGCTCTGGGTTATTGCGTGGATCGGCACGATCACCGCAGTCATGGCCGCGCTCATCGCGACGCAGCAAAATGACATTAAGCGCATCCTCGCCTACTCGACGCTTTCCCAGCTCGGTTACATGATCATGGCGGTCGGCCTCGCCTCGGGGCAGGCGGCGATGTTCCACCTTTTCACTCACGCGTTTTTCAAAGCGCTTCTTTTCCTCGGCGCCGGATCGATCATCGTGATGCTGCATCACGAGCAAAACATCTGGAAAATGGGCGGACTCGCGGGCCGGCTCGGGATCACATTCCTCACCTTTCTCGTGGGGACATTCGCGCTCATCGGCCTGCCGCCGTTCAGCGGATTCTTCAGCAAGGACGCGATTCTTGCGCTCGCTTACGAAAAGGATCGCGCGATTTTTTGGCTGGCGCTTTCGACCGCATTTCTAACCGCGTTCTACATGCTGCGTCTGGTCGTTGTCGTTTTCTTTGGCAAACCGCGGAGCGATCGCGCGCGCGCCGGTTTGGAAGCGCCGTGGGTAATGATCGGGCCGCTCATTCTGCTCGCGATCCCGGCCTTCGGCGCCGGATTCAGTTTCGTTGCACGAATGTTTGTCCAATTGCCGACTGAGAAAGAAACGGGCTGGCTTGTCCCGGCGCTGGCGCTCGGCGCGGCGCTCTCGGGCGCGATCCTGGCGATCTTCGTTTATCGCCAACGCGATTCCGACCCGATTAATCTCGCGCCGTTCCGAAAGCGCTTTTATTTCGACGAACTCTATTCGTTCCTGATCCGCGCGAGTCAGGACTTGCTGGCGAAACTGAGCGCGTTTCTCGATCGGTGGATCCTCGACGGCGCCGCCATCCGCGGCGCAAGCGCGACGACGTGGGGCATCGGCTCGGTCCTCCGCCTGTTCCAAGTCGGAAACCTTCAGGCCTACGCGTTTCTCTTTGGCCTCGGCATCGTTTGTCTCATCTACTTCACCGTTTTCCGATGATCCTGCTCTTCGTAGTTCTGTTTCCGATAGCGGCCGCGCTGGCGATCCTGCTCGGCGCTCCGGCGCGGCGCACCGCGCTGTGGTCGGCTGGAATTACGCTCGCCGCGACCTTGCTGCTGTGCCTCGGGTTCGAAGGCAACGTGCACGGCGCTTACGAAATGGTGACGTCGTTTTCCGTCAGTGATGACTGGAACATCAATTTCGCCCTCGGCATCGACGGATTGAGCCTGATGATGCTGCTTCTCACCGCGCTCGTTACTTTCGCCGCTGTCTGGTTCACCGGCGAGATCGCGCAACATCGAAACGCGTTTTACGCGTGCCTCCTTTTCATCGCCGCCGGCGCGATGGGCGCGTTCGCGTCACTCGATCTGTTTTTCTTCTACGCGTTTCATGAGCTCGCGCTCATTCCGACGTTCTTGCTCATCGGAATCTGGGGCAGCGGCAATCGCGTGGTCGCCGCCTGGAAGATCACGATCTATCTCGCGACCGGCAGTTTCATTTTATTACTCGGCCTGATCATGCTTTATCGCGCTGTTCCAGAAACCGCGCGCAGCTTTGATTTTCGCATCCTGCAAAAATCGGCGATCCTGATTCCGGCGAAAGCGCAGGGAAATATTTTCCTGCTTCTGTTATTCGGCTTCGGGATTTTGGTTTCGCTTTTCCCGTTTCACACCTGGGCGCCGGAAGCGTACGCCTCCGCTCCTGCGCCTGCCGCGATGTTGCATGCGGGCGTCCTGAAAAAATTCGGGCTCTACGGTTTGTTGCGGCTGGCGTTACCGCTTCTCCCCGCCGGCGCGCAGCAATACAACACGCTCCTGATCTACCTGCTGCTCGGCAACATCATCTATGTCGGCCTTGTGACGATCGCGCAGAAGCGCCTCGATTGGATGCTCGGTTACTCGAGCGTGATGCACATGGGCTACATCTTTCTCGGGATCGCGAGCGGCACGCTCGTTGGAACAACCGGCGCGGCTGTCCTGATTTTCGCGCACGGAATATCGATCGCGTTGCTCTTCGCGCTCGCCGGAGAAGTTCGGCAACGAACCGGCACCCTGGTCCTCGAGGATTTGGGCGGTCTCGGCAAACTGATGCCGCTGGCCGGATTCGCTTTTGGCCTGGCGGCATTCGCTTCGATCGGTCTGCCCGGCTTCTCGAATTTCGCCGGTGAAGTGATGGTGCTCTTCGGCACCTTCCGCAACGGCGCGAATCCGGAACGGTTCACCATTTACCAGGTTGCGACTCTCCTCGGACTCTGGGGCGTGGTCATGTCCGCCGTCTACATGCTCCGCGCTTATCGCGCCGTCTTCATGGGATCGCAGGGCGAATCGCTCAGCGCGGTGACGGATCTTCGCCAGGGCCTCCGCGTCCCGATCGGGCTGCTGGTCGCGATCACGATCTGGTTCGGGTTCTTCCCGCAAACCTTAGTGAAACTGGTGACGCCAACCTTCAAAACCTATTTCGCCGCGAAGCAATGATGATCGTCGCGCCCAGTCTCGAAATCGCGGTGCTCGTCCTGGGAGTGCTCGTGCTTCTTTTTGAAACGTTCGCCGCCCAGATCGACAAGCGGACGTTCGCCTACACGGCGATGCTCGGCCTCGCGACCGTCTTCGTGGCCAGTTTTTTTCTGGTGCCACAGGTAACCGAAGTGGCCGATACCGGCTTCTGGAGTTTTTACACGGCCGATTCGCTCGCGATTTTTTTCAAACGCTTCTCGCTCGTCACCACCATCCTCGTTCTCGCGATGATGATCGATTACGCACCGGTCGTGCGCGATTCCATTCACGCCACTTCACCCCAGGCCGGGCTCGGCGAATTCTTCGCGCTGCCGGTCTTCACCTGCGCCGGATTGATGTGGATGGCCTCCGCGATCGACTTCGTGATGATCTTCGTCTCGCTCGAATTGGTCACGATGTCGTTCTACGTCCTGGTCGCGTTCATGCGGCGGAACGCGTTCAGTCTCGAAGCGGGGGTGAAATATTTGATCCTTAGCGCGCTCTCGACGGGTTTCCTCGTTTACGGGATCACCTGGATTTTTGGCGTGACCGGTGAAACAAATCTCGCTCGTGTTTCGGCCGCGCTAACGAGTCCCGGCGTCGAAACCGGGCCGGCACTCTTCGCGATGTTGCTGGTGCTGATCGCGCTTGGTTTCAAGATCGCGGCGGTCCCGTTTCAAATCTGGGTGCCGGATGTTTACCAGGGCGCGCCGACTCCAGTAACAGCGTTTCTTTCCGTCGGATCAAAGGCAGCCGGCTTCGTCGTATTGATCCGTGTTCTCCAGCCGTTTCTCGTCATGCCGCAGATGGAGCGGCTTCTGATTCTGGTAGCCGCGGCAACTCTCATCTACGGCAATCTCGCCGCGCTGCCGCAGACAAACCTCAAGCGTCTTCTCGCTTACTCGAGCATCGCGCACGCCGGTTACCTGCTGATCGGCGTGGTCTGTCTCGCTGGTGAAGCAATTGTCTATTACCTCGTCGCGTATCTGCTCATGACGGTCCTCAGCTTCGCCGTCCTCGTCGTCGTCTCCAAACAAACCGGAGACAATATCGAAGACTTCAATGGCCTCGCGCAGCGGTCGCCGTTTCTCGCCTTCGCGATGTTGATGGCCATGGCGTCGCTCGCCGGCATTCCTTTCACCGCCGGTTTCCTTGGCAAATTTTACATCTTCAACGCAGCCGTCGCGCACCATCAGATCACGCTGATCGTCGTCGGCATCGTGACGGTGGCGTGCGGGTTTTACTATTACTTCAAAGTCGTCCGCGCGATGTATTGGGAAGCGCCGAGCGCGGATGGCGTCGTTCCGGTCAGTGGCATATCGCGGCTCGCCATGGCGGCCATGATCGGCGCAATAGTATTCTTCGGAATTTTTCCGGGGCCGATTGTGAATGCCTTGCGGCCTTAGCTAATCGCTCAGCTCCACGTTCCAATATGCGAGATCGACGAAGTGCCGCCAGCTCTCGTGGTGCTGCGAGCTGAAGGTCACGTGCACGAACGGTCGCCACTTCGGCCGCTTCGGCTTGCGGATCAAAGTCATGCGCGCCTCGTGTGGGAGACGATTTCCCTTACGCGTGTTACAAGCGATGCAGGAGCAGACGACATTTTCCCAGCTCGTTAGGCCGCCGCGATCCCGCGGCAGGACGTGATCGAGGTTCAGGTCCGTTCGTTCGAAAACGTTGCCGCAATACTGGCAGGTGTTCTTGTCACGCTCGAAAACGTTGTGCCGGGTAAATTTCACTTCCTTCTTCGGCAGCCGATCGAAGAGCAGGAGCACGATCACGCGTGGCACCCGAATCTTCCACGAGATGGTCGTGACCACTTCATGGTCCGGCGCCGTCGCCGAAACGTCGCGCCAGCTGTCGAAGTCGTGGGTGAGGAAATTATTCGCCGGATCGGATGAGACGACCTGGGCGTGACCCTGGTAAAGGAGTGTGAAGG